>NZ_WSEM01000034.1:510682-607546 GCF_009757995.1 Paenibacillus anseongensis
AAAAAAAAAAAAACAATGACCAATGACTTCTTCATTGGTATTCCCCCTAATTTAGATAATAACCAATTTCGGATGAGTTTCTCCAATAAATTCCAATATTTTATGGAATTCCAACCATAATCAATGTTTACGTTAAAGACTGCCATTTATATAGGCAGCCTGGTGTCGTTGTTCTATCGTTCGCCATTAGATTAACGAGGAGTACAAGTAGATTAAGAATATTTTAATAAGCAAAATGACCAAAACAGGGAGCCATCCCCAAAAAAAGACCTAAACACGCACTAAACATTTGTTTCCCGAAACTTCTTTTTTCATCTGAGATCTTGATTGTTAATAGAAAACCTATAAATATTAGAAAGAATAAAGTCCTGAAGATACTCTTGAATAGACAGATGGCTCCGCCGAATAAAAATAATGCTAAGATAAAATAAAATATCGATTTTTTCTTGTTCAATTTTCACCTTTGATTTTTTTTATAGCTCACTTCTGCACAGTGTAGAGATTACAATAATTTAGTTAAACATCTAGCTGGGATTAAAACGCGCTGTGTTTTTTGTTATTAAAAGTTTTAGTTTAGCTACAATTCTGAATATTAATTGGAATCGAAGCACTATATAAATCTAAATGGTGCCGGGTTAATTCTGAAAATATTTGAATCATAGTCTCCCACCGATTCCAGTTTATTTTTACTTCATTTTAAAGTTTGCCCATTTGCTTTAGAAACTTCTGGCTAGTTCAAGGGCTCGTTGAATGGCTTTTTCTTTAATAGTTGGTGCTTTATCTGGTTCAGCTCCCGTACCCTCAATATAAATAACTTCTATTGAAGGTATTCCTATGAATTTGCATATAGCTGTTAAGTATCGGTGACTGAATTCGAAGCTTGCTGCTGGTCCCTGAGAAAGCACGCTGCCAGAGGCCTGAATATGAAGCAGTTTTTTGTCAGATGCTAAACCAATAATACCATTTGGCGTATAACTAAATGTTTTTCCAGCTACACAAATAGCGTCAATATAAGCTTTCAATACAGGTGGGAATAAGAAATTCCAAACCGGATTGACGACGACGATTTTATCAGCAGTTAGAAATTGATCAATTAGTTCACTCAAGCGTGCCACTTTTGTTTGAGAACCCGAACTTAATTGTTCAAAAGAACTGCCGTTTCTCAATTGGCTCCATCCACTTAACACTTCAGCATCTAGTTGTGGGATATTCATTTTATATAGATCTAGATGTATAACTTCATCATTAGGGTTTAATTCGCGGTAGGTTTGGATAAACTCATTGCCTACGGATAAACTATAGGATGTTCTCTTGTCTAGTGGGTGTGCGGTTACGTATAAAACGGTTGACATGATTGATCTCTCCTTTAGGTAAATTACATGATATTGATTATAATTAAGAATGACACATATACTTCTGGAATTAATGGTTCAAATAGCAGTAAGCACGTTTTTGAGTACTGGCATCAAAGTTTATCCGTTCGTTAGACTTTATAACTGAACTCCCTACATCTGATGAATTCCATGGCCCAATGCTGTCTCAGCTACTTCTCCCACCATTTCGCCTAATGTAGGATGAGCATGTATGGTTAAAGCAATGTCTTCTAAGGTTGCCCCCATCTCGATGGCTAAACCGAGCTCAGCCACAAGATTGGAAGCCTCCTCTCCAACGATTTGCGCACCAAGCACTAGACCTGTTTTCTCATCAGCTACAAGCTTCACGAACCCCTCCGTGCTCTGAAGTGAAAGCGCCCTGCCATTGGCCGAGTATGGGAATTTTCCTATTTTCACTATATAGCCTTTTTCTTTAGCTTCTACTTCACTCAAACCAACACTGGCAATTTCCGGGTCCGAATAGACAATAGCAGGTATTACTTTATAATCAATTTGACTACTTTGACCAGCAATTGCTTCAGCAGCGACCTTTGCTTCATAGCTTGCTTTATGCGCTAATGCTGGACCAGCAACAACATCACCGATTGCAAAAATGGAAGGAATATTTGTGCGGCATTGTCCATCAATTTCAATTAAACCGCGTTCAGATAATTTGACTCCAATTAAATCCAACCCTAAATCTCCATCGGTGTTGGGACGCCTCCCTACGGTAACAAGTACATAATCGGCAGTTACCTTCTTTTTTTCACCTTTCACTTCATACGTAACGGTTACATTGTGATCTGTTGTCTCAACAGATTGTGCTTGGGTCTCCGTATAAACCTCGACTTTTTCCTTTTCTAATTTACGTTGAACCAGCTTAGTAACATCTTTCTCAAATCCGGGTAGGATGGCGGGTGTTCTTGCTAGGATCGTTACTTTCGTACCGAATTTTGCATACATCTGACCTAATTCGATACCGATGTACCCCCCTCCAACCACAATAAGACTTTGTGGAATAGCTTCAAGAGAAAGAGCTTCAGTAGAAGAAAGGATTCGTCCACCAAACGGAAAAGCTTCAAGCTCGATCGGACGAGAGCCAGTCGCAACGATGCAATGTTTAAAGCGATAGCGCAACGATTCATTCTCATTAAATAGACGCGCTTCCTGTTCATTAATAAACATAGCTTCACCTTGAAAAGTTAGAATTTTATTTCCTTTAAGCAACCCTCCTACGCCGCTTGTTAATTTCTTCACGACGGATGACTTCCACTCTTGAATTTTGACAAAATCAATTGTCACATCAGATGCTGAAATGCCAATATTAGCACTACGATTCATTGTTTCGTACTGATGTGCTGCTGAAATGAGAGTTTTAGATGGAATACATCCTTGATTTAAACACACCCCACCAAACTCGTTTTTTTCAACAATTAAAACATTTTGTCCAAGCTGTGCAGCCCTTATTGCAGCCACATACCCGCCTGGTCCTGCTCCGATCACCAATAGATCAATTTCCAATGATGCGTCTCCAACTACCATACCTGCACCTCCAACATATATAATTCACGATCGGCAAGTAGCCGCTTAATCTCATTCATGAAACTCTGGTCGTGCCTCCTTCAATAATTCGCCTCACCGTCCATTAAGGATTAAGTGAGAAGTTCAGTAGCACGCCAAGAATCACTCTTAGGCGCCGATAATAGAGCTTTTCTCGTTACAATTGTTTCCTTCATTTCTTCGATGCCCCTTCTCGCGTGGATTGTTCTTTCCTTTATACGGTTATTAAATTCAGCGATTCACCGTTTCTTTCTTACGATAAACGCTCTACTCTAAGGACACTAATGAATTTCATGAATTCAATTACCTAAAGTCGACAATGTATATCGACGATTAGATTTGTCTATAATATAACTCTTTACTTTATGGCTGTCAACCATGAATCGTAAGCCATTTAACTTAAAAATACATTTATTTACATGGAGCTGAAATACTCTTCTCAGAAACAAAGTAATGTCCCACTAGCCTTGTGAACTCACCACTTTTGCAAAAACTAAAACAATCGATTACAAAATGATGTCAATAGATTAAGAACAAGAAAATGCTCATTCCAATAACCGAGATGAGCATCTTCTTTCGATAAATAAGTTAGTCAACTTAGAAAATTAAATAAGTTCTTCTATAGGCCTCTATTTGACAAGGCTTTTAAACACACTCTGAGTCATATATAACTTATGATTTAATGACACTAGGTTTATACATTCCTTAACAGTTTCAAATCTTTGAAGAAAATAAAGTATTAGACTGGAGTTGTTGATTAAGCGCGGTTATTGAGTTGAAAAATCGTCAGCTTTTGAAAAATAAGTTTTAGACTGACCCCTATAATGCAAACGACAGTAGCTAGGAACGGGAAAATAAAGTCATAGACTGCCGCTGTCATTGAAACATCGTTATCGTTTGCGGAACTTTTGAATGTTAGTTACTTTTGTAAGGTTCTTTTTAGTTTGAAAAAAAGATTGAACAAATAGCTTGCACCTTACGTGACGTAAGGTTTTATAATGAGGATACCGGCAATCGAGCTAGCGACATAGATTGGAGATGATCAATGAAACGATATTGGAAGGTCGGGGATCTGGCCAAGCTAACGGGGCTAACGGTGCGCACGTTGCGCTTCTACGACCAAATTGGGCTGCTCTCGCCGTCGGCTGCCACGGAATCGGGACACCGGCTCTACGACGACGATGATTTGTCGCGACTCTATCAAATTGTATCGCTGAAGGAGTTGGGCCTGACGCTCGACGAAGTGAAGGTGGCGCTGACAGGCCGCGGAATTGACCCGCTCGAGGTCGTAGGCCTGCAAATCGAGCGAGTACAAGAGCAAATTCGGCGGCAGCAGAAGCTATTGGATCAACTGAGGCACGTGTCTAAGCTGATGAAAGGAAAGAAGCAGGTAACGGTAGACGATTTCACCACGTTGCTACAAGCGATGAAGAACGACTACGAGAAGCCGATCCTGAATCGTCAACAAAGTTGGGAGCAACGTTTTGGCCTGCTGGGGATGTTCTTAGCGGGCGGGGATGAGAAAACAAACAATAAAAAAGAAGAAAACTAGGAGGTTTAAGATCATGAGAGAAAAATTTGTAAACCATGGAACATTCGTAATTGAAAAATCGTATCCGGCATCCAGGGAGCAGGTGTACGAAGCAATGGCTGACGCCGAAGCCAAAGCACGCTGGTTCACGAAGCCGGAAGTGTTCGAATTCCGGGTAGGCGGACGGGAATTCAGCAGCGGCGAAGCGCCGGACGGCGGATTGTTCACGTTCGACGCGACTTACCAGGAGATCGTTCCGCTCGAGCGGATTGTTTATACGTACGTGATGGACTTTAACGGCGTGCGATTCTCGGTTTCCATTACTACGATTGAGCTTGCAGACGCGGATGGCGGCACGAAGCTGACCTTCACGGAGCAAGGTACCTTCTTCGATGGGCTCGATGCAGTGGAGAATCGGGAACACGGGTCGAGGGAGCTGCTAGAGCTGCTGGGCAATTCGCTTGCTCAGAGTGGAGAATCCGTTGTGGCGGAGGACGATGCCGATCTGGCTCCAGGTGAATTGGAGTTTTTCCATACGCGGTTGTACGACTCCCCAAGGGAAGAGGTTTACCGGGCTTGGGCGGAACCGGAGCTTCTGGCGCAGTGGTGGGGGCCTAACGGCTTTACGAGCACCTTCCGAGAATTCGACTTCCGAGTAGGCGGCTTCTGGCGCTTTACCTTTCACGGACCGGACGGCAAGGATTATCCGAACGAGAACAAGTTCATCGAGATCGAGTCGGAGAAGCGTATCGTACTGGAACATCAAGGAGCTCCTGAGTTCCGGTTGACGGTGATATTTACCGATAACGCTGGTCGGACGCGTGTTGTATTCCGTCAACAGTTCAAAGACGAGCAAATATTCGAGCAAGTAAAATCATATTGCCCAGACTCCAACGAGCAGAATCTGGACCGTCTTCAGGCTGTGCTAGATGGACAGCGCGTATAAGTTATTGCTTGGAAGCATGGCTCTTAAACAGCATCGGCCTAAGAACTTTGAGTGTTCTTAGGCCGATTTTGGGTCGTGGTTGGTATTAGTCTAATACTTTATTGTCACGGTTTAATACTTTATTTTCTTCTGACATCAAATAATAATAACAATTTAATTAGGGTAGTTTCTTTATGTAGAGGGTAATAATAATTTACTCCATAAAACACATAACAATATGTTACATGACAAATAAACTTTGAAGTGCAAGAAGCCAGTAAACCCAAAGGTTTGCTGGCTTTCCTAATAAAAGTAAGTTACAAATTTAAGTTTTAAACGGTGTTTTAAAGCACAAAAGTTGGATTACAAATAAGACAAAATCTTCTATCACTTGCTATCATAAAAATCTTATTCTCCACGCAGACGTTTGATATCGCTGATTGGTGGAAGGCCAAATAGACGAGTGTACTCACGACTGAATTGGGTGGGGCTTTCATAGCCGACCTGATAGGCGACGTCTGCGGCGTCCGCAGTTTCTGACAATAAAATGCGGCGTGCTTCCTGCAGTTGTAATTGCTTCTGATATTGGAGTGGGCTCATGGTGGTGACCTTTTTGAAATGCCTATGCAGAGAGGAAGGAGCCATATTTGCGATCAAGGCGAGCTCTTCAATACGCAAAGGTTTGGTGTAATTTTGCTTAATCTGTTGCACAACGTTAGCAATTCGGTTTGAGTTACTGCCACTCATGGCGATTTGTTTAAGCGCATTTCCCTGTCCCCCTTTTAAGACCCGATATAAAATTTCTCGTATAATCAGCGGGGACAGTACTGATACATCCTCTGGATTGTCTAATAACCGGACCAACCGGATAACGGCATCCAAGAGGGGAGATCTCGTTTTGTCTACAAACAAGGCTCGCTGTGAATCTCCCTTAGCAGGGAGCGGCTGATCCGAAACGTTCATCAAGCCAAGGACATCTTTTGGATCAAATTTGAGTTGGATGCATAAATAAGGAGCATCCAGCGTCGCCTGAATTACTTGTGCGGAAACAGGTGAAACTAAGGACACGACTAAATAAGTGGATGGACCGTACTTGTAGCACTCATCCCCTAATATGACTACTTTGGTTCCTTGGGCAACGATACAAATGCTCGGCTCATGGATGGAAAAGGAAGGCAATGTCGTAGCTGAGTCACGTATCATAGAAAGAGACGGAATCAATGTAGGGTGAACCCCATCCCCGTCTGTATTATTTTCGATTAGCTGCGCCAATTCTGTCTGATATGGAACCAAGGAATCTTGCTGAGCGGACGAAATCGGCATGATATTCCCTCCTTATTCTTTTTGCCATTATACCCCCTTTTTGAAGTGGCATAAACCTATTTGAGAGGATTAGGCAATGATTTGCGGTCATTTAGCTACCGTCCTGTACCTCAACTGGCTCATAATTAAGTTGAAGTTGAAGGCAGATGGAATCTTCAATCACAGAAATTCCAACTGGTCAAAAAGGGGGCTAATATATGAAATACAGAATTCTCGGGGCAACAGGCATGTCGGTTAGCGAATTCGCTCTTGGGACGATGATGTTCGGAACAATGGGTAACAGCGACCATGAAGAATCTATTCGCATGATCCACACTGCCATGGATGCTGGTATCAACTTTATTGACACAGCAGATGTGTATTCAAAGGGTGAGTCCGAGGAGATTGTTGGGAAGGCACTTAAGGGAAAGCGTGATAAGGTGTTGCTGGCAACTAAATTTGGCTTACCGATGGCGCATGATGCCAACCAGAGCGGGGGGGCTAGACGTTGGATCATCCGCGCAGTCGAAGATAGTTTACGGCGGCTTGGTACCGACTATATCGATCTCTACCAGATGCATCGTCCCGATCCGAATACGGACATCGGTGAGACTCTCTCAGCACTCTCAGATCTAATTCGCTCAGGCAAGGTTCGTGCAATTGGTTCTTCCACATTTCCGGCGGAACAGATCGTCGAGGCACAATGGGTCGCGGATAAGCACAATCATCACCGCTTCCTTACGGAGCAGCCTAGGTACTCAATACTCAATAGAACGAACGAATCGGCTGTGCTCCCCTCAACGCAACGCTATCGAATGGGTGTTCTGTCCTACGGGCCTCTGAGCAGCGGCTGGTTGTCAGGACAGATGGACCCAACTACAGGTAATCGTGCATCGCTTCAAAAGCGTGCATTCGACCTCTCGGTACCGGGAAATCAGTTGAAATTGGCTGCTGTTCAGCAGCTCACTCAACTTGCCACAGAAGTGGAAATACCTCTAGCGCACATGGCAACTGCGTTTGTCTTGTCACATCCGGCTATAACGTCCGTCATTATTGGCCCGCGGACGCCAGAACAACTTAAAAATCTTTTGGCTGGTGCGGACGTTGTACTGAACGAGGATACCCTTGATCGCATCGACAAAATCGTTCCTCCTGGCACCGATCTTAACGAAGCAGACAATACCTTCTTGATAAATCCAGCCATAGATGATAAGCGTTTACGCCGCAGATAATAATAACTTTAGAGCAACACGGCAATTGTGAGTTTATTATTGACTTAAAGATTAAAAAGAGCTCTCTGTACAATAAAACAGCAGCCTTATTCCGGCTGTTGTTTTTTTATTTGTTTATCCCAGGCATGAAATAAAGCTCATAATGGATTTTGACAACCAGCTTCACTAGGTTAATGTCGTCTTCAATAAGACAGTTCGGGCGATGAACTCTGGAAAATACCGATCTAGCCAATTATGGAAACGTAATTGCAAAACACGAAGGTCAGTTGTCAGGTGCTCGCGAATTTTCATGGCTTTCCTCAGTTCGGCATAAACATCTTGAAGAAGGCTCAGTACAGCGTATCTCCAGTCGTGCGATAACTTTTGCGTCCTTAATGTCATTCTTTGTTGGGGAATTGTCCATAAGCTCCACCGACTCTTTGCATGGAATCTATTCTTGTTGAGAGTTCTGCATTTGCAATTTGACTGATATCACCTGTTGTATGTACTGCCGCGAAGGCAGTATCTGAAGCATCGATCGTGATGTGAAAATTGTTGTTGGAATAAATACTTTTTTCATGTCTTCATTGTAAAAAATACATCGTTAGTTAAGTTGTTTCTAACTTATAAACTTCTCCTGTCGCGATTAATCAATTGAACTGTTTACGATATATTCGAGGAACATGACATAATAATGTCAATCCCCATGCATGCATAGGGACTGACTTTGACAGAATAATAATTAGGTGCTGAAACTCGCCAAGTAACATTGTTGGCTCTGATGTGGCGCTAGCGTATTTACACAACCGGAAACCAACCAGGAACACTCAGAAGTAAATCCCACATGGGATCAGGTATAACCAGTTCTTTTTGAGCCGATTTCGGTAAGGTAGATCTGATTTCGGCATCCCGATTAGTTAGGACCTTTTCAACCCACTTAGGTTCCATTATGATTGCATGCGCTAAGGCCACTAAAGATACACCGGTTTCTAGAGCCTTAGTAACATCTTCCGGCGAATATAGTCCTCCCACTCCTATTACGGGGACTCGATTAGCTGCCCTATCCTGAATTAACAAGACGCGTGACCGAGTATCCTCTTTATCCCGAATTGATCCATCCCAAAAACCTCTTACTGACACATGAATGTAATCGAGCTTCCGTTCAGCCAAAACGTCCACCAAGTGAAGCGTGTCTTCCATAGTGATGCCCGGATTTTCCATTTCTTCAGGCGAGATCCGGTAACCTACGATAAACGGTTCTTTGGCATGTGTAGCTACCGCATTCTGGACACTATCAATAATGGCAAGTGGAAAAGCCATTCTTTTTTCAAGCGTTCCTCCCCACCCATCGGTACGGCGATTAGAGTGAGTGGAGAAGAATTGCTGAATCAAGTACGTATTCGCGCCATGTATCTCAACGCCGTCAAATCCCGCTACAATGGCTCTACGAGTTGCTTCGCCGAAGGCATGAATGATGGTATTGATTTCATCTTCCGTCATTTCCCTCGGCGAAACTGAACCCGGACGTACTGCGGCAATTCCGCTGGCACTAATCGGCTGCTGGCCGCCATTTAAATCTGGCGAGGTCATTCTTCCGGCATGGAATATTTGCAAAATTGCTTTCGAGCCTTGGTCCTGAATTGTGCGTGACAATTTAGTCAGACCTGGAATGCAGCTATCATTATCCGCACCGAGTTCATTTACATAAGCCTGTCCTTCTGGCGTGACATGAGCGCAAGCTGTAATAACTGCACCAACTCCTCCTGCCCGCTCTCGATAATAAGCCAGCTCTTGCTCTGACACGGTGCCATCCTCATGAGAGGAAGAATTGGTCATCGGTGCCATGAGCACCCGATTTCTGAGTTGTACACCTGAACGAAGTTTTAAAGTTTCAAAGATTGGTTTATAGTTAGTCTTCATTTTGGATGCTCTCCTTTATCTTATACATTGTTAATTACTCTGAGAAAAAGAAATGATTTCGAAATTAACTGCTGTGCGTGTCAATAATATTCTTTTTTAATCGTTCTTAAAATTACGATCCATTATATTTTGCACGAACCATCTACCCCGCAAATACCACCTTCGGAACTGCCGTTTATTCCGTTGTCAATCATCTGCAGAGGGTGTTCCTCTCTCCACACTTGTTCAATTATTTCGAGGAATGCATGGCTGCTTCTTACCCCGGATACAGCATACTTATCATTAAAGATATAGAATGGTGTCCCAGAAATCCCCATTCTAGATCCTGTTTGACGTTCTTTCTTGACCGTATCTTTGTATCGATCACTGGACAACATACCAAGAACAACACTGGTTTCAAGACCGCTCTCTCCAGCTAGCTTAGCAAGTGTCTCATGATCGCTGATATCCAGAGCATCGGTAAAGTAAGCTTTATAAATGGTAGCCATCCATTCGGCTGCTTTCCCCTGTTCCTGTGCATAAATTGCCACGCGTAGTGCATCTGTCGTATTGGCTGGAATCAAAGTGTCAAGATTATAAGTGAGGCCAATATTTTTACCCATCTCAACCACCGATTTGTTACTCTCTCTTACATATTCGGAAGACATTCCGCCTCCATGAATCATAGCTGTCCAATCATAATAGTTTTTGCCTGTATGGCTGGGAGCATCGGGAAATAGCTGAAACGGTCTATAGACGATCTCTACTTGTTCCTTCTGTCCGAATTCTTGTAAAGCCTTATCTAAATTCGTTTTCCCGATATAGCACATCGGGCACATGACATCCGACCAAACTTCAATTTTCATGATCACTCCGCCTCTCTTCCGTTTTTTTTATTGCTATACATGGTTAGTTTTCAACATGATTTACTGACATCTGTTGATTAACTCACATGTATTGATTTAAATTATAAAGAGTCCTCATTGTATCTCAATGTTCAAAAAAGTGATTTGTGTCAACTAATTGACACATCGTTCAAATTTGATCAGAATTTAAGCTGGGGGGAAGTGTGAAAAATCATGACTAAAGTAGACAGAAGAACCGTTAAGACTAGGGATGCCATTTATCAAGCTTTAATTGAATTAATGTCCGAGAAAGACTTCGATACGATTACAATTAACGATATCTCGAATAGAGCTAATATACATAGGGGCACCGTCTATCTTCATTATGCGGATAAATTTGATTTACTTGATAAAGCGATAAGAGATCATTTAGAAAACATGTTGAATTTTTGCATTTTATCGAAACTTCCAGAGGAGAAATTAGATTTTGATCACTCTCTTCTGTCGATGTTTCTTTATTTCGAAGCACATTTTTCCTTTTATTTCACAGTTCTTACCAATAAAGGAGTTCCGTGTTTTCAAAAGCAATTAATTGAGCTTGTCAAAAATGGAATTATGGAACGATTGAAAGTAAGCGGGAATTATGAGGAAAGAAACAATGAGGTTGCCATTCAATTTATATTATCTGCTTACGTAGGCGTCGTGGAATGGTGGATCAAAAACAACATGCCCCTATCTCCGCAGGATGTTGCCGAGCAATTGTGGGACATGTTAGAAGGCTATTATGTGCCGAAAAATTCAAATATCAATGGACCAAGATCGATATGAGCGATTCCATCACCATCAATGCGACAATCACTTCACAATACAAACGATCATCAACTAAACTAAATCCTCAAGCATATAGCCGGTTTGACCTTAACGATAAACTCTGACACGTAATTTTCACTATTTTTCGGTTTGTTTCGGGATAACAAAGAAGGGAGATGCTGTAGCATCTCCCTTTACTCAAATAAGTTGCTGACCTCCCTGCTCAGAGAATAGCATGGTTAATACTTCAACACTATATATTTGTAAATCTCCTTTAAAGCCTTTATTTAACCGACTGTTTTTCCCTATCAAGTTTGTTAAGGAGCTCGTCAAGCTCTTTTGAAAGTCCTAATATGTAATCAGATAGTACTCCGTAAGTTTCAGCTGCATTATTCAATTCATAACGTTTCCGTTCGATGGCTAATTCTATATCTGATATAACATTCTGATAATTTAGCAATATAACTCCTCCCAAAGAAATATTAAGGGGGAAAGAGTAAGCAAATTTACTCAAAAGGGTTCACTAGGCAAGTGAAAATGGTTTTATATAACGATTTTTTCAATTAGCACGCATCACTATAGAATGCGTTTACAATTCTTGATTGGGTAGGTATGCTTCCTCAATATTTCAACGCTGCGGCTGCCAATACACCCTCCGGCACTCCACCAAAGCCGATGAGGTGTAGAAAATTCCAACTTCGGGTGAAACTACCGCTTCAATAGCATCAACCACATCCCTATCTCTCATAAATGGCCAAAATGAAGAACCCAAGATTGTTACTTAACTTTCTTTAAATGGAAAAAGACTTTTAATAAGATCCTTGGAAATTTTATCTAGATAAACCTGGAGTACCTCTGGTTTGAAAATAAGGCTTACATTTTTACCTTCACGAATATTCTCTATTAAACCTGCGATTTCAAGCTCCTTAAGATGGTGGGAAATTGTAGATGCACTTACTTTATGGGCTTCGAGCAAAACACTGCACGGCAGTGGCTGAACAGCCACTCTAATTTCTTTCAGAATTTGAAAACGCCTAGGTTCAGCGAGTGCTCTAGATATTTTAGCAAATTGTGATTCGGTCATGTCCGACATTACCACTCCTCCTAGTTTTAAAATACTTAGATGTCAAATGACATTATTAGAATGGGGCATACGCTTAAAAGTCTACTAACTTACTTTTGCAGAGTTCCTTTTCCGTTAATAAGCGCGTCGATGACGAACGTCAGTGATTTGCCTCGGGAGATAGGAAAGTCCGTACGGAAAAACCACTCAGGAACGCGATACACATGATTATTCTGAACAGCTTTCAAGCTTTTCCACAATGAACTTTGCAGCAAGTCATTGTACAACGCCTCGCCTTGTTTGTCGTCTGCTTGCGCAATGGCACCAACATCTAACAAAATATAATCAGGGTTGATTTCTGGAAGCATCTCCATGGAAATTACTTTGTTAACTCCTTCGATGGAAGATACTTGTAGAGGAGCCTTTAGCCCAAGGTCTTGATACAGAAGCGTTCCGGTCAACTGTCGCTCTCCATAAAGCCTGAACTCCTTCTTAAGTACACGCAAGAACATGACCGTTTCATTCGATGGCACTCGCCCATTTATTTGTTTTTTCGCTTCATCTGCCTTCTCCGAATATCGTGTGATCCAGTCTATTGCTTGCCGCTCTCGGTCCAACATCTGTCCCATTTCTTGTAAAGCAACCTGCCAATCTTTAGGAGCCACTGGTACAATGACAGTTGGAGCGATTTGAGACAAGCTTTCATAAGCGATCGTCTGCGCATCAGTCCCAATGATTAAGTCCGGTTCGGTAGCCAAGATTGCTTCTAGGTTAGGCGCATCTCCGAGATTAATTGACTCTTTTAACGGATGACCGTCCATATAGGGAATATCTGTCGATCCTATAAAACTTCCAGTCGCCACTGGTTTGATCCCCAGAGCGAGCAGAGAGTCAGCTATCCTGTAGTCCAATACAGCTATACGCTTCGGGTTGACTGGAATTATAGATACTCCTTTTAGATGCTTAACCAAACGGGATCCTGAAGTTGTCGTGAGTGAAGTTCTTTTATCGGATTCTCTCGGTGGGTCTGGAGATTTATTTTCATGAGAAACGCATCCGCTTAGCAACCAGATGAATATTACTACTCCGAGGAGCAATAGTGATAATAATTTTAGTTGAAACCCGTTCAAGTTCGACTCCCTCCAAGTCTCCAATTTGATAATTCTATATATCACACTTTTACATCTATATCACAAAAAAGAGATCAAAACTTTTCCGCACAATAATTATGTTTTTAATATGGATCTTCATTTAGAAGTTAATATAGGCTTGAGGAGGCAGAGAAACAATAAAAGTTGATTTTTCACGTGAATACCATTCATCACCGATCTGAACTTTTTTTTCATCATATGCTTTAATATTACCCCCACCTGTCATTACTCCGTCATTCATAACTGTTATATAATCGCAGAAAAAGATAGCATTCTCTAACTCATTATCGTATTGAATTATGCTCATATTCGCACTTCCCTCTCCATCTATTAAATGTATAGAGCACTCTTTCGTATTTATCATACAGCTCTATTTTTTATAATTTCTAGATTTTTGATTTCACCGGAACGTGATTACTATTAAATACCTTTGTTATCTAGGAACTCAATTCAGAATCCTTCGAACCAACTTACAATTTAAATCTGTCCACTAATCCTTCCAAGTCACCTGCCATGTTCGCAAGAGTAGAAGAAGATGAAGAGATTTCTTGCATGAAAGCCAATTGTTCTTCAACGGCCGCAGATACATTCTCTGTTCCGGCTGCTGTGGTTTGTGCGACTCTAGCTATACCTTCAATGCCTTGGACGACTTTAAAAGCTCCAGTAGAGATCTGTTGTGCAGCTGCAGACACTTCTTGGACCTGGCTATTTGCCCCATCAATAAAACTTTCAATTTCAGAAAATAAGTTACCTGCACTATGCATAACCTCCATACCCACATTTACTTCTTGAGTTACCGACAACAAGGATTGTTGAGACTTCTCGATCTCCTCTTGAATAGCATGGATCAAAGTTGTGATTTTTTCCGTAGAGATCGAAGATTGTTCAGCAAGTTTCTTCACTTCACTAGCAACAACAGCAAATCCAAGACCGTGTTCACCTGCACGAGCAGCCTCAATTGCTGCATTCAAAGAAAGCAGATTAGTTTGCTGAGCAATTTCTGTAATGGCTCTTGTGATTTGCCCTATCTCTTGCGAAGTATTAGCTAGATGATCAATGACAAGTACCAATCCATTTACAGAACCACTAATGAAATCCATCTGTTTTACGGCAGACTGAATTGCTTGTCCACCTTCCGTTGATTTTTCTACTGCTTTTGTGGTCGTCTCGGCAACGGTTAGCGCGCTTGAAGCGATTTGTTGTATTTTAACAGAAACTTGATTAATTGTTTGTGCGCTTTCCTCTACGGTTTGGGCTTGCAAATTTGCTCCGTTTGACATACGTTCAGCTGCAATAGCAATATCTTCAGTAACCTGAGAGGTGTGAACGGCATTTGCCGACAATTGTTCTGCAGAAGTAGTTAATTGGTTGGAGGATTCACGAACTTCTACAAGAACAGACTTGAGTGTATCGGCCATATGGTTAAATATTGCAGCAACTTCACCGAATTCATCCTTCGATTTAATATTTACACGTTTACTTAAATCCCCCCAGCCGATCCTCAAGGCAGTATCTTTTAAAGTACGCAGCGGGGATACAATAGAACGAACAATGAGGAATACAATTAGGCTTCCTGCAATTAGAGCGATGGCAATTATCAGTATTGTTCTGTTAAAAATCGGGGCTGCTGTTTGAGCTAATTCTTCAGTATACCAAGTTCCTTGTAACTTCCATCCGGTTAAGGGATTCGTTGTAAAATACATTTCTTTAGACTTTCCGTCATTTGGATTAATATAAGCAAATTTTCCAAAATCAGAACCATATATGATTTGTGTAGTATTACCTATTAACACAGCACCTGATTTTTGTGTTGGATGAAATAAATATCGTTCTTTTTCATCAGATAAGAATATATAGCCTTTACTACCTATTTTTACTCCATTCACTATTTCTTCAAATGGTTTAAGACTAAGTACTGCCATAATAATGCCATGACCTTCATTCATAACCTTTGCCATTCCAACAACCGTGTTATTGGTACCTTGAGATATAAACGGTTCCGTTATAATAACTTTATCTTTGTTTTCTGTTGCTTGTTTATACCATGCACTTTCTTTTGAATTTAAATGATTGGGAAGCTTTTCGCTACCAATTAGGGACACACCTCCCTCTGTTTCTGTCGAAATAATAATGTCTTCAAATTCAGGATGAACTACTAAGTATCGATCCAATATTTTTTTAGTTTCTAATTCTTTATCCACCTGTTTTGTACCTATTGACTCGTTGTCAATTTGTCGAGAGAGGAAATCTATACTTTTCATCTGACCCGTTAACATTAGAGTAATTGTTTGATTCAGCATTCTTACATTTTCAGTAGCTGATCGCTCCATTTGTTCATCCACTTTGCTTTTTGCTATCGAATAAGAAAACCAACCAATGGAGAAACTTGGTACTAGTAGTATCAACACGAAGGCTATTATGAGTTTACTTTTCACTAAGCGAAGTTTGGATATTAATGAGTGTACCTTGAGTTGGGACATAATCATCAAAAAACCCTCCTAAGGTTATAATATATATTGAAAAGCAACTGCCTTGGCCGATCCTTTTCAATTGGATTGAAGGACATATGCTATCTTTATTTTGCGATGAGCAATAATAATTGGGAGTTTAAGATTTGAAATTAGCTATGTGATGTCTTACGTCACTATAAAGCACGAAATCTTTCGGTATTTATTTGATTTTCCATCTCAAAAGTCGTTAAAGGTTTATTATAGAGAAACCCTTGAGCGTAATGGCAGCCGTTATTAAGTAAAAATGTATGCTGATCCAAATTTTCAACGCCTTCTCCAATAACTTCAAGCCTCAAACTTTGAGCCAAAGAGATAATCATCCTTGTTATGGCCACATCCTGAATGTCATTCAGATCGTGAATAAATGACCGGTCAATTTTCAGTGCTTTAACTTCGAATCTCTTCAAATAATTGAGAGAGGAATAGCCCGTGCCGAAGTCATCGACGGAAACATACACACCCATTTGATTCAATTGATGAAGTATTTTGATGTTTTTTTCTTCATGATTCATTAATGCACTTTCCGTAATCTCAATTTCCAGGTACTCAGGTGCCAATCCTGTATCCGATAGAACCTCTTTTATCTTCGAAATGAATGATTGCTGCTGAAACTGCTGTGCAGAAACATTCACAGCGATGCGCATCTTTGGATAACCGCGATCTTGCCATTCTTTATTTTGTCTACATGCTTCCTTCAAGACCCATTCTCCAAGCGTTAAGATGAATCCGGACTCTTCAGAAAGAGGAATAAAATCACCAGGCATAATTAATCCCCTCTCTGGATGATTCCAACGAATGAGCGCTTCCGCGCTCTGAACCAATCCGTTTTCTAATTCTATTCTTGGTTGGTAATGAAGAATAAACTGATTATCAACTAGAGCTTTATGAAGCTGGGTATGCAGCAAAAAATTTTCATAAAAAGTGGCGTCATAGGAAGTATGATAAACCTTGGCGTTATTTCTCCCTCTTGATTTTGCCTGATACATAGCAGTATCAGTGTGACTAATTAGCTCATTCGCTGTCAGACCATGATCAGGATAAACACTGATACCGATGCTTAAACCGATTCGGAGTTCATGATCCATAAGAAAGAAAGATTCTTTAAAATAATTTATCAATTTTTCAGCTATGTCTATTGCATCTGATACCGTTGCAACATCCCTAGCCAATAACATAAATTCATCGCCACCAATACGAAATAACCCTTGTTCTTCTCCTGTAACAATTAGTTTCATTCGTTCTGCAATCTGGACAAGAAGCTGATCTGCCATGTTGTGCCCCAGTGAATCGTTGATCCATTTGAATTTATCAACATCGATGTACAGCAACGCAAATTTCTGTTTTGATTGTTCTGCTTCTTTCAAGGTTTGAATCACATGCTCATTAAAATAACTTCGGTTGTATAATCCTGTCAACGTGTCGAAGTAGGCGAAGCGATAAATTTTTTCTTCGAAATCATTACGTTCAATGGCAAGAGAAATAAGATGAGTTAAGGCTTCAATCAACTCGAGTTCATATTTTTTTGGTGCTGCATAGATTTGCGAATAAAGTGTAAATACTGCTACTACCCTATGCTCGTTCGATATAATTGGATAAACATAACACGAATTTAAATCACATTTTATAGCCATTTGTTTAAACACACTTTGCTCCCAATCATCGTTGATATCAGGAATGATTATAGGCATTTTCAGAGTTACAGCTTTAGAGATTGGATCATGTAATGTTTCAAGTGGTTTCTCAAGAATCGTTTTATGGTAATTCTGCAGTATCATATGAGAAGCACCTTCGAGAAACACATTCCTCTGTGGATCTACAAGCAGGATGGAAGCTATTCTTCCCGGCAACTTTGCGGTCGTCTGTTCTTCAATACATCGTAGTATCTTCAATAAAGGTCTTCCCAGTGCGATCTGATTTAAGACTTCGTTCTGGGCTCTAACGACCTCTTCAGAGTGTTTGCGGTCGGTCACATCAATTGAAATACCGTGAAGTACCTTTATTTGACCACTATCATCTTTTTCCAACCTAACTTGTGATTGTATCCACCTAATTTCTTTTGTACACGGATGAATAATCCGATATTCGAGTAATTCATGATGTCCTACGAAAATTTTTTCTTCAAGTATATGTTCATCCTCAGGGTGAACAACGTGAATGAAACTTGAATATTTAAAAGCGTCTTCTTGAGAAATCCCAAAAACTTCCTTGCTACCTTCTGATATATATAATAAGCGTCTTGTTGTATAGTCCCTAACCCAGAGAACGATATCTAGACGACTGATAGTATCAAGTAGTAATTTGCCGGATTGAATAAAGTCCATCATATCTTTGTTTAGTGGTGTTGTTTGATCTTTAACGTTCGAGTTCCAATCCCCAAAAGAGGATATTTGATAGGGAAGCTCCGGAACGAATTGGTTCGATTTCAAGTGATTTTTTATGTCTCGTTCCATGGTGATCTCCTTCCATCATAGATTGGCACACCGAATCTTCTCTATTACATCTACGTGTCAATTGTGATTTTATTAATTTATCATGATAAGCTCATTTTAATGGGAGGCAAATATCATATATATCTGCTAAGTTTGTAACCATATATGTACTTTGGATGTCCCCATCCTCTTTTTCTGATTTTCTATTAATCCAGCATGTATCAATTCCTGAGAGTTGGCCGCCTTTTATATCAGCATTTAACGAATCACCGATAATTAGCGTATCCGTTAAGTTAAAATCTTTAATACGACTCAAAACGTAATTGAAAAAACTCTTCGATGGCTTTTGGAATCCTATACTCTGAGAATCAAAAATATCTTCAAAATATTCATACAAGCCTGACTGTTTCAATCGCTTAATCTGAATTTGGGTTATGCCATTAGTAATAATAAACAGTCTATGGGATACAGATAAGCTTTGGCAGATTTCTAAAGCTCCCTCCATAAGCTGACATCCGTTACCTAAAAATTCTCTGTATATATTTTCCCATGCGTGGCCATCCACAACTATCCCCAGTCTTAACATTGTTTCTGAAAATCTTGAATTTAGCACTTTATCTAGCACAATATTTCCACTTTCATATTCAGTCCATAAATGTTTATTGACAGAGTTATAAGCTTGAAACAATTCATCCGTAAGTGTATATCCAAAATGCTGAAATAGTTTGTTTAACGAATCCTTTTCATTCGCACCGAAATCTAACAAAGTATCATCTAAATCAAATAAAAGTATTTTATAACTCATATTTTCTCCCTTGCATATTTATCAATAGAATGAGAGAGACAGAAGCAAATATAAATCAAGCCGAGTGTCTCTCTTCCAGACGAACCGGCCTCCGAGCGGAAGCATGTGCTGAACGCAACGAAATTAACAGGCAGCTGCTCGGTTGTCAAAATATCTTCCCGATGATAATTCGTAACCAGGACCTTTGCCGTCGGAATTAGGAAATATTCCGAATACTCAACTTTGAAGACATCTTCCTCAAACTTCGGAAGTTGACCTATACCTGTTAAACTATCGAGATTAACGATATATGTCAGCAGCATCTCTTCACAACCATGCTCATCGCTGTTCAGGTCCATCATGAAGTTGATCAATGCGCGTTATAATCTTGCGCAAAGCCCTCTATAGAAAACGAAACGGCAAGCCCGTTACCTTCGCCGCCGCTTCGATATCCAGAATGCCCAGCTCCTGCGCCACTTCCCAGTGCGGCTTCACTTCAAAATCGAATTATGGAGTATCCCCTACACGGCACATCTCCACATTCTCTTCTTCTGAGCGGCCTACAGGCACGCTAGTATGGGGCATATACGGTATAGAGAGGAGAACTTTGTTGAAAGGACTCGTCGAATACGCGAATCTCATCATCCAGCTCTTTAATACGGTCTCCGAATTTCCTGGATCAACTCATCAGCCTTTTACGACCAGCCACCTCATGGAAAACGGTGTTGCGGCGATTTTTGAACTCTCCTGTTTCTTGGAGAAGCTTTCTGCGAATTAAATCTAAGGCTGTAAACCGTTCAGCCCTTCAATCTGCTTGCCACGATTTTGCATCGCTGCTTGCACGGCTGCCAAATCGTTTCGAAGTAACTTTACATCAAACAAGGAAATTCCCGTTAGCGAAAAATGGTTATATATGGAAGCAAGCACCCTTACCGAAGTATCCGGTGATATCAAGGTGCTTGTACCATCAATTATGCTTGACTTTGTTTTACCATATCTATGAAATAGCTGTGCAGACGGAAATCGTCTGTCAGCTCTGGGTGGAATGATGACGCAAGGAGATGCCCTTGCTGCGCCGCAACGATCTGGCCGTCATACGTAGCCAGAACTTCCACACCCGGGCCCACTTTTTCAATCAGTGGCGCACGGATGAAAACAGCGCGAACATTCTCGTCGATGCCTTTAATCGGCAGATCCGTCTCAAAGCTTTCGCGCTGACGCCCGAACGCGTTGCGAGTCACCGTAATATCCATCAGCTCAAGGTGGGCTTCGGGCTGTCCGGTGATCTCTTTCGCGATAACAATCAACCCTGCGCAGGTGCCGAAAATCGGTTTCCCTGCCGCAAAAAACTGTCTCAGCGCTTCGATGAAACCAAACGTACGCATCAGCTTACCAATTGTCGTACTTTCTCCGCCTGGTAGAATAATGCCATCAAGCTCAGCTAACTGCTCTGGACGTTTAACTACAACGCCCTCGGCGCCCGCTTTCTTGATGCCACGAATATGCTCTGCTACCGCGCCCTGAAGCGCGAGAACCCCAATTTTTGTCATTACCAGCCACGCTCCTACATATGCTCGGAAACTTGCAGCTTGGAGATTTCGTTTCCCTTCATATGGCTGCCTATGTTTTTGGAGATTTCTGCAATCAATTTAAAACTGAGGCTGATGAACGGGATATTCAATTTCACATGAGGAGCAAGAACCGTTGAAACGACGATCTCCTTACCGAACACTTCAGACTTCCTTGGCACCAATAGCACATCATCAAACGTTACTAACAGACTATTATTTATGTGCAGCCGGCTGATAATCTCCTGGTACCATACCTGTTGAAATCGCCATTCGATTCCAACAGTTTATTGCATTAATTGCCATGATTAGATCAACAAATTGTTCTTCGTCGAAATATCTGCGTGTCACTTCATAGATATCCTCTGGCACACCTGCATCCGAGATTTTGGTCACAGCCTCTGTTAATGCAAGTGCAGCACGTTCCGATTTTGTATAGAACGGAGCTTCCCGCCATGCATTGAGCAAGTACAATCGTTGTTCCGTTTCTCCCATTGCTCGTGCATCTTTTGTATGCATATCAATGCAGAAGGCACAACCATTAATCTGCGAGGTGCGGATTTTTATCAATTCCACTAATTTTTGATCAAGACCACTTTTCTGCACATACCCTTCCAACTTTAATAAGGTTTGTAAGGAGTCGGGGCTCACTTTCATATAGTCCAATCTAATTTCCATTTGTCATTTCTCCTTTTATTTAGTTTGAATAGCATCTTACATATATTTTTAGTTTCAGTGTTGAAATCCCTTATTTCTGTGCTGGTTGATATTCACCAGGTATCATACCAGTTGAAATTGCCATTCGATTCCAACAATTAATACCATTAATTGCCATTATTAAATCAACAAATTGTTTTTCATCGAAATGTTTACGTACTTGTTCATACAATTCCTTCGGCACGCCAGCATCCGAAATTCTGGTCACCGCTTCCGTTAATGCGAGTGCAGCTCTCTCTGATTCTGTATAGAATGGAGCTTCTCGCCATGCATTGAGTAGGTACAATCGCTGTTCCGTCTCCCCCGCCGCAACTGCATCTTTCGTATGCATGTCAATGCAGAAGGCACATCCATTGATTTGTGAGGCACGAATTTTAATCAGTTCCCACAGTTTGTGCTCAAGACCGCTCTTCTGTACATAACCTTCCAATTTTAATAGTGTTTGCAATGATTCAGGGCGCACTTTCATATAGTCCAATCTGATTTCCATTTGTCATTTCTCCTTTTATTTGGTTTGGATAGGATCAATCATATTTTCACAGTTGTAAAATCTCTTATTTTTTTGCAGCCGGCTGATAATCTCCTGGTACCATACCTGTTGAAATCGCCATTCGATTCCAACAGTTTATTGCATTAATTGCCATGATTAGATCAACAAATTGTTCTTCGTCGAAATATCTGCGTGTCACTTCATAGATATCCTCTGGCACACCTGCATCCGAGATTTTGGTCACAGCCTCTGTTAATGCGAGTGCAGCACGTTCCGATTTTGTATAGAACGGAGCTTCCCGCCATGCATTGAGCAAGTACAATCGTTGTTCCGTTTCTCCCATTGCTCGTGCATCTTTTGTATGCATATCAATGCAGAAGGCACAACCATTAATCTGCGAGGTGCGGATTTTAATCAATTCCACTAATTTTTGATCAAGACCACTTTTCTGCACATAGCCTTCCAACTTTAATAGTGTTTGTAATGAATCCGGGCGCACTTTCATATAATCCAATCTAATTTCCATTTGTCATTTCTCCTTTTATTTGGTTTAGATAACATCATTCATAAATTATGATTTTCACTGTTGTAGAATCTCTTATTTTTTTGCAGCCGGTTGATATTCACCAGGTATCATACCAGTTGAAATTGCCATTCGATTCCAACAATTAATACCATTAATAGCCATAATTAAATCAACAAATTGTTTTTCATCGAAATGTTTACGTACTTGTTCATACAATTCCTTCGGTACGCCAGCATCCGAAATTCTAGTCACAGCTTCCGTTAATGCGAGTGCAGCTCTCTCTGATTCTGTATAGAATGGAGCTTCTCGCCATGCATTGAGTAGGTACAATCGCTGTTCCGTCTCCCCCGCCGCAACTGCATCTTTCGTATGCATGTCAATGCAGAAGGCGCATCCATTGATTTGTGAGGCACGAATTTTAATCAGCTCCCACAGTTTGTGCTCAAGACCACTCTTCTGCACATACCCTTCCAATTTTAATAGTGTTTGCAATGATTCAGGGCGCACTTTCATATAGTCCAATCTGATTTCCATTTGTCATTTCTCCTTTTATTTGAATTAAATAACCTCATTTATGTTATTAATATCGCTCATTTATTGTGGACTTAAAGCGATAATTGCAAAGTTACATTACTGCGATTTTTTTTCACTTAACTAATCCTTCGCTTCATAATTTCGGGCAAGGCAATTCCGAACATCGTAATTCCTACACCGAACCATTGCAGCCAGTTGACTGATTCATTCAATACGAAATACGACATAATAACGGCCGCAGGTAGCTCAGCTGCACTCAAAATTGTAGCTAGACCACCGCCAACACGAGGTACGCCAATGGCGTAAAATAAAGGTGGAATGACGATCCCGAATAGTGCAAGCAGCAGAGCCCAAGGTAAAAGCATTTCGTGTAAAGATCCATTTATAAGAAAATGTGGTGGAAACAGAAACATGATGAGAACAAACGAACCAGATAACATAATTGCACTTCGTGTAATTGGAGCAATATTCTTGGCTGTTTTCCCGCTAAACCAAATGAATAGCGTATAAGTAACTGCAGACAAGAGGCCAAGTGAAACACCTATCCAGGATACTGCTTCATGGTCCCTACCTAGATAGCCGCTTGCCATAGTAATCCCAGCAAATAGAATGATTAGTGATAGAATCTTGTCTTTACCAGGACGTTTGCGTTCAACCAGTGCTTCCAATAAAATACCTATCCACGTAAATTGAAACAATAATATGATTGCAAATGAGGCTGAAATATACTGCAGAGCGGTATAATAAAAAATTCCCGTTAAACCTGTCGTAGTTCCTACAATCATAAGTGTAAGTACTTGGCGACGTGTTACTTTCATTTCTTTCGATGATGAAGTTTCTTTGGCCGACTTCGTAGTCAAAAATACCAATATCCACAGCATAATTACACCGAAAAGACTTTGACTGCCAACGACATCCCCAACATTAAAACCAGACTCATAAGCTTTTTTTACAAAGGTAGATAATAAACCATAACTGCAAGCTCCAGCTAAAACAAAGAAAATGTATTTCATGATGCCTCTTTGTGTTCTAAATTACCCAGTAGACTAATGGAGTTAATATGACTGATATGACTGAATACAAAGTCATCATTCAAACGCCACTTCGATCCGTAGCTCATCATTTTAGACTTATTGTCATTTGAAGAGGTGAAACCTAAATTACTGTTTAACCAATCCAAGTCTCCATGGTGGCGATATGATGAATTCGTTTGGATCATAGTCACACCTGATTTCAATAAATTTATGAAATTAGATTTACAAATTTTAGAAAGTTCGGGCTAATTCGTGCGCTTTTTTTATGGCATTTTCTCTGATCGTAGGTGCTTGATCTGGTGAAGCCCCCGTGCCCTCAATGTATATAACTTCAATCGAAGGGATGCCAATAAACTTGGATATCGCAGTCACATAGCGATGGCTAAATTCGAAACTTTCCCATGGTCCCTCAGATAGCACACTGCCAGAAGCCTGAATATGAAGTAACTTTTTATCAGATGCCAATCCAATAATACCTGTAGAAGTATACTTAACGGTTTTTCCTGCTACACATATTGCGTCAATATAGTCTTTCAATACGGATGGGAATAGAAAATTCCATACTGGATTGACGACAACGATTTTAGTTGCCGCCAGAAATTGATCTACAATTTCATTCAAGCGGGATACTTTAAACTTAGTACTCCTATTCAAATTTTCAAAAGATACACCGTTCTTTAATTGTTTCCAACCATCTAATACATCAGCGTCCAATTTAGGGATATCCATTTTAAAAAGATCTAAATGAATAATTTCATCGTTAGGGTTTACTTCCCTGTATGATTGGATGAACTCGTGCCCGACAGACAAGCTATGGGAAGCACTCATCTCTAGTGGGTGTGCGGTTACGTATAAAACGGTTGACATGACTTATCTCTCCTTCCGGTTAGCATAGTGTAATTTCCTCCATAAATATTAATTTTACTTAATAGATTATATCGTCGACTGAATTAATCGGCGATTAACCTTGTCCTTAATATA
Organism: Paenibacillus anseongensis; assembly: GCF_009757995.1. Classification (NCBI taxonomy): domain Bacteria; kingdom Bacillati; phylum Bacillota; class Bacilli; order Caryophanales; family Paenibacillaceae; genus Paenibacillus; species Paenibacillus anseongensis. Next base: position 535,926 of record NZ_WSEM01000034.1, read on the forward strand.
TCTTTTTACTACATGGCTGTCAACCATTAATTTTCGAGGTATTTTGTTTAAATTAATTAATAACCTTTTACTTCCCAATACCTAATAACCCTATTTGACAAGAGACTTAAATCCACCTAAGATGATTTATATTAATAACTACAACTTTTATATTTAGAGAGCAGGTGTTTGCATGCAGTATAGTATTGGTGTTGAATATGGACTGCATTGCTTGGTATATTTAATTGATATTCCTCCGAACTCCAGTATTGGCATTAAAGACCTTGCTACTTTCCAAGGTATTTCGGAGAGCTATCTTTCGAAAATTTTCAGTAAATTAGCAAAGTCTGGAATTGTCAGTTCTGTTTCTGGTGTAAAAGGAGGCTATCGATTAGCCAAGCTTCCTGAAGATATTTCTTTTTGGGATGTAGTTGAAGCTGTGGAAGGGGCGACCCCCATTTTTCAATGTAAAAACATCAAAGACAATAGTTTTCTGTGTCTCGATGAAGACGTTGCCGCGTGCACTCGGGCCACCCCCTGCGTGATTAATCAAGCAATGCTCGAGGCTGAAGTTAGTATGCGCAATTCGCTGCGCAGTAAAACACTTAGCTGGCTGAATGAGGAACTCAAACGCGTACTAACCCCTCAGTCTCGCAAAAAGACCCATGAATATTTTGCTAATGTCAACCAAATTCCTGATGAAAAATTTATTGTCTAATACTAAACAACGCCTCTATTGCAAAAGGGAGATGCCGTAGCATCTCCCTTTGTAATATGTCCAATTCCCTGCTTCTAACTCCTTCTGACACCCACTACTCGATTACAATATTCATATACAAATCATCCCCCTAATTTTCTTGGAAAGAAATTTCAACGTAGATCAGATAACCATTTAACAGCTTCATTAATTTCACTGAAATTCAAAAGTTCATACGGAAGTTCCCCTAAACCTACTATGGTTCTATCCAAACTCATTTTGGCAATTGCGCGCTTAGGTAAAACAATGGCAATATGCCTAAGCCCAGCTCTATATGCCCGTTCCACAAACTGATGAGCTATCCACTTTTGATCTTCTTGATTGATTGCGGATCCGCTACGTACATCCATTAACATTTTTTCGCTTTTCTTTTGTTCTAACAGCTCAATTCCTTTGAGAAGAATTGTTTGAAACTTCTCACCGTACGAAAAACCGTTCCATTCTATTAATGATGCATGAATCTCTTCATTCCATAAAACTTGTCCATGTTCAGAACTGTAAAAAAGCATAAGAATTTTCCTCCAGTTAATATTTCCCTATCCATCGCATTGTATGATTACAAATCTTTGGCCTGTGTTTCCATAATCGAGTATCCGTTTAGAACACAGATCTAAACAAACGTTGGCGGCACGAAACCACCAAACTCCCTTTCAAGAAGTTCAGCGAACCGAATCGTTGTGCGATCCTCATACAATGGACCAACGATCTGTATGCCGATCGGCAGGTTTTCATTTGAATGTCCGATGGGAGCTACCGTTGCAGGAAGTCCTGGGATTGTTGCAATACCTGCCCACACTAGTTGGTCAGGATAATCGTAGTTCACTTCATTGATCATAATTTGACGGTGCCATATATCCGGTTTATGATCATGTTGAAAAGCAACCGTTGGCATTGCCGGGCAAAGAACAACGTCGAACTCAACAAATAATTCACTCCAACGTTGACGCAACTCTGCTCGTGCGTAATTGGCAGCAAGCCAGTCCCGATGACTCAGAGCCGATCCACGCGTGCGTTCCGCGGCAAGACTCAGATCCGTTGCATCAAGTTTCTTTGCTTCGTTTTGGAAGTACTCATATACTTCTGCAGGATAGTTGGCAGAAAAAGTCGAAAGTAGTAAGCGCATGTACAGTCGCGCAGCTTCCGTCTGATCTGGTAACAAAGAGCTATGTCTTACTACCTTAGTACCAACTTTGGTGAGTTGATCAGCAAGTCGATTGATTGATTCCTGTACGCTCAAATCCGACGGTATCAGGGGATGCGTGTCTAAAATAAGTACTCTGTAGTTTACCAGGCTATCATGCCTTGCTGGTGGCAATACGAGTTTGTAGGCAATGCCAAGAGATCTTTCTTCGGGAATGGATAAAATGTCAAGCAAAAGCGACAGATCGGTGGCGCTGCGTGCCATTGGCCCAATAACGCTGAGGTCTTGTTCAAATGCGAGAGGACGAGCTGGCGGTGCCGAATGACCGCGCGATGGCAGGAGCCCAAGTGTTGGCTTGTGCGCATAGACGCCGCAGTAATGTGCCGGACCCCGCAGTGAGCCAGCAATGTCGGAGCCAATCGAAAGTGCCCCATAGCCAGCAGCGAGGGCCGCAGCGGAACCACCAGATGAACCCCCAGGCGTACGGCTTAGGTCCCATGGATTATTCGTCGTTCCATAAACATCGTTATAGCTTTGCAGGTCACCTAATCCTAACGGAACATTCGTTTTGCCGAGAATTACAGCGCCAGCAGCCTTGAGGCGTGCAACAGCAACAGCATCTTCCGCTGCTACGAAATCCTTAAAATGTGGAATCCCCCAAGTTGTCGGCAACCCAGCAATGTTAAATGACTCTTTGACCGTCATCGGGATTCCTAGGAGTGGCCGCTCATCACCTCGTGCGCGTATTGCGTCAGCTTTACGCGCGACTGCAAGAGCCTCCTCAAAATCGGGTACGCAGATGGCATTAACTTTTTCATCGAAATCATTGATTCGATCAATTGCGGCTTGAGTGAGCTCAACAGAAGATACCTTACCTGCTGCCATATCCTTGGCCAGTTCGGTTGCACTTTTGTATGTGAAATTTGTAGTTTTCAATATACATCCCCCCTAGTATTACCTTTATCAACAATTACAACTAATTAAAACAATAGCATTAGTACATTTGTATTTAATCGCTTGCTACTTTTGATGCGTCACGTCTGTTTAGATGGCCCAACGTGTAGACAAGCAAAGTTAGTAACATTCCTCCTCCTCCGAAATAACCCAAAGTTTCAACTAGACCGTGATTTACAATTAAACCTCCTATATATGCCCCACCTGCGCTGCCTAGATAAATAGCTGACGCATTCAACGAGATCACAACACCGGCAGATTTTCCCCCAAGCGTCACTAATCTGGACTGCTGAGTCGGGATGTAAGCCCAGAGACAGCAACCATAAACGGCCATTAGAATCATTCCAACAGTTACTGCTCCAGAGAATGGCGAAGAGCCCGCCAAAACGGATAGTCCAATCAAAAGCAGAGCGGAACATGTTAATACAAGACTAAGTGTACGATGAGTGCCAATCTTATCCGATGCGTATCCTCCGAGACTACTGCCGAAAAAGCTGGTTATGCCCCAAATAAGTAAAACAAGCGTAATGGTAGATTCCGCTGCTCCCAAATTAATAAAGGTATTTGATACGTAAGTATAGAAGGTGAAAGCTCCACACGCCCACAGTAGTGTCATAAGTAGGGCGTTACCGATATTCGGCTGTGCGGCAACAGCTACCCTTTTTCGCAAAGACGGAACTTCTTGTGGAGCAAGTACAGGAAAACGCAAGCGGATAAGCAATGCCGCAATCAATGCCAGCAGAGTCACGAGCCAGAAAGCTGTTTGCCAATGAAATGCTTGCGCCATCCAAGCACCAAGTGGAACTCCGGTCGCTAACGCGATCGTCTGTCCTCCGATTACAATTGCCAATGCTCTGCCCCTTTGTTCCGGCTTTGCTAGCACTGATGCTGTTGTAGAAGCTGTTGGGACAAATATTGCCGCTCCAATTGAAGCGATTACTCTTCCGACCATAAAACCAGTGTAACTGTCCGCCAAACCGCAAATAAGATTACCAATAGCAAATATCAACATTGCGACTGCAAGTAACCTCCTACGCTCCCAATTACCTGTCAAGGTTGCAAGGATAGGGGAACCAATTGCATAAGTGAGTGAGAACACAGTTACGAACTGCCCTGCTGAGAATATAGATACATTTAAATCTCTTGCAATGGGTTGCAGTATGCCCGCAATCATAAAGGCTTCTGTGCTTGCTGCAAATGTTCCCAATGCTAATAAAAATAATTTTGCATTCATCAGTGAATACTCCCTTCATTTCAATAGAACTAAATCAGTTACATTGAAAAGCAAAAAAAACGAATGGAAACTCATAATGTTTTTTATTGTATGTACTACACAAATAATTAACGTCCGTTTAATGTACGGTTTAGTAGGTCCGCGACGGTTTTTTGGCTTAATTCACGTTTTATTGAGTTTTCTACGTCGATATAAACGTCTTGGAGCGCCGGCTGAATGCCTTGTGCAATATGGCAGGCCGGATTAAGAATGCTATGATGCATATCAAAAAGTGGTTTTGATTCCACAGCTTCAAAAACCTCTAGTAGCAAAATGTCACTTGCTTTACGTGCTAACTTCCATCCAGCATGATTGCCCCCGTGCTGAACAAGAACTAACTTCGCCTTCTTTAACAAGCTTAAAATGCGCCTGATAAATACAGCATTTGTGTTTACACTTGTAGCCATTTGTTCTGATGGAATCCATTCAATGTTATTCAATTGTTTATTCGCCAGCCAAGTCATAAGATGAAAGGCCACTGTTAATCGACTATTTGCACTCATTCTATCTCCTCTCTTCAATGTAACTAATTCAGTTCTATTTAGAGGTTAAACCTATTGAGCGCTTTTGTCAACAATTTGGCGGGAGGTTAATGATATGTTTGTTATATCTATGCAAATTTTGACTTTTCACCTGTGAGTTTTTAATTAGATGCTGCACTTCATTATTGCACCGATGAAGGAGCTAAATTTTATTCTTCTGCTTACTTTTAAGAACCGGTAAATGTATTAGAATATATAAATTAGATAATATTACATATACATACTTTTCATTGAAAGGGCTCAGCCACATGCATGATATTCAACAAAAGCTTTTTCCGAACATGCAGCAAAATGAAGATATGTTCCACTCTCTTTACGCTAACTGTTCGGATATCGTTTATCGCACTTTTCTCATCAGTGGTTCTATAAAAGCTCTACTTGTTTTCATTGATGGTTTATCTAACTGTGAACGTATCGAGGATTATGTTATCGATCCACTTATGCGGGGAGAACATGGAGCTTTTGAAAATATTGCTCAACTGGTCTCCAGCAAAATCCCCGTTTCACAAACGACGGAAGTCACCACATTTGCACAATGCATCGAACATCTTTCATTGGGGTGCCCGATTTTACTGTGGGATAATGAGGCATACGGTGCTGCTTTAAATTTGGCCAGTTGGGAGAAACGCGGGATTGAAGAGCCCGCTGCCGAAGCTGGAATTAGGGGGCCTCGTGAAGGCTTTACTGAAACATTGCGGACCAATACATCGCAAATACGTCGTATTATTAAAAGCCACTTACTTAGAACAGAAACATTAAAAATTGGTGAATATACTCGGACTAATATCATAATCGCATATATCGATGGTGTAGTTGATACTTCACTTGTTGAGGAAGTAAGAAGCCGATTAAGCAACATTCAGATCGACGGAATTCTGGAAAGTGAATACATCGAGGAAATGATTGAGGACCAGCCTTACTCTCCGTTCCCCCAACTACTCAGCACCGAACGGCCAGATGTTGTTTGCAGTTGTCTGTTAGAAGGACGTATTGCTATCTTGACGGAAGGGACACCTTTCGTTCTCGTCGCGCCAATCACGTTATTTTCTCTTTTTCAGTCGCATGAGGATTATTATCAACGCTTTATAATCTCCACCTTTATTCGTTGGCTCCGATACTGCTTTATTCTGATCTCTCTGTTGCTACCGTCGCTATATGTCGCCATACTGACGTTTCATCAGGAGATGGTGCCAGGTTCTTTGCTGATTAGTATGGCTAGCTCGCGGGAAGCAGTTCCTTTCTCCGCGCTCATCGAAGCGTTAATTATGGAAATTGCATTTGAAGCTATGCGGGAAGCTGGAGTGCGTTTGCCGAAGCAAGTAGGCGCTGCTGTCAGTATCGTCGGGGCGCTCGTTATTGGACAAGCAGCAGTGCATGCAGGACTTGTATCTGCGCCGATGGTAATTGTCGTTGCGATAACTGGTATTGCTTCTTTTATGATTCCACGCTACATCGCAGGGATTGCTGTACGAATACTACGCTTTCCGTTAATTTTTTTAGCGGGATCTCTTGGGCTGCTTGGTATTATGATGGGAATTATAGCGATCGTTCTCCATTTAAGTAGCTTACGCTCATTAGGCGTTCCTTACTTATCAACTTTAACAACTCCCAAAACAAATGAAATGAATGATGTTCTGATCAGAGCTCCTTGGTGGAAGCTAAGCATGCGTTTTCGGCGTCATAATCCGTAGGATGGTGAATGTCTATGTTAGAAAGAGGAAAAATTTCCTCATTACAAATGGCTATAATAATGTATCCGACTATACTCGCTACAGGCTTTATTGTTCTGCCGAGTATCACCGCCCAAGGAGCCCATAACGATTTCTGGTTAACAGGACTTATCCCCATCTTATCAGGAATTATTGCCATACTAGTTTCGACTCGACTGCACGAGTTTTACCCACAACAAACAGTTATTCAGGCCAGTGAACAAATTCTGGGCAAAATAGCAGGTAAAATCATTGGTATGGGTTACTTATTGTTCTTTCTTATTAATTCTGGATTTATTGTTAGAGAATATGCTGATTTCGTTAAAGGCAATTTTCTGTTTAAAACCCCACTTTTGCTCATTATTTCCGTCTTCATATTACTTGCTGCAATAGCTGTACGCGGAGGATTGGAGATGCTTACCAGAAGCTCCGTATTATTCACGATTATTTTTTGCTTTCCTCTATTCTTTCTATTGCTTTTAATCCCTGAGTTGGACCTAAGAAATATTTTTCCATTCCTGCATCATGGTATCACACCTGTTATTAAATCAGCGGCCACGCCTATAGCTTGGACGTCTGAGTTTTTTTTAATTACGTTTTTCCTGCCTTGTTTAACAGACCCTGCAAAGGCGAAGAAGTTCGTGTTAATATCGCTCCTTACAGTCATTATGAGTTTAACATATGTAAACCTGATTACTTTATTTCTGCTTGGAACGGATATAGGCAACAAATCATACCCCATCTTGGTAGCATTCCGTTATATCCGTATCGGTAATTTCTTCGAAAATCTGGAGTCCCTCCTTCTCGCGATGTGGATTGTCGGAAACTTTGTGAAAATTGGAGTATTTTACTATGCTACCGTGCTTACATGCGCGCAGAATTTTCAATTGTCGGATTACAGATCAACGGTATTCCCTATTGGGATTCTTATTATCGTTTTCAGCCTGTTAAGTTTGCCAAGTTTATCTGTCTTAGTATTTTATATTAAGTATGTGGCTCCATTCTATATAGTCATATATATGATCCTCATCCCTGTTCTTCTGCTTTTTATTGCTAAGCTACGTAAGTCTTTTAATAGGGAGTCTGCCCGATGAAAGCATTTAGAAAGTTGAGCATTTCGATTCTGTCAGTCTTCATACTAGGGGGTTGCTGGGACCGTGTGCAAATCAATGATCTAGCACTCATTACCGCTCTAGCCATTGACCAGGCGGAGGACAATCTCATACAGGTGACTGTACAAATCGTTATACCAAAGAACCACGGTGGGGGTGGTCAAGGGACTGGAGGCGGTAATGGCTCTAACAAAACTACCATACGATCGGAAAAAGGATTCGATATCTCTGAGGCTCTTTCCAAACTTCAAGGACAAATTCCCCGAAGACTGTTCTGGGGGCAATGTAAAATATTCATTTTCGGTGAGACCTTCGCAAAAGCTGGGATCAAGGAGCAGTTCGATTTCTTAGTTCGCCATCCTCAGACAAGAGAAAGAGCTTATATGTTTGTCAGCAAAGGAAAAGCAAAGGAAGCCCTGGAATTGTTTCCACCGATCGAGGGTACGTCAGCTGATGTACTAAATAAATTATCCGACTTGCAATTTGGAATGCGGGTCACCATGGAGCAATTGAGTATCATGTTAAAAGGGGATGCCCAAGCGGCAGCTCTTCCAATAATACATATTCTTCCAAAAGCCGAATCAGCAGAGTCAAATCAAACAATTCCATATCTACTTGGTACCGCGGTTTTTAAAAAGGACAAAATGGTCGGAGATCTTTCAGAAAAAGTAACTCGCGACCTTTCATGGCTTAAGAGTGGTACAAAAGAAGGCACTGCTTACTTCAAGGTTACGGATAACGGAGGTTCGGTCTCACTAAAACCGGTCAAAACTCATGTAAAGTTAATTCCGAAAATAGAAGGTGATACTTGGAAGATGTACATCAAAGTACGGTCAGAAGGAGATATTATTGTTCAGAACACTACACTTTTGAATCCTGTGAACCCAGATTTGATAGCCATCATGGATAAAGCGTTCGAGAATGACATAAGAAAACGTATGCAGGCTGCTCTTCAAGAGATTCAGAAACGATGGAAAACGGACATTCTCGATTTCTCCAAGACATTTCATCGCAAATATCCAGAACAGTGGGAAAAGGTAAAAGACCATTGGGAAGAAGTGTTCCCTAAAATTGAAATACATACGGAGATTGAAGCACGGATTCTTAGGCAAGGACGCATCAACTCACCTGGTGGGATACCTAAAGAGGAGACGAGGCAATGAGATGGAGCTTATTCTGCATCGTAACGATCGCCATGATTCTAATCTCGTTATTCGAATGGCCGAAACTGAAGCAAAAACCGAAAAGAGACAAAGCTGTATTCATAATGTTACTCCTCACTGGTTGGGTTTTATCGATGTTCGATCTGCCCAATACACCAGGTCCAACGAGTATTTTTAAAATTGTCTTTAAACCACTCCGTGGACTAATCGAATAGTAAATGGGTTGATATCAGAGGAACTCAAAAGGTGATTCTAACCTTCTTCCCCCTCACGCTTCAATCAGAATATCCATCCGATAATCTTAAAGTGCTTATCTATAAATAATCCCAGATTGACAGGGATCTAAATCACTCTCGTTTGTGTCTGCGGACATTCTCTGTGTGACTGTGTTTATTAGTTGCGTATAATATGAAATTACCCGTTTAATGTACGATCCAGCAAATCTGCAACGGATTTTTGACTAAATGAACGTCTTATAGAATCTTCCACATCGTCGTAAACGTCTCGAAGTGCCGGTTGAATACCTTGAGCAATATGGCATGCCGGGTTCAGAATGCTATGGTGCATATCAAAGAGCGGCTTTGTCTCCAATGCTTCGAATACCTCAAGCAGCAAAATGTCGCTTGCTTTACGAGCCAACTTCCAACCTGCTTGTTTGCCCCCATGCTGCACTTGGACTAGATTAGCCTTCTTCAGTACGCTTAAGATGCGTCTAATAAATACTGGATTAGTATTTACACTGATAGCCATTTGTTCCGATGGAACCCATTCAACGTTATTCAATTGTTTGTTCGCCAGCCAAGTCATAAGATGAAAGGCTACTGTTAATCGACTATTTGCACTCATTCTATCTCCTTTTCGTAATATAATTATTTTAATTGTTTTTACACTAATGCTATTAAGCGGTTTTGTCAATTAACGGCTACTCCAACTGTTAATGGCTCATTAGACAATATGGAACCTATCTTCAAGCTTCTACATATTGAAAGCGGTGTATTAATGCTCAACATATCATTCTTACTAATTAATTTCTGGCAGTAACTTACCAGAAAATTTCATATTTCTTCACTAACATACTCATCAACTGTAAGATTAGTTACATATAGCATCTGATTCCTTAATTTAGATTTTGTTAAGAATAGTCTTATTTTGAACATTCCCTAAAGTGTTAGGGTAAAGATATATATTGAAAACTTTCTACTCCGAGAACGCCAAAAAAGGCGGTCCGCTATAAACAGCGTACTGCCTTCTTCTTAGAAAAATCCTAATTTGAATCTGCTTCAGTTGATCGATCATACCATGCGTTGAGTTCTTCCATTCGTCGTTTACTATAAGCATCGCGAATTGAATAAGCTGATTGAGATCCAACTGGAAGTCGAAGCGGAGCATTTCCTTCTTTGATTACAGAATTAATATATTGAACAGCTTTGGCTGGTTCTCCAATTTTGATGTTTGATAAGTTTTTTTCATAAGCTTCGTAGTACGGGATATACTCCGGCTTTTTTTCTGTCTGTTCTAAGGAATGCCCAAGAAATTCAGTCGCAAAAACTGCCGGCTCGACAATCGTTGTCTTAATGCCAAAGCTTGCAAATTCTATCGCGAATGCTTCAGAGAAGCCTTCAACTGCAATCTTAGAGGCGGCATACAGGCTGAAAGGTGGGAAGGAAACTGCTCCGAAGAAAGACGAGAAATTAATATAGTGTCCAAATCCCTGATGTTTAAATACGGGAAGCGTTGCACGAATGACGTCCAATACGCCAAATACATTAACGTCAAATTGTTTCCGAATTTGTTCTTCCGTATATACCTCCAGCATGCCGAACAGTCCGTATCCCGAATTGTTTACGACTATATCAATTTTTCCGAATATAGCAACAGCTTCTTGAATTTGATCCACTTTGGTAACGTCGAGGGCAGCAAGATGTACACGATCCGGTGCCAACGCTTTAAAATCTTGAATGGCTTCAAGTTTGCGCGCTGTAGCGACTACTCTATCACCAGCTTGAAGGAGTTGCTCTACAAAATGGCGACCAAATCCTGTTGAAGTTCCTGTAATAAACCACACTTTACTCATTATTTATATCTCCTTTTTTGTCTATATATTTAGAAATTTTTGAATTGGATTTAAACGTTTCGTAGATAATATTATCCATATTTCAATTGCTGTTTTAGCTCACAATAAATATTGAGAACAATCATTCTAATAACTGCAAAAAATAAAGTCCCATTTAGAGAGCTAGCCTAGACATAGCAAAACCAGCTATGCGGTGAAGCTTCACTTTGTCAGTTGAGGTTCGGGCGAGTACACGCAAACCAAGCATTGTGTTGCGAACTCACCTCTTTCCTGTCCACCCTGAATCAGTTCTGCTAGAAGTTTCTCCACCGTATCGAAGCTTTCTAAGGTCTTGAAACCCACTTCGTGATCCCATGGAGCCACCTCTACCGCCATATTGACAAGCAAGCAACCCGGAGGTTTATCATCGGCCCCTTCAATCATAAAATCAAACAGAAAACTAACTGCTTGATTAGTCGGCTGCCGCGCTTTTCGATTCCACTAACTACTAACTATACAAAACAGTAGCCGTCTATTAAGCTATAGTTCCTCGTTAGATTCCTGTAGATGGATAAATTTCAGCTTTGTAACGAAAACATCAAAGAGTCCCTTCATTGGAACAGGTTGAGAAGGCTTTAATGATGCAATCGGTGGAGATATTGATGGAGCCCTGCGGCTTCTAGACTGGAAGCGTCACTGCTTTTATGTGAAAGATGATTATGAAAGAGAAGTTATGTCGAAAGTATTTAGGTACTGCACTAATGTTATAGAATAAAAATTAAGCCTGGGGATGCCCTAGGCTTTCGCTTATTCCAACAGGTTTCAAATCCGTGTCTAACAAACGTTCTTATTAAACAAAAAGGGCAGTTTGAATCTAAAAAGTTCATATTTCAACTAAAAGAGGCAACAGGTTAGTGCTGGTTGCCTCAAATATTTCAATTATTAATGCATAATGCAATCGGTACTTAATTCCCAATTCCGGTATCCTCAAAATCAATCTCGAATCTTTTTATTTGTTACTAAAACTTCCTGAATTCTCTTTTTTGACGTTTCCTTATATAGAAATCTAGCCCGTCCGTCCTTATAGTGACTAACAATATCCGGAAGTATGTTATGTTCTTTGAGCAAGCGATGAAGTCGTTTTTCTCCAATTTTAAACACTTTAAGTAAATCCGAAAAAAAATATCCCTTCTCTGTTAGATTCCTTTCTTTATGGGCTATCAAACATTTATAAAGTTTATCGTTATTAAGATATATTTCACGAAGTGTTACCTCTGAGTTTTGACGAACAGGTATTAATACACCAGATAAAATAAGTTGTATAAGCGATACAATTGATAGGTTAAATATTGTGTACTTTATCAATGCATCATGGAAACTAATGTAATCAGAAGGAATACTTTTTACTAATTCCCCTCTACAACGTGCAACTAATTCTTTAACTTCATCAAGATTTATCCGTTTTGATTTTCCAGAGTATTTCAAACTTACTTCAAATAAATCAGAACGAATTAGACTTTCCAAAGAAGCAGCATGTATGCCAAGGATAAGGGCGGCTTCTTTTTTTGTTATCCATCTTTTCTCTTCCTTGAGGTACATGTCGAGGGTAGTCTGATCAATATAATATTCATTTCTCTTACTTTGATTCATTTGAACCAAGTTGTTCTTTGCTAGGCGAAACATTTTCCCATAAGTAACCCCTTTTTCAATTTTAACTTCCTCGCGGCGAATTATCTTTCGTTTCTGAAGTAATTTAGGCTCCTCCCTAAAAACCCCAAAGTCCCTTCTAATTATTCCACTTTCTAATTTCTGAATGCAGTATTGATGAAATGCATCTCTTATTTCAGTAAAACAATCACGTTTTACTACTGTTTCAAAATGCTGAAATGCACCATATCTTTTCATACCTTTATACTTTGCTATAAATAAATCAAGTACATAATAAAAATGATTAGGGAAGTTAGTGTACAACCAATCGGCATTAGAGAAAGCTATAGCAAGATTGATGCTACTCTTCGTCTTATATTTGCGATTATGAAAAATATCCATATTATCCTGGCTAAAACCAGTAAAATCTTTAAATCCATCTAAGAACCTGATGCTGGCAAAAACTAGTTCTATGTAATCGTTTGCTTCCAAGTCAAAGACAACTGACTTTTCTCTAAAAATTAGTGTTTTTTTAAGATTTAATTGCGAATTTGAAAATATATCACATTGAATTTGATCAATACTGAGACGGTTAAGTGGTGATAAGCAAAAAATACAACTTTGCTGAATGAAACTAAAATAGTCTAAAGGCTTGCTACAAGTACCACAACCTTCTTGAAGGATTACAAAATGTTTAGTACACATTTTTAAAGGTAATATACACCACTCTAGTTGATGATAAAAATTTTCTTGAATACATAGTGGGCAAAATTTGAGATTATTTTTTTGGATTAATTTATTACACCAAGAATCGTTTAAAACCCCTAAAATACTCTTTGTATTGTTCATATAAGTAAAATCTCTTTTTCTATTCCACGGGCAGATTCTATAAAAGATTTCGTCAGAAACTTCATTATTCAGTAGTTGTGCATATGTAAGTTCTAGTTCCCTTAAATAGTTTGAATTAGGCATGAAATGATTACTTTTAAATAGACGAAACAAATATCCTGACATGCTCTCATTATGAAATTGTTTTGGACGTTTTGGCATAATAGAACTTACTTCCATTACTTTTTCTTCCTTTTGCGCTCTTTAATCTGTTTCTTTATTTTATCTAGTTGTTGATAGTATTCATCTAATTTCTCAGAATCAGCCACTTGATGTTGTATTTGGAGCGCAATATCTAAACAACCATTTTCTAAGGTGATTAAAAGATAGTCTTCACTTACTGTGTCCACATACACCTTAAGCATGCGTGTGTTTGCTGTCGATTGAAACCATTGATTTCTTATCGCCCAATGACATGAATAATACATATCCTTGTACTTAATGCCTTTCTCAGTTATTTCGGACATTGCAGGAATGAATAAATTGATGAGCTCGCTATTAATTGTCTCCATATGAATCCCTCCTATGAATCTATTATTACTAGAGTTGCCATATTGACTAGAAATGATACGTATACATAACAATTTATTTATTTTGTTATTTTAACAAACATGTTTTTCTTTATTAATGTTGTCTACACTTTTTATGAGGTGTAGACAATGACAGATCGAGAACAGGTACTGCTGGGAAAACGTATTCGTGATTTAAGAAAAGCAAAAGGGTACTCTCAAGAATATCTAGCCGAGATTTCCGGTTTTCATTACACTTACATTGGTGGACTTGAACGAGCACAAAAAAATGTCACACTTGCTAATTTAATAAAAATTGCAAATGCTCTAGAAGTTGGGATTTATGACTTATTTGAATATACGAAATTAAATTTTTCTACAGATAAAAAAACTTCTGACATCGAAAAAATTTTAGATGCACTGATTAAACTTCCAGGTAAGGATGTTAAAAAAATTAAAGATTTTGTATATAACATGTTTGAAGACAAAATATAAGCGGTGGCTTAAATGCCACCGCTTATCTTATAAGATCGGGATTAATTAACGCCAACTACCCCGTGCTTTCCTCTTCGGACACTAGTTCATCGGCCAGAATTTTGGCCATATCGTTATCAGCAAATTCTCCAATTATATTTTTTTGTGCTTCTACAATAACGTCACCATCTAAATTCTTTAATACATTGAAGTCATTAAAGTCCTCTTCCATAACCCCTATGATATCAAAGGCTTCTCTTAGTATAGGTTTAATCCATCCAACTAGCCCACCAGTAACTTCGTAAAGAAACTCAGGAAAAACACTTCCATCTTGAGTCCAATCCAAGAGCCCTGGAGGCGGTGAAAGCTGAACTTCAATATTCTTAATAAAAGCCTTAAACGCGTCATCACAATTCTCAAAATGGCGTAAGACTGTTTTAGGATAACGTCTAATGTGTTGAGTATTTAAAGTTCTAAGCTCTTCAATAGCAAGCGTCCCAACGCATACTAAACAAACATCCGCAGAATTAGCTATATCTTTAATATTCTCCATTACAGCTTTACGTTGAACAAAAGTTGAGGCTAGCAAGTAATCCAACTCATCTATGATGAGCATTTCGACCTTCAATGCCTTCATCATTTCAAATGCTTGAGTCTTTATTCGATCGACATCTGCATTACGAGCAGGTAATTCCATTGCCTTAAGAATATTATTGTAAAACCCTTTATATGTGAATGGAATAGGTAAGGTCATGTAGATTACAGGCTTAATATCAGTCTCTGTATCATCCTCATCCACAACAGTCCATCCCTTATTCTTTTTCACATATTTTTTTAAAGTCATGGATTTTCCTGCCCCTGGCTTCCCTTCAATGAATATATGAATTGGAGACTCTGCACTCTCTGTACCCGCTCTTTTATTCCTACGATTCTTATCCAATCTTCTCCATATACGTGTAACCTCATCGTGTTCAATGAATAAATTACTAATTCGAGCTTGAAACTCTTTATGTTCATCATTTTTCATTAGAAATAAACCCCCGCTAATATATTTGTTAAAAGAATTGACATCTTACACTAAGTTTATTCTCTGTTTCAGCTATATTCTAACGAAGTAAAGCAAAAAGGAGCCGAAGGCCCCTTAACATTAACTTTCTTTACCGCTTCTCTGGTTATTATATTTTTCACTTAAGTTTTGCATTTTACTAGGAGCAGATCTCTTTATTGGCACTCCTGTTGGTAAAGCAACTGACAAAGCCCCCCCTTTGTTCAATATATGTTTTCTCATTGAACTATTTTTGTTCACCATTGTTTCATACCGCTCTTGAATCAATCTCTTTCCCTCAATTATTTGCTCCGTACCGGGTATTTGTCGTTTATTAATTCTTCCTTTTTCAATTAATATCTTACGAATTGCTTTGAAGAGATCACGACTCATTCCTTGCACTTGCTCAGCAGGGGGAGAAATAGATGGTACTTCAATGTACGACTGATTAATTGTATCCAAAATATAAATATGGGATATATCTCGTACATCAAACTTTATCTTCACATTTTTCTTCATACGAGTATTAACAAAACGACTTGTTTCAGGTGAAGCATACCTTACATTTTCCTCTCGAATTCCATCTTTGTCGTATGATTTCATGTCCACTGGTAGCAGCTTTATTAAATAATTTGTCTCTTGATTAGCAGGAATACTTGGAGGGTAACCCATTACATCGACAGCACGATGAAATCTAACAGCAGGGGTATCTTCTTCAAGTGGTAAGCCCCTATGAGTATCAAAATGATACAAATCAACAAAGTAACGAACCAGAAGTTCTCTTAAATCACTCACGGTTAGGATTGCTTCTTTTTTAGCTGCTTGACGTTCCTCAGCCTTACTACCTTTACTATAGAAACCCAGTAATTGATCCAAAAATTCATCATTGATTGTTCTAAAAAATCTTTCTATAATTCCACCATATCGAGGAGTAGCTACAGGTCTAAATCTAACTTCTGCTTGTAATTCATCTTCAATCATACTTTTTACATAGGCATTGTTGAACTCTGGACCGTTGTCCATATAAATTACAGTTGGAATTCCATGCATTTCCCAATCATTAATTGTTCCATACATTTCTTTTGCTCGTTTGAGACAAATCCCATTGTAAATAGCACACATAACCTTATGACCAGATGGATTTTGAAAAGAAAGGTCAAATCCCCAAATCATTCTGGTATAGACATCAATAGCAAGAGTTAGCCATGGCTCCCCAAGATCACTGCCTGTTGTCTCATCAATTAGTTTTATCGGGAGTTTAACATGGTCAATTTCAATAACATTGAGCGGACATTTAGCAAAATAACCCGATACTCTTTGTGTTATTGGATCCTGATATTCCGCTTCCATAATCCCTTTCGATAATCGGTCATAAATTTGTATATTAATCCGTTTAACCATTTTATAGACAGTATCGTAAAGAAGAGGTTCTAAATTCTTGCTGGAACATAGAATCTCCAAATCCGAATGTAAATGAGTAATCTTCTTTCGCTTTTTCGATAAGAAACGCTTAATCCCGTTCTCGATTAATGGAACATATTCATCATTCTCAACTCTGCAGTAGATTGTATCTAGTATTATTTCATCCTTTTTGGGGTGAATAATTTGAATAGCTTTCTCATCTTCCCTTGAGTGGGAGTTATAATAAGCCTTCGAAATGAGACCTTCGACTCCGAAATTCTCTCTGTTGTTTTCAGACTCATAGTAAGCTTGAAGATATCTCTCCAATTGCCTTGGAGAAATTTTCTTTTCTCCGCTCTCCTTTGATTTCTTAGACACACGTTCTAAAAGTTCTTTTTTTGTTAACTTATCAATTGTTTCTTTACCATTCAGATATCCTTTATATATCTCATTGAAGGAATTTAAAGCGTACAAATCCCCTTGTTTAGCCTTATCATAAAGAAGTATCGGCTTAATTAAATTGAGCCGCAGTATCGTCTTCTTTTTCCTATCTGGTATCAAGGTATCTAACATAAATGTGACTTTTTTTTCAACTTTGGTTTCATTTTTAGCTGATTTCTTCATGACTTCCTCAGGGCCGACAAATGTAGAATCCTCTAATAAGGAAATGTAGTTTATTTCCCTTATTTTTTTATCTCCATCTTCCCGATAATACAAAATATTTGGCGCCTGAATATCGTGAACGAAGAATTTAACACCATTTAAGTAAAACTCGTCATCAATTGCTAAAGGATTATGTAACTTCATTTGCAGCTACTCCTTCTCAAATAATAAATTAATATCATTAAAAATAGTTCCATACGAAACTTCACTTGTTTGGTCAATTCTTTTACTTATATTAGTTATCAGAACACCAGTCGCAATTAAGTGAAATATCAGTGGCAGCACATGCCGATAGTCCATTCTTGGTTCAAAACTTTTTGCTAAACGTAACACCTCTACTTTATGAAGGTATTCTACGCGGCGTCTAACTTCAGGAATTAGAGCAGAATAATATTCTCTTGGTCGCAGATAATTAACTAGCCATAGAATATTTTCCTTTATGATTTCTGGCATTGTTATCTTAGGATTTACCAAAGTGTAATCCCAACCTTGTTCGTTAGCAAAATTTTCACATACCTTATACAGATTTGGTCTCTGCTCAACCTTACTGTTCCCGCCTTTAATTTGGATTAGAATTGGTCTTAATCCATCTCTGAAAGTCAGAACGTCTGGTACGTGTACTTCTTCTTTCAATATATGCTCTTTAGTTAGTCTATTTATTGGAACCTTAACTGGCTGCTCATAATAACGAATCGTTAACTTATCAAGCTCCAGTAAATAATAAAAAAGGCACTCTCCCCAAAATGATTCGTATTGAACACCTCGCTTCATTTTGTGACTGTAAATACTGCCTATTAGATGCTCGAATTCTCGGCTACCTTTATTAGTGACATTTCTTTTCCGCGCATATAATTTGTCCTCTTTGCTCCAATCTATTTTTGTACTCCAGTTGTAGTCCATTTACCGACCTCCTGAAAAGTGACAGAATATGTTCCGGATAATAGTCAGTATTGCCCATACTCCTGTGGTTAAACTAATTAACTACTCTCTGAGTAAATAAATAAGCCTCAATTAATCAGGGATGCCTGAAGAATCGAGACTTTTTCATTTTATATTTAGTTATAAGAGAACATTCCTTACGTATAGGTTATCCAGCAGATCATTCAATAAGGAGCTATTCTCAACTTATTTATTTAAATATTAATAATAATGCGGCAAGCGCAAACTATAGTTTAATTTTGACATGACGGTATTTGGAATACGTTAGTCTGCCGTTGTCCGTTGAAGTACTCACATCACACAAGTCTCAGCAGTTATGTATTTTGGCATGGTCCCTATGATTACTTATCACTATTAGTTCTTTTGACGAACTCTCTTAGTCTCTCCGTGGCCTTTTCTCGTTCAGTTAAGCTGCTTACTTTGTCACCATTATTAGTTTCACTTTGACTAATCTGTTGCTCCTCTAAACTATCATTTAATAAATCAGAATAAAACCGTTCTACCAAACTAGTATCATTCTCCTGCTTTTTCTTCATAGCATTCTTTCTTAGAATATTATTTAACAAGTACACAACGGATCCAAAAAATATTACTACAACGATTGTGTAAAAAATAGTTTTCTTTACTACATCATCATTATTTTTCTCGAACACAGTTTTGTTAGAAATGTCATCAGCATAAGATACCTCTAATCTTTTATTCTCATCTCTTAACCACACCTTTAGTTCTACATTCGCATTTTTTGATAATCTCGTCATATTTAACGCTATACTTGACTCTGTTTCAAGCTTTGCTTCATTTACAATTTCATTACTCTGAATTTTGAAATCATCTATTTTCCCATCCAATTTAATCAATATCCTTAAATTCTTTGATGGAGCACCTTCATTTTTGATATCGATTATTCTCAATGTATCTGCCATTTTCAAATTTTTACGTTGATAATATTCACTCACTGTTTCTTCTAATGTTTTAGGATAATATTCGTAAATACTATAACTTTCCAATACAATATCAGTGTCAGAAGATAATCTCATTGAAAGATTTGGTCCAAAAAGAAATGTCAAAAGTGCTAAAACTGCAGTAACTATTGGTATGAAAGTAGAAACATTTTTACCCAAATATACTTCCTCCTTTATTCTGAGGAAGACTGAATACGATATTTTCCTTTGGAATTTGCATACTGTCTTGAGTAAAACCTATGTATTGCAATTCACCAACTTTAGTTACCTCATTGATCTTATTTCTGATTCTTTTTAATGAATAATTATCATTAAAAATAAATAACTCATCTGTTACTAACAAACCAGACCCACCGTTCTGAAATTTTTCATTACTTAAACTCCGACATAAAGTGAGATGTAACGCAAAATAAATAATAATTTTTTCGCCCATTGAAGTATTATTCATATTAATATTTTTATTATTTATTAGATCACTAAGAGTTAGATTATTTAATTTAGATTCAAAAGATGGCATTATCAGATTTAGTACTTCTTGAAAGTACGGTTGAAGTTCTAATATTCTTCCTTGAAAAAATTCATCATATAATGTAAGTTCGTGGTCATAAATTTCTTTTGACCTTTGTAACAGCTCATAATTACTTTCATAAGTTTTCTTAACTTTTGTTAGTTCCATTTCCAAAATTCCAATAATTTGATCTGGATTCTCAACAACTCCATTGATTGATAGCAAAGAGGCTCTAACGTTCTCTATATATATATCTAAAAGATTTAGTGATTGCTTCTCAATTTCCAATCCACTTTTAAGTTTATTAATATCATTTTCGATTGATTCTAAATATTCTTCATTGTAGCCTAAGATTGATTTTAACGGTTTTTTTTTATAGAAATAACTTTTCCCTAAATCTATTGCAGTTAAAAAAGAGAAATTCAAAATATCCAAAGCAGATCTTTTATAATGTTCTGTACTCGGATTCATAAAACTAGAATATACTTCGTTTAGTTCCGATGAGTTGACTTTAACCGTTTTAATTGTATTTCCTTCTGTAAAAACAACTTCATTCGAATTAAAATCCCTTGATATCTTTATCAACCTATTATTTGTAAATTCACATGTTATATAAGGCTTTTGAGAATTATTAATAATTCCATTAAAATTTTTCCTTATCCCGAGAATGAATTGAATCAGATTAAAAAGTGTTGTCTTACCGGTTGCAGTTAAACCAACAATATAATTTTCACCATCATTAAATAAAATTTGAGTTTCTTCATTGAGATAGAACTTTTTGATTTTTATTTGACTCATTTTATTACCACCTATTCTTTTTAAAATTAATTTGAAGCTTGATATGCCCAAGTTAATTTAGATCGTCTATTAATCCATATGGTAATCCTCTTGTACCATTGCCATCAAACTCTTTTACAAGCAAATTCTCCTGTAAAAACTCAGGATATCCATTATTAATAATTATCAACTGTAATTCATTTTGATATTTACCATGAATCTCAATAAATGATTTGATTATTGAATTAAATATTTTCTCATCTTTAAATTCCTGATCATCTTTAATATCTGATCCCAAATTTTTTCTGGGAGAATCAATAAGTAATATTCCAGGATGATTGTTGTTACTACCAATTCCCAATATTAAAATAGATGTGAAATATGCCATGGTAAGCATTGTAACCGCACCTAAACTACCGAGATCATCATATTTTCTATCTCTTACATACGGTAAATAATCTTTTAAATTAATGTATGCATTAGATAATTTAGGGAATGAAAATTCTTGAAGTATATCTGAAAATATTTCACTCAATTCATTGACGATGCTTTCTTTATCATTGGTATTTGCTTCGATTTCTTTAATTCGATTTTTTAATCTCTCAATAGCATCTTCTTGTCGAGAAGATCTTGAAGTAAGTAGATGGTATTGGTTAATTATAGTTAAGTTTTTGCTTAATTCATTTATTTTATTGTTTATTTCACCGATTTCATAATTTAATGTCTCAATTTGTTCTATAAATGGATTGACATATTCTTTACTTATGTGAATTAACTCTTCCTGTATTTGTTGATAATCAAGTTTTTTACTATCCTTAAGTCGATTTAACAACTCAATTTTCTCTTGTTGTTCAGATATAAAAATACTGATTTTATTCAATTTATTGTTTAACTTTCTTAGATCGCTTTTATAGACAGCCGTCTCTTCTTTTGTGAGATTTTTCAATTCACTTCCACATAACTCACATCCATTTAAAACATGTTGATGAACCTCATTTAGGCATGCAGGACAATAATCAAACTTATACCTACTTAATGTGAATGCTCCCTCCAAAACAAATTCAATCTTCTCCATCTCACTCTTATATTGATTCCTTAACAATACTAACTTATTAATATATTCTTTCTGTTCGTAAATTTCTTTATCTATTATCTCAAGTTGCTCCCTAAACTCAAAAATCTTCCCCTCTAGATCGCGGCTTAATGTAGGATCTATTTTTGCACGGGATTTGATCCCATATAACTGAGATTTTTTTTCATTAATAAGTTCATCTAAACGTTTTTTCTGATTAACGTAAAGTTCATAATCAAGTAAATCTAAACTTTTTAAAAATTCAAAAACACCTTTCCTCCTTTTTTCTAAATCAGATAACTCATCTATCTTTACTTTCATTTCGGCTTTTAGATCTGATAGTAACGTATCAAATAAATTAAAAATCAGTTCGAATGTAGGCTTTCTTTTTATGTTTGGTCCCCAAGTTTTCTCAGATAATAAATTTTCCGAATCTATATCTCCCTGCTTTATATAACAATATTTAAATAAGTCTCTAAAGCTAAATGACTGATTAGCGACTTTGACATTGTAAAATCCCAACTCTTGTAATAAAAAAGCAGACAAAGTATCTTCATTTTTTGGTGAGTCAACATGAAGTAATTCAAAATGTTCATTAAAATCTTTCTCTATTTTATCCCAGCGGAATAATTTAATTGGTCTTTCAAAATCAAACAGAGGTCTTATAACCTTGAATCTATCTTCTCCAATATTAAATTCCAATTGAACATCACTACAGTTTTCTCTAACCTCAATATAATTTTTGTGTTTTTCTGATCCAAGAGCATAGTTTATCATTTCAACTATTGTTGATTTGCCCGTAGACATTGGGCCAGATATGAAATTTAGTCCTCTTTTGAATAAAACTTCGTAGTTCTTTCTTATACCAATTAACGTCAACTTATTTATCCATAATCTTCGTGTCATTGTTGTGTCACTTCCTCAGATAATAGCTTTCTTAGTTTAAAGCTCTGTTCTATTATGTCGTTTTCAACTTTCGAATCACTGTTTGAAATAATATTAATTTTGATATAATCCGCTATAGCCCCGAGCTTTATAGCGTACGCTGAACGTAGTATTTCTAGGGAATCACTACCATTATTATTGATTTCGTAACAAAATTCATTTGATTTAATATTCCTATCCACTAGTTTTTTCGCTACTAAATACCTTAAGTATCCATGGTACTTATCCCTATCTGGCTTCCAATGATAGAATGAGTAATGATCTAAGAAAGTATAACCAGTGGAATAATCTTCTCTTTCCGGTATCATAATATTTGGAAATTTCATATAAAAGTCATATAACATAATTTTATCAAAAGTCATTTTAAACGACTTTTTCTTTTCAAATTTAGAAAGTAATATTAAAATTCTCATCGCGCTTTCCACAAAGTCAGAAAACTCTATGGTAGGATTTTTGTCTTCCATTAACTTTCTCCTTTGATCCTTTGGTAATCGATTAATTTTGATTTATAATTTTTCACCCAACCTACCTTACATTCCTCAGAAAGTTGATGCAGCATTCCTTTTTTTACAAATAAAGAAACTTTTTTATCCGCTGCGAGAAGTTCTGAATCTAAATCTTCAATTCTCTCGTAGACACTTGATAATAATTCACTTCCATCATCCAAGTTTTTAAAAGCAATATATTTCGTATGCCAAATACTCTGGATTTTGTCCTGCAGCTTTTTAAAGGACAGAATATCCTTATCTATTCCTTTGCTTTCAATAACTCTCTTAAGTATCTCCGCATTATAAAACTCTGTTTGGCACATTTCATGTTCAAAAATATTAGCAGATTCTAACTTTTCAATGAATGTATACTCAGTATAATTTTGCCCCTCAGGCTGGTGTATGAGTTCTGAATCATATAATGTATAACTTGTATCTATAATCTTTATGTTACAATCCTCTAAAACTTGTTTGAATTTCGATATGCTTATTGCACCGAGGGAGATAGACTTTTTTTCTACGAGTGCTTCTGTAAGCAAGACTCCTGTCAACTCACCATTAACTAATAACGGTGCTCCCGAAAGTCCAGAGAAATCTTCAATCTTTGAATTATGGTTCAAGTCAATGTCCCAATCAAACGGTCTCATCATACTTGCATCGAGTTTTCTTGAGACCTTCTGACTTGTCCATTGACCCATTTCCCATTTTACAACTGGGTAGCCAAATGTTTCGTACTGATCCTGATCATTTATCTCGTAATTGGTAAATTCCAAAAAATCACAATCAATTGGTTCATCAAATGATAAGATTGTTACCGGACTTTTCTCAATCTCTAGATTATTTATTGGCACTGCCTGTCTTAGTATGAAACAATTCTCAACATTAAGAAATTGAAGTATGATAGGGCTTTGGTCTTCAAAGTAGCTATCAACTACATGAGTAGCTGTAATAACTCTAGTTGGTGATATTAAAAATGCTGTCCCTTTACTACAAGTTTCTCCATCGCCACAAATAACTCTTGAGACTGCTCTTACTACTTTTATTGTGTCTGTTTTCATAACCCTGCCCCTTAAATTTCAATGATAATAGTCTCAGAATGCATTGGAATATGCATTGAGAAATTATATTTTTCTATTAGAGTATTGTTATTAAAAATCTCAGTATTTTTAATTGGATAATTAAAAAAAAGATGCCTCGTTTGAGTCCCTTCTCTACAAATGATATTTGCTAAGGTGGATGCATCGGGATGATGATGTGCTACCCCATCAGTTGAAATTAAAAATTTTGGCGAATCAATTAGTGCTAGCAATTTAGAATTTGTATTATACTGACTTCCATGATGCGAAACTTTAATAAGATCGAAATAAGGGATATAATTTTCTTCACGGACTAATTTTAAAATATTTTCATATATTAGGTCGGGGTGAGAATCTCCTAAGAACAGAAGTTTCTTATCTTCATATTCAATAATAAAAGAAATAGAAGAACCATTTGTTGGTGAAGTATCCCCCCCTCCTTCAATCTCGAGTAATGATTCTATTGTCAGACTATTCTTTGAAATCGGGGAATCTTCATTAACGTCGACTGTTTGAACTAAGTTCTTCATATAAAATTCAAAAGCATCATCAAATATTTCTTCATCACTGATGTTAAAGTTATATTTCTTTTTCTTCAGTTCAATTAACCAACGCTTCCCCAGAGCTTTTAATTTTTCAGTATCTGGAGACAGTAATCGCAATTTCACATCTGAATTTATATAAACAATTTTTCTCGAATCATAATTGATTGCTTTTCCCTCAAAAGAAGTATTCCAATTATAACCTCCCTTTAATAAATATGAAGCAAGTGTTGATCCTTGAAAAGCACTGATACCTTTGCTTTGAGTATTGTCGCTGGTCTCGGAGTTAAAATTCATTGCTATAATGCCCTCTAAGATCATCTTTTCAGATTCGCTTATTTCTTCAACTTTATTTTTCGAAAATTGTAAATGCCGATAACTGTTATGCCAGACTTCATTAATCGTTACAATTTTAGATTCAGTTTTGTGACCATTCTCTTTAAATAATTCCAATGCTCCTTTGATATGGTCTTCGTCAATATGGGTGATAACTAATAAGTCGATAGCCTCATTAATTTTTGATAATTTATTAATTCTATCTCTAAGATAATTATGATATGTCTCCTTTAGACCTGAATCTACGAGTAGATTTAATTTGGGACTTGAACCAAAACTTAATAAAAAACAATCACCATGCATAGAAGGAAACATTTCGACACGTATTTTTTTCAAATTAACAATATTCCTTTCGACTAAAAATTTAAAATAGTAGCATTAGATTGATATTTCATAGTTCGACAGAACTAGTCATATACCTCCTATATTTTTCTAATTCTCCATAGATACGTTTTTTCTTATAAAGTATAATTGCTCACTCGGTATAGTATCTTGATCTTATCAAATTTAATATTCCTATCTTTTAACTAATGTTGTCTGTGTAACTTAACGCCCATAACCAGTCTATTGTTTAATTTTCCTCGAACACAGGGTAAAAAGTTAGTCTTGAAAACGCAATCTCATAGTTATCTAATTTCATCCTAATTAAAAACCGAATTAAGTATTCTATATGAAGTAAAAAGTCCCGATAGTCGAGACAAGGGATTTCTATTCCCATTCGCTTACCAAATAAAAATCACATATTAAAATGGAAGCTACTTCTCAGGCTGATACGGATAACTTATTTAAAACGACATTTCATCTTCCAATTTAAAAATCAACAAAACCAACTTTTTTAGTTATAATTTTTAATTCTTACCAAAGCAATTTTCTAATTAAATATAAAAAAAGCCCGTACCATCAAGGCACGGGCTAACGACATTTATGTTCAAACTCAGCGACAAATCATCTTCCAATCGCCGACAAAACAAGTTACAACTCACAAAAAAAACCAGGGGCTCCCGCCCCCGGTCCTACTATGAGCAGCGACTGTATCCACAGTTCGCGCAATTCTTACACCCTTCGCTGTTAATCAGCGAAGCGGAACCGCAAGACGGGCACAAGTCCTTCGTCGCGGCGCTAGCAGCGTTGCTGCCATGAGCGGCATGCGCGGCGTGCCCGCTAGGAGCAGCCACTGGTGCCGGTGCTGGCGCATCCAGCACTTCACTCGTCGCGGTCACGTAGTTCCGCGCGTCGTCTTGCTCGTTCATCACTTCGTCGTGCTGCTCGAGTGCTTTGGCAACCGCGTCAGCGATCGACTCGACGCGGTTCGTGCCAAATCCAATGGCGCCGGAGCCGCCAATGCCTTTCAAGTGCTTCACGAGCAGCTTCACTTTGTCACCGTGGTCGCCGTAACGCAAGAACAACGAGCACACGCGGCCTAGTGCTTCAGACATCGCAAAAACGTCTGATCCGGCTTTCCCCACGTTGAGGAAAATTTCACTCGGCGTTCCGTTCATATCATTGATTGTAATATACGCCATGCCGAATGGTGTATTCACTTTATAGGTTGCGCCTCGCAGAATTTGCGGACGGCGCTTATATTGCTTATCGAATACTTGCTCTGTTTTGGCGTCAACATTAACCGCAAGCTTGCCTGAGAGATTCGTTAAGCTGGCTTCTTCTTTCACAGCCTCCGCAGCTACAGCAACAGGTGCTGCTTCTGCCTTCTCAACTTTCTTCTCCTCTTTCTTATCAGCGCTTGTGCTAAGAACTTGCACATCACGGCTTCCATCACGGTAGATGGTAACGCCTTTACAGCCCAAATCAAATGCCAATTCATACAACCGTTTGGTCTCTTCAACTGTAAAGTCGGATGGGCAATTCGCTGTTTTGGAGATTGAACTGTCAACCCATTTCTGGATCGCTGCTTGTGCGCGAATATGATCTTCAGCCGTCAACGTCATGGATGTTACAAAGTAATCCGGCAATTCCTGATTCGGATTGGCGTCTTTCCATTCTTGAGCAATCGGAACATATTGTTTATCAAAGCCCAAGCGGCTTTGGCGGAAATATTCAAAAGCAAAATACGGCTCGATCCCCGTCGAAGTGCCGACCATGGTCCCTGTGCTTCCAGTTGGAGCCTGCGTAATAACCGTTACGTTGCGCATACCGTTCGATTTAATGGCTTCGCCAACTTCCGGAAATACCTTGGTCATATTTTTCATAAAGCCGCTCTCCAGGAACTTATCTGCAATAAACGCTTGGAAAGAACCTTTCTCAGCAGCAATTTCCGCTGATGCCAGATAAGCTTCTCTTGCCATGAAGCCATAGATTTTGTCCAAAAATGCTAAGGATTCCGGACTGCCGTAACGAATTTTCAACTTAATCATGAGTTCCGCCAAGCCCATTGATCCTAGGCCTACGCGGCGTTCCTTCTGTTGATTCTCACGGTTTTCTTCAAAATGATATGGCGTTTTGTCAATGACATTATCAAGGAAATGCGTCGAGTAGCGAACAACCTTCGCCAGATCCGCCCAGTCGACATCATGCTTCTCAACATCATAAAATTTGGATAAGTTAATCGCCGACAAGTTGCAAACTCCCCAAGCCGGAAGCCCCTGCTCCCCGCACGGATTCGTACAAATAATCGGGTTGAAATACCAGCTATTCGACATTTGGTTGTAGTATTCCATGAACACAACACCAGGCTCAGCCGATTTCCAAGCGGACTCAATAATCGTGTGCCACACTTCACGAGCTCTGACCGTGCGGTAAGGCTTGACGGCTTTGCCAAGCTGTTTCCAAGCTTCCAAATTGCCGTCCCATTTCTCGTTATATTCAGGATCCGTCGTATCCGGGAAAACGAGTTCCCACTCCAAATCTTCCTTCACAGCCTTCATAAATCCATTGCTTACGCAAACGGATAAATTGGCATTGGTGATTTGGCCCATCGTTGACTTCACCGTGATGAAATCTTCCAGATCTGGATGCCAGTCATTGATCATCAGCATGAGTGCGCCACGACGGCTTCCGCCTTGCTCAATCAGACCTGTTGTATAGCTGAACAAACCGCCCCATGATACAGCACCGCTCGAAGAGCCGTTAACTCCTTTGACAACGGAACGGCGTGGGCGCAGGGAAGACAGATTGATTCCCACACCACCGCCGCGTGACATGATTTCCGTCATCTCTGAAAGTGTGCTCATAATGCCGCCACGGCTATCGTGAGGAGATGGGATCACATAACAGTTGAACAGCGTTAATTCATCGCTTGCATCCGCCCCTGCCGCAATTCGCCCGCCTGGAACAAGTTTCCAATCATCCAAAATATATCTGAATTTCTCTGTCCATTCCCTGCGTTTCTCAGGTGTCGTTTCCACGGATGCCATGGCTCCGGCCAGACGATCCCACATTTCTTCCGGTGTCTTTTCTATGTTTAATGTAAGCTTCTCAACTGCAGATTTGACTGTCTCGCCACTGCGTGTTCTTACTTGCACGATATCGCCTTCACGGCTAATAATTTCGCCTACTTCTTTGGCTGGGAATTTGGGATCATCCTTCGTCAATACGAGTACGGTGTCCCCCACTTTAGCAAAGCTCGTATCCGCATTCTTGAGTGCGTAGCGATCCAAAAATATTTTCTCGCTTAACCCTTCCAGCCTCTTACCTGATTGCGAAATCCCCATTGATAAATGCCCTCCCAATAAGCTACAGATTCAGCTCCAACTAAATTGAAAATTACAATATCTGGTGTGAGAAATCCATTATACAACACTAGATATGGACCTTCGAATGGCCAAAGGACCAATTTTGTTTAATAAGACAAGTCATGATCGCTTTAGCTAGAATTTACTCGAAATCTCTCTTTATTTTATAGAATGCGAGCTCGCGGTTCGTTGCTTTTGACGATGGCGTGTTCCTCTGCTAACCTATATTTAGGATACCACAATTCGCTCATTTTTAGAACATTTGTTCGTTATTTATTTTTTTCTAAGGAGATGTTAAAGAAATGTATTTTTATAAAAATGAATTTATGAATAAAGCGGACATTCAACTCTCGCCCGATGATCGCGGTTATTATTTTGGAGACGGTATTTATGAAGTTTTCCGTGTCTATCAAGGTAAGCTCTATGAGCAGGATGCCCATATGCAGAGGCTTCAAAGAACCGCAAGCGAGGTGCGGCTTACACTCCCTTTTACCATTGAGAAAATCGGGCAAATTCTCACCGAGCTGGTAGCCAAAAATAAGCTGATCGATGGCACTGTATATCTGCAAATCACCCGTGGCGAAGCTCCACGCGCGCATCCGTTTCCGACTCAGGCAGAACCGATCATGCTGGCCTATTGCACGGAAGTACCAAGACCAACGGCAACCATACATAACGGGATCAAAGCGATTACTTTCGCCGATATTCGCTGGTTAAGATGCGATCTCAAAACACTCAATCTGCTGCCCAACGTCATGGCCAAGCAGGCAGCGCTCGATAACAACGTGCAGGAGGTTGTACTGCATCGCGAAGGTACGGTGACGGAGTGCAGCGCATCTAACCTGATGATAATTAAGGATGGCGTACTTTATACGCACCCTGCGAATCATTTGATTTTGCACGGAATCACCCGAGCAGTCGTTTTGCGTTTAGCCAGAGGTTTGGAGATGCCGGTTAAAGAAGAAGCTTTTACGACGGAACAGCTTATGGCGGCTGACGAGGCCTTTATCTCAGGAACAACGGTAGAAATAACGCCAATTCTGGAAGTGGATGGCCGCACGATTGGAGCCGGCACGCCAGGTGCACATACCCGCAAGCTGCAAGAGGAGTTTGTTCGCACGTTCTCATAATCAGCAAAAAACCTAAGGCAACTGCCTTAGGTTTTTAAATCCCACACGAGGAACGCCAGGGCGCTATTTCAGCGAAATCGAACGTGTATAGCGACGGAAGGGAACCCCAGGCCGTTATTTCGGAGTTTTCATACGAATATCCCGCTATTTCCAGAAATAAGACCCTTGAGTTCCGTTCAAGTCCCTCAACAACCACCTTACCCCTAAATAGCGTCCCGAAGTTCTCCTATTTCCTCTATCCTACTGGTTTAGCTACCCAATCCTAGCAAACCACACGCCTCACGATTACCGCCGCAAGTTCCACTCATCCGTCCCATATTTCTCTTTCACAAGACGATTGGTCAACTCAATCTCAAACGGTGTCAACGAGTCCTCAACCAGCTCCACACCTAAACCGAGTCCAATTTCACGGCGGAAGGCTTCTTCAACTTGCCCCAAGGTAACGGCCTCTTTCCCCTGTGCCCGCAGCAGCTCGTTAATGGCCACCGCTTTTTTCAAAAAGCTCGTCTTCATCCGCTCCGCCACCTTCTCGTTAGAGAAACGCAGCATACGGAACAGTTGGTCCGTATCCATATCGAGCAGGATTGAGCCGTGCTGCAGCACGACGTTTTTTTGCCGTACCTGCGCGCTGCCGGCGACTTTACGCCCCTCAACCACCAGCTCATACCAGGACGGAGAATCGAAACATGCGGCCGAGCCCGCAGAGGCATATTTCTCTTTCTCCTCATCGCTTGCAAGCTGCACCATCTCGGCGTTAAGTCCTAACGCACGGAAACCTTGCAGCAGCCCTTCGCTCAAGACGCGGTAAGCGTCCGTCACATTGCGGGGAATGCCCGGATAATCCTCGGCCACAATGATACTGTAGGTCAATTCCTTATCATGCAGAACCGCTCTGCCTCCTGTCGGACGGCGTACGAAGCCAATGCCTTCATTCGCCACGGCCTCCTGATCGACCTCAGCTGCTTTTTGGAAATAACCGATCGACAGCGTTGCTGGATTCCATCCATAAAAACGCACCGTAGGAGGGACGATTCCCTCGCTATGAGCGGTCAAAATCGCTTCATCTAAAGCCATATTTTCAGCAGGAGAACGATCCCCCGTATGTATAAATCGCCATGCCGTCATCGAAATCTTCACCCTTTCTTTCCAACCATGCTTGTCAAAAGACAACCTCTATCATACCACATAACCGCCTTAAGTTACGATTCCGCTCCCTCTTCAAGCTCCCGCCCTGAACTCCTCATCTGTTTTACCATGGAAAAAGTTATGAAAGCGCCTCTTATGGACATACTAACACGTATTCGGCGTTTAGCGCCCGTGCTTCATACAAGCTTAGGTTCACGAAGTCAGTTTTCTTACGAAAACTCTTAGGAGGGCACAACCATGCGTCAACATGAACAGCAAGAGAACATTCGCCCCATTCATCATCGGTTGGACATGCACTTTGAGAGGGACTGGTTTACTGAGCTGGATCATCGTGTGCGCGGAGGAGGGCCGTGGGACGATTGGACGTTGTACCAGCTCGCCTACGAATCGGAAGAGTCGGGGCTTATTTCTACATTTGATGAAATGCAGTGCCTCCCTCATTTGGGACAGCTTGAGCCTATGGCTCATCAGATCGATACAGCGAAGCGAGTGCTTAATGAAATGCGCGGTCGAGCCATCTTGGCCGATGAGGTGGGACTCGGGAAAACAATTGAGGCTGGGCTGATATTAAAAGAATACATGATCCGCGGATTGGTCCGCAAAACCCTTATTCTGGTGCCGGCATCCCTTGTCCTGCAATGGGTTCGTGAATTAAACACCAAATTCGGCATACCTGCCATCGCCCATAAAAAAGCGTACATGTGGCAGCAAAGCGACATTATCGTGGCCTCCATGGATACCGCCAAACGCGATCCTCACCGGGAGATCGTGATGGGTCTGGAATACGACATGCTGATTGTTGATGAAGCTCATAAATTAAAAAATAAAAAAACGACCAACTACACCTTCGTTAATGAGCTGCGCAAAAAATATTGCCTGCTGCTCACGGCCACGCCGGTTCAAAATGATTTGAAAGAGCTTTATAATCTCATCACCCTGCTCAAGCCCGGCCAACTCGGTGTTCACAGCTCCTTTAAATCTAATTTTGTTGTCGGCAAAAGGATTCCGAAAAATGAGATTCAGCTGCAGCAGGAGCTGTCCAAGGTGATGATCCGAAATCGTCGCGGCGACGGCGGCGTTCATTACACCAAACGGGTGGTGAAAAATATCCCGTTGACACTTTCACCGGACGAGCAGGCGCTCTATGATGGCGTCACCAATTTCGTCCGCACGCGGTATGCGGAGAGCTCCGGCGATTTAAACAGCATGCTTTCGCTCATCACACTCCAGCGCGAGGTCTGCTCCTCCAGGGATGCCGTCTTCATTACGCTCGTGAATTTGTTCAAAAAAACAGCGGAAGATTCGCCTGTACGCGCCAAAATATGGGAGCTTGTCGAGCTGATTCGCAGCATCAAATCGAATAGCAAAGCGGAAACCACCATGAAGCTCGTGCAGGAAATTAATGATAAAGTCATCATTTTCACGGAGTATCGCGCTTCCCAGGAGTATCTGCTCAACTATTTGAAAGAGCATAAAATTACAGCAGTGCCCTATCGCGGCGGCATGAATCGTGGCAAAAAAGATTGGATGATGGATTTATTCCGCAATCGTGTACAAGTGCTTGTTGCAACGGAAGCTGGCGGCGAAGGAATTAATCTGCAATTTTGCCATAACATGATTAATTTTGACCTGCCGTGGAACCCGATGCGCGTGGAACAACGGATTGGCCGTGTGCATCGACTTGGCCAGACGCATGATGTGAACATCTATAATCTATCGACAAACAATACGATTGAAGAGCACATCCTTTCTTTGCTGCATGAGAAAATCAATATGTTTGAGATGGTTATCGGGCAGCTCGATACGATTTTGGAGAAGATCGAAAAGAAAGGATCTCTTGAAACTTCGTTATTCCGCATGGTGATGGAAGCAGGGTCGCGCGAGGATATTCGCCGGAAAATCGACGAGTTGGGTCATTCTTTTACCGAAATCAAAGAAGAAATTGAACACAATCCCGTGTATGGAACTGAGTTTCAACATATCCTTGATGCCGTAGGCGGCGCGCAAAGCGGTGAGGTCAGATCATGAACAAACGAAACGTTCATACCTTTGTCATGCGGTTTCTTGAAGCTTATGATTGCACTATTCTGGAGAAAAGCCCGTCTTACGTCACGGCTAAGCTCTCTCCGGAAGCAGATCGGGAAATGACGGGCCGACCTTATTATTGGAGCTTCGTGGAACGAACCGGGACGCCTGCTGAAACCATGACCTATAAATTCGTATTCGACCCGGAACAAATGAGGCTCGATGCCAAGTCCAAAGCTGCACCGACAGCTGTGAAGAGTCCACCTAGTCCAGGCGCACCAGCCTCACCGAACCAGGAGCAAGCGCCTGACGGCTCCTCCGACAGCATTCTGGGACGTTATTTCGGCTTCGTTCCGACAACAATTACAGCGCGTGTTCCGCAGGATGATGTCACTTTTGGCAGCAGAAGACTGGAGCAAATGTTCGGTATCGTCCGAGAGCGTGGGAAATTCGTTCATCTGTTTGAGGAACCATTTCCTACGGGAGCCACCTATCATGCTGCGCTCGTATATGATACATGGTTTTGCATCAATTACAAGGTTGAACTCGCCTGCGACCGCAAACGAAGTGAAATCCACTCCCTTGCCATTCAATTGAACAACGGCGAGATTCGCGAGAATTTTCATAAACATCTGCTGACCAAAGGTCTTTCTCCCAAGCTGCCGGCGAATAGTCATATTTTACCGGATACGATATCGCTGACCAAAGCCGTGAACCTGCTGGAAACGACGCTTGAACGTAAAATAAGCGCCTATGACCATAGATGGGCAGACGAGGCGAATGAGCAGCACCGCAGCGAGATTGACCGTGTCGAATCTTACTACAACGGCCTTTTGCTTAACGCAGAGCCCGATAAAAGAGATGAAATCGAAACGCAATGCCGCAACCGCCTAAGAGAAATCGACTGGCAGCACAAGCCGCGTATCGCCGTTTCTGTCATCAATTGCGGATTGTTTCATTTAACCGCCGGGCGATCGCCTAGGAACTGACGATAGTCGCTAAAACCTCGCAAATTAACGCTGCAGGTTCTAACAATCTTTTTATAGCATAAGAATTACAATAGATTCATACAAATGAGAAGTTAGCGATAGGCAGGTGAACATGGATGAAGCTGTGGACTGCATGGACAGCAACTTGCTTCATATGTATTGGCAGTCTCTTATTCATACCTTCCCAAAGCTCAGCGGGCGATAATCCAGATCGGACAAGCCTCGTGCAGCCAGTAGGACAACCCGCAGCTATCAGTAGTCAAGTAGCTGAAACTGCAAAGCCCGTACCGGATTTGCGAAGCGAATCCACTTTATCGGCCACAGTTGAGAAGTGGCGGGTAGCGCTCGCTCGCGAAGAAGGGTTCCATAACTGGCAATCAGCAGCTTGGAACAGTTACCCGCTTGGCCCAGGGACACATGGCTGGGTCGTGATTCTCACGGATCATGGCGAGGATGTCGGCTATATGATCGTACAGTCTGTAGAAAATGGCTCCTTCCGATTAACGGAATACGGGACAGGTAAGCACCCTCTTTTCAGTTTGACCACGCTGTATCGTTCTATGGTACAGCAAGAACTCATCCCGGCAACACTTACTTATTCTGATTTTATCGCCAATGAAACGATCGCCAAAGACCGCTTATATATGGACGGCTTAACCGCTGTTTGGAGAATCAAAGTTGATAATCAATTGTACTATGTGGATGCCAAATCAGGTGAGGTCCTCCCTATAAAAGAAGACCCGACGCCAAAGCTTGGGGCCGATGATAGCACACTGATGACAACGGAATTAAAAGAAGCAAGCACCGTTATGCATCCAGCCTTTGATCCTTATGAACGGATGCCTTGGATTGTCGGCTCACCGCTTCCTATGACTGGACTGAGCGAACTCCAAAGCGCTCTTGCCACCGATCAACATCTGACCTTTGTCACCGAGCTATACGATGGTCAGGTTACTCTGCCGCTGGCCGTATTAGGCTATCAATCATGGCAGGATGGGTTACCTTATCTGGTTCTCGATCACCAAGGACCAAGATACATTCAACTGCCTACCGCTCTGGCAATGGGGCATATTTATTAAAAGGAAAAGGACTCTCCGTCAAGTAGACGATTCTACTTATCGGGCAGCCCTTTTTTTGTGTTTTTTTATTTTTTAGTTTTAAACTGGTCAAACAGCATCCGGGCTGCCAAGGGCAGCATGCCAAACCAACGTGTCTGCCAATGCTCCCGCTGCTCTTTATGCATCGCTTTTGCTTGTTGGCGAACATCTCTTGGCGTGTCTATAAACGTCACGACCTGTTGTGTTATGTACTTGACCAAGTCATCACTTTTGGCCATACGCCCACCTGCCTTTTTCTCCCTATTGTAACCAGAGAGCCCCGGACTTAAACGGTAAGACAGGTGGAAGAAATGGATTCAACTGACTCTTCCGCCGCTCTCCGAAATAATTTTATCCGCAAATGTCTTAATCGTACTACAGCCTAGCAGCATCGGTTTGTTATCGCACTGCAACAGCAAGGTCTGTGCGTTCATATCCCAGGCGTATTGGAAACCAACGTTCATTCCTACCACTGTAATCATGAATTTCCCCGATGCAGCATTGGGAATGGTGAAGCCTTGTTTTTTGCCTACTTGTTGTAACGAACGAAACACCGAAGACGAAATCCCTCTATACGTCCAAGCATTGCAAGCCGCCATAGGTCAATCTCCTCTCTCCCCATATAGGATCACTAAATTGTATGAAGAGAGGGCTTAAATCGTGCTTGTTCCAAAAAAATCAGTCCCGCGCTGCATGCTTCCAAACCCGCTTCTAACCTCGTCCTTGCTGCATATATTAAAGTAACTAGAGAGAAAGGGGTGCATCGAATGTGGGAAGAGATGCTCCTGACTGAACAGCTCAACATCCACATGGATAAAGCCAATCACATGCTGGAATTGAAGCTTCGAGACCACGAACAGGAAGATACGTTCTCTACAGTTCAGCTAAGCCATGCTGAGCTCATTTTACTTCTCCATACCCTGCTGGAAGTGAATCGGTGTTTTCGCGGGGATGTCCCATATTTTCACAATTAAAAAAGCACCTTCGATTCCCGCTAGCGGGTGTCGAAAGTGCTTTTTTCATAGCAATTTCTATCTGTTAGTCTCGGCTAACTCCAACAATGGAAG
The DNA here is from genome assembly GCF_009757995.1 of Paenibacillus anseongensis. Taxonomy (NCBI): domain Bacteria; kingdom Bacillati; phylum Bacillota; class Bacilli; order Caryophanales; family Paenibacillaceae; genus Paenibacillus; species Paenibacillus anseongensis. The sequence continues at coordinate 572,024 of NZ_WSEM01000034.1, forward strand.
CCAAGAAGCGCAAGATGTACAAGAAGAGATTGATGAAATCCAAATAAATGTTAAGTGCAGCGAGCGGAACCTCTTCGGCCGATACGCCATTGCGGTATTGAGCCACATCATACAGCACCCAACCGCTGAAAATCAGAATGCCGAGCATTGACCAAATCAAGTTTGTCATCGAGCCAAAATTAACGAACATACCAATGACACTCATCAAGACAAGGCCAATCGTTCCAGCGAACAAAAAGCCGCCGAGGAAGCTGAAATCACGTTGCGAACGGTGCGCGTAGAAGGCTAGTCCGCCAAAAATCGCCGCTGTCGCGAAGAATGCTCCCGACACCACGTTAGCTCCGAGCATACCCCCGTATGCCATAATCACTGGATATAAGGTTACACCGGAAATTGCCGTAAAGGCATAAAGGAAACCATATCCGATATTTTTGCCGCGAATCCGAATCACGATCGCTGCCACCAGCATGGCCACTTCGGCAATGACGAAAAGCATAATCATTGAAGGCGGAACGACCATAGCACCGACTAGTGTCCCCAGGAAGGAAACCAAGAGGGAGATGGCAAATGTTTGAAGCACATGAGCAAAACTGCCTGAATGAGAAACCGTAACCGTTCTATCCATGAAACTGTCAACTCCTTCTATTAGAAAACATGTACAATCTATACTATGCATTATACCTAAACTTCATGAAAACCGCTATACGCCTGGACTTTAGGCATTATTTGAAGGCGGAGATCATCTTTAGGAATATACGTTTCAAATGCGCTCGAAGTTTCGCAGGAAATCGCAGAATCAGACGCGTGCCCCAACCGTCATAAGTTCCGCCGACTTCTGCCGCTAGAACGAACAATTCTTTGGTTACCGCATTAACGGTCGGAACATCCAGCGTGTGTAATTTGCTCAAGTGAAGCACGTAGGGCTCCACCTGACGTGTCGTATCAAATTCGGAGACAATGATCCTGTAGCCAAGCGCGCCCACTTTGCTTTTCATCGCATCCATCCGGGTTGAATCCGGAAAATGCAGCCAATGCTGAACTTCCCTGGCCTTCTCCAGATTATCCCCCCGACGCTTCAGCGCATAGGCGATCTTGGCATTTCGCATCCACTGCTCTTCCAAGGGTGAAGGCGCCATTTCTTCCAGGTAGAAGCTCCAGTCTGCGTCCAAATTCCTCGAGAAATAATAACGGAAGTTAGGAAAATCCGCCAGCACCCGCTTCATTTCCCGCTCCCAATCCCAGTCATCCTTGGCGTAAAAGTACATTTCCATTTTATTATTTGAAGAAATGCGCCCGGCATAAAGGGCATATCCCTGATCTTTCATCCGTGAAATAAGCTTGTCTTCGAGCTCGTAGAAGGCTTGCTGCGCCTTTTGCGTTGAGCTGTCCGAGAGGTCCCACAAGCTATACATATTAAATACGATTGTAATTCTTTGACCATATCCTATGAAAGGAGCTTTCTGCTTCAAAGCAGTGTTCATAAAGACTAGAACCTGCTCCCGATCCCGGATGCGTTCGAACAAATTCCAATCTTCTTCCATAGGATGACCCCCTATTTCCATTCCAGATAATATTTATTATATAAGTCTTAGGCCTAGCTGCCTACCCATCTGTGCATCATTTCCTAGGAAATAAAAAAACAACCCCTTCAGAACCTGAAAGGGTTGTTGCGGTTGATGCGATCAAGAGGACTCGAACCTCCACGGGGGTAAGCCCACACGGACCTGAACCGTGCGCGTCTGCCAATTCCGCCATGATCGCACATGATGTGGTGACAAAAATAAATATAACATGGGACTCGAAAGCTCGTCAACGAAACTTTTACAATCCATGCATAAATACAAACCCCGCTCCTAAACCTATTACCAAAGGAGGGATGACGAATGGATGAGGAAGAAATCAAAGCTCTCGAACCCAAATACACAGGCAATCAGCGACATCTCACAGAAGGTGAAGCTGAAGGTATCGTACATGATCCCAATTTCAAAAATGAAGACGAAGATCCCGATGGTGTTGATGTGTATCCTGCCGGGGTTGCTTTCGGCGTTTTCCGCAAACCGTAATTAGACCCCTCGCCTATGCACGTGCGTGTGGCTAGCATAACGAGGTTACTCAAGTTTCGAGGAAGCCTGCCGTAAGCACCGATACGGACAGACACAGAAAACGCCCCACTTCATCCTCGCGGATCAGTCGGGCGTTTTCTCATACAACTGTCCCGATGCCAAGATGGCCTCGTACACAGTTCTTCCAATCATGTTTCCCAGCGCTGTAGCTGTACCCGCATAGCTGTACAAGCGGCCGCGGCATGTCGTGGCGATGAGCACCGCGTCCGTGGTCGTTCCTGTAGCCGGAAGACCGTCGACTTCAACGCCTAATGCCTGAAGCGCAGCCGCCTTGGCTTCGGTCGCGGTGATGACCGCGTTGACCATCGCGGCATCGGTTAATTGCCCCTCGATAACGACAATGGTATTTATCGTACCGGGATAAAGCGAGGCGGCAGGCACTTCGGCCCCTGCCCTAGCTTTGTTCCCGAGACCTACCGTGACCCATGCACAAACGTGCAGGGGATTCGTCTCGTTCTCGACATCCGCTGGGCCATCTCGCGTCCAAGTGAGCGAACTATACCCAACATCCTTCACCCAAGCTGCCGTTAGCATACCAGCCGTTTCCCGAGGATTCAACCCTTCCCTTTGGATGAAATCGTCCATCTCACGAAGGGGATCAGCCTCGTTATAATGCCTATGTACCTGCCTATTCATCAACGATCGAAACATCCCGAATCCTCCGCCCCATGGCGAAGAATTCAAGGTACGCATCGGACTATCGCTACGGATTAGCACGTAACTGCCATATTCGGAATTCACCAAATCCATCTGGACTCCGGTGATGGGGACCCTATTCTGATTCATCCGCAGCATCATCCGGTTCAATCAATTCTTGCGGAAGCATATATTCCGGTGGCCGTTCAGCTTCATAAGGTTGATACACATAGCTGCGTGCAAGCTTGACCACTCTGCGATTTTTTTTGCGGATTAAAACACTATCATCATCCCAAGCGACAACAATGCCGCGGACATCATTCCTTGGGCTAACATCGCGAATCACGCGAAGCAATGTGCTTTCAACACGATAAAGATCCAACTGATCTTCTGTTATCATTACTTTTACCTCCAACCATCCAGTTTTACTCCTTAAGCATACACCAATTCCTGCCCAAGTTGAAACATTACATAAATCCGCTAGATCAGGGTTACCTTAATCATGACGAAGCAATAGAACGCCATATAACCTTGGGGGTTTTCATATTGGACAAAAAAACGTATTACGTGAATGTCGGGACAGGTGAAGTATTGGAAGACAGGACCGCGCTCAATTATGAATTTGAGATTTCCGCTACCGATGAGGAATTTGATCAATTGATGGAGCTCTTTGAAGAGACAGATAACACGTCCCAAGCCAGCTATGCGACCTCTTGGCTGCCTTTGTCGGTTTATTACTCCAATGAGACCAATCAAGAATATGATTATTATTTGACGGAAGTGTATCGCACCTTGCATCGATTAGGGAATGAACAAACCAAAAGGCATATTGAAAATATGAATATATTAAAAAATGGTGTCTAACGAGATCTTTCTTGCGGGCTGCCCGTATAACAGGATAAACGACTTCGTCGTCCTTTTAGGACAAGCGCGTTTGTCAAGGTAGGCTGAGTTTTCGCTCGATCAAAACATATTTGTCAATGAATTACTGCCCTGTAGTTCCTCGTTGAGGAGAAAGGAATCGTTGGAGGCGTTCATTTCCCTCCGTAGAGTTTGTTAAGAGCCCAGTGGGAGCGAATTTTGGCGGAGGGAGCATCCTCATAGGAGAGGTAAGCTGGCTGGCCGCATACTTAGAGAAACTACAAGGCGCCATTCTAACAAATTAAGCCCGTTTCCTCGTTCAAACGGAACTGCAGGGCCTTACTCGACCGCCTAACCCTGATTTCTTCAAGAAAACGGACAAATAGAGGACGTCAGTTCCCCTCAAGGAGCGCTGGAGTGATAGCAGCGACAGTGACAACTATGTTGTATTTTGCCGCAACCATTTGGCCGTATAGAGGCCTCACTTCGCCTCTATATTGCACTCAATACAACGATTGTTGCATTTAAACCGCTTACACCCCCCCTTTTGCAACAAATGGTTGTATGATGTGCAACGAAAGACCGGAATCGCGGTCTGACCACACCATTTCGTTGCATGTAATGCAACATAGCCCTTCAACTTTGCTGTACAGCCGTCGCTGAGCCTTCGCTCAACCCCCAAACATATAAATTCTTAACTATTGAAAAAAGGCCAACGAATCCATAACGGATCCATTGGCCTCTTGAATTTACATTAGCTTACATGTTCCTTGGAATCATTCGTTTCAAACCAGAAATCAAGGACCTTGCTTGACATGACACGCTTCTGAATATATTCCACTTGCGCTGCGGAAAATTGCTGTTCCCATTCAATGGTCAGCTCTGTGCAGAGCTTCACGATCGTTAACAACTCAGACCAAGCGACATAGCGTTTGTACCAGAAAAATTGAGGATGTTCGATCATATACGGATATAGATCATCAAATTCTGTATGCTTACAATCAAGAGCACGTTCAAAATGTGTTTTGGCTTCCCCAAGCTTTGTCATGAAATATTCAATGGAACCATTTTCGATACCCATAGATGTCAGCCTCCTCTCTTACCTTGTAACCATTATAATGGATAATTGGCAATCAGGGAAGTCAAAGACTAGATGTAAAATCAGTCAAAAGTGATTTGCCCGTTCTCTAGCGAGGCAATTCTTGCTAACGATTCCACCCGAATGCCGCGTTCTCGAATCGAGCTGCCGCCGGATTGGAACGATTTCTCCACCGCAATACCGACACCGACGAGTTCAGCCTCCGCCTTCTCAATAATGCGAATTAAGCCGCGAGCCGCGTCCCCATTGGCAATAAAATCATCAATAAGCAGCACACGTTCACCTTTATGCAGCAAATGCGAGGAGACCATAATGTCGGTCACAATGCCCTTGGTAAAAGAAGGCACACGCTCGCTAAACGTATCTTGATCCATTGTTAATGTCTTCTTGCGGCGTGCAAAAATCATTGGGATCTCAAGATGCAATGCGGTTGTAAAGGCAATTGGGATACCAGAGGACTCTACGGTTAACACCTTGTCCGGCTTGGTCTCTCTGAAAAGTCTTGCAAACTCCCGTCCCATCTCCATGGTCAAAACCGGATCCACCTGATGATTAAGAATGGCATCCAGCTTAAGTACTTTATCCGATACAACGACACCGACTTCTTGGATCCGCTGCTTTAACAATTCCATGATACTGGCCCCCTTAATCCTGTCTATTATGAGTAAGTTACCATAATGATGAAGTAGGTTTCAAGTCCCAATTTGCGAATATCGCTCTTGAAAGTGAAACTTTTCTTGCCGAATAGGTGTCTATACTTATACAGGATTTAACTTTTTCGAATTTGTTTTAGAAATGCTCACATTTAGGCAGCAAGATCCATTGAGATTGATAACCCGATCGCAGTATGATTAGTAATATTCTTTTTAAGACAACTATTCGGCAGAAAGGAAAGATGATGATGAACAATGCGATGAGACCCGTCATGCTTGGCTTTGTGCCTGTTGCATTTTCCTTGCTTATCGTAGCTGGCTGCCAAGAGTCATCTGCTCCTTCCGCTCAGCCTACTATAGATCCATCGGTTCATGTTCAGAAGCAGAATCCAAGCACAACCCCGGTTAGCACGCCTGCCGTGCTGGCTGTAGAAACTCCAGCTGCTTCCTTGGCACCGGAGGATACGATAGCCAAGCATGAAGCGCAAGTTGCAAACACGAACAAAACGGACTTATCGGATCTGCCACAGAGCTCTTCAAGCGCCAAGCCAACATCCAAACCGCGGGTGAAAGCGGAAGATGCTTACCAGCAAGAGAAACCGACCCTAATGGGCTTAAAGCTGGGAACGAGCAAAAATCTAGTGCTTGACCGATTCGGCAAAGCCAAGAAACAATTCGTTATGGATGAAGACGATGATGCGATTCAGGTTTACGATTTTGGTGATTTCTCCGTTGGCTTTAATGTCAAGGATGCCCTTGAATTCGTGGATGTACACTCCACGGATATTGATCCGGGACTTCGCGGCCTGCACCTTGGCCAGAAAGTAGAGGATGCCATTAGCATTCTCGGAAAACCGGATTCCAACACAACCTACGTGCTTTCTTACAAATCACAGGGAACGCTTCTGAAGCTCGATGTAGACCCCAATGCCAACACGATCCAATCGATTAAGCTTTTCGCAGATCGTTAATACCGCTCAACAAACCGAAGACCATACCGTCATCCATAGGATGGCAAGTATGGTCTTTCTTTGCGTTCAGATCGCTCTTCTTTTCCGAAAGCGGAAATAAATCACCGCTCCTATCGCAGCCACAACTACGAGAATAATGAAACTGACACCCATATATTTATGAATCAAATTGAACAAGCCATCCAAATTGCTGCCGATAAAATGGCCCAAGGTCAAGAAGGTCGTACACCACAGCAGCGCCCCTGTCCCCGCATAGAGCATGTATTTGTAGAATTTCACTCCGCTTACTCCAGACAAATAGCAGGTGAAATGGCGGACTCCCGGCACGAAATACCCGAAGAATACGGTCCACAGCCCATATTTATGAAACCAGCCTTCCGCTCTTTCGATCCGGTCCGGCGTCAATTTGAACCATTTTCCATAGCGGTATAAGAAAGGCTTGCCCACCCGGTGACCAATGAGATAACTCACAATCATCCCCGTCATCGTACCTGCATAAATCACTATTAACGTTGTCCCAAACTCAAAAGGACCTCCAGGCGCGGTCAACGAGCCCACGAAAGCCATCAACGTTTCATCCGGTATAGGTACGCCAACGATGCCGGCAGACAACAAAATGTACAGAGCAATGTAGCCATAATGTCCAATAAAATCATAAAGAGCTTCTTTCACAAAAGACACACTCCCAATTTCTTACGTCTTTCTGTTCCTAACCATTTTATCAAAAATAAGGGCTTGCCCCAAGTTGCAGTCATGCTACTGTCTCCGCGAACATACCTTGTACTATACCAAACGAAAGAAAGCGGGGCAATCCATGCGAAAAGGGTCACAGATCGTCCGTATTGCCTTTACCTATATCGGGACTGTCGTTGGAGCAGGTTTTGCTTCCGGACAAGAGATTTTGCAATTTTTTACGCGCTACGGATGGATAGCTTCATTAACAATCGCTTTGTCCACCCTCCTATTTATATGGATTGGCATCAAACTCATGCTAATGGCTCATACATTAAAAGCAACATCTTATGAGGATTTGAATCGGGTCATTTTTGGGCCGAAAATAGGAAATGGGATCAGCTTGTTTACGATGATTGTGCTGTTCGGAATCACAACGGTTATGCTTGCCGGTGGCGGAACAGTATTTGAGGAGCAACTTCACCTATCCTATCAAACTGGTCTTTTGGTCACCTTGGTTCTCTCCTATCTCGTTTTATCACGAGGAATTGGCGCTATCATGACAGTCAACTCGATTGTCGTTCCTATCATGCTGCTTTTTAGCGTGGTAATCGTCGTTTATACGTGGCATTCACCGTCTTCGGGAAACTGGCTGAGGATCACAACGGATGATTCGCTTGGTAAAATATGGTTTGCCCCGTTTCTCTACACAGCCTTCAATTTGGCCATGGCGCAAGCCGTTCTGGTGCCGATGGGAGCTTCCATCACGAAGCGTTCGGAGCTTTACTGGGGCGGCCTTATTGGCGGGGCAGGCATTGGACTGCTGCTCCTCTCCGCCCACTATGCGCTTTCAGCGCAAATGCCTGGCATCGCACAGTATGAGATTCCAATGGGGAATATCATTAACAGGCTCGGCTCCGCTCCTCAGATCGCCTATTTGCTCGTGATCTACGGAGAGATTTTCACGACATTTATCGCTGATGCATATGGCTTGTCCTTGCAGCTGCAGCAACGTACCAAATTAAACCCTAAGCTACTGCTGTTTAGCATCTTAGGACTTAGTTATCTCGTCAGCCAAATTGGTTTCAAAACGCTTCTTGCCGCTCTGTACCCTGTATTCGGCTTAATTAGTGTTGTCTGGCTCGTGCTCATGATCTGGCGCAACCGTAAACGTACGGTGTAGAACGCCGGTTTGTGCGAAGCCGAGAACGACGATCAAACGAACCATCAACAAGAGCATCCCCATCGCGCATAAAATAAGACCGGTAAGCAAATAGGAGAAATGAAAAGCAGCTGTCGTCGCCGTTTGATCGCGCAAAATCGCGAATAGTTGAGCTAACAATAACAGCAAACCACTGATAAACAGTCCGATCACCGTATAATCCATCACTGTCCAACGCGAAAAATAGCTCACCGCAATCTCCACTTGGCTCAAAGCCTTTGGCGCTGCCGCCTGCTGCCGCCAAAGCTGATGAATCATCCAAGCCGTGTAAATGGCGACGCCCGTTACAAAAAGACCTAACAACCCGCCAATTATCGCTAATAGCATATTCATGCCTAAGTCCCCCTTCTGAATTGTCGACTATCCATGCCGCAGACCGTAAATGAGGATAAGCGTCAAACCAAAGCAAAGAACCGGGAGCGCATAAAGAAGGGGAAACAGCATCCAGCTTGGGAGATTCATCGCTGGTTTCCATAGAAGCTGAAGCCGCCTTACTTCAGCTTCCTCCGGACTTTCTGCAGGCTTAAGTGATTTAACGGATAGCGCCTCGGCTGCCCCTTCGTTCCACTCGATCTTCCCTTTTTTCCAACCAACCTGGTATCTAATTTCACGGTGTTCTTTCTTCTTCTCGCTTCCTGGCTCCACTTTGATTCCTCCAGCTTTTTTCTTCAACTTATATGAGTGTGAACCGGTTCTCATGCCATGCAGGACAACCGGCTTACAAGTTTATTAATTGATAGTTGGGAATAACGCGTGCAGCCGCATCCCTCACATGCCCGTGGCACGTAAACAACAACACTTGATGCCTGCTGCTTAAGTCAGCGAGCACACGTAGACAACTCTCCATCCGTTCCTCATCGAAATTGACCAAAATATCATCCATGACGAGTGGTAACACGGCTTTACCGGCGTATTCTTCCACAAGCGCAAAGCGCATGGATAGATACAGCTGCTCCGCAGTTCCACGACTCAGTTGACTCGTGTCCACGGACTGTCCATTGGATCTAACCGCAACAAGTCGCTGTTCTCCAAACGGCGCTTTGACATGGGTAAATGCTCCATTCGTCATCCTGGTCAAGTAATCGGATGCTCGTAAAAGCACACCTGGCTGCCGTTCCTGCTCGTAAACTTCACGCGCTTTCTTCATGAGCAAGGAAGCAAAAGATGCCACGGCATACTGATCTACTTGTTCACGAATCGAAGCCCGGTAAGCTTCGGACTGAAGTTGGCCGTCGGCTTGCTCAGAGCCTTGCTCCAGCTGTTCGATGTGTGCCGTCAGTTTACCAGCCGCTTCGCGGAGTTCGTTCGTTAAGGCTGCCGTTTCCGCCATCTGTTGTTCAATCGTCTCCAAACGGTAAGCGATATCGGCTTCCCCTTGCGTCTCCAACAGCTCCGTATAACTGGCAAGTGACGCACGGCTTAGCAAAGCCTCAAGCGAAGATTCCAACAGCTTCTGTTCATCGCTTAACTTCTTGCGCTCTTCCTGCTCTCTCTCCTGCAAGCGCAGTGCTTCGCCATCTTCGGCAGACGCTTCCTGCAGCAAGATCACAAGCCGCTCACGCGTGCGCTGCTCAGCAGCATCGAGAAGCTGCAGCTCTTCAGCAACCTCTGCATAAAGCGCTTCGCTATGCGTTCTCGCTGCAAGCAGCCTCAGCTGCTCTTGCTCCTGCTCTTTCCAGCGTTTGAGCGCAAACAAAGGCTCTTGCGCTGGGGATAGTTGAAGCCGCATTGCAATAGCTTCTTCATACTGCTCTACACTTTGAAGCAAGGCCGCAAGCCTTGCTTCCAGTTTATGGAGTAGGCGGAGACTCTCCTGCCCCTGCTCAATCGCCTGAATCGTTTCCATCGCGGCATCAGGGGACAATCGCCCGCTTAAGCCGAGGGATACGAGCCAACTGCTCCAATTCCTATGAAGCTGCTCAGACTCCGCAACGTGCTGTTCATACACAATCCCTCGCTGCTCTTCTTGGAGTTGAAGGGAGTCGCGCATTTCCTTCGCATCTTGCAGCTTGTCCACCTTGCGTTTCTGCTGATCCAGCTGTTGCTTGTTGTGCTCAGCTTCTCTCAGCCAGGCATCCAATTGAGGCTGAAAGCTATGAAGAGCGTACGCCTCCGCACGGCTTCTTGGCTGCGAAGCGTGCAAAGCGGATGCTGCCGCAGCTTCGTTAAAGCCCATCTGCGTCTGACTGGATCTCATGAATGCAGTGATTTGTTCCTGCAAACGGCCTTCCAACTCAAGAAGTTCACGAGTGGTCGCTTCATTCGGAGAGGGCTCCTGGCTAGAGGACGCCGTCATCGTGCGGGAAGCCCTACGATCCGAACCTGATCGGTCGCCGAACTGGATGAAGAGTGCCGCCCCTGCAAATAGCAGGAACGCACAAACAGCTATTGCCCAACTGCTCTGCCAAGCCAGCAGAATTGGAACAATAATCGCCAATGCGCCGAAGAAAAGCACCATTCGTTTTCGTAGCTTCCGTGAAGCCGCTTTCCCTGCCTTGGCGGCTTCCTCCAGGCTGAGCTTGTATTGGTTCTGCACAGCTTCCCGTTCTTTGTGATGCTGAACTTCCCTGATCAGCAGCTGCCACTGCGCGTAATCTCTTTCGATTCTTTGCAGCGCCGTGCCGGGATCAATCCCTCCTGGAAACGAGGGGGATAACCGAACATCGGCTTCCAAGATGCGAATGCTATCATCCACCCGCAGAAGCTGCTGTTCCAGGCTTTCCAGCTCGGTTCGAACACGCAGCTCATCCGCCCGGCACTTGTGGAACTGTTCCTTGTAGGATCGAATCTGCTCGCGAAGGGAGATGGACACGGCAAAGGCGCCAAGATCCATCTGACCTTCCCCGTCTGCGCCGTCTATTTGTTTCAGCAGTCTGTCGATCTGCGCGCGCCCGTGTTCTTGTTCCACGCGCAGCCCGTCCAAACTGCGCTTCTGTTCTTCATACGTGGCTGCTTGCTCCAGCCAATGATTCAGCTCCGTCTGATGTTCAAGCACATCAGGCTGGATGCGGATCGCGCCCAGCTGATCCGCAAGCGTCTGCTGCCGCAGGCTGAGCCTAGCGCGCTCCGCATGGAGGCGCTCCAGCTCCGCCTCGAGTGCGTCCAGCCTCGCCGAGGCGCGCTCGGGGAAGCCAGCCAGCTCCGGCAGCGCCGCGAGCTCCTGGCCGATCTGCCGCAGCCGGATCCATCCGCTGCGCGCCTTGCCGGCCAGGCTGAGCCGGAGCTGCTCCGCGCGCAGCGCCTCCTGCTGCTCCTCCAGAGCAGCAATGCGCTCCTCCGCGGAGCGGCGCTCTCCCTGCAGCCGATCATAATCGGCTGCCAAGTCACGGCTGCGGCGCAGCGACTGCTCCAGACCCTCCAGCTCCTTCAGGAGACGATTCATCTCCTGATTGCGCCCGCGGGGTCTGTACAGGCCGTCGGCCTGCGCCGTCAGCTTGCGCTCGGCTTCCATTATCGCCGAGCCGCTTACACCAAGCCCAGCGCTATATAGATAGCCGCTGAGCTCGTCCGTCTGCAAGGTGCGAAGCTCCTGCAGCTCGGTTAAACCAAAAGCGAACAAGCTGCGGAAGAGGTCGGCCGATAGGCCGCCCAGCAGCGTGTTCAGCAGTTCTTCGCCCCCGGTGGTGCCATCACCGAGGGTAACCTTGACGTGCCCCGCAGAGGCACGTTTGCCGCCTGCGGCGGGCGCGTCGTAGCGCTCGACGCGAATGAGCTGACCCTGCTCATCCTGCAGGGTCAAAGCGCCGCCATGGGCGCCGCCGCCCAGCGGCTCGTAGCGTTCCGACCGGTTCTGCCGGGTCGGGAAGCCGAACAGCACCGCGCGGACGAAGCCCATGAGCGTGCTCTTGCCCGCTTCGTTGGCGCCGTAGAACAGCGCCAGCGGGCTGTCTGTATCGAGCTGCCGCTGCCGCAGGCTGCCGAAGCCATCTACCTGGATGGATACGATCTTCATCCAGGCCACCCCCCTTCCGCGGACAGGAGATCCGCGGCCATTTCTTCTGCGGCGCGCAGCCATTCGCGCAGCCGCTCGGGATCCGCCGCAGCCGGATCGCCAGCAGCCTGCGGCAGGTTTTGCAGCGCGGCGAGGGCTTCGCTCGCGAACACTTGCAGCGCAGCGTCGTCCGCGCGCAGCGCTGCCGAAATCCGCAGGAGGTCGCCAAGAAAGCTCTTCTCCTGCTGCAATGCCTCCAGATCGAGCCTACTAGCCGTTCGGTCCTCGATCGATTCGATCCAGACGAAACGGCTGCGGTCCGCTTCGTCCGACCGCAGCTCAGCAATCAGTTCTTGGAGCATCCGCCCTTTGCGGAGCATGCTGGAGACTGCGCTTCGCCCTTCCAAAACGATACGGACGACAGCATCGCGTCCGTCTGCTTCAAACCTGGCTCGTTCAAGTTGGTCCCCAATCTTGTCCTTCAATTCTTGCTCCGTCTGCACGCCTGCAACAGACAGCCGCATCTGGAACCAGCGCACCTGATCCAGTGCGCGAAAGATGAGATCCGCTCGTCCATTGTCCGACATGTCAACGATATAACAGCCGCGCGGCCCTGTTTCCCGGATATTTCTCCCCTGCAGGTTACCCGGATACACAATTGCCGGCTGGTCATGAAGCACATTTCTTGTGTGAACGTGGCCCAAAGCCCAATAGTGCATACCCGCTTTCAGCAAATCTTGCTTGCTGCATGGCGCGTAGTTATCATGAGCCGGGTCACCGTCAACATTCGTATGTAAAAGCGCAATTTGAGCCGCATCTTCGCGTCCTGGCTTAAACTGCAGCGCCAAGTTCTCCATAACCGCCGCACTGCGATAAGAAATCCCATGAATCTGGGCGATGACGCCGCGATCCGGTTTCGTTACCGTCAGCGTCTCGACTTGATCGCACGCAAAAAAATGGACGTCTGCCGGCCAAACCAGCTTTGCGGCGCGTCCATCCTCCGGATCATGATTTCCATGAATAATATAAGTAGGGATTCCTTGCGCAGCCAACTGCTCCAACGCTTTCTGAAAGCGAATTTGTGCGCGAAGGGAACGATCCGATAAATCGTAAACATCCCCGCTGATAAGTACAAAATCTACCTGTTCTTGGACAGCTGCCACTACGAGTTCCTTGAGCGCACCGAACGTCGATTCTCGCATGCGCTCACGAACGCGTTCAGGCAGCGCCGACATGCCTTTGAACGGGGAATCCAGATGCAAGTCGGCGGCATGCATAAACCGCAGTCGTTTCATGTCTCTAACGCCTTCCTGCTTTAGCTATTTTCGTTCTGATCTTCTTTCTTTTCTGCTGTAGGATACTGTTCCACTATGTGATAACTCTCATAAACACTTTTCAGTTGGCGAAGAACACGGTTCAATGAGTAAGTTTTCTTCGCTTTTTCCCACGCGGTACGCGCCAGATTGTATCGGAACGTTGGATCAATGACCACCTTCTCCAAAGCGTGGCTTAATGCCATTGCATCTCCGACAGGTACCAGCAAACCGTTGTGTCCATGTTCAATTTGCTCTGCAATCCCCCCGACATCAGTCCCAATCAGAGCGAGCCAGCATAACGCCGCTTCCGCAAATACAGAGCCGAATGCTTCCGCGCGAGACGGCAAGACGAAGACATCAAAAAACGGCATGAATTCTTCCGGATGCAGCATATAGCCATAAAAAATCGTATCTTCATAAATATTATGCTGAATGGCCAGCTTCTCCAGCTCTTCCCGGCTAGGTCCATCCCCGATAATATGCAAAACAAAAGGATGCCCGCGCTTTTTCAGTTCTCCGCATGCGATCAGCAGGGTATCCAGCCCCTTGGCAGGTACAAGACGGCACACCGTAATGAATTGTGTCACTGCATTTTCATGGGAAATCGGGCGGAAACGTTTCTCATCAAAACCGTTCGGGATCACGCCAATCCGTTCGCTATCCTGCACATACTCTGAAATATATTGTTTGAACGAATTCGACACCGTAATAATCTGATCGACCTTTGTTTCCAGCTCCTCATAAATCTGAGTGAGAAACTGATGTTCCACGCCATTTTCTTTAATGCGCCCATTCAATACAAGCTCTCTCTCGAAGCTGGAGTGAATGGTCAGAATCACCGGTGTTTCCGGATAAATCTGCTTCATCGCCATTGCCGCAATCGGGTGATGCGCATGAATAATGTCATATTTCTTGGTCACTCGCAGCTTCGTCCACCAAACATAATCCTTGTAAGTCTGAATGTATTTATCAACGATTGGGTTACCGGCATACTTCCGCCAATCGAAAGTGACGAATTCCACTTCCTCTGTGCCTTTATTGCGAATGCGTTTAGGCAGCGAAAATAGTTCCATTTCCCATCCCTTTTTATTAAATCGGTCCAAAATATAGGGAACCATGGATGACACCCCACCCGGTTGTTCCGGGGGGAAAAATAATGCTTGCAAGATGTTCATTGCATGAGCCCCTCTCCCAAAGCCTTGAGCTTTACCTTCTTATTGTAACTTGTGCGCGCCGAATATAAAAGAGAACAACATTAAGCCGCTTGAAACGATTCTATCCCTCTCTCCCATTTTCCTTTATAATAGAATCACATCTTGTCGAAAAATAGGGATTTTGGGGGAACGCATGAAAGCTGTTGATCTCTTGTTCGGTGATTTAGCTTCATTATTATCGCATGTTATTGTATTGGTTATTGTGACACTAATGTTTGTGATTTCACTACGCTTGTTTCTCGATCGCCGTAAAAAAGGCTACATGTCGATGACCTTCTCCGTTATCTTCGTCGGCATTCATTACCTGCTTAAGATATACGTCTTGCTCACGGCACTGGATACAAGCTTAACCGCGTACGTATTGTTAATGCTCAAAATCGTATCCTTCGTACTTTTGAATTTTGGAGTTTATCAATTATACAACCGAACGCACCGTAAACAGTACATATTTTTTTATGGTTTGATTATTATGGGATTCGTTGTCTCAATTCTTCATTTTAGTGTGCCTCAAATGTACAGCGGCACGCCTCAACAGGTCCGGCTGCTGCAAGACATTGCCCTGGAGCTTTATGTTTTTGTGCTAATCTTCCTGTGCTTTTACATGATACCTCCTTACATTGGTCAACAAGCGAAGTATCAATGGGCGCTTACCGTCTTTTTCTTGATCCAAACCTGTCATTTAATCAATGTCTATATGTATGGCAATGAACAGATTTGGCTCACCCTGGCTGGCAATCTTTTGCCCATCGTCTTTTACTTTTTATTATTTATTCTGCTGTTTGATCGTGTCGTTGAGCTGATGCAGGCCATCTATAATTCATCCATCACGGACGGACTTACTCGCCTGTATAACCGCAAATTTTTCTACAATCGTGTTTCGCAGTATGTCGGGAGACATCTTCCTATATTTATTTTGTTCAGTGACATTGACAATTTCAAGAAACTGAATGATACAAAGGGTCATCAGATGGGCGACGATGTGTTGAAGCAAGTGGCTCAAATTATGAAGGAAGAAGCCGAGGAATGCGGCATTGCAGGACGTTACGGCGGGGAAGAGATGGTTGTGATGGTAACGGATCCAAGTGTGAAAATGGATGCTTTCGCCGAACGCATACGCAGTCGAATTGAGAAAGAGACCATCGTAACCGCCAGCATTGGGTACAGCAAATACAAAAACGGCGTAAGCGCCGAAGAGCTTATCAAGCAAGCCGATGAAGCCATGTATAAGGCCAAAACAACAGGTAAAAACAAGGTCGTCAAATACGCCTAGAATGCGGGCTTGGAACAAGCAAAAAGCTATTCTTTATGTAGATAAAGGGTAGCTTTTTTTATTTTGCAGATTAAAATTTTTACGTTTATAGTGGGGGCTTCTGTATTCTTCAACTCTACTAGTTCTATCATAATTTGTAATTTTATTCCGTTATGTGTATGATATCTAATAGATTATTACAATATATGGAATTAGAAACATTGTGGAGGGAATCTATGAAACGTTGGATGTGTACACTAGCTACCATTGCAGTAACGGCCTCGCTGACAGGGTGTAATTTTTCGGAGAAGGCTAGCGGCTCTTCAAGAGAAGCCGGCTCGCTCAAGAAGTTGGGGAAAGACGAGAAAGCTACGATCAAAGTACTGTATTATGATAAGACTTCTTTTTACCAACAGTACGGTAATCTTTTCATGGCCAAATATCCGAATATTGACGTAGAGGTCATCTCGAATCAAGGCATTTATGGAGCAGGCAAAGATCCGCAGGAAGCGCTTATTCACCTCATCGATGAAGAAAAACCGGATGTTCTCCTTCTGAATGGCAGCGACCAACTTGAAAAATTTGCACAACAAGGACGTCTGTATGCTCTGGACGATGTCATCAAGCAGGATAAATTTGATGTGGAACATATCCTTCCAGCTACACTGGATTCGATCAGGCTCAAAGGCGAGGGCAAGTTATATGGACTTTCACCGGACTTTTACAGTCAAGCTCTTTATTATAACAAGGATCTATTCGAGCAGTATGGCATAGAGTTTCCAAAGAATAAGATGAGCTGGGAAGAAGCGATGAATCTCGCCAAACGATTCCCGACCGACGGTCAGGGCGATCAGCGAATTTACGGGTTTTCCGCCTATTCTTACATGGGAGAAGGAGTCGCCTATCAATATATGAACAGCATCGGCACAACGCTGGGTCTGTCTTTCATCGATCCTGAGCAGATGAAGCTGACGATCCAGACAGATGCTTGGAAGAAGGCTCTCCAACTCACCGTCGATTCTCTGAAATCCGGAGCATTGTACGCCCCCAAAAGTCAGACAGATTCTAATGCGCCACGCATGTATGAGGATTATCTCAAACAAAATTTGTTCGCCATGGGCAAGGTTGCAATGACGATTGACGGCAATTATATGATACAAACTCTGCAACAGGCCAAAGACGTCCTGAAAGACGTAAAGCCTGTCAATTGGGATATCGTCACCGTTCCTGTTGATCCGCAAAATCCGGACTTTTCTAACACCGTTTCCGTTTCCAATGTCTTCGGGATCAACGCCCAATCCCCCAATACGCGGGCAGCCTGGGAATTCATTAAGTATATCAACAGCGATGAGTTCGCTAGAGTCATGTCCAAATCGTCAAGCAGCCTGATGACGCGCACTACTTACTCGAAAGATAAGGATGGCCATAATCTTGAGGCATTTTATCTCCTCAAACCAAACCCTGACAAGAACTATACAGGTTTAGAAAAAATTCCAAGCAGCTTCTACCAGCCGTTCACTTTGCTTGCCAATCAAGAAATCCAGGCTGTCATCGATGGGAAGAAATCAGCGGACGAGGCACTTAAGACGATCCAAGATAAAGGACAGGAACAATTAGTGCAAGCTAAACAAGCGGACGATGCTCTGAAAGAGTCTCAGTCTAAGTCGAAATAAAACAAAAGGCTGTCTCCAAGGTCATTACATGACCCCCAAGACAGCCCTTCATTCTTTCTACTCGTCGTCCGCTTCAAGCACATGCGCTTTGCAAAATGCTTCTACCGCCGCGACTTCATCATCCTCAAGATCAAAATCGAGATAGATTTGCGTCGTTTTCTCATAAAGCTCGTATTTCAATAGCCCTGATTTGTCTTCGTCAACGTTGTAGATCGCACGAATGTACAATCCGCTTTCTGAGTACAACTCATCATCTTCCTCAACTTCGATATCTATAAGAAATTCGTATCGTTGTCCGCTCAAAATACCAAACGGATCTTTGATTACTTCAACTGTATAACTCGTAATCGTGAACATCGTATCCCCCCTTTTTCATCTGAAGGCTTTAGTATACCTGATTATGGGAAGAATCGCACATAGGCTTCAGATCAGCTTCACGATTTGTCCCGCTGGAATTTCGACGGAGTCCCCCTCCACACTGATCCAGACGGAAGTGGCTGTGGGATTATGTACAAGATGGCGATCAGCCGAATAGCGTAATTGTTCCACGGCATGTAGGTAGCTATAAATCTCCGAGTTCTTCGCGTACCAAATGTTGTTGTGCCCGCCTACGATCTCGCCAAAACGGTCGATAAGGTCCCAATTGTTATCGTTCTCAAATTCATAGCTATGGCCCCATACATAGAGAAGCGCCATCCGTGTGTGCCTTTGCTCAAGCTTGGCGAACTGCTCGCCGTACTCCAACATTTGCTTATGATGGCAGGTAGGATGCCACCTTAGAAAATCATCGGGCATATGAAATTTCCCATGACTTGCTACGGTTCTCGCATACTCAACACCGAGGTTCGGCAGAATCGAAACAACACGCTCACTGTGTGTTCCAAACGGATAGCTCATTCCCTTAACGGGATAGCCGACCAGAGATTCTAAAGCTCTGCGGTCGTCCATCATTTCCATGACGATTTGTTCATTCGGAGATTGCTCCAGGAATGGATGATCAACTGTATGCGCCGATACCTCGTGTCCTGTGAAAAGAGAGGCAACTTCTTCCGCTGTTATATAGTCTTCTTTGCCCAAAAAACCACTGTTCAAGTGGAAGGTTCCTTTGATCCCGTATTCATTTAACTTCCCCACCAGTCTACGGTCATGCACTCTTCCATCATCATAACTAAGGGTCAGGGCTTTGTGAACCCCGCCAGGAAATCGGTCATTACGAATACGCATTTGGTTTCCCCCAATAAGTTCTTCATAAAGTTATTCCCATATTTTACTTTTAGTTGTCCGATTTGTGCAAGCGTTTTCCGCCACATCTTTATTTAAGGGAACTGCCGTCCGCTTATTTCCAATGCTTGTCAATAAAAGCGTCGCGCCCCGAGGAAATTCGTTCTTCTTTATATTCCTTAGGGTTCTTGGTGTGATAATTCTGGTGGTATTCTTCAGCAGGGAAAAAGGCAACAGCTGGACTGATCTCCGTTACAATCGGCTTATCAAAACGTCCGCTTTGCGCAAGCTCCTCTTTCGATTCGGCGGCAAGCTTCCGCTGCTCTTCGTTATGATAAAAAATAGCCGTACGATACTGGCTACCACGGTCAATGTACTGTCCTTCATCATCGGTAGGATCTATCTGAGGCCAGTATAACTCGAGCAATTTTTCATATGGAAAAATAGCCGGGTCAAACGTAATTTGGACAACTTCCAAATGCCCGGTTTGCCCAGTCTTCACTTGTTCATACGTAGGATTCTCTACTGCACCGCCCATGTAACCAGATACAATACCGTGAATCCCTGGTTGTTCTTCAAATGGACTGACCATGCACCAGAAGCAGCCACCGGCAAAAGTCGCTTTTTGTATCATTAAAATCCCTCTTTCATCAGGTATGATAGGACTGTTTGTATAACTATTTATTATAATTATTTGCGGTTAACAAGTCCATTTTCTGCAGGAGCTGTTATGGAAAATCAACAAAACAGGGAGCAACTGTCTGCAACAGTCCACTCCCTGTTTCCTTCACTTCGTTCCATATTTAATTACCAGACAAACGTCATTGTAACAATAACCAATAGAATGAACAGAACCAAAATTGCGGCTGCACTTGTACTACCTGCTGTATAACCCATAGATCCCATCCTCCTTTCTTAAATAACAATCATTCATTGATGAGGAGGTGTACGACCTTACACACTCACTGAAGTTAGAATGATAACAAGTAAGATGAATAGAACAAGGATAATCGCTGCCGAAGTATACCCTCCACCATTGCATCCAGCTGTATAACCCATTAACAGATCCTCCTCTTATAAAGAAAAGTGTACCGACTTTATAAAGTACGAATCTATTTGAAAAGTTGCGTGGACGAATCACCCAGTAACATTTTACCTATTTTGTGTACCCGTTACCGTTCCAACAGTTTGCCTCCGATGGTGGAACAAGTAATAAATCACAAGCGTTAAAATCATTATACATCCACCGATCAGGAACATCGTATGGTAGTTTGTCTTTGCTGCAATCACCCCGAGCAAATAGGAGCCTACTCCGTACCCTGAGTCAAAAAACACGAGAAACGTGCTGATCGCAACTCCTCTGCGATGACCAGGCGAAGCTTTAACCGCAATGGTCATGAAGCTGGGGAAAATAGCCCCATATCCGATCCCAATTATTCCGGCAGTAATAAGAAACACAGGTGCCGTATACGCTTGGCTCAACCAGATCATCCCGATAATGAATAAAATAATGCCCGGATAAGCAAGGACATGCTCTCCTTTTCGATCGAACAATCTTCCGGTAAAAGGTCGAGTTAGGAGGATCATCAAAGCAAGAATGATAAAAAAGTAGCTTGCAATACGCTCTAGTCCCAACGTTTTGGCGTATACGGAGATAAATGTTGATAAGGCACCATAAGAATATGCAAGGACAAAACCTGCTATGGAAATCGGTATGGCAGACACCTCAATGTAGCGCCGAACTCCCTTAATCACTACCTCCGAGGATGGGCGGTTCACTTGTTTCGTGAATCTCGTAAGCATCCCGCACAATAAAGACAACAGCGAAAAAACAGCAACCATAACGAACATGGCTACATAGCTAATATGCGTTGTTATCCATAAGCCTACAAAAGGCCCTATAACCATTGCAAGACTCATAAACAAACTAAAATAGCCAACTCCCTCTCCTTTTCGATGTTCAGGAATAATATCCAGAGCAATGGCTGAAGTAGAAGTCGTCACGATCCCAAAAGCAAAACCATGAATAAACCGCAATACAAGTAGGACAGAATAGTTGTCAATCCATAGATACGACAAACTACATATCGTAGAGATAATTAATGCAATATTTAAAAGTTTTCTTCTGTTTATCTCTTCTAACCACTTTCCAGTTAAAGGCCTTGAAATGACCGCCGTAATGACAAAAACCGTTATAACAAGACCAATGCCTTGTTCACTCCCGCGCAACTCATCGAGTACAAATTGCGGCAAAGTCACGGCTAAAATATAAAAGGTCATAAAGATAAAAAAGTGACTAAAACTAATCATTAAAAAATCCCGGCTCCATAATCTCTCTTTCTCCACTTCGATCCCTTCTTTCTCTCTATAGTATCTTTCATTTTCAGATGATTAATGCAACTATGCTCCTCCACTACATGTAAGCATTGTAGTAAAATATTCATTAATAGATCAATACATATATTTCAATAATAATCATCGAAAATTTCAATGATAGGGAGGGAGTTTATCGATCTAATGCTAGGACGTCCGTACCCTCTTTGAACAAACGCCGACACAAAAAAACAAGCCCTGCGGCTTGTAATTAAGCTTTCTTTGCTTCTTTAAGTTGAAAATACAGACCGCTGGAATCCGACCATTCCGCGAAAAGCACATGCTCATGACGCGGAATTCCGCTAAGCTGCAAAAGCTGGTCCACCCAGGCCCGGTCTCGTCCTAAGCGCTGCAGTGTATCTTCATTGATGCTGCCGTTTTCAATAATATAAGCGGGAAGGCTGACGCTGGCCTGCTGGTCTATTGCATTGCCGCTGATCCCTTCCGGGTCTTTCTGGCGCAGCACACTGATGCTGCCATTCGTCTCGAACAAGGCATAAGCAACTTCGCGCAACGAGAAAATATTATTTTCCCGAAGCAGCATGCCCAACTGGGCGAAATCAAGATTGTTGCGCTTCATCGCCTTGAAATCCACCACGCCGTTTCGGATAATTAGATCGGGCGTCCCCGCGGCATAACGGGACAGTCTCGGGAATCGGGCGATAAACTTTTCCAACCCGAGCGCAAGAAGCGTCCAGATAATCAGAGCGAAAACCAGATGGCTAAGATGAACTTCGTCATCATAAATCGTATTGCCGACCAATTCGCTGAGCATTAAAGAGGAAACGAAGTCAAAAGCGGTCAATTGAGAGATCTCTTTTTTTCCCAGCAATCTGGTCATGATTAAAAGACCGATCAAAGCGACTGTAAGTTTGACACCGATGCTTACATATAGATTGGCATTCACTTTCATCTTCCCCTTCGTGAAATCAAGTGACCTGAGCGTTCATCCTTTCAACTCTTTCAATGATTTCTGATATCGCATCCATGCTGATGGGCTTGCTGATGTAGGCATCCATACCTTCGGATACATACTTCTCGCTATCGCCTTTAATTGCGTGAGCTGTCACTGCCACAATGTACGGTTTTTTCTTACCGCTTAACTGTGCATTGATAAACTTCGTGGCCGCCAAGCCATCCATCCAGGGCATTTGAATATCCATAAAAATGATATCATACGGATATCGCTTGACAGCTTCTACAGCTTCTTTTCCGTTTTGGACCAGGGTCGTTTTGTGTCCGAGTTTCTCTATCATTTTCTTTAACACCAGTTGATTTACTTCGTTGTCTTCGGCAATTAATATTTTCAAAGACAGTTCTTCTGAATTTTCGCTGATATTTTCCTGCTCGCGCCAAATATCATATTGCGATGAGTCGGAATGATTCAATTGGACCCGAAAGTTCCCTGTGAACAGGAACGTTGATCCGGTTTGATCTATAGCAGCCTCATGCCAGATTTCACCGTCCATGAGCCCAACAAGCTTTTTACAGATAGCTAATCCTAAACCCGTCCCCTCTGTTTTCCGAGTCATAAAATGATCAACTTGATAAAAAGGTTCAAATAAATGGCCTACCTGATCTTTTGGTATACCGATCCCTGTATCCTTGACGGCAAATTGAAGGCGCACCTGATTTGATGCTTGCGACACCAATTCAACGCTGATGGAAACCGACCCCTTAGGAGTGAACTTTATAGCATTGCTAAGTAAATTCATCAGAACTTGTCTTAACTTCGTCGTATCCCCATAAACCAAGTTAGGAACTTCAGGACAGACCGATGTTGTGATCTCCAGATTTTTCTCAAGCGCTTTAGACATGACCATATAAAGTGTTTCTGATAAAACAGTGCTCACACTCAACGGTTCTTCCACTAATTCCGTCCTGCCGGATTCAATTTTGGAGAAATCCAGAATATCATTGATAATCGCGAGCAAAGTGGCACCACTTTTTTTAATAATTTCCACATATTCAATCTGCTCTTCATCCAAATTCGTCTCTAAAAGCACTTCCGTCATCCCAATAACCCCGTTCATCGGTGTACGGATTTCATGACTCATCATCGCTAAAAAATCACTTTTCGCTTTATTCGTTTTTTCAGCGGCTTCCTTCTCAATGATCAATTTTTTTTGTTCCGTCATGTCTTTCGCTATGATGTAAAAGCCCATAATTTGCGTTTGTATAATGATTGGAGCCAGCGTTACCAACACTTCAACCGAATGACCATTTTTATGTTGAATAAAAGCGATATCTTTTTCAACGTTTTCGATTGCTTGATGATTGTTTATATGATTGTTTAAAGCCGAAAGCAAATTGATTGAATTTTTTTCGCCAATTAATTTAGACATTCCACTGCCGATTAGCTCTTCGATCAGATATCCGGTCATTTGCTGTACCATCGTATTGCCATTCATAATAATGCCGTCCAAACCAAAAGAAATGATTGCATCGTGGTTGTATTTCTTTAATGACGTATACCGTTCAATACTTTCCTGCAGCTTTAGTTCAGCTAGCTTATTCTTGGTTACATCAATAAACTGAGCTATAAAATATAAGGGACTCCCATCCTGATCATCGCGAACTAACGAAACATGGACAGAGGCCCAAACGATATGGCCATTCTTATTAAAATACCGATTCTCCAATTCAAATGAAGGAATGCCGCCATCTAATAGTTCTGCTAGCAAACTTCTGCTATTATTACGATCATCGGGATGCCGAATATCATCTAATGTAAAGTTCCTGAATTCCTCTTCCGTATAGCCGAAAATCCGGCAAACCGCCTTATTAACATTCAGCCATTTTCGTTCCAGAGAGATTAAAGCGATCCCAATCGGCGCATTGGTATATATGTGTCCAAATATAGCTTCGGGGTCAAAAAACTTCAAATCCTGCATCCACGCATTCCTCCTTTTGACAGCTATCCCTATTTTACCATAAAAGAGGGACCTGTCCGTCAGATGATAAAAATTGATCAATCTCTCCTCTACACCCTGCAACATTTCCAGTCGGCCTGTCGTTTGAGATACTGAATGCAAAAACTCAACGAGGTGATAGATCTTGAAATCCCGTAAAAAACTTCTAAGCTTATCCGCAGCTGCCGTTTTGTCCTTATCCTTAGCAGGTCAAAGCTTTGCAGCAACCTCAACGTTCACCGATTTGGAGCAGGTTGCGGCCAAAGATAAAATTATTTCTCTGCAATCGCAAGGTCTCGTATCGGGAGTCAGCAGCGATCTGTTTCAGCCTGATGCAGCGCTAACGGCCTCCCAAGGCATTCAAATGATCGTCAAAGCGGTTGGGTTGAACCTCAACGCGATTAATTTTTTCAAAGCCCCTCTGGCAACCGACTATTTCGCGAAAGCCAACAATGATGCATGGTATGCACAAAGCTTAATTATTGCAGCGAATAACGACCTGAAGCTTGATGCTGAACTGGATCCGAACCAGAATTGGACGAAGGAAATGTTTACAAAAGAATTGCTCATTGCCTTGGACGGCCATAATATCATGCACATGATGAAGCTCCCGCCGATCGCCATCAAAGACAAGGACGACATTACCCTTGACGCACTGGGAGCGATCCAAGCCGCTATTTACAAAGGGATTACATCGCTTGACGCCGATGGCAATTTCCATCCGCAAGCGGATATTACACGCGCGCAAGCTGCAGAAATGATCTATAACTCACTTAAGTACATCCACCCTGCTACGGGTGAGACTACAACACCGGATTCAACCGGCGATGTTCCAAGGAATGGACAAAGCCAACCGATGATTCCTGCAGATGGTCAAACGGGTCAAGTGAAAGCCGATTCCAATGTGTATGAGAACACCCAATACGGTTTTCGTTTCACGCTGCCTGACAGTTGGAAAGGCTACACCATTGTAACGGACAAGTGGGAGGGTCTTTCCGTAGCGGATTCACAAGCTAAGAAAGTGCTTGAAAGCGGCGCAAAGATTAGTATCCGCCATCCTGAGTGGACATCCGAACAACCGAGACAGGATATCCCTATTCTCGTTTTCACTGTTGATCAATGGAATGAGCTTCAACAAGACAAATTCCATATCGGCGCCGCTCCAATCGGACCTAGCGAGCTAACCCGTAATGACAAGTACGTGTTTGCGCTTCCGGCGCGTTATAATTTCGCCTACCCTGAAGGCTACCAAGAGGTAGAGGACATCTTGAAAAGTAATCCGATTCAGCCGATTTCTTAATTTAAACATGTTAAAGAAGGCGCGAATGGTTCGCGCCTTCTTTTTTATAACCGCCTAATTTTCAAATCAAACAAAGAAAACCATCATGATAAACTTCACCGGGGCTAATCTCCTCAATCTATCCGCTCCAGTAAGAGAAAAAACATACGCTTCACCTAACTAGCCGATAGATTTGATAGCGATATGTTTTCCCAAAGGTGCTTTGATTATGCAAAAAATGGATGAATCACTTCGTGAAGGCAAGCAACCCATTTTGTTTATTCCTTCTAGCATATTAAAAAAAAGCCGCCAAATGGCGGGTTTGATCCAAACATCAAGCTGTAACCGATGGAACTACCGGCAAGTATACATCAACCGTAGTCCCCACTCCTTCGACACTCGATATGTCTACATTCCCGCCGTGCGATTGAATAATTTTGATTGTTGTTATCATCCCAAGACCGGTCCCATTCTCTTTCGTTGTATAAAAGGGAGAGCCAATTTTGGCAATTAACTCTTTGGGAATCCCTATGCCTTGGTCAATAACCCGGATTAACATAAGCGAAGTACTCGGCATGGAGGCGATAATTTGGATAACCCCGCCTTCCGGCATGGCTTCCATTGCATTTTTAATAAGATTAATAAAAACTTGTTTCAATTGTTGCCCAATGCATAAGATGGCGGGCAAGCATTCCAGATTTTCAGTCTTGATTTCAATTCTGTTGATTAAAGCTTGAGAACCAAGAAGAAGCACGACATCCTGAATGATTTTATTCACCTGTTGGTTTCTAAATTCATAGGCTTGCGGCTTGGCTAAGAACAACAATTCACTTGTAATGAGTTCTATCCTACCCAATTCTTCCTTCATAATCGTAAAATATTCTTTATTGACCTCCGGTACTTTATGTTCGATCAGCTGTACAAAACCTTTGAGGGATGTAAGCGGATTCCTAATTTCATGAGCAATTGAAGCAGCAAGTTGTCCAACTGCAGTAAGTTTCTCCGACTCCACTAACAGCACTTCATTTTTATTTTCTTGAGAAACGTCTCGCGCAACCCCATATACCCCAACAGGCTCATTGTTCACAATGATTGGCATATTCGTAACTTTAACATCAAGGATCTTCCCATTTTTATGGTATGCCCTCGTCTCGTAATGCTGTATGGTGCCCTTGGCCGCTTCCGCAAAAAATTTCATCGTCTTATCCAATTCCTCAGGCGGGATAAGCGGAACAAATGTCATATTAAGAAGCTCATCTTCACGATATCCCAACAAACGCTCCGTGGCTGGATTAACGCTGAGATAATTCCCTTTTAAATCAAGAGAAAACACGGCATCAGGGTTATATTTAAATAGCGACTCGTAATGCTGTTCCTTACGTAACAAGACCCCCTTCTTGCTAGTAATATCTTTAAAGTATACGGAAAGACCATTAGAAGATGGATAGACCCTCACATCAAACCACTTCTCTAAATGAGGAAAGTAAGCTTCAAATTCCACTGTCACTTGTTCATTCATCGCTTTGTAATAATGTTCATAGAATGATAAATTCGAGTCTTCTCGAAAATCATTCCATAGATTTTTACCGATTAGGTCCGTTTGCGCGCGGAACAGAAGCTTGGTGGCTTCGTTGTGTATGTATGTAAGTACCCAATCGTTATTAACTGCAAAAAATGCATCTGTGACACGATCAAAAACATTAAATTGCTCAGGAATATCGACCATATGCTCCCCTCATCTCGAAAAAAATGGATTGCAGCAATTCAAAAAAGCCTAAATAAAAGGTGCTTTCGCAACTTAAATTTAGGCTTATGTCCAGCACTTTTTTCTGGCTCATTACCGCCAACTATCGATTCGGACTTAAAATAAACGTGATGATACTTCTATCAAGATCGAAATCCCAATCAACAAAAACATCCAGCACTTTCATTTTCAAAATAGTGGGAAAATGACTGTTGTTATGCAACCTACTTTTTTCCAGATTACGTTTTGCCAACTTCAAACTCTCTTCGTGGCCAATCCGAATTAATTCTTTCTCTATGCTGATTAGAATACCATTGCGAATGACAAGAAGAGTTCTTTCATTGATCATGAAAGAATACAGTTCCTCAGGGCTCTTTTGCACTTGGCAGCTAATCGTATCAATCTCCTTATGGAGTGCCTCTTTCCCTGTGTAGCTCTGCTCCAAGGCGTTATGTAGCCGACTCTCACGACTCTCATCTGATTCAATTCCTACCATTATACCCGAATGATTATGTAGGTCCCAATCATAATAAAACTCACGAATCTGCATGTCTGTAAGTAAGAGCAAATAGGCTTTAATTTCAGGAATTAACGATTTCATTACGAGGTCTCTTGTATTTAAAATGGAAAAAACCTTGTCCTGTTGAAGAAGAATTTTCTCTGTAGCTGATAGGAAGCTGCGCAAATAGATCACTGCGAACGGGCGATTAATACTTACGAAGATAGATTCTGGCCCTTTACCGAAAGCTTCTCGAAGCAATCTGCCAACATGGCCTGTGAGTTCGTTATGCATCTGTTTCTCGGTATTATTCAAATCATTCATCCTCGGTATAGGTAGAAGCGTATTGTCTTTTACCCTTAAGTTAATTTTAATTTCTTTTATTAAATAAAACAATGATTAAGACCTAGAATGTA
The DNA here is from genome assembly GCF_009757995.1 of Paenibacillus anseongensis. Taxonomy (NCBI): domain Bacteria; kingdom Bacillati; phylum Bacillota; class Bacilli; order Caryophanales; family Paenibacillaceae; genus Paenibacillus; species Paenibacillus anseongensis. The sequence goes on from NZ_WSEM01000034.1 coordinate 600,088, forward strand.
TTATTTTCCTTTTCATGCGATTTTATGCTTATATAAAAAACGCGCAGAATTTATGGACTTGGATTCAAAATAAACACAAAGATGCTTTTATCCAGATGAAAATCCCAATCAGCAAAGACATCTATAATTTTAGAGTTCAATATTTTCTGAAAATGTGTGTTGTTGTTATGCAAATGCCTTTTTTCAAGATTACGCTCCGCTAATTTTAAACTTTCCTCAAATCCAAGTTGAATGAGCTCTTTTCCGATGCTAATCAAGATGCCATGACGGACAACCAAGAGTGTGCGTTCATTAATCATGCAGGAATAGATGTCATCAGGGCTTTTCTGAATTTGATTGCTAATCTGATCGATTTCTTGATGAAGGGCCTCTTTTCCTACATATCTCTCTTGTACGCTAGCCGCAGAAATATATTTGTCGTCTGATTCAATCCCAACCAAAACACCTGATTGATTGTGAAGTACCCAATCATAATAAAATTCGCAAATCTTCATGCCAGAATGAATGAACAAGAAGGCTTTTAGTTCCGGGATTAACGATTTCATAACCAGGTCTCTTGTATGCTGTATGGAAAGCAGTTGGTCTTGTTGAAGAAGTATTTTCTCCGTTGGCGACAGAAAATTGCGTAAATAAATGACGATATAAGGGCGGCTGATGCTAACAAAAACAGACTGAGGACCTTTTCCAAAAGCTTCTCTTAGCAATCTGCCAATGTAACTTGCAATTTCGTTTTGAGCTTGTTTATTGTTCTTATCCAAAAAATCCATCCTCGATTTAGGTAAGTCTTGTAGCTTTTACCTTGATGTAGTATTTACGAAAAACTAAAAAAGCCTAAATAGAAGTTGTCAGGAGCAACTTGTATTTAGGCTTATGTCCAGCACTGTCTCTGGTTCATTCATGCCAAATGCACTATTAGAAGTATGAAAAAAACATTTAATATTATTAGGCTAAAGCATTATGTCTTTTGCCCTATTTTTTATTTTAATAATTTTTAACAAATAAAACAACCATTCTTCGTTTTAAGTTTTCTAATTACACCACATGATATGATTTTTTGCTCAATCCAAGGCTGAATAATCAATTTCCCGATCCTTGAAATAATATTTTTTATCATGCTCGGAAACTTCTCGCAGTACCTTGCAAGGATTCCCTACAGCGATTACGTTAGACGGGAGGTCTTTTGTCACAATACTTCCTGCTCCGATCACAGTATTATCGCCAATCTTGACACCTGGGAGCAAAACAGCACCAGCACCTATCCAGCAATTTTTCCCGATTGTTACAGGTGCATTAAATTGATATGCTTTTTCTCGTAGTTCAGGTAAAATCGGATGCCCTGCAGTTGCCACTGTAACGTTCGGCCCAAACATGGTGTAATCTCCAACATAGATGTGCGTATCGTCAACCAATGTCAAATTAAAGTTCGCATAAATGTTTTTGCCAAAATGAACATGCTTGCCACCCCAATTGGAATGAAACGGTGGTTCGATGTAACATCCTTCACCAATCTCCGCAAACATTTCTTTCATTAGAGCCATTCTTTTTTCGTACTCCAGAGGACGTGTCTGATTAAAATCATATAGTCGCTCAAGACAAAGAGTTTGCTCCTTTGCCAGTACTTCATTTCCAGGCAAATACAAGCTACCATTGTGAAGATTTTCTTTAATGTTCATTTTCGCACCTCATGAAATTTGATTTATTTTGATTAATTTTGAGTAGAAAGATCTCGGGTAATATTGTTTAGCCACTTAAATCGACGATAACGAATGAGCGCAATTGGTTCTTTTATAACCTCGTCCAAACAAATAATAGCAAACACAGCTATTGGCGGGAGTTGCCACACAAAAGCACTTAAATATCCTAATGGTAAAATGATGATCCACATGACAATCGTGTCACACCAGAAGCCAAACTTGGAATCACCTCCTGCAACAAAAATTCCTCCAATGGTTACAGAGTTAATGGATTTTGGGATACAGTAATAGGCACATATAAATAACATTCCATTCAGATAATGCTGCGCCTGCTCATCTAAGCTTATTACTTGAAAAACCAAAGGTTTGATTAATAACGTCATGATGCCTGCTAAAATGCCAAATATAATGGAATAGGAAGTGATGATATTTCCATATTTTTTAGCTATTTCTATTTGGCCATTGCCCAAATACTTCCCGATTAGAACTGAACCGCCGCTTGCAATGCCACCACACAATACGATCACTAAATTCTTAACAACGGAAGCTACAGAATTGGCAGCCACCATATCTGCATTGATATGGCCGATTATTGCTGCTGTTGCTGTAATAGCACAGCCCCAAACAATATAATTCCCTTGAATTGGGAAGGTATATTTTAAATAATCTCTTTGCAGGTTACGTTGAACCTTATCGCGCTTTGGGAATTTCAACTTAATTTTCCCCTTAACTGAGTGCACAATGCAACTGCCAAATTCGATGAAACGTGCAAGAGCAGTGGATACTGCAACCGCTACAATTGCCTTATCGGGATCATCTGGATATAGGATGAAAATACTGAGGGCATTAAATAGAATGTTGAGAATAAGACACATGGAACTTATCCATGCACTTAGACGTGCATTTTCCATACTCCTGATAACACTAAAATACATCTGTGAAATGCCACCTACTAAGTAGGAAAAGGAGAGAACTTGCAGGAATTGGGAACCGTATGAAATCAGATCCTCGTCATTTGTGAATAGACCCATAAGTACATCAGGCATTAACATTGAAATCCCAAAAAAGATGAGGGAAACCACTGAAGTATACATACATCCGATGCTTAGGACACGTTCAATGGTTTTTAAATCCTGTTTGCCCCAATACTGTGCGGTTAAAATTCCAACTCCAGAAGCCAATCCCATATAAAATAACGTCAGTACAAACGTTACTTGACCCGCCAGCGAAACGGCTGACATCGCAGACTGATTAATAAAACCTAACATGACGACATCAACTGTAACGGCTAATGCAGAAATTAGATTCTGTAAGGCAATTGGTATCACTAGACGAATCAACTGCTGATTAAAATTCTTGTCTAAATAATTTGACGATAGTAAATTACGCCACATATTTTTCCCTCTTTCTAATCGGTTACACTATAAAAATAGAACATTTGTTATTTTGATTCCATAAAAATCGGGTATAATAATATCAAAATCGTATTTACATAGGGAGAGGCGTCATTTTGCAACTAGACGTATTTTCTGACTTATCCGAACAAGTCGGTTACAACTTAACGCACCTCAAACTTAGAGTTGCCAAAGGAACGTTAATTCAGTTCGATAAATTCGCGGCAGCGTGTCATTGGCACACAGATTTAGAGTTCATATCCGTTTTGGACGGATCCATGAATTTTTATGTGCACGGAGAAACGGTGCTTTTAGAAAAAGGTCAAGGGATATTTGTAAATAGCAAGCGTTTGCATTATGGATATTCTTCCGATATGTCAGATTGCATTTACATTGTGGCATGTATTCATCCTTCGATAATCGGAACAGAACGCTGGCTTGGGAATGAATATTGGGAAGAGAAATTCGGGTCAAATACAGAAGATTTTATTGTTCTACAGGGAGATATCCCCTGGCACAAAGAGACTCTCCTTTGCTTAGATCAACTTTACGAAGAGATGCACAGCAACCAGCGAAACCCTCTTTCATTGCTGTCGCTGGCCGTTTCGTTATGTGCAACAATAGGGCGTCATATTGAAGATAGAAGCCAACAAACAGCGATTGATCACACTTCGTTTTATATTTGGAAAATGACGGCATTTATTCATGGGAATTATGAAAACAAAATCACGCTTGAACATATAGCAACCTCGGGTTCCACAAGCAGAACTCACTGCTGTAAACTGTTTGCGCAATATCTAGGACAAACGCCAAATGAATATCTGACTAATTACCGTCTGAAGAAAAGTTGTGAATTACTGATGGGAACAGCCAGATCAATTAGCGACATAGCTTTATCTTGCGGGTTTCAGAGTGCTAGTTATTTTTCATTTGTCTTCCGAAAGGAATTTGGGAAGACTCCTAATGATTATCGTAAACGGCAGAATGAATAGATGATGCCTTGAACAGTGGTTAAACGGAAGAGGAATTTAATCATAAAAAATGGAGTAACTGCTGAAAGCAGACTACTCCATTTTTTTCTTTAGGGTTTCGTTTCCCTCCCAATTGTCTGGCAGCCAAAAGCCATTTCGTACTTTGGTGAAGCTGCCACGCGATAACCCTTCACTCTATCGCTTCTTTTAAACTAGTCCTGTTTCTTCGTCAAGTCCAAGCATAATATTCATATTTTGAATGGCTGCCCCTGAAGCGCCTTTACCTAAATTATCAAATCTCGATACGAGTAATATCTGGTCTTTATGACCAAAAACAAATATATCTAAATAATTTGTATTATTGTTTTTCATGAGATTGAAAAAACCATCTTCTAAATAGGCCTCAGAGTCGAATGGAGCAACTCGTACAAAACGATCATCTCTATAATAAGAAGCAAGCAGTTCTTGAATATTACTTGCAGTAACTTTTTTATTAAAAATTCTAGAAATTAGAGGAATACTTATTGCATCACCTTGATAATAATTTCCGACAATTGGAGTAAACAGTGGTGCTGTGTTTAGTCCTGAATATAGTTGCATTTCTGGAAGATGCTTATGATTAAGGTTAAGTGCATAATGTCTTGGGGCAAAGAGCTGTTCAGTATTTGAGTTCTGGTACTCAGATATTAGTTTCTTACCTCCACCACTATATCCCGTAAGCGCATAACAAGACATAGGGTAATCCCTTGGAATTATTTCTTCCGCAACCAATGGGTGTATTGCTAAAATAAACCCCGTTGCATGACAACCTGGGACAGTTACTCTAGATGAATTTTGGATTTTGGTTCTTTGGCTTCTATGTATTTCAGGTAATCCATAAGTCCAATCCGGGTTGGTCCTGAAAGCGGTACTTGCATCAATGATTTTGGTTTTATTATTATTTATCATAGCTACAGCATCTCTTGAAGCAGCATCAGGTAGGCAAAGAAAGACGACATCTGCTTCGTTAATTAAAGCCCTACGGGTTTCGTAATCTTTTCGTTTTTCCGACTCAATTGTGATTACTTCAATGTTAGGAATCTTGGATAAGTAATCATGGATTTTTAGACCAGTTGTTCCTTCTTGACCATCGACAAATATTTTATATGTCATTATTCCACCTCTTACCAATTATATATGTATTAATATACGTTAATATGTATATATATACAATATAAAGATTGAGTTAATCTGTCCGATAGCGTAACGCTGCTGCCATTGGATGCCGGCAGCAGCGTCTTAGTTTCGACTATTCTTTGAAGCAAAGAAGTTATTCATCATTTCTTTTGCTTCATTTGGATTTCTTAGCTCTATGAGATTACCATCTTCATCAAATGAATAATGCCCCTTGAATGCTTCGGGCATTTCATTATACTGTTTCTCCTCTTGTCTAAGAGCCTTTTCAAAACAGGAATATCCGTTTTTTTTTATTAAATACGGAAGTCCACAGGCTGAACGTATAAATTCATATTCTTGATAGTTGTAAGGTGTATTCTCCGGTCTTTTCATTAACAGCTTTAAGAAGTGTTCCATGATCTGCTCGATTTCAGTTTCTGTTGTATAATTTGCTAGACCACGAATTGCTTTCAACTTCATATCTAAATATCGTTCTTTTTTATATACATCAAAAAAAATTGTTTTAGGCCAATTTCATTATGCATTAAAATCCCGAGTATTATATTTCTTAAAGTAATGTCTTTTAGTTTAAAATAAATATCTTTTAAAACTTGAACATCATTTGTTTTTATAAAATGATAATTCAAATCATTGATTGCTTCTCTAAATCGTAAATCTCTTTCGGAAAAAATAGCTGTCTTCAAATATTCAATGGCAGTTTCATGGCTGGATGGTTCCATCAAGTGATCCTCCATTTCCATTTCGGTGAAAAAATAACGCATCCGCGGAAACGGTAGCCGATCGACATGACCGGGTGCTGCGGTGACTGTATTGAACTAAACTATCCGTTAGTGTAGTTATTTTAGTCTTTCTTAATGGCCTTATCTCCGATATTCCATTTAAGAAATAAATTTATGTCTTTAATTGCATCAAGTATTCGCCACTGGTACTCAGTATTTTCTCGAAGTTCTCTAATTAATATAGGCTTTACTATATATTTTTCCAATTGGGCATTTGTTCGTGCTATGTAGGCTAATCCTAGTATTGCATTTGCTCTCAACGCGGCGTCTTTGTGTTGTGAAAGTTTGATGCACAAATCTTGAGCATACTTCCAGTTCGGATGATACATACCTACGGATAATGGGAGTATCATCAGTTCATGAATGTCATTTCTAGCCAGTATTTCATTGATCTCGTCATTTGTTAATTCAACCAGTGCCTTGTAAATTCTCTTCTCAGTCACACGCGCACCTCCCTTGCCAAACAACCGTTACTTTTCCGCTATGGTACCCGTTAGTTTAATGGTCAACTTAAACGTTTTCTCCACATGCAACACACATTTTGGCCTGTGGTGTTCTTAGTGGCTTTCCACATTTCCTACATGGATCTCCGTACTGTGAAATTCTATGATGCATTATAGCGTTGTGATGCAAATCTTTATACCCAGTAATCCTCTCGTATTCTTGCACTAATGGACTGAATAATTCATTCAATGAGCTTTTCATCAACGAATCATTTCTATATTTTTGTGCACTTTGCATACACTCAAAATAAAGTTGATTTATTTGTTGATATTCAACTTCATCAAGCATTGGCATTACCTGCTTACATCTCCAGCACCACATTAATTTCATTTAAACACCTCGGGGATACCAAATATTTCACATTGAACTATACATAAATTGAATTGATTCAACTATCGTTTTGCGTTAGTGTAATCCTATCTCTGATTAGTGATGCTCATTTTAAATCATCTAAGGTATAAGTTCGATTACAGTTTGGACATTTTAAATCAAATGTCATTTCGTACTTCTCACCATAGTGATATTCCCCTGGTTCATTTAATGATTTTGACCATCCTTTTCCTTTATATACTTTGTGAGATATCCTTTTTAATCTTGTATTACATACTTTGCAAGAATGCTTTATAATAAAATAATTTTTTATTTGAGCGCTTGTTAGGTTTAATCTAATTGAGGTGCCTGTTGGGATACCATATTTAATAATAAACAGGACTATCAAAATTAAACATACGATGATAAAGCCTAACCAAAAAGCTGATTCATTCATAGCCTCTCTCGCATTCCTTTATGTTTTTCATCTTGGTAACTTCTAAATTTCGTGAAGTGATTGAAATTGTCCTGCCCGTCAGTGATTTAGTTACCATCACGCTCTATTGCCTATCGTAATCGAGTAGATAGGGGCGGCTAGCCCCTGACCTCTCACACCACCGTACATGCGGGTC
>NZ_WSEM01000035.1:0-62561 GCF_009757995.1 Paenibacillus anseongensis
TTAATAGTACCTCATTTCCCTAGGTACTCTCCAATTCAATTAGGGGGCTTAACAGCGAACCGGAACTAAAGGGCTTTATTTGTCTTAAAAGCTTACATTGGGGTCGAATTGGAGGAAATAAAGGATCATAGTTCCCATTCAAGAGGAAATCGGTTCATTCCTAATAAATAGAGGACTGAAGTTCTCTTTCCCTCAGCTCAATGGTCGCTAGATATTGTGCTCATGCACCATTGACAGCAACCACATTTTACAGTAAAGTTGAATTATAATTAGTACCTGGTACTAATACTTGATAACAAAAGGAGCGAGCTTCTCATGCCTGTCTCAAATCCCTTGAATGCCCGTATTTCAGCAATAGGCAGTTACGTGCCTTCGCATATTTTAAGCAACGCCGATCTTGAAGCTATGGTGGAAACCAACGATGAGTGGATCGTTCAACGCACTGGCATGCGGGAACGCAGAATCGCCGCTGCCGAGGAGTTCACTAGCCATTTATGTATAGCTGCTGTCCAAAACATGCTTGACCGATATCCGGAAGCGCTGAACGATGTGGATCTGGTCATTGTCACTACGCATACGCCAGACCTGCCATCAACACCGGTAGCTTGTATGATTCAAGCTCATTTCGACCTCCCGGCTGTCGGCGCCTACGACCTTAACGCCACCTGCGCAGGGTTCGCCTATGCGGTCCATACCGCAAGCGGACTAGTCGCGGCAGGCTTGCACCGCAAGGTGCTCGTGGTCGGCGGAGACGCGATGTCCAAAATCACCGACTATACGGACCGGTCGACCTGCATTCTGTTCGGCGACGGCGCAGGAGCCGTGGTGGTGGAACGCGAGGAGGAGCATCCGGCATTCCTGGCGCATCATGTTGGCTCCGACGGCTCCGGCGGCAAGCATGTTTATCGCACCGGCCTGTCCGAACAGTGGCAGGACATACCGCTCACTGGCGGTGGCAAGCTAGTCCAAAACGGCCGCGAAGTTTATAAATTTGCGGTATCAACCGTACCGGAAGGGATCGAGCACTTGCTAACCAAAAGCGGGCTGCCGCATTCCGCGATTGATTGGTTCATCCCGCATAGCGCTAACCTGCGGATCATTCAGTCGATTTGTGAAAAGAGCGAAATTCCTTTCGAGAAAGCTCTATACAGCCTTGAGTATTACGGCAATACCTCAGCAGCCTCTATTCCTCTGGCGCTTGATTTAGGCGTAAAAGATGGCAGGGTGCAAGCAGGCGATACGCTCCTGCTATACGGTTTTGGCGGGGGACTAACGCACGCTGGACTTATTTTACGTTGGGGATAATACGCACGGTCTAAGTTAAACAAGGAGGCGGCAGCACCTACGTACCACGATCAAGCTGCCGCCCCTTGCTTAAGAGGCTGAATAGAGATGGTCGAAGCCTTGCTCGAAACCTTTGTGAAACCCATCCATATACCCTCTATCGTATCCATTGTCAAAGCCCTTATCGAAGCCTCCCCGATGTGTCAGGAGCGCTTTGGCAGGGCGATTTCTTTTTCTCAGGAGCACTTTTTTGCCGCGAACCGGCTTCGCTTTCTTGAGAAGCTTGCCAGCAGCCTTTCTGCGCACAGATGACTTCACTTTCATAGATTCCTCACTCCTTTAGACATTATTCGCCACGATGATGGCGGGGGCAATAATCGGCAGCGCTGGCGCAAACCGATGAAAGTCATCCCAGCTCATGGCCGTTTGGTGACGCAGATCCAAATTCCAGTAGCGCAGCGGCCAATCGTTAATAAATCGCTGCATTTTACCGTTTTTGATTTGATATACGGCATGATCTTCGGTCCGCGCAAGCGCACCTTCTTGCAAGTGCCCATCGACGTAAACGCCTTGTGCAAGAGCAGCAAGCTTGTTCTGTACGTCATGTTGCGATAAGGAATGTCCCTTCGGCCAGCTTCGCAGATCGACTTGCGAGACGCGGGTAGCCGACAAGTGATGCGACTCCCCTTCGATCGGGTGGCGGTGGCCATTCTCAATCCAATAGAGCTCGGATGTTACCCCTCGCACAACGATATGGCTTGGGTAGAAATCAACCATCGCTGCACTTCCGCCACCGAGCTTTTGGTGGACTTCATGCAGCAAACTGTGGGTTTCTCCCCATTTTCGTGCGTAGAACTCCAAATTTCTGCCATATACTTCTTCAAAACGCTGCTCGCCCAACGCTTTGATCGAGACGCTTCCGACATGATGAATGAAGGTATCCATAGCAATAACAAGTTCTAATCCCATGATGCGCGTTCGAAAACCGAAGTCGTCATCCTCGCAGTTTCCAATCTCAAAACCTTCATCCAAATACCCCAACCGCTCGAAAACCTCGCGCCGCATAAGGACACAGAAGCCTGTTAATCTCGTGGTCACATGCCATTTGGCAGGGTTCGAGTGATTAAAGTTTGCAGCAAAATGGTGCATTTCCTCCGTGGAGGTGTAATTCGTCTGCAGCAGCTGCTCGCCGCTAATGTAATTCGTCATTGGGCCAACAAGCCCGAATTTCTCATTACTGTTAAGGCAAGTCAGCATATTTTTCAGCCAATCCTTGGTTACAATGGTGTCATTGTTTAAAAACAGCAGGTTGGAACCGCGCGCCATCCTTAAACCTTGATTCGTCCCTCCGGCGAAGCCGAGATTGGAAGTAAAGATTTTGTACCGGATTTTCCCCGTCAGGGACTTCAAGTACTCGGCTGTATCATCCGTTGAGGCATTATCGATGACGATGAGTTCGAAGGGTTCCGGCGTATATTCATAAATGCTGTCGATACAATTCTGAAGGTGGTGGCGCTGATCGTTCGTCGTAACGATGATGATGCTCGTTCCCTGAAACTTCGAGGGGGTGACCCCCGCATCCCAGCCAAGCTGGAAGGCATGATCGTGCGCGCTGTCATAAGCCATGTTAAAACCTTCATTGTAACCGCGGTTATAACTTGCTTGGGAGGAGGCTACCTTACCCGGCTTGCCTACCCTGCCCAGTTTGCCAAGCTTATGAAACTTGCGGGATTTGCCCATGGATTTCTGGACCCGTCGCTTCACTGCTGTTCTCATCGGTAAGGAGCCTCCCCTTTCACGATAGAGTCCGCCAAATGCCCGAAATCGATCGCTACTTTCCCCATACTCGACGCAATCCATTCGGAAATGATGACAGCCGAGATCCCTGCGGAAACCAGCGCGATATCAAAATCGTAACCGGCGATGTTTTCTTTGATGTGCGGGATATCCTTCACGCCATGGACCGGCGTAATCTCGCCAACAATATTCACGCCGTGCGCGCGAAGCACTTCTGCCAAATGCGGCGCTAAGTTGCCTACCAGCAGCACCCTTCTACCCTGTGTAATCCGTGACAGATACCCCTCGTGATAGATATAATAATTCACCAGCGAATCCGTCAAAGTAAGTTCATGGTAGTTTATATGTTCCGCTTTAAACACCGCGAACGCGAGCGGTTGGAAATTGCGCACCCGCAGCTTCGGAATACCTACGACGCTAGCTCCGCGAATCGCCTGCACCAGCTCCGCTTTAATTTCCAGATCCGGTACTTCTACGCCGGCATATGGGAGAAACGGACCGTCTTGCTTAATTTGCTCAATCGGTAAAATGGTCTCCTGCGCCAGAGTAAGCAGCTCCCCGTCACCTAGTCGGACGAGGGAAAATGGCGCTCTGGCGTCAAGCGCAGCGATGATCCGGTCTCCCAGATCCCTTGCGGTAAGCATGTGATAGATGTGCGGCCGCAAATGTTCCACGCCGGCGGCAACAATCTGCTCAATCGTAATTTCGGGCAGGATCTGATAGTCTGGCAGCAAACGATCGACAATCGCATCGCCCCCATCATGCTTTCCATCCCGGTACCCTTTATCGAAACCTTTGTCATACCCCGCATTATACCCCTGATCGTAGACGGTCACGGTTTCTATCGGCATGAGCCGTGTCAGCGGCAGCGCGGCAAGTCTCCGGCGTTTTTTCTTTTTGCGGAGAGAAGAGAATAAGCCTTTGCGCTTGCGAGAAAGCTTACCTCGCCGGAAGGAGATCACTTTGGCTAACTTCTTACCGCTTTGTTTCTTTTTTATGGGCAACATACGTTCACCCGCCTTTGTTCGTTATCGTTAACAATTCATTCAATCGTTTGCGATACGTATGATCCTTCAGCGTCCGCGCCAATCCTCGCAATGCGATATGCTGCCGCTCTTCTTCATGGGCTAAATAGTACTCTATTTTCTGGATAAGCTCCTGTGGAGAACTGAAGGTGTCAATTTCTTCTCCAGGTTTATAGAAGGTTGCCAATTCGTCACGGACATCCGTTAATTGCAAGGTGCCCGCTGCTGTAATGTCAAAAAGCCGAGGATTAGGCGAGAAAGCGGGGATTTGCCTGCTGTTGCTGTTATGGGATTTGTCATCGGTCGCCCGGTGAAGATTGATCACGATTTTGGCCCCATGGTAATACTTCATCGTATCTTGCGGGCTCAACCATAAGCCTTGAATTTTGGAAGACAACTTGTCATAAGAACTTAGCCGATCCCACCAATAACCGTTAATCATGACGTCCTTGTGCTGCAGATAATCGGCTATTTCATCAATGAACGCAACCCTATTCCAGAAAGCTGTGCCAATGAAACAAATATCTTTGCGAAAATTCGTAGGCACATAGTCCAGCTTCACAGAATCCGGATTTATGCCGAACGGCAAATAATGCACATTCTGGCAGCCGAGTGCCTTATAAGGCTCAACACAGCTTTTCTCCAGGGTGAATACATAATCAAAGTGCGGGACGAGCCCTGTCGACTGATCCGAATGATACGGATCATCCGGCAGCCAAATCGCCGTGCGAATGCCATGCGCCCGAATGGCTTGCACCACATCTCCCGGCAAGGATTGCCCAATGGCATCGAGCACAAGGACAAGGTCCGGCCTTGTCTCAGCCGCAATTTGAACAATAGGGTCAACGGGATTCACAACAATGACTTCTCTCACCATATCTCGCAGACTAGCCTCGATCCCTTCATCCATCGCGGTATAAGGCAATCCGTTAGCCCTAACATACATTACCTTCAAATCCCAGAGAATGCCCCGCTCCTGCGGAATGTCCCGCATAATACTTTGGCAGCGTCCCATGTGAAAACCGTGTGACCAGCCTTTTCCGTATCCCTGGTCACTCCCTCTTCGCCATTCATCCTGGTAGCGAGACAGGGGAGCCGGCTGCTTCTTCACTTTCACGGCTTTGCGTACTCGTCTCCTCTGATTTTTCAGCGATCTGATCGGCAACTTCTTCGATTTCACGGCTCTTAAAGCGCTCATTCCATCTCACCTCCATGGATAACGACATATCCTTTGCGCTGCAAATACTGCTCCAAGGCGCTTTGCCAGCTTCTCATCGGATAAATACGATTCAGTTTGTTGTTGTCCAGCACACTATATAACGGTCTGCGCACTTTGGCAGCGTACGCGCTGTTCATAATCGGTATCGTCTCGCAGGTAATCCCGCAAAACGCAAACGTTTGGACCGCCAGCTCATACCAGCTGCAGGCACCTTCGCCCGAGCAGTGATACACACCGTAATCCGTTATCTCTTTTTCCAGGAAAGTTCGTACAGTTTCAGCAACATCTTGTGTATGCGTCGGTGACATGATGACATCCTGAACAACCGAAATAGGGTTGCCTTGCTTCGAGAGTCTAATCATTGTCTCAACAAAATTGCCGCCCTTCCCACTGGCTCCAGCTTCGCCAAACAACGAGGATACACGAAAAACGAAGTAGGTATCCAAGTAAGCTGCAATAGCTTCCTCTCCTGCTGCTTTGCTGCTGCCGTAAGCATTCAGGGGGCTCACCCGATCTTCTTCCGTATATGGCGCTTGCTTGCTGCCGTCGAACACGTAATCCGTGCTGAAATGAATGAAAAGCGTGCTATTCTGTTTGCAATAAGTCGCCATACGCAGAACGGCAATGGAATTAATGCGGAGAGCTTTGAGCGGATCGGCTTCACACTGTTCGGTGTTATGAAACGCCGTGCAGTTAATGAGTACGTCAATGCGGCCAAGCTTTTCAAGAATGGGGATAATCGTTTCTGTATTCTCCACATCCAGCATATCTCTCGTGACCGGAATGATCTCGAACTGGCTGTTTTCCTTCAATACCCGATGAATATCGGAGCCTAGCTGGCCTTTGGCGCCTAGCAGCGCGATGCGTTTCATTACTCGCTCGATCCTTGAATATCCAAGATACCGCCATAGAGCGTAGCGTCCTTAATAATTTTGTGCCACTTGATAAGCTCGCTGTACCAATCCAGCGTAATTGTTTGATCCATGCTAGGTACCTCGCCTGCAGCCAGAGCATTATAAATCTCTAATGCCCCCTGTGCAGCCGTCCATTTACCCTGCCAACCTAAGGCTTTCTCAATTTTGTCAAAATTGACGCGATAGGAACGGTGATCGGGCGCTCCATACCAGGCAATCGTTACAGGTTTAGGGATGACTGCGGTAATTTCTTGCGCTAATTGGCCGAGCTGATAATTGTTGCTGTCCGAACCCACGTTGTAGATTTCGCCGTTGATGACTTTCGGATCAGCTTCCAGCAGCAAGCACATGACATCCGTTGTGTCTTGAACATGAACGAACGGTCTCCACTGAGAACCGTCTCTCATTAAGGGAATAACCCCATTCTGATAAGCGCCTAACGCCATGCCATTAATGGCCAAATCGAAGCGAAGGCGGGGAGAATGGCCATAGACGGTGGCCTGCCGAATAACAACGACGGTGAACGCCTCATCAGCTAGTGGAAGCACGCCGTGTTCCGCCATTTCGTTTGCTTTGGCATAGGTCGTGAGCGGGTTTGTCGGCGAATTTTCATCGACGATGACTTCCGGCGCTTGAAAGCCGTATAAGCTGCAGGAAGACGGGAGAATGTACCGCTTCACGCCAAGTTTCTTCGCTTTATGTGCCGTGCTCACACGGGAAATATGGTTAATCTGGTGCGTTGCTTCCTGAAACAACTCACCGCTCGGGTCGTTGGAGATCGCCACTAAGTCAATGACGGCATACACGTCAGCGAAGGCTTCCTCCTTCAGACGGCGGGAGTCCTCCTTGATCGTTACCAGATTCGGATGCTGAGGGAGCTTATCGATACCGAAGAAAAAGCGGTCAACTGCCTTAACGGCATAACCTTTATCCAGCAGCTTCGGTACCAGCACACTGCCGATGTAGCCGCCCGCTCCCGTCACCATAATGGTTTTCATGATAAGTCCCCTCCATAAACAAAGTTATTGTCCGCCAGCGCAAGCGTAGGCTGCTGGCGATCCCTATCCGACAAGATCGGATTCGATACCGGCCAATCGATACCAAGGGCAGGATCATTCCACGCGATGCCTCGGTCATGCTCAGGGGAATAATAATCATCCACTTTGTACAGCAGCTGTGTGTTCGGTACCAGGGTGCATGCGCCATGGGCAAAGCCCTTCGGAACCAGGATTTGCCGTTTGTTTTCCGCGCTTAGGATAACGCCGACCCACTGTCCATAAGTCGGGGAACCTTTGCGGATATCAACAACAACGTCATAAACCGCACCGGATACAACGCGAACGAGTTTCGTTAGCGCTTTCGGCGCCAATTGGTAGTGCAGGCCTCGAAGAACCCCCGATTCTACGGAAAGGGAATGATTATCCTGAATAAAGGCATGATGAATGCCTTCGCCAGCTAACGTTTGTTGGTTGTAGCTTTCCATAAAAAAACCGCGATGATCACCATGCGCTTTCGGTTCGAGTACCAGGACCCCCGGCAGCTTGGTCGAAATCACTTTCATGAAAGGGCTCCTCCTCGTTGTTTCATAATATGATCCACGACATAAGCGGCAAAAGGCATCGAACAAGTAAATGCCGGTGAGACCGCATTGAGTACATGCATCGAGCGTTTGTCGCCTTCGATGACAAAATCTTGCACAAGCTCCAAGGTTTCAACGTTGAGCAGCTGCGCTCGAATACCCGGTTTTAGAAAATGTCCGAAGCCCTTGGGGTCGATTTCTCTGACCATTCCCATCCCTAACCCGATGAAGTAGGATTTGATATACTTGCGCATTTCCTGAAAGGCCAAGCGTCTAAAGTGAAACGAATTTGTGATAAACAGCTTCAGCTCAAAGCCGACAATTTGCAGGAATTCCTTCAAGTTAAAGCCCTGCAGCCCTTGGTAATTTTCCCGCCAAAAAGCCGGCATTGCCGTAGGCCCGATCTTAATGCTGCCATCCACCGTTTTGGTATAATGAACCCCGAGAAATGGATTTTTCAAGTTGGGAACGGGATAGATGTTCGTGACGACGTCCGTTTTGTTTTTCGTATATTTCAAGTAAATGCCTTTGAACGGAATGATCGTATATTTCCCGCCGAACCCGAAATCATGGGCAATGCTGTCGGCGTAAAGCCCGGCGCAATTGATCAAATAATTGAACTTGAAGGTGCCTGAGCTCGTAAAAAGGAGATCTCCCCGGTGCTTGCGATATTTCGTCAAGAAATGGAATTCTACACCGTTCTCTACATTCTCACGCTTCAGCGTCCTGCAAACTTCTACGGGATCAACCGATGCCGTTGTTGGTGAATACAAAGCTTTCCGGTATGTCTTCGCATTCGGATCAATGGAAGCAATCTCTTGCTCATTCATCCAGATGAGCTGCACGCCATTGATGTCTGCGCGCAGCTTCAGCTCTTCCAGGCCGGCTAACTCCGTTTCATCTTTGGCGACGACCAGCTTGCCGCATTCATTCAACTGCAGGCCGTTAAGCTTACAATAAGCTCGCATGGCCTGGTTGCCTTCTTTCGTGAACTTCGCTTTCAAGCTGTTCGCTGAATAATAGAAGCCGGCGTGCAGGACTCCGCTGTTGCGTCCACTTGCATGTGCAGCCACATCGGACTCTTTTTCCAGGATGCAAATGGACACTTCCGGCTCCCTTTTCTTCAACTCACGGGCGATCGTGAGGCCAATAATCCCCGCTCCGATGATGATGTAATTGTACTTCCTCACTTGTCATCACCGGCGCCCGACTTGGGTGCTGCAGCCTCAACGTTCGGATATTCGCGCAGCTTATCGGACGCTTCGAACCAAGAAGGAAAGGTGCCGGCGTCGATCCACCACCCTGTCAGCAGGTGATAGCTGAGTTTGCCTTGACTCGCATATAGGTTATTCACATCGGTAATCTCCATCTCGCCACGAGCAGATGGCTCTACCGTCTTAATTAAGTCGAATACCGTAGAATCGTACAGATAAATCCCTGTGACACAATACGAGGATTGCGGATGCTCGGGCTTCTCTTCAATCCGCTTGATCAAGTCGCCTTCCATGACCGGAACCCCGTATCTTCTGGCGTCCTCTACTTCCTTCAGAAACACTTTGGCTCCTTCCGGCTGAGCTTCAAATTGCTTCACATACCCAGCCAGCGAATCCTCGAACAGATTATCGCCAAGCAGCACAAGCAGCTTCTCGCCCGGATGCACGAAATTGTGGGCAAGCTCCAGAGCATCGGCAATGCCGCCGGCCTCTTCCTGTATTTTGTAGGAAATGTTAACGCCCCACTCCTTCCCGCTACCCAGAAATTCCGTATAGAGGGATACGGAGTGTTTACCCGTGATCAGAAGGATATCGGTGATTCCCGCTGCTCTCAGCTTCTCAATCCCATAATAAATCATAGGATATTTACCGACGGGTAGAAGATGTTTGTTAATCATTTTCGTCAAGGGTCGCAGACGTGTGCCAGTTCCCCCGGCTAGAATGACTCCCTTCATAGCAACGACATCCTTTCATCATGCTTTCTCAAAAAATGCTTGGGGATCGACGCCCCACTTTTCTATAAAAATCTTGCGCGAACGCTCCACGATAGCTTGCAGTTGGCTTTCGCTTTTCTTGCCGAAGCTCGCGCTGCCATGATGGAAGATAAAGGTATCTTCGGTCAGCATCAGCTTGTAGCCGGCTTTCCTTGCGCGATAGCAGTAGTCGTCATCTTCGTAATGCCCAGGACTGAATTGTTCATCCAGGTAACCGATCTTATCCATCACTTCACGTTTGAACAAAAAGCAGAAGCCAATCAAACGCTGAACTTCTTTGTATTTCCCTTTATTTCCAACATTGTACTTCAGAACCATATCCGGCAGATTCGTATATGGCTCTTTCATTTGTTGAATACCGCTGGCATAGTTGGTCATTGGACCTACGATGCCAATATCATGTCGAGAATACAGACAAGTGAGCATATGATCCAACCAATTCGGTGTTAGCAGAACGTCATTATTCAGCAAAAGCACGGAGCTGCCCCTGGCCAGCTTCATGCCGGCGTTACAGGCTGCAGGAAACCCTTTGTTTTCGGAGAAGGACACGAAGGGAACCTGCTCACGAATCAAAGCATCCAGTGTCCCATCGGTAGAGGCATTGTCGACCACAATAATTTCATAGGGGATTCGTGTATGTTCTCTGATGGAGTAAATGCAATCTAGAAGCAACTGTCTTTCATTAAAGCTTGGGATGATGATACTTGTGCTGTTCATATGGATCCCCCCGACAGAGCAGTTCGCGTACGAAGAACATCCTTGAATTCAAGTCTTCTTCCACGTTCATGAAGCAGCATATGGAGGGCCTCCAAATGATCGCCTACAATCAGATTTGAAACGGGATTCGTGCTGCCTGTATTCAATCGGGTAGGTTTATTGGCCGTGACCACATCGATGCTTGCTGGTGCACAAATACGCAATCCATAACGGATTGCCTTCGCCTGCGCTTTAGGAGGTACCATTAACGCTGCGCTGCCGATAACCTGGAGCGCTTTGCGGGAAAGCATGTGGGGAATCGCCGTCATGGAGTTGGCACCCAGTTCCGGTCGACCCTGAACCCGGTTTACGAATTGTTTCACCATAGAGACGCCATCGCGATGCGTGAAGAGACCGATATAAGGGGAAATGTCGTTCAAAGCAACATCCCAGCCTTGGTCGATGACTCGAATGAAAGGCAACAATTCCTCGGTTTGAATCGGGATATCGCCATCCAGGAACAGCACCATGTCGGCTGTGCTAAGCTTGGCGCCAATCGACCTGCCAACGTCATGGCCAACGAGATTCGGATAATGAACAATGGTTGCCCTTGGGCACTGCTTGGCGATATGAACGCTGTTGTCGGTTGTGCCGTTAATGACGACAATAATTTCCTTCATCGGCAATCTTTCCAGCGCGTTCAGCACGCGCGCAATCGTTTTTTCCTCATTAGATACCGTAATGACCGCTCCAATGGATTGCCTTGTCGGAACAAGCACGAGATTCGGGGTTGGCATCCCCTGTTTCTCGCTATAACCTTCAAGGAACGCTCGGGAGACAGGAAGATACTGCCCCGCCGAAATCGTCCCAATTTCCCTGGATGTATAAAAGGAACACCATAGGGAGTTGATATACGAGTTCGGGTCCATCCCCTCGGTCAACGGGTGGTCCGTAGCATAGCGAGCGCCAATTGCGTGTACTCTTCTTCTTAATGCGACAGACAACGTCGCTGCTGATCTGGTTGGTCTGGAGCCCCTGCGCAGGCGGCGTACAGGGACGGGGGTTCTCAGCGTTCTCAAGGCTCTCACTTTTGGCCTTTGTTTCACACGTTTCTTCACTGGTTTATTCAACAGCTTCACCCCACAAAGGTTCGGTCCCTTGTTAAATCCGTTAGCTGACCACGCTCATTCGTCTGTTCATGCAGCCAATTCAGGGCTTCGAGGTGATCTCCAAGAATAAGATTTTGCAGCGGGTCCACCTTAAATTTTCTTCGTTTTCTAGGATTCGTCCGACCCACATTTACGTTGTAAACCTTGTGGAGCGTGAGTCCTTTCACACATGCTATCGTTTGAGCAAGTGGCGGCACGGCTAAATTAGCGGCATGAATCTCGTTTAGCGCTTTACGACTAATAGCGTGCGGGATTGTCGTCATCGAAGCTCCTCGCAGGTCGGGCCGGGAGAGTGCAACGTTAAGCGCGTGTTTGGCTAGCACAACAGGATGCACATCCACCTTCTCTGTTTTGCCAGAGTAGCTGTTTAGCGCGACATCAACCCCACGATCCACCGCCTGCACAAATGGCCGCAAATCTTTGGCTGCAATCACCATATCCGCATCAATGAACAGGATGGTGCTCCCTTTCGCATGACTCGCGCCAATGCCTCGGGGGACATCATGCCCTAACGATTCCTTAAATGAAATAACCCGTGCCCCCATCTGGCGGGCGATTCGCTCCGTCTCATCATAGGAACCATTAACGACCACAATGACTTCTGTAGCTGGATGAACCAATCGGGCTTGACGAATGACAGACGCGATGGTCTTCCTTTCGTTCATTGCAGGGATGACGACAGATACTTTTGGTGATTGATGATTGGAAATGGGCTTGAAAACAGGCCTCGTTCTCCTCCTGGGTACTAACAACTTTCGCTGCCCACGCTGTTTCATGTCCACACCCTCCCACTGTGATGTGCATTCGTTTTCGTTCCCATTGTATGTTTATCCATCCCGATGGACACGGCATACGTTTAAGCCCGTATTATCTCTAGCTCAAAATAGGACATCTATCACAGATCGCCTTCCCTTCAAGGCAACTGGATCATGTACGTTCGACCTGCTTTATAGTATGACTGCCTTGGGACAGATTCATATGCACTTACCTAGCTTGGCTAGAAATTGGCGAATGACTACTGCTGTTTTGATGAAAGCGCTTATAGTAAAAAGGAAATCAGCATCGTATATGTAAAAAAGCCCCATCCTCTTCTATGCCTTCGAAGAAGAGGGGGGCTTACGCTTGCGCTTGCCTTGATGGACGCCGGTATTCGCGTTTAACCACGGTTGTTTGGCCGCTCCTTTTTGTTTCACACGCATCGGTAATCCGATGATTTTCCTCGTCAAAATCCTTTGATAACCCACGATAGCTGTCAGATTGTCAGCAATTTGACCGGCCAGCTTCGGCGAACTCTCTACCGAATCTGCAACACTCTCAATGATTCGAGCCAAGGCCCGCTGGCTCCTTGCAAGAGAATCTAGTATATCCAGCTTAATCTGCTGCTCTCTTTCATTTATCTTCATTTGTTAAAGTCGAGGCCTGAACCTCCGAACAAATCGCCAAATCCGCCGCCAGCACTGCCGCCAAGGCTGGAATTATCCTCTTCTGCAATAAGCACACCCAAGTTTTTGGCGAAGGCTACCTCCATCTTGGTAATGCCATCGATCACCTCGATGAGCTGTTCATGGATATCCACCGCTTGTTTCACATGCTCGGCATTGCTTTCATAGGCCGCTGTTGACAGGTGCTGGCATATCCAGTTGCGCGACTTCTCGGCATGCAGCGCCTTAGCCTCCAGAATGAGAGCTACATTATATTGAATCTTGGCGGTAGCATCCAGGTAAGACAAGTAACTATCATTTCTGCTCAATGTCTCCACTCCCTGCCCCACATTTATTCATCAGCGGGTTGTTCTTTCATAACCTTCATAATGGGCGAAAGATTGTCCGCGATGGCATCCTCTAAATCGGCAAGACTGTTTAAATAGCTGGTTATCCCTTTGGTAATACTCAAGGAATGTTCCATTAATGCTTCGATTTCTCCGAAGGAAGGATTATGGTCAGGGATTTCACTAACCATCTTCGCCATATGAGCAATCACCTCGCGTTTGGCTTCCAGGGTACGTGCCAACTCGTGCTGCGACTTCGCCATATGCTCCAGAATCGAAGTAATCTGATCCTGCATGTGTATTTCCCTCCTCATGCGCTTAGGCTATCCCAATTAACATATGCGGTTCGAGTTGAAGTGGGAATACACCCCATTCATCCAATTTTTCAAAATCTAGTTCTTCATCTATTAAGTTGAATTCCTATAAGGATTTCCGACCAGAACCTGACATTCTCTTCTAACATATACATATAGAAATACAAGCTAAGGAGGGGAACCCTTTGTCCGATAAACACATTCAGTGGCAGCCTTCCAACGTGTCCAGGAGCGAGAGGCACCATCTGAATTCCCACAAAAGCTGTGTGCTATGGCTCACAGGGCTTTCCGGCTCAGGCAAATCTTCGATTGCTTATGAAATGGAACGACTGCTCTTCACCCAACATATACGTTCTTATGTATTGGATGGAGACAATCTTCGGCATGGTTTAAACGGCAACCTTGGTTTTTCTCCGAACGATCGCAGTGAAAACATCCGTAGGACGGCAGAAGCGGCCAAGCTGCTCGTGGACGCAGGCATCATTACGATAGTTGCTCTCATTTCGCCCTACCGCGCGGATCGGGAGCTTGCGCGATCTTTATATGCCGTTGGGGAATTTATCGAGGTTTTCATCGATTGCCCTCTTGAAATCTGCGAGAAACGAGATCCAAAAGGGCTTTATGTGAAAGCGCGGGCAGGCGTTATTCCTGACTTTACGGGAATTTCAGCGCCTTATGAGCAGCCCCGTAGACCTGAAATCGTGATTTCGTCCAATCAGCATTCCTTACAAGCATCAACCTCTCGAATCTATGATTATCTCATTGCTCATAAAGTAATTGCCCCACAATCGAGTTTCACGCTTTGATTCCGTGTCCTGCTCGGGACAAGTCCCTATGAATAGGCTCAACTATTCGTAGTGCGAGCTTGCCCGCAGCAGAACCACACCCCTGCCATCCGCATAGAATGCAATAAGCCTGCTGATGATCGGGGGAATTAGTCGCCTATGCTGGTGTACGTGCTAGGAACGTCCAACAAAGCTCATACAGATGCTACAATAGCCAATCTGTCCCATATCGCTCCGAATTGGTCCATTATGCTCCTACATGATTACGACGCAGCAGCCTTGAACGATCATCTACTTGCTTATGATCAACCCTTTTTTATGACTCTGCATGCAGGAGACTTCCTGAGCAGCAGCTTTATCTCCGAGCTGTCCACACAGCTTGCAGCGCTGCCGGAGCATTGTGCCGGCATGGTCTATGAACGCGGGGCTGCCAATACCCTGCACAATCTTCCTTCCCCTCCTCTTGTTTGGAGAACAAGCGCAGTGCGATCCAGTGGCCGTCCCTTTTTCCTGGAGAAAGATGAACTGCCCTTTACTTCTTATTTGCTTCACGATAATCAGTTTCATTTAAAGAGAGAATGGTCGTGGCAGACCCTCCATAGCAAATGGTGGCAGCCCCAGGCCAAACATTACCCCAAATGGCATAAGGCGCAGGAAGAGTGGGACCTGCTCAAACCCATTGTGGAAGCAGGGTCAAACGCTGTCCTGCCGAAAGTAAAGCCAATTCCCGCCATTAGTATCGCGATATGTACCTACAATAATGCCGATTATCTTCCTTGGGCGATTCGAAGCGTTATTGCACAAAGCATGCCTGATTGGGAACTGATTATTATAGATGACGCCTCCAGCGACAACACGCAGATGAAACTGGCATCCTTACCCGCAGATCCGCGTATTCGTACGTATGTAAACCAAGCTAATTATGGCAAATCCCATTGTTTGAATGCTGCTTTATCGGTAGCTGAAGCCCCTTGGCTGCTGGAGCTTGATGCCGATGACTGGCTGCCGCCAGACGCCATTCGGCGCTTGCTTAACACGGCTGATACCCTAGCACCGGATATTTCACTCTTGTACGGGGATTATTACGAGTGGACAGAAGGAGCACGAAAACAGCTTATTTTCGGAGGGTTACGCAAGACGCCTGTTGCCTTTAACGCTGAGGCGCTGCTTGCCGGAGCTCTTCCGATAGCACCTCGATGCTATCGGGTTGAGGCCCTTCACAGCATCCAGGGCTGGATGGTGAATGCTCCTTATGGGGGTAGGTTATACGAGGATTTCGAAATCATCATCCGCTTGTCGCACTCTCATCGATTGAAGCATCTGCTTGAGCCTCTCTATCATCGGAGAGTCCGCCAATCCAGCATTACGCATCAACATTCCGAGAAGTATGCCGGCTGGATGAAGTGGATGAAGGAACAAACCGTCCTCCTTCGGGGGGACGGAGGAGACACAAGGCCATCGACGTAATCTCCTCCCTTCCGATTACGCTACTACACGTACAAAATCAATCTGATCCGCCACGATGGTCACGATTACCGGTGGACTATAGTAATACGTGTTGTTGATCTGTATCGTAAAAATACAATCATCTACGGATGCTAATGTGCCGATAATAGGCGGATTACTCGTAAAGTACACTTCAACCGTTCTACCGATAAAACTCGCCAGTAACTCTGCGAATGACATAGTTTCTCCTCCTTATATCACGGATTCAATGCTGGAAGCTGGAATAAGGAGAATATCTCCTGACGGCTCAAGAATTTCAACGACATCGGGACCAACAAGGATCAGCGTACCGCTTTCTGTTCCTGCACCCGTTTGTATAGTAACCTGTGTATTCAATCGTCCCTCTACTGCTGTTAACGGATTACAGCTCGTGACTGCCTGTTCACGAACCATGAAGTACGTCGTAACGTTACCGTTACCGGTGAAATCCACCACTGAAAATCCTGCCTCCATCAATGAGGCAAGAACAGGTGTTAACTTAGCCCCTACTTCAAGTCCGGGAAAATCTAACGTAGCGTCAAAACAGTTAATAACGGCACGCATTGTAGCATAACTGTTACCAGCAACAATAACGATAACATCCATGTAACTCTTCCTCCTTCAATTAGGTTGTAATTGGATCTGACTTGCCGTTACAGAGCCACAACCGGTGTATAAGGTCTGAAACCGATGATATGGCAAATCGAGAAAATAACGATTTGATCCATGTCGTTCCCCGTTGTTGGGCGAAGAATTAATGTCGATTTACCAATTTTCTCAACCATTCCGATCCGGTTTGGCGGCTCTCCCCCAGAACCTGCTCCGCTTGATGTGAACAGTTCAACCTCTGTATCCCAATATTGCTCCAATAAGTCTCTCAACTCTTCGTTGCAACTCTCATCCGGGTAATCCACTTTAACCTTCACTTCTGTTTTTGGTGTCTCGACTTTGACGTGAACATCGGGTTTAGGAGTCTCTATGTTTACTATAGGAGGAGGTGTTGTGACATGAACTTCCGGGGTTGTTACATGGACTTCGGGGGGATTGGTTTGAACGTTGACTTCTGCTGGAGGGGTCGTAACATGGACAATAGGAGCTTTCGGCTGCTTGCATATGATCTTAATCGTTCTTTTTCGTAATCTTTTCTTGCATACATGACACTTATTTTTCTTGCCTCTTTTCCTCGTGCTGCAGTCATTTTTCCTAACAACACGAGTGGTTTTCTTAACCACGCTGTCTTCTGTTATACGGGACATAGGGCACCTCCAAAGTTTTTACATATCCTAACAAAAATTGGATTCCATCACACTCCTATACTACTCAGCGGAATAGACCCTCGTCCTAGACTATCACCTAAATATATAAATCTGGGTATCTATCGCGATGCTCGAATGTCATATAGTACTCTTTCAAAGGCATCTACGCTGCGCTCCCACGTCCATTTCGAGGCCTCAATTTCGCCGGCAGCCGCCAGTCTTTTGCGCAAATCGGTATCCTCTATCAACCGGCCGACATCTATTGCCAAGCGGTTCTCATAGCGGTAAGACATCAAACCATTTTGTTCATGCCGGCAGTAATCCATATTTCCCCCATTGTAGGTTGTGACCAGAGCGGCCCCGCAGCGCATAGCCTCCAGTCCTGGTAGTGAAGCAGAATCATAGGTAGAAGAGTTAACGAAAATATCCGTCTCGTTATAGTGATAGGCCATAGCACCATCGTGCCCAGGAGTTAAATAGCGAAAAGTCGGATGATCGGCTTTGATAGCCTGTAAAAGAGGGGAGCTTCTAAACTCTTCTGGAGGAGACATCAGGTTGATGCGGACATGGGGATACTTGGCCTGCACGATTTCCAGTTGATTGATCAAATAATCCTGTTCTCTGTGCCAGGAATAACCGCCCTCTGGCCTCCGCATAATCGCCGATATTTGCAGTTGAGTCTGCGTATTGCGAATATGGAAGTTCTTGAAAGCATTACCGACGCCCACCGGCACAATATGCGCCTGATGACCGTGATTCAGTGCAATAAGCTGCTTTTGCCAATTGGAGAGGACAACGGTATGTTTCGAAATATGATAAGTAGGGAAAGAGAGTTGATTCTCCGGGAGAAAGGTAGGCTCGTAGCATAGGCTTAAGCGGACATGCACGCCTTTTCCGTTCAAGCTGGCCTGATGGGCTCCGGGTACAATCGTATAGAAATTGGAAACAATGACATCCGCTTTGGGATAATCTTTTTCAAGAATCATATAGTTCTGTTTGGTGCGGATAATTTTGGCATTAATCGTATAATTGATGGCGCCCTCAGGCGGCATCAGCACGCTAACGTCATGCCCTTTGGCCGCAAGCCCATTGACCATTTCCGCCAACATTCTCTGAGCTCCGCCGATGCTGAGTGTAATGATAGGAAAAGTAATCGTCATCCTCTCTTTGGCTATCAAGGCATCCAGCTGTTTCCGGTAGATGGATTGAATCGATTGGATTTCCTTGACAATCGCGCTTTCATGCTTGCGAGATCCCATTTCGGGGTGCACCCGGTAGCGAACAAGGCTTTCATTTAAATAGAAGAAATGAAACCGTTTCATAACCCGCATCCAAAAATCATAATCCTGCGTATATTTGCGAGTCTCATTAAAGTAACCCGTCTTCTGGAAGACGTCCATATGCAGCATCACGGTACAACCGTTGATAATACAGCCTTTTTGCATGGTTTTATAGAATTCCATTTTGGTGGAGCAGCCAATACCTGAAGGTCCTCCAAAGATGGTCCCCTGCCCATCCATATGAACATAGGAGGTGTAGCTGACTTTAGCCTCATTTTCCTGCATAAAAGCCAATTGCCTGGCAACTTTGTTTGGCTCAAACATGTCGTCGGAGCTGAGCCATGCAAAATAATCGCCGGTAGCGCGCCGGATACCGGCATTCAGCGCACTCGCCGTACCGCCGTTTTCTTTTTCCACATAAACAATCCGGTCCATATACGGAACAATTTTCTCCATATGCTGGGTTGAGCCGTCATTAACGACGATGATTTCAATATTCGGATAGGTTTGGCTCAACGCACTTTCAATCGCTGTGCGGACATAAGCACAGTTATAGAAAGGAATCACAATGGAGACTTTCGCATTTGCTTTCACGTTGGTAACACCTACCTTGTTCTTAGTTCAGCGAGACACGTTTGTTGTAAATTTCCTCCAGTGCGTTCACGATATTGCGTTCAAAATGGGCTTTCGTTAACCGCGCCGCACTAGCTTTGCCTCCAAGAGCGAGCCTTTCCGCCAATTGGCGATCGGATAACACTGCGCATATCCCCTGTGCCATTTGCCTAGGATCTCTTGGTTTAGTGACATACGCGCTTTCCATATGCGAGCAGAAGTCCATGACACCGCCTGAATTCGTCGTCACGACAGGCGTGCCGCAAGCCATTGCCTCCAAGGGGGGCAGCGAGAAAGCCTCAAACCAAGAGGATGCTACGAAAACGTCGGCCGTCCGGAAGAGCTTCGCCATCTCAAATTCATTTTTGGGATAAAAGATGCGTTCCGGTATACCTAGTGTCACCAGTGAAACTGCGCCGTCCGGGCAGATGAGATAAACCATATAATCGCCTGCATACTCGTTTTTGATAATTTCCATACAAGCATAGAAATCATCAAATCCTTTTAGCGCATAGTCTCTCCTGTCCCGTGCGATATACAGAATCACTTTCGTTGTTTTCTTGCTAGGATGCGGGTGAATGCGAGGACCTTCCGGGCGAAATATCCGAGGGTCTATACCAAGAGATACAATGGTGCTGCGCCGCCCTACGTGATCAAATATTTGCTGATCCAACCAGCTGGAAATAGAAAGGATCGGGACATCTTGGGCATATGTCCATAAAGCTGCCTCGCGATTAGGTACCCAAAGCGGCTCGAAGCCAAGGCTTAATCTAACCGTTTGTTCTGGCCATGCCTCGAAAGCCGATTGAAAGGTTGTATAGAAATTAGGCAAAATAATATCACCGTAAGGAATATAGTCTGCTTCCAGCTTCGGAACGATCGTCAGCTTACAAGGAATGTTATACTTCACAGTTGCCGTCCTGGGGATGACGACCTCGACCTCATGTCCCTTTTTCGTAAGCGCCCCGGCGATATCGACCAATACCTTACAACCGCCACCAATATGCAAATCAGCCGCAGGTATTACGATTTTCATGGTTAACCTCCATTTCTCCGGTTATGACCAAAGCAAATCTTTTTCATACCCGGTTTGTATCAATACATCACCTGCCACACGTTTGAAGGCTGCTATAACCTCTTCGTCAAATTCATTTCTCCAACCGCCTACAACACCTTTGCGAAAAGTAAACGAGCTGCCGCTATCCATATTGGCTTCCATGCTGCGAACCAACTTTGCTATCGGCATGGGCGGTACGCTCCCCTTCCACAAAAATTCCGCCATCGCTGTGATCGTTTTCCGCCTTGACGCCTTCGAAATCATCAACTCTTCATACGTCGTGATAAAAATACCCGGCACGGACAACCAACCCTGAAATACCCCGAACCAATTTTTAATATTCGGGTAGTCATCCAGACCATTAATCAGTAGTAAATAACGCTCCTTCTGACTTGGCAGTGCGACTAACTCCTTATAAATGGGATAATCAGGGAGTTTCTCGATAATGTAATACGTTAGGGATACCAGCACATCACGCAAATCCCTGATCATAAAGATGGTTTTAATACCAGGGCGGACAAGGAGTTTGGCCCATTCGGGGGAGTAGTATACATGTCCCATATACACATCATTCGGGACTGCCTTGCTCAGGATTGAAGCTTGTAATGGCAAATCCTTAACCAGGCCCTCATAAAAGACATAGTCGTTCATGACCGAACCGGGAATGCCTAACAACAGCTGATTCAGAAGGTTTGTTCCACTTTTGGGAACCGTATTTAAAAAAATAACGGGCCGAAGCTGATAAGCTCTGCGTGCATCCATGATCGGCAGCACCTCCCAATATTTGTTTAATTGTTTAGATTTAGCGTATGTGTCACAGCACCAACTTGACCTGTTAATGCGTCTATATCCCTTAACAAAGTTAGAACAGCCACACATTTTACCATTAAAATGGTAAAGACCAACTCCCATCCAAGCAAATTCTATTAAATTTAATAGAATATAAGAAAGGAGGTGATTTTCATGTCAAACATTGTTAGCATCGGGACAAGCGTTCCCGGATCATCTAGCGGCTCTCTCAATCGCGTTGTCTCCACGACGCCCATCACACTCGCAGAATTCGGATTAGCGATTCCACAAGGACCCAACAGAGTTCTTCTAACGGCTACCGTTGGTGTCTCCTCCACTCTTCTTGCTCCTGTGCTCCTATTTAACGTGTTGCGTGGCAACGCCGTCATTTTCTCCGCCCGACAAGAAGCCCTTCTGTCCACTGGGCAAGAACTAACCGTCTCCTTCCAAGCCATTGATACCAATGTGCCAGCTACTTCGAACCAAGGCTACTCCTTCACTGTACAATTGGAACCAGGTTTATTAACTGGGGCAACGGTTACAGGTCCAGTTACACTCTCCGGTATTTCTTATACGTATGGCTAACGGAGAACTTTGAATAAAACAGGCTGCCCCAAAAGATCTTCAAAGATCCGCTGGAGCGGTCTTTTCGCCATACCTGCTTTTACCTATTTTTTCCTAATCCTCTTTCCGAATGGGGGATAGTCCACTACTTCCATAAACAAAGGGAATAGACTGTAACCATATGTTGGAAGGGGTGATCTCATTCATGATGAGAGGGAAGCAAGTGCTGGTAACAGGTGCCGCCGGCTTTATCGGCAGTCATCTCGTACACCAGCTAGTTGCGGAAGGTGCGAAGGTCAGAGCCTTTATTCGATATAACTCAACGAATTCACGCGGTTTTCTCGATCAACTGCCCCGTGATATTCAAAAGGAAATTGACGTCGTCAAAGGAGATTTGCGTGATCCTCATGGCGTCTATCGTGCCGTGAAAGGCATGGATACCATTTTTCATTTAGGAGCGCTGATCGCTATTCCTTATTCTTATCAACATCCCACGGATGTTGTGCAAGCCAATGTCATTGGCACCCTAAATATCGCGCAAGCCGCCTTGGATTTAGGGACAGCGAGACTGATTCACACCTCCACCAGCGAAGTGTACGGAAGCGCACGTTATGTGCCTATGGATGAAACGCATCCGCTGCAAGGCCAATCCCCCTACTCCGCAAGTAAGATCGGCGCCGATAAGATCATTGAAAGCTTTTATTGCTCATATTCACTGCCTGTCGTAACGGTCAGACCCTTCAATGCCTACGGTCCGCGACAGTCCATGCGAGCAGTCATTCCTACCATTATTAATCAAGCGCTGCATCAACCCGAAATCGTCCTCGGCAATCTCAGTGCGACCCGTGATTTTACTTTCGTAGAAGATACCGCCAGAGCTTTTATTTGTGCGGCCAGCCATGATGCAGCTATTGGGCAGACAATAAACGCCGGATCAGGGGCGGAAATCTCCATTGGCGAGCTTGCACAAACCATTCAGCAAATTGTTGGAAAAGATCTGCCTGTGCGTATCGCCAGCGAACGGGTACGGCCGGAAAAAAGCGAAGTGGACCGCCTCTTCTCGGACAGCAGCAAAGCCGCAGCTTTGATGGGATGGAAGCCAACCGTTCCTCTGGTGCAAGGCTTGGCTCGAACGATTGAGTGGATGAACAACCATCCCGAGCTGTATCGGCCTAATGAATATGTCGTATAAGGAGTTGATTTCTGTGGAAGTCGTAATCATGACGGGCGGCAAGGGGATGCGCATGGCGCCTTATACCAAGGTGCTTCCCAAAGGGTTATTACCCGTTGGCGAACAACCCATACTGGAGATCATCGTGAAACAGCTCCGTAATTATGGGTTTACCTCCATCACCATGGCATGCGGCTACTTGTCGGGGCTTATACAGACCTATTTCGGAGATGGCAGCTCTCGGGGTGTCTCCATCTCTTATTATGTAGAAAATGAGCCCCTGGGCACTGTGGGTCCAATTAAACTCATCAGACGCAGGTCCGGTCCATTCTTGTTAATTAATTGTGATGTCCTAACTACCTTGGATTTCTCCCGCTTTAGAGATTTTCATATCCAAGGCGGCAGCATACTTACTATCGCTTCACAGAAAAAAGGGATTCCGATAGAGCTTGGGGTCCTCGAAACACAGGATGAATTCGTTACTGACTTCGTAGAGAAACCTACCCGATCGGCTTATGTCAGCATGGGCATCTATATGATGAATCCGGAAGTAGCCGATTACATCCCTTCCCATCAATATTTCGACATTCCTGATTTAATTCATGCCCTGCTAGACGCAGATGAGAAGGTCCGCCATTATGAAAACAATGATTTCTGGCTCGATATCGGCCGCCCGGTGGATTATACCTTGGCCAATGAGCAATTCGGCAAACTCAAATCTCTCTTGCTGCCCGGCGAACCGGTATGACGAGCACGACAAGGGTAGCGAATCCTCCACTCGTACTCCTTACGGGGATTAACGGATTCGTTGGGCAACACATGGCGGCCTATCTCTTGCACCAAAACATGAACCTGCTCGGGATCGGACGCAGGTCCAGCTGCCTTATGAAGCATCCGAATCTGTACTACATTTCAGGTGACATCACGCAGAGCGTTGTCCTTACACAGCTCCTTCAGGAGCATCCGATCACACATATCGTCCACTTGGCCGGAGCTAACGATGTAAGTGCATCTTATGCGGATCCGGTTCAAGTGCTGCATACGAACGCGTGGTCTACGTTACACATGCTAGAGGCTGTAAGATCTGCGGCAGCAAGCAGAATTCAAGGGTTCCTAGCCATAGGAACCGCTTATGAATATGATTTTCAAACGATGCCTGTAACAGAAACCTCGCCTATTCTGCCTGTCAGCCCCTACGCCTGGAGCAAACAGATCATGACTTCATTCATGCAAATGTATGGCAGCGTATATGAAGTTCCAACGTTTATAGCCAGGACTTTCAATTTGATTGGCCCAGGAAATGCGACCGGCGTATGTGCCCTGCTCGCCAAGCAAGTCGCGATGATGGAAAAAGGTCATCTCCCTCCTAAGCTCGTTATGGGCAACACGGCTGTACAGCGCGACTTTCTTGACGTACGTGATGCTGTTGCCGCCTACGCCTCACTCATGCAGCTAACTGCCTCACCTTTCGGCCATGTATTTAATGTATGCAGTGGCACAGCCTCTCCCATTAGCGCCATTGTTGATCTGCTGCAGCATTATGCGGCAATCAATTTCGAAGTGGTAGTCGACAAGCGTTTAATTCGCCCTAACGAAGCCGCCCTCGTTCAAGGGGACAACACCAAGCTTCGCGCAGCAACTGGTTGGGCACCCACCCTTTCACTCGCCCAGTCGGTGTCCGATACGCTGGATTACTATCGAAGCCTCTTATGAAAAGGAGATTTACGCGATGAAGATCATGACAGTCCTAGGAACACGCCCCGAAATTATCCGGTTAAGCTTAGTGATCGCCAAACTGGATCTCCTTGCTGATTCACATCTACTCGTGCATTCCGGACAAAATTATGATCGCACGCTAAGCGATGTCTTTTTCGAGCAAATGGGCATTCGGCTCCCGGACGTCCATGTTCGGCTGCAAGCGCAAACCGTTGGCGAGCAAATTGCGCAAATGTTCATCGAAGTTGAGAAAGTGCTGCTGAAGGAGAAACCGGATCGCATGCTCGTTCTTGGCGATACCAACAGTGCGCTCACCGCTCTCATAGGCGAGCGGCATGGCGTTCCCGTCTATCACATGGAAGCCGGAAATCGCTGTTATGATACCCGCGTTCCTGAAGAGATTAATAGAAAAGCAATCGACGCCATTTCTACCTGCAATATGCCATATACGCCCGGCGCGCGCGAAAACTTGCTGCGGGACGGTGTTCCTTCTCAGCGAATTTGGATGACGGGGAATCCGATTTATGAAGTGATGGAGCATTACAAAGGGCAGGCGGATGCAAGTCGTATTTTAGACGAACTAGGCCTATCGGATAAGGGATATATCCTCGTTACCGCCCACCGGGCCGAAAACGTCGATAATGAAGCCCGGCTGCGGCAAATTATCGAAGGCTTGCAGCTTGTAGCCGAGGATACCCAGCTCCCTATCATCTGCAGTACGCATCCCCGGACGAAGGACCGCCTCGATAAGCTTGGAGTCATGGCTTCCCACCCACTCATTCGCTTCCTTCCGCCATTCGGATTTTTCGACTTTCTGAAGTTGCAAAAGCATGCCGCCTGCGTCATTACGGATAGCGGCACGGTGCAGGAAGAAAGCTGCATTCTGGGCGTACCAGCCGTCACCATTCGCCAAAGCACCGAGCGGCCGGAAACCTTGCTTTGCGGCAGCAATTTACTTTCCGGTCTTGTGCCTGAGCGGATCGCCGCCAGCGTCAAGCTGATGATGCAGCCTCACCATACATGGCAGTGTCCGGATGGCTATCTGGACCCGAGTGTATCGAGTAAGGTTGTCAATATTGTACTAGGAGGACAGAGCTATGTTTCATAATCAAACGATCCTCATCACAGGGGGAACCGGATCTTGGGGGCAGGAGCTTACCCGCAACCTCCTGCAGGAGGGACCTAAGGAAATTCGCATTTTCTCCCGAAACGAATTCTCACAAGTGAAGATGCAGCGAGACTTCGCCTTCCATCCTTCTCTCACTTTTATGATCGGTGATGTCCGGGATCAGGAAGCTGTCGAGGACGCCTGCCGGAACGTCGATTATGTCTTTCATTTGGCCGCCCTCAAACACGTGCCGATCTGTGAAGCCCAACCGGATGAAGCGCTCAAAACGAATGTAAAAGGAACCGAAAATGTCATCCGAGGCAGTATTCGGGCCGGTGTCAAAAAAGTCATCGACGTCTCCACCGATAAAGCCGTAGATCCGATTAATTTTTACGGGATGACGAAAGCTTTGGGAGAGAAGCTCATGGTTCGGGCGAATGATCTCAGCTCCACAACCCAGTTTGTCTGTATTCGAGGCGGCAATGTACTTGGCACCAATGGCAGCGTCGTTCCTTTCTTCAAAAACCGCATCCTGCAAGGAGAAGCTCTCCCTCTTACGCACAAAGACATGACCCGTTTCTTCCTGACGCTGCCTGAAGCGATTGAACTGCTGTTAAGCGCGGCCAAGGCGGCAGTAGGCGGAGAAACCTTTGTGATGAAAATGAATGCCTGCCTCATTCTTGATTTGGCTGAAGTCCTCATGGAGCAATTATCGGACCAACCTCTGTCTGTGAAGGATGTCGGTATCCGCCCCGGGGAGAAGCTGCATGAAGTGCTTATTTCCTCTCACGAAATCCCTTTTACCTACCAATACAATGAGAAATACTTTGTCATCCTCCCTGCGAATGCGACGCCCTCCCTCTATGACCATTACAGTCATTTACCCAAAACAACCTTCACCCAGTATGCCTCCAACGATTCACTCATGACATCCCAAGAGATCTTACAGATGCTGCTTAAAGGAGGATTTCTTCCTTGAAACTACTCATTATCGGCGGTCAGGGCATGGCCGGACACATGTTGAAGAGCTATTTTACCCGTCAGCTTAAGGGTGACGTATGGACGACCGTGCGATCCGCCGATCCGGCGGACCCCCGGGCTATAGCGCTGGACGTCAGGAACGATGAGCACTTGCGGCATCTGCTGAAACAGATTAGGCCGGATGCCGTCATCAACGCTGTCGGCTTGCTGAATGAAGAGGCTAGAACGCGGCAGGCTGAAGCCATTTATGTCAACAGCCTGTTTCCCCATATGCTGGCTGAATTTGCGGAGCCGTATGGCTTCCGCCTTTTTCACATCAGCACCGATTGTGTGTTCTCAGGTTCGCGTGGAGATTACACGGAATCTGATCTCACGGATGCCCTGTCGGTTTATGGCAAAAGCAAAAGCCTGGGCGAAGTCATCGGCCCTAACGTGTTGACGATCCGCACTTCAATCATCGGGCCTGAGTTAAAAGAGAACGGCATTGGCCTCTTTCATTGGTTTATGCAGCAAAAAGGCGATATTCAGGGATATCGCCAGGTGTTCTGGAACGGGGTTACGACGTTGGAGTTGGCTAAAGCGATCGACTGGTGCCTCCAGCATCCCATTCATGGCCTTGTCCACCTTGCCGGCCAGCCAAAGCTCTCCAAATATGACTTGCTGAAGCTGATTCAGCAGCAATTCCATCATGATGCTGTCACAATCCACGCTAACGATGACATCCTATCCGACAAGAGCTTAGTCTCTACAAGAGCTGACTTCGACTATCCAGTCTCTTCTTATCCCCAGATGATTGCTGACTTGCATGCTTGGATGAATCACGCTGACTAGCCTCTCACACTTTGCCAGCTCCAGAATATGATAAATACAGCGAAGCAGCGAAACAAATTATAAGGTGGTGAGTGCCGCAATGGATATGACACCTACTCACATAAATGAACTGATCCAAAAAAAATTGGTCATTATCGTAATCGCTCACGAAAACGAACAGGTATTGGCGGCACAGGTCGAAAATATTCATTTTTTCAATCCTGAAGCCGGCATTCTGCTTTACAACGGCGGGCCTAATCCCGATTTCGGAAAAAACGTGAACATCTGGTCCTTTCCGCACAGCCATCCCTTAAAAGCCGGCATTATCGCGCCGGGTATGTGGGAGATCATGAAATGGCTCGAGGAAATCGGCGCCGGCTATGAATATCTCATGTCGCTGGATCATGATGTGATGTTTGTGAAACACGGCTTCCAGCCCTTCTTGGATGAGGTGATGGCCGAGTCCGACAGCATGGGCTGGAGGCTCGAAAACAACCGGGATCACGACTTCTCCCTGCCTGTACGAAACATGATGAAGGAATGGCATTTATGGCAGCCGGTTTTCCGGACAGACGGCTTTCTGACCTACTTCAACCCCGGTCAAGTCTACAGGCATGATATCGTCAGACGTATGCTCGCGCATGTCGACCATGCCGCCGTAGATCACCTGTTTGGTATAACGGAGGCCGCTGCTTTAGAAGAAGTTTTTTTTGTCACACTGGCTATGGCCTGCGGTGGAAGGGTTCGCGAATACCCAGAGGGAGCCAAGTATAATGACATGGTTCGCTGGGGCGAAAACGTCACCTTTGAAAATGTGCAGCGGCATCGGGATCATCCTTACTACTACTGGATTCATCCGGTAAAAGGGGATAAACTGCTGGAGATGCATCAGCTTTTGCTTCCCAAACCGGAACCAATTCCAAGTGCCTTGCCCGCTCCCCGCCCTGCCGCTCTAAGAAGGAAAAGAATCAGGCGCAAGAGACTTCTGAAAAGACCACTTCTTCGAAGACGCCTCAAATGGCGTAAGCTCAAGTTCGGACTGCGCAGCCGAAAAAGAACGGTAAAGAAACTTGCCAAAAAGCCGCTGCGTTCCCGATCAGCCACGAAACAAAAAACGTTCAAACCCAAAAAGAGGACGAAGCTGGGATAATCCCCACTCCGTCCTCTTATTTATTTGTCCACCCATTCAATCCCGATTGTCAATTTATTTGCACCCAAATCGCTCTTATGACTCACTTTAAATTCCATATCTACATCCGGCAAGGTGATTTGTTTGCCTCGAATAACGAGATTACCTGCTGTTACTTGATCCGCAATTTTTCTTAGCAGTTCAGCAAATTGCAAACTCCGACCGACAAATTCCTCTTCTGACCTCACGATTTTTCCTCCTTAGAAGCCCTTGATGAGTTTCTTAAGAACAGGCAGCTTCTCCATTTCAAATAAAACAATCTTGTTCAGCTTTTTTTCGTCCCCTGGTTCGCCTTTTTTGAAAGGCGTTTTCACATAGCCGTAATGCTTATGCGGAAACAGCAAATCAATATAAAGCACCTGCATTTGCTCAGGCGTAAACGGAAGAACAGCTTCATAATAGCTCATGCACCGTTTCAGCTCATCCGCATCCCAACGTCCCAGTTCTTCCATGCGCTTCGTCAGGAGCTTCCGGATATCACGCAATGGAATGTCATACGTCAGATTATCCAAGTCCAGCACACACACGCCTCGATCCGTTTGGATCGCATTACCCTTGCCATAATCCTGATGGCACATGTAACCGTGATGACCGATGTCAGCCACCCAATTCGCATAACAGGACGCTTCCAGCAGCTTGATGGCATGGCTTGCCATCTGAATCATGGCATCGCCAGTCTTCACATAAGACTGATGGAAAAGCGTTTTTCCTTGCTTAGCCTGCTCTTTCCATTGCTTGAGCTCTTCGCACATCCCGCTAAAATGACTCGGCCATACCCCCATCCGGTTATAGACCTCACAGTCATCAGGAGGGATAAACCCTACGGTATCCTTATGGAATTGAGCGAGACCCTTCAAACCCGTATAGAGATGCTCCGGCACCCGATCCATTTCCAAGTCGCTTCCCACAACCCAAGCATAGAGAACCAACGCATAACCTTCATGGACAAAATACAGCTGGCCATCCTTCGTTGGAATAATCCCCGCAACATGGGCTCCTTTTTGGTACAGATAAGCCTGCGCTGCTGTCGTAAATTTGACGATCGGAATGGACTTCCGTATCCGTTTCAGACAAACGGTTCCTACAGAAGTCTCCAGCTTCCATATCGTTTTAATGCCTCCGCTTTGAATAACCTGGATGTTTTTGATGACTATCTGTGGATAACTTTGTGCCATGAGACGTTTCCCCAAATTGAGTTCTTCCTGACTAGGAACCACGTTTCACCACCTCATCCAGACGGGCTAGGAACGATTTCAGAACCGCATTTTTGCTCAGCTCGGTCGAGATCATATCTTTCAAACGGACGATATGTTTGTCAACCGTCCATTGGTCCTCGCGGTTTTCATAATATTTGGACACTTGTCCGTAAAATAAATGGGGAAACTGAATATCTGCTGCCAGAATTAGATATTGTTCTTTCGTTAAAGGATTGACCTGCTGGTAAAACTTCATCATTTTGAGCATCATCGGGAGGTTCCAGTTGGCATCTTTCTTCATGACCTTGTTTAATATTTTCCTCATATCGCGCACAGGCAGATCTACCGTCAAGGAATCCATGTCGTAGACATAGAGCTTTCCATCTTTGCCTACAACCAAATTACCAGCCGCAAAATCTTGATGGCACAGTGTTTTGGTCTTCTCCGTTTCCTTCACCCACTGTTCAAAATACGGCTGATTCAGCGTCGTAAGCGCTGCTTGCGCTTGCTGTAGGAACGTATCTACATTCGCTAGGAAGACACGGTCAAACTCATTTTTATTTTTAACCTGTTGGCGCTGCTCTTTCCAGGCTTTCAGGCGTTCCATTCTCGTTTGCAAATCCGATTTCCATTTCGTCAACAGATAGGAAGGGTAGAAACCGTTGGGGGATTCGATCCCTCTTGATGCTTTATGAAAAGCTGCCATTCCTTTTAGCATGAGGGCTAAATCACCATCATTGTTATATTCCGGTGAACGTCCGTATACGGTTTCAAAAACGACGAAATATTCCCCGTTTAATTTCACATAACCTTCGCCAGAACTGGTTTTGAGCACACCAGGCGTGTTAACGCCATTGTTTTTGAGATAGGTAATGGCATGGAGCATGAAATCAATATGGGTTTCATCGAAGGGAACCTTTTTCATAATCCATTCACCCATGTCGGTTTGGATGGACCAGACTGCTTTTTTCCCTTTAAAGGATAAGAGATAAATATTTTTCACCTTCAAAGGATAGTGCGTCATAACCTTCTTCACTACGTCCGAAAAAGTAGTATCCATGCTGACACCTCCGTAGATGTATGGCCTCAAGCTTTAAGCTCATTTGCTTTTGTCTGGGGCGTATAAGTTTTCAAGCCGTTTAGCCGCATGCTCGAAACCAAAGTTGCTTTCTACAACCGCTCTGCCTGCTTTGCCTAAACGCAGCGCTTCGGCAGGATTGGATAGCAGAAACGTAATCGCCTTTACGAATGCCCCTGGATTGCTGTAATCTTCAATCACAATACCGTTAGCATTCGGTTTGATAATTTCTGCATTCCCTCCGCGATTGGTTGTAATGATTGGAAGTCCCGCTCCCATCGCTTCAAAATGAACTCTCGCCAGAGGTTCCTGCCACTGGGAAGAGCAAACGAAAATATCTCCTAGCAAATAGTGGACGGGAATCTCGCTCGGTGGAACAAAACCTGTGAAGATCACCCGGTCCCCTAGCGATTTGGCCAGTTGGCGAAGACTTGCCCCGTACTCATCCAGCTGCTCATTATGGAACCATTTACTTCCGATAATAACGAGCACGGCATCTTTCTGGGTTTTGCTTACCTGCTCAACAGCCTTGATTAGCACGTCGGGACCTTTCGTTTTGCTTAATCGCCCTACGAATAAAATGACCTTTTTATTGTCCACACCATATTTTTGGCGGAGTTCCTTTCGAAGATCCTGCGCTTCAGGTGTCCAGATCGGCTTATAATGCTGTAAGTTGATACCTGAGTATACCGTCTTCACTTTTCCCTTGGCCGAAGGGAAACGGCTGATAATCGTTTGGCCGATATAATTGGAAATCGACATAATTTTATGAACCATTTTGATCACGGAACGACCCACTTCTGGTGTGATCTTTCCTTCTCGGAACATCTCATTATGGCAGCTGACGACAAAACGGGCGTTCGGCATGGCTGCTTTATATGCAGGCACATTTTTCGGACGGTTAAACACGTGGATCACATCATACTTTTGGTTGCCGGCGCGCTGCTTAGACAGCTCCTTGGCAACGTCGTTCACATAATCCTCGCGCGGAATCCGTATATATTTGACTCCGTCAACCACTTCCCGATTGGGGAGATCGGGGTCCGTAATGCAGAAAATCGTGAGATCATGCCTACTGCCAATATGCGGGGTGACGCCATTGATTAGAATTTGAATGGCGCCACCCCTAATAGGCGGAACGGTAAGCATTTCAGTGCAAATAAATGCAATCTTCATCTTTACCACTCCAATCAGTGATTCTTCGTGGAGGTTTTAATCCTCAGGATTACGCCATGGTTAGATTTACGCGCCCACCTTCTTGCCAAACTTGCTCCATATGGTCGACTGGGGCTTAGCCCAACCTCTTCCTGGAGCCGATAGTTTCTTCATGCCTACTTTAGGCTGAATACGCTTCTTCCCACTTTTGGGCTTCTTAGGAATAACTGCCTTCACCGGTTTAACTGTTCTAATTGTTCTAATTGTTCTAATTGTTTTAACTGTCTTAACTGCCTTAACCATCTTCACTCTTTTCTTTAGAAGCGGCTTTTTATTGTTCAGCACTTTCTTTCTCTTGCCCGCTGCTTTTTTCAGCAACGGCTTTTTCCTCGGAACCAGCCTTTTCTTCAAGACAACGCGTTTCCTTCGTATCAATGGACGCCTTACTTGCACGGATGGACTCGGCTGCGGTTGCGGCTGTGGCGGATTCGGATCCACATAAGGAATATCCCCGGCCATCAGCTGGTTGTGCAGGTGAAGGAGCCGATCTCCTTTGACAGGATGGATCGTATGATACATGTAATGATGCATGGCGGCGTGCGCTTCATTCTGCTCAATTTCATGCTCATGCCGCATCACATTCAACCGTTGGTCCCGTGGAAACTCACGGCATTTCCCACCCAATGAGGCAGCGAAGGTGACGAAGAAAAACTCCTCCAAGGCCACAACTTGACTCTCGGAGAGCCATTGATCGACCAACGAGACATCCGCAGCTTTCAGCATCTTCTTCACAATACCGCGTCGGTAAACCTGCGTAGGATTAAAGTAGCGAAGGAAATGGTCGGTCTGGAACAAGGAGCCCCAACGACCCCATTCCTTCCACATCGATTGCTTATTCATGTTGTCTGCCTCACGTACGCTGCGACAGGTTTGCATATCCCAGCCCATACAGTCGTAGCCCCGCATCGTTTGATCTAGATAAGCCTCGAAGCCAGGTTTCACGAAGAGCATATCATCGTCAAGATTCACCAAATATTCGTAGTTCACCTTATGCTCATTCAGCCATTTCATTACGTCCCATAGAAAGGGCGCCAGATGTCCCCAGGTCAAGTGGCGGCTGTACTCACAGACGGCGGCATTCATACCTTTCCCGAATTGGCTGTCTTCGCCTCCGTTATAAAGGACAATGCCCGCTTCCGGGTTGAATTTACGAATATTTTCAATCTGTGCGGCAAGGACGTGCTCATCTTTGTGAGCCAACAGCGCAAACATGACACGTTTGCCCTTCGGTTTGCCGCCATAATGGGTCATCCGGAAGTTAATAGCTGCATCATATTCGGCTGTAATTCGATACAAATCATCCCATTGGGAGCCTGATATATTTTTATAGAGCTCGCCGCCCCCGACACGTCTTGTATGTTTGACAGCGACCTCATCGATAATGGCTAATTTCTCATGCGGATATCCCAAGACCTTAGGCCATACAAAATCAAGGCCCCAGCCCGATTCACTTTTTTCAAACGTAGGCAAAAGCTTCTGGAAAGTTTCTCTCGTGTAGAGTGGAACCATAGGTTCAATAAACTGGGAATATCGTAAATAGTAATTGCTATTTTGCAGCGTGATTCCATGTCCATAGTAGGAGTCTTGTGTTAAGCTCGGCTGTGCCAGCTCCAGACCCTGTTCCATGAAAATCTTAAACATGCGATTAATGTCATAAGCATTCGCGCTTATATCATCATCCGGCATCCAGATGGCATCATAGTGATAGATTCCATCCCCAAAGGCTTCAATCGTATCCTTCACCGTAGGCCATTTTAACCCCGGAATTTCATGATAGAAGTCACAATCGTTTACATACCTTTGCGGCGTATTTCCGAAATAACTAAGACAAAGATCGAAGTTTTTATACTCCGCAGGCTGCAGCCATTGCTGATGGATAGAGGTATCGCCCACTCTGCCGATTACAAGAAACCTCTTGTCACCTTTGACTTCAAATCGCGTCATTTCGCTCGCTCCTTTTTAACCCAATCGTTATTTCCTTTCGATAAATCGGATATAGTCCAAAATCGGCTGTCTCAAATCTTCTCGCTGCACCGAGATATCAAGAATCGCTTTCACATAACCCAGATGATCGCCAACGTCATGCCAGACACCGTTAATCTCACATGCGTGAACCGCCTCTTGCTCATTCAGCTTCGAGATCGCATCGGTCAGCTGGATTTCTTGCCCGACGCCCGGCTCCTGCCCCTCCAAGATGTCGAAAATAGCGGGAGTCAAAATATATCGGCCAATCATGGCCAGATTAGACGGAGCCTCCTGAGGCTTCGGCTTCTCCACAAGCTTCGTAATATTGTAAAAGCGATCAAATAACAGCTGGGCATCAATGATGCCGTAGCTCGAAACATCCTTGGGATTCACAGGCTGCACACCGATAATCGATGTTTTGTACCTATCGAAATAATCCATCATCTGTTTCAAGCAGGGAACATCGGACTGTACGAAAGTATCGCCAAGCAGAACGGCAAACGGCTCATCATTAATAAACTTTCTGGCGCACCAGATGGCGTGGCCCAAGCCTTTCGGCTCTTTTTGGCGAATGTAGTGGATATCGATCAGCTGCGCCGGCTCCTGCACTTTCTCCAGCATTCTCAACTTCCCTTTTTGCTGCAAATGGTATTCCAGCTCAAAAGCGTTGTCGAAGTGGTCCTCCAGCGCACGCTTGCCTTTTCCCGTCACAATGATGATATCCTCAATGCCTGAAGCAACCGCTTCCTCCACGATAAATTGAATCGTTGGTTTATCAATGATCGGCAGCAACTCTTTTGGCATCGCTTTGGTTGCCGGCAAGAACCGGGTACCCAGACCTGCTGCAGGAATTATTGCTTTCCGAACCTTCATAATGATCATCATCCTTCTGTATAAATTGGGATAGGATGAACGATCACTTCATCCTACCAATGCTTTGATAGACGAATCCCTCTTCTTTCATCATGTAGGGATTGAATAAATTTCTTCCGTCAAAAAGTACCGGCTGCTTCAGCAAGCTCTTGATACGACCAAGGTCCGCCGAACGATACTGCTTCCACTCCGTAAATATCAACAGCGCATCCGCATCCATAAGAGCTTGATAGGGCCCTGTGAAATACGTGATATTCTCTTCGCCTAAAGCCTGGTACGCATTCTGCAGGGCGACCGGGTCGTGAACTTGAATCTGAACCCCGCGTTTCCTTAACTGTTCAATGGTCTCGATGGACGGTGCTTCCCGAATATCATCGGTTTCCGGTTTAAAGGATAATCCCCACACGGCAAGCCGAAGTCCCTTCAAATCTTCACCGAAATGGCCTACAACCATCTCAAACAACTTTTGCTTCTGCTTGTGGTTCACTTTATCGACAGCTTCCAAGATGTGCGTTGGAATGTTGCGCTCAGTGGCGCTTTGGATAATAGCCCGTACATCCTTAGGGAAACAAGAGCCGCCATAACCGACCCCAGCAGATAAAAAGTAACTGCCAATCCGATGATCGAGCTCCATCCCTTGACGAACCCGTTCAATATCGGCACCGACAGCTTCACAGATACCAGCCATTTCATTCATAAAACTTATCCGTGTGGCCAACATCGCGTTGGAAGCGTATTTGGCAAGCTCAGCAGAGGCAATATCCATGTGGACGATAGGAAATCCTTTGCTCGTAAGCGGCAAATACAGCTTCTCCATATAAGCCAGTGCTCTGGGGTTACTGCTCCCGACAACAATTCGGTTAGGGTTCAAGAAATCATTGACGGCAGCGCCTTCTCTTAAAAATTCCGGATTCGAAACAATATCGAATTCCAAGTCCGTGAGCCCTCGGTTCTTCAACTGCTCTTCAATGATGCCTCGTATGCGCTCGCTGCTGCCGATAGGAACCGTTGATTTCGTAATTACAATGGCATAATCCCGGATACTTGCACCAATCTGCTCGACGGCCTTCATCACATAAGTAAGATCAGCAGACCCGTCTTCAGCCGGCGGAGTTCCTACAGCGATGAAAATGAATTGGCTCTGTGCAACAGATTCGCTAATATCCAGTGAAAAGCTTAACCGACTCTCTAGCACATTTCGTTCAACCAGCCGTTCCAATCCAGGTTCGTAAATGGGCAATTGACCGTTAAGCAATGCGGATATTTTGGCGGGATTATTATCCACGCAAATGACTTCATGCCCCATTTCCGCCAAACATGCCCCAACCACGAGTCCTACATAACCAGTTCCAATCATGCAAATCTTCATGGCCGCTCTCCCTTGTTGTGTAGAGTTCATTGACGCTAACCGCAGGTGCGGGTAGACATTAATCACTGTCATCTTAAAGTGTATGCGCCTTGTCTTATTACAAACTCGGACGGATAACTAACCCCTAGGAAAAATCAACTTCTACCTACCTGAGCAAGCTTTATTCTGCTTTTCGGGACAAACGTACAAACCACCCTTTCCCTCCGGTAATACAAATATCTAGACGGGTAAAAACCAATGTGTGCGAAGGAGGATTACGCTTGGAAAGAATCCATATCGTCGTGGCTACCAATGACAAGTACGTGAAGCATTTGGCAGTGATGCTTACTTCCTTATTCGAACATAAATCAACGAATCGGCCCCTCTCCCTCTATGTGATCGACGGCAAAATATCTAACGAGAACAAGCAGAAGCTTCATAATGCCTTGAAATCCTACCAAGTGGAGCTTTCTTTTTTAACGGTAGAGGACTCTCTCTTTCAAGATGTCGTCGTTCGTTATCATTTGAGTAAAGAAACCTACTATCGAATTGCGATTCCAGCCCTCTTGCCGAAGGATGTCCGCAAAGCGCTTTATTTGGAT
The DNA here is from genome assembly GCF_009757995.1 of Paenibacillus anseongensis. NCBI lineage: Bacteria > Bacillati > Bacillota > Bacilli > Caryophanales > Paenibacillaceae > Paenibacillus > Paenibacillus anseongensis. The sequence continues at coordinate 36,833 of NZ_WSEM01000035.1, forward strand.
TGTGATCTCATTGTGAAAGAGGATATTACCAACCTGTGGGATGTCAACATTGATAAGTACCATCTCGGCGCTGTGCCGATCCCCGGTAAAGTGCTTCGTTTCGAAGAACTTTCCATTCCTGAAAAATTTGGCTATTTTAACGCAGGCGTGCTGCTTCTGAACTTGAAAAAATGGCGTGATAATCAAACCTCGGAGAAAGTTCTACATTATATGAGAAAAAATCCGGAGAAGCTTAAATTCATGGATCAGGATGCGTTAAACGCCGTTCTTCACGAGAAGTGGCTCAAGCTCGATCCGAAGTGGAACTATCAAGTGCACCGTTCCCACCATCAGCGTTTCGCTCCAGCCATCATTCATTACACAACGGATAAAAAACCGTGGAACAGCTGGCACAATCCCAAGTTTAAAGATGAGTATCTCAAATATGCGAAAAAAACCAATTGGAAACTAGACTAGCGGCACACCCCAACGTTCAGGAGGTCGAGTAATGAAAACAGATTGGTTAATCATTGGCGCAGGCTTCACAGGCGCAACGCTGGCAGAGCGAATTGCCTCCCAACGGGGAGAGAAGGTCCTGATTGTCGACAAAAGAGATCATATTGGCGGTAACTCCTATGACTGCTATGACGAACACGGCATACTGATTCATAAGTACGGCTCCCATACCTTTCATACGAACTCGAGCATGGTTTGGAATTACCTCTCCATGTTCACCCCATGGCGTCCTTACTTTCATGAAGTGCGCGTGGTGATTGACGGCAAGAAGGTGCCTGTCCCTTTTAATCTCAACTCCATCTACGCCTTGTTCCCTCCCAAATATGCAGAAAAGCTGGAAGCGCTGCTGATTGACCACTTCGGTTATGGCGTCAAAGTGCCGATCTTGAAGCTTCGCCAAAGCGCAAGCGGAGAACTAAGCGACTTGGCTGATTTTATTTATCAAAACGTATTCTACAAATACACGCTGAAGCACTGGGAGTTAGATCCGGAACAACTTGCTCCATCTGTGACGGCAAGAGTCCCTGTCTACATCTCACGGGATAACCGCTACTTTCAAGACACCTATCAAGGACTCCCCAAACACGGCTATACGCCTATGTTCAACAAAATGCTCAATCATCCGAATATTAAAACTTTACTCAATACCGACTACAAAGAGCTCATCGGCGAAATAACGTACAAACGAATGATCTATACAGGTCCGATTGATGAGTACTTCGACTATATGCACGGTCAGCTTCCATACCGCAGCATGCGCTTTGAATTCGACACACTGGATACGGAGTATCATCAGGAAGTCGGGACGGTCAACTATCCGCATGAATACGACTACACAAGGGTTCTGGAGCAGAAGCATCTCACAGGCCAGCAATCTCCCAAAACAACCATTTCTTACGTGTACCCTGAAACCTATACCATAGGTAAAAATGAACCTTATTACCCGATTCCGCGCGATGAAAACAAAGAACTCTACAAGCTGTATCAAGCGGAAGCTGACAAAATCAAAGATACCGTGCTGTTTGCGGGAAGATTGGCTGATTACAAATACTACAATATGGATCAGGCCGTCGCTCGTGCGTTAACGCTTTTCCATAACGAGATTCAGAAATAAGCGTATAGGCAGAGGAGGCTGCATTCATGATCTGTATGGCTTTATTAGCTCACGAGAATGAACAAGCATTGCGCAATCAAATTCGAAATATCCGCAAATATAATCCCCAGGATGTCCAAATCGTCTTCTACAACGGCGGTCAGGATACGAATTTCGGTAAAAAGGTTTGTGAAGACGAGAATGTCCTGTACTGTCCTTACAGCCGTCCTTTGAAGCAGCGTACCAGCGGCCGGTTTTTCTATGATGTCATGAGGTTTCTTGAGGATAAAAAAATAGCCTATGAGTACCTGGTTTATTTGGAATATGACATCATGTTTGTCAATGGTGGGTTTCGCGAGTACTTGTTAAGTAAAATGGAAGGCTACGACTGCCTGGTTAAAATACTTCGCAAAGAAGTCGATCCGAAGAATGCCTCGTGGCCTCCTGCCAGAGACATGTGGAAGGACTGGGAACGGTGGAAGTCGATTTTCGAATCCGATGCCTTCTACCGAACCTCCTCTCCGATGTCCGTCTTCCGTCATGGCATCATTAAGAAGATGCTTGGAGGACTAAATAAGAAGCGCCTGGAGCATCTGTTTGATACGTCGAACATCCCTTGTCTGGGTGAAATGCTATACATTACATTAGCCAAAAAATACGGCGGCAAATGTAAAATTTACGGGGATAACACCAAACGGTTTCTACGATTCCGCCCCGCCATTACACGGAAAGAAATCAAAGAGGCTAAAAGCCGGTCTGACGTTATGTTCGTTCATCCCGTGAAAGACGCTGAAGTTCGTGATTGGATTTTTAATCAACCCTAGGAGGCTGGAACATGCTCTGTTTTGCACTATTAGCGCATGCCGATGAAAACGCCCTCTACAAACAAATCCGTAACATTCGCAGATATAATCCGAATAACGTACTCATTGTTTTGTACAACGGCGGACCGGATGCAAACTTCGGCAAAGCCCTTTGCAAAAAAATGAAAGTCATGTACTGCCCTTACAGCAGGCCTTTGCAGAAGGGGAAGACGGGGCGTTTCTATTATGATGTCATGAGATGGCTAGAGGAGAAAAACGTCAACTACGATTACTTAGTCTACACCGAATATGATGTGATGTTCGTCAATCACGGATTTGAACGGATGGTCGAGAATGAGCTTAGAGACCACGATGCTCTGGTGAAATTAATCCGCCATGAGAAGGACCGCAAGCGCAATTGGTGGATTCCCGGCAAAACGATGTGGAAGGAATGGCACCGCTGGAAGCCGTTCTTCCAGACGGACGATTTCTATGGGACTTTCAATCCGATGCAAGTGTATAGGCGCTCCATCCTGAAGCGGATGTTGGCTATCATTGATACGCCTATGCTGGAACAGTTGTTTAGCGCTACGAACGTATACGCCTTAGGCGAGATGCTCTATATTACACTGGCCAAAAAATGCGGCGGACGCTTAAAAGCTTACCCTAAACCGAGTGTAGATTACCTTCGCGTGTACCATCGCATTCGTCTGGACGACGCCAAAGAGGCCAGTCAGCGGTCTGAGGTCATGTTCGTCCATCCGGTCAAGGACGCTGATGTTCGCGATTGGATTTTCAACCTTAAAAAATAAAGGAGGAAGCCGCATGATTTGTTTCGCTCTATTAGCCCACGAGAACGAACCTGCGCTTCGCCAACAAATTAGAAACCTTCGGAAGTATAACCCGAATGCTTTTATCGTGCTTTACAATGGCGGCACGGACAGGAATTTCGGCAAAGAGGTCTGCCAGAGCGAGCACATCCTCTACTGTCCGTACAGTCGGCCTTTGCGCAGAGGACGGACCGGAAGATTCTTCTACGACGTCATGAGATGGCTGGAAGATATCCGAATTCCCTACGAATATTTGGTGTACACCGAATATGATGTGATGTTCATTCACGGCGGATTTGAGTCGTTCCTGAGTAATCACATGGAGGATTACGATTGTTTAGTAGAGGCTCTCAAAACAGAGACGACGCCTCACAAAAGCAATTGGACAACGGCACTCGGCATGTGGAAGGAATGGGGACTTTGGCAGCCGTTTTTCCAAAGCAATCACTTCTACGGCACGTTCAACCCGATGCAGGTTTATCGGCATAGCCTTGTGAAGAAGATGCTGGCCAGAGTGAACAAACCTTTGTTCGAGCAAATTCTTGCCAAAACGGATGTTTTTGCGCTGGGAGAAATCCTGTACATGACGTTAGCCATGCAGTGCGGAGCCAGGTGCCAAGAATATCCCAGCAAAATCAGGCAGTGCTTCCGCTATCGGCCGAATATTTCCTTGCAAGAAATTCAAGCCGCTTCACAGAAGTCGGAAGTCATGTTTGCTCATCCCGTCAAAGACGATTCTGTCCGCGCTTGGATAAGCGCATTATGATCAAGCAGCCAAGGAGGAAACCATGATGAAACAAAAAATTCTGGTTACCGGGGGGGCGGGATTCATCGGAAGCCACCTGGTGGACTCTCTTCTCTTGGACGATAATTACGAAGTGCTTGTGATCGATAACTTTGACGACTACTATGAGCGCAAAGTGAAAGAGAACAACATTCAGAATCACTTGCGTTCACCTAGATATGAACTAGTTGAAGCCGACATTCGCGACAGAGCCGGTATGGACCGCATATTCAGTGCTTGGAAACCGGACGCCGTCGTCCATTTGGCCGCCAAAGCCGGGGTCCGGCCATCCCTCGAAATCCCGAGCACCTACGTCGACGTCAATCTTGCGGGCACGGTCAATCTGCTGGATGCTGCCGTCAAATACGGCGTTTCCAAGTTTGTTTTTGGATCATCCAGCTCGGTGTACGGCTTGAATGACAAGGTGCCGTTCTCGGAAACGGACCCTACCCTGCTCATCGCCTCGCCATACGGCGCCACCAAAGCCTCAGGCGAAGCGCTGTGCCGCAGCTACAGCCATTGCTTTGGCTTGCCGATTGTCGCTTTGCGCTTCTTCACCGTATTCGGTCCCCGGCAGCGGCCGGATTTGGCCATTCATCTGTTCGCCAAAAAAATCGCAAAAGGCGAACCGCTTTCCCTGTTCGGAGACGGCACGACCAGTCGCGATTATACGTATGTAGCCGATATCGTTGCCGGCATCCGTAAATCCATCGACTTCGACCATCCCGGCTACGAAGTATTTAACCTCGGGAACGACCACCCGACCAGTTTACTGGACCTTGTCACCGTGTTGGAGAATGCGATGAACAAAAAGGCAATCATCCACTGGAAGCCGATGCAGATCGGCGATGTCCCGCGAACGTGGGCCAACTTCGAGAAAGCGCACACACTACTCGGCTACACGCCATCGACGAGCTTGGAGGCTGGCATTGCGCGCTTCGTGCAGTGGCTGGAGGAGGAGTCGCTGGATTAAGCGGCTTGGTTCACAACCGCTGGTGGTGGCCGTGTGGGACGGCGATGGCGATGGCGGTGACGGTGGTGCAGTGCAAGCGACTATGCACCGCCCCACGCTGCTCCTCGCAGCCGTTTCGCAGTCGCCCTCAACCTTCCCAAACCTCAAAAAGGCCAACCTTGCGGTTGGCCTTCGTACATAGCACATGCTACTTGTAGATAACGCCGATTCCTCCTGCTATTTGCTGCAATTGTTCCACTTTTTCTTAAGTAGCTGGATTTTCTGGCGTTAGTTTTGCCGAGTATGCCCTATTCTCGCCTCCTACCGGCGATTTAGCTGGGGTTTCTACCGTTATTTCTTTCCTTGCCACTGAGCAGCGCAGATTAACGGTAGTTTTTCCAGCTACTTTAGCTGAGACGCATCAGTGAATACTCGCCTTGCAGCACATAGAGGAACCTGAGGGCACTATTTCTGCCCTCGCTGGGTCTGTTTTCGCATTCTTGGGGAACTACAGGGCCTTATTTCAACGATTTGGGCGGAGTTTCAGCCAAATCCGTTGAAATAAGGGACCCTAGTTCCCCTTCCGTGCGAAAACGGCCTATTTCGCCGAAATAGCGCCCAGTAGTTCCCCTCAGCCGGGCGGCAAACTCGGGTTCTGGTTCTGGTACTGGTACTGCTCCTGTTCCTGCTCCCGGCTCCGGTCCCAGCTCCAGCTCCAGCCCCTGCCCTTGCTCTGGCCCCACCGGCTCCGCCCTACCCAACCGTTGGCGGCAGCCCCTAACGGGAGCCGCCCCACAGCCCAAAAAGGCCAACCGTAAAGTTGGCCTTCCCACTCGCTGCCGCACCCTCACACATACAGCTCTTGCAATCGCTTGGCAACATGCTGGAACCCATAGTTGCCCTCCACAAATTTGCGGCCAGCACGGCCTAACTCATTCGCTTTCGCAGGATTCGTGAAAATGTGGCTGATCGAGTTCGCGAATGCCCATGGATCGGTATAGGCGCTTATGACGATACCGTTCTTATGGTTCGAAATGATCTCGGCATTGCCCCCGCGATTCGTCGTAATGATCGGGAGGCCCGCCCCCATGGCCTCATAGTGCACTCTGGCCAGCGGCTCCTGCCACTGGGAGCTGCAGACGAACACATCCCCGAGCAGGTAAATCGAGGGAATCTTGCTGGGAGGCACAAAGTTTGTGAACACAACTCTGTCTTTCCCCAGCGAGTCACCAAGCCTTCGCAAATTCGAGATATAATCGTCTACACGGTTATCGCTGAACCATTTGCTTCCGACAATGACCAGCACGGCGTCATCATGTTTTTGGACGACCCGCTGCATGGCCTGCAGCAGAACATCGGCCCCTTTATTGGCGGACAGCCGTCCAACGAATAGCACAACCTTTTTATTTTCGACACCGTATTTTTTGCGCAATGCCTTTCTTTCGGCCTGAGCATCTTCCCGCCATATAGGTTTGTACTGATCCAGATTGATGCCAGAGTACACCGTCTTCACTTTACTTGCAGCTTCAGGGAAACGATCCACGATCGTTTTTCCAATGTAGTTAGAAATGGACATGATGTTGTGGGTGATTTTCACCACATGGCGGCCCTTGTCATCCGGCAGTTTCTGTTGGCGAAACATCTCATTATGACAGCTCAAAACAACCCGGCTCTCAGGCATAGCCTGCTTGATAATAGGGACATACATGGGACGGTTAAACACATGAATAACATCAAATGTCCGATTACTGGCCTTCAACTTTTTTAACTCGTTGGCGACATTTATTTGATAATCATTTTTCGGCACCCGGATATAGGTCACACCTTTTACTACCTCCCGGTCACGAAGATCATTATCTTTTATGCAAAATACCGTTATTTCATGGCTCTCGCTTAAATAGGGAATCACGCCATCGATGAAAATTTGAATAGCTCCTCCCCGAATAGAAGGAACGGTTAGCATTTCTGTACAAACCAAAGCAATCCTCACCCTGTTCACTCCAATCGTATACGGTTTCATGTAGTTTCATATAAATTCGATAGTCGTTGCGCATACTTCTCAAAGTTATAACGATCCGTAATCAATTTCCTGTTCTCGCGTCCTATTCGGATGCGTTTCTCGCGGTTGCTTAATAACGTGATGATGGCCTGAGCGTATGCTCTTGGGTCTGTATAAAGATCAATGATACAACCGTTTTTCTCATTTTGAACAAGCTCGGGATTCCCGCCTCGATTCGAACTGATGATCGGTATGCCGGCTGCCATAGCCTCATATTGAACTCTTGCAAGCGGCTCCTGCCATTGGGATGGGACCACAAGCACGTCGCTCATCGTATAATAGCTGGGAAGCCTGTCTACCGGTATAAAATTGGTAAAATATATATAAGAGGACACAGCCAAAGCTCTTTTTCGAAGTTTCGTGACATATGTGCTAATGGTCCGGTCGCCATACCACTTGCTGCCAATGATCACTAGCGCTGTTTTGGGATATTTTCTGATAACGAGCTTCATGGCGTTAATTAGATGATGGCACCCTTTTTTGGGCAGCAGCCTGCCGACAAAGAGGACGACATGGAAGCCAGGGGGAATACCCAATTCTCCCTTTAGCTTGTCAGCGATCTTTTTACCTTCCCTTGTAAAATGAGGCGTAAATCGCTTAGGATCTTCTCCCGTATAGAGCGTGGTGATTTTGTTACTGACTGCAGGAATAGCTTTGATGATGTCCTGTGCAACGAATTTGCTGACCGTAATGAGATGATCGGCTAGTTCGTAAGCTTGAAGCGCAGCCTGGTCACGAGTCTCGTGATTGATTAATAAGTTGTGAAGCGATAAATAAACCCGGGCATCCGGAACGGCTCTCTTCATTTCTTCAACCCAATTCGGTCTATTAAATAATTGAACTACGTCAAACAATCGTTTTTCACAGTAGCTCAGCACATCATTGAAATAAGTGGATTGGTCATAACGAATGAATCTCACACCATTCATCCGTTCATCATTACTGAGCGAAGGATCCTGTATCGAAAAAACCGTAACCGAATGGCCCAGTCTGCTTAAGTAAGGAGCCATGCGATCAATCAACAACTCAATCGCTCCGCTTTTGATCGGTGGACAGGGCAAAGAATCCGGGCAGACTAAGGCAATTTTCATGAAAGTCCTCCTTTCGTAGATACATGCCATTTAGGGTTATTCTCTATCCTATTCTTCAAGACACATAAATGATTGTACATATCCAAAAAAAGCTCCGCGAATCACACAAAAAAAAGGATCACGCACATGAGACGCGATCCTTTTGGAGGAAGCCATTATCCTTTTGTTCCTATGGAAATCCAGTTAATGATTCCGTACGCGTCCGGTGAAAAACGGGAACGCACAATAATCATTTGGGCTGAATGCGTTTGTTTTTGTTTGATTACGGCATAACACGAAGAGTGGCTGGTTGTCGCTGTGATGACATAGTTAACATCTGCATACGGCTCATCAAAGAGTAACGTGACCTCGACGATTTCGTCCTGCACTTTCAATTCAAAAGGAACCAACCCGAATTGTTGCAGAGCCGCCGGCTTTGCCGCAGGAGTATGCACGGCATTGAAGCTAAGCTTGCTCTCATCCACACTGCCAGCCGCCAGCTTCGTACCTTCGACTGCGCCCTCAGCCAGATGTTCCCCATGAACGGCGCCGGCGATGATTTTACCGCTGTCTACACTGCCCGGCGACAGATGGAAGCTGCTAATCGAGCTAGCTACCAGCTTGCTGCCATCCACACTGCCCGGCGCCAGCTTGCCGCTATCCACGCTGTTAGCCGCCAGTTTGGAACTGTCAACGCAGCCTGCTCCAAGATGGAAAGCGCTAATCGAGCCGGAAGCCAGCTTGCTGCCATCGATGCTGTTCGCTTGAAGCTTAGCGCCATTCAAAGCACCTTCCGCAAGATGTTCACCACTCACCGCACCGGCTGCCAAAATGCTGCCATCGATGCTGCCTGCCGCCAGCTTCGAACCACTCAACGCGCCGTCGGCCAAGTGATCTGCCGTCACTGCGCCCAGGGCCAATTTACTGCCGTCTACGCTATTTACTGCCAGTTTGCTGCTATCGATCGCGCCATCCGCGATATGGCTCCCGTTTACCGCACCGGCTGCAAGCTTGCTGCTATAGATACTGCCTGCCGCCAGTTTCCCGCCGTCTATAGCACCTTCCGCAAGATGCCCGCTGCTCACCGCACCGGCTGCCAACTTGCTTCCATCCACACTGCCGGCGGATAAATGGTAGCTGCTGATCGCATTGGAGGCTAATTTGCTGCCGTCAATGCTGCCTGTCGCCAGTTTCGCGCCGAACAGGGTGCCGTCCGCCAAATGATCTCCTGTTACTGCGCCAGCGGTCAATTTACTGCTGTCTACGCTGTTCGCAGCCAGCTTGCCGCTGTCAATCGCGCCATCCACGATATGGCTGCCGTTCACTGCGCCAACGGTCAACTTGCTGCCGTCGACACTGCCTGCCGCCAGCTTCACAGCATCCACTACGCCGTCAGCGAGATGGTAGTTGCTTACTGCACCGGCTACCAGTTTACTGCCGTCCACGCTGCCTGTTGCCAGTTTCGCGCCTGTCACCGAGCTCACACTAAGATGCTCGCTGCTCACCGCGTTATCTACGAGTTTGCTGCCGTCCACGCTAAGCGCCGCCAGCTTGCTGCCGTTCACTGCACCTGGTGCGATGTGATCGCTGTTCACGGCACCGGACACCAATTTGCTGCTGTCCACACTGCCGGGTGCCAGCTTCGCTCCATTGATGACCCCGTCAACCAGATGATCTGTTTTTACAGCGCCTACTGCCAGCTTAGAGCTAACGACACTGCTGTCCGCAAGCTTCGACGCATCAACGATCCCTGCAACCAGATGGCTTCGCAGCACAGCGCCTTCTGCCAGCTTCGTGGAGTCAATGCTACTATCCGCCAAATGCTCCCGTTGAATTGCACTTGGAACCACTTTGCTGCCGTCCACGCTGCCTTTTGCGAGCTTACTGGCGTCAATTACTCCGTCCACGATGTGCTCATGGTTCACTGCGCCAGCCGTCAGCTTGCTGCTGTCCACACTGCCTGTCGCCAATTTCGCGCCATACACCGAGCTATCCGCAAGATGATAATTGCTAATCGCGCCAAGGCTCACTTTGGTGCCATCCACGGAATTCGCCGCAAGGTTGTTATTTTCGACAGCCGCTTCTGCCAGATGCTCATTAGCGATTACACCAACTCCAAGCTTCGCTCCACTAACGGCGCCATCGGCCAGCTTATCACCGGTCACAGCACCAGCTGTCAGCTTCGTGCTATCCACGCTTTCCTTCGCCAGCTTCGCGCCGGTCACAGCGCCTTCCGCGATATGCTCGCTGCCAATCGCCCGTGCAGCCAACTTCGCGCTGCTAATCGCTCCATCGGCCAAATGCCTTGAGCTTAACGCACCGGCTACCAGCTTACTGCCATGAATGCTCTCATTAGCCAGCTTCGCTGCCGTAATTGCACCGTCAACAATATGCTCGCTGTGCACGGACTTGTTGGAAATTTTACGGCCCGTTACGCTGGAATCAGCCAGTTTAGCTTCAGTAACAGCCTGCTCACCTAGTTTGCTGGTTGTTACGGCCTGCTCCTGCAATGACCTGGTAGAAATTGCTCCAGGTTGCATATGCTGCGAACTAACGGCGCCATTCGCCAGCTTATCTTCGGTGACTGCCGCTTTCGCAAGCGTTTCTCCGGTAATGGATTGTTCCATTAACTTCGTTCCATCCAAGCTCCTGTCAGCGAAAATATTGAGTGTAATCGAGCCCTGCGCCAAGTGCTGAGACGAAATCGCCCCCGGCTTCAGATGGCTGCCATCGATACTATTTTCCTGAAGATGACGAGTTTCAATGCTCATGGAAGCAATTTTTGTACCCGTCACTGCTTCTTCAGCAATTTTACTTGTCGTAATCGTTTGATCCTGCAAATGCTGCGTTGTCACGGCCTCTTCAGCAATATGATCGCGCCCAATCGCTGCTTCCACGATTTGTTCAGCGCCAATCTCGCCATTTCCGATATGCTCGGAGCGGATAGCGCCTAAGCCCAGCTTCTCACTTGTAATGATCCCATCCAGCAGGTGTGTCGTTCCAATCGTCTCTGGCGAAAAGTGGATACCAAGAATCGCCCCTTCGGCCAAATGCTCACTTGCAACGATGCCTTGGTTCAAATGCTCGGCGGTGATTGAACTTACCGCAAGCTTATCGGAGGTCACGCTTTGCGACTTCAGCTTCGACGTATCTACACTGCCTGCCGCCAATACATCTGTCGTCACAGCTCCCTCTTCCAATTTGGAGGAAGAAATGATCCCATCGGCCAAATGCAGCTGCGTGATTGCCCTTTCGCTGATATGCCTTTCCTCAATGAGATTCTCCGTTAAATGGCTTGATGTAATGGACTGATTTTGCAATTTCGAGCTGGAAACGATGCCGTCGGCCATATGCCAGTTTTGAATCACTTGCTGCCGGATATGTTTGCCTTCAACCGTGCCTTCGACCAGCTTGGATGAAGTGATCGACTCATCTTGCAGCTTGGCATTGGATATGCTGTTGTTGGCAAGATGTTCGCTCTGAATCGCCTGCTGTTGGATATGTTTGGCTTCAATCGAGCTTTCCACCAGCTTCGAAGAGGTGATCGATTCATCCTGCAGCTTCGCATTAGAAATGATATTGTCAGCGAGATGTCCGATTTGAATGGCTTTCGGGAAAATATGTTTATCCTCTACCACATTTGCAGCTAGTTTGTCTGCCGTAATGGAGCCATCCTGGATCAGTTTAGCGTGTACCGCACCCTCTGCCAGATGTCCGGATTGAATCACGCCGGAAGCAAGATGTGAGGTTTGGATAGAGCCGTCTGCCAGGTGCTCCGTGCGGATCGAAGACTTCACGATGTGCTTAGCTTCAATCGACAACGGGGCAATCTTTTGATTCGTAACGGCTTGATTCGCCAGCTTCTCCTCTGTGACCGATAAAGGAGCGAGTTTATCCTCTGTAATAATCTGATTCTCCAGATGGTAACTGTCGATGGCCCCGTCAGCGATGTGATCGGCTTCAATTTGACCTGGCGCAATACTCCGGCTCTGAACGCTTCCATCGGCCAAATGTTCGTTGAAAATAACTTTGGACTGGATATGAACGGAGCAAATGCTTTCATTCGCAATTTTTTCTTCCGTAACAGCTTGATCTCTTAACTTATCCGTTGTAATCGCTGCATCCATCAGCTTGGCGGTGTCGATGCTGTAATTGGAAATATGTTTGGCTTGCACTGCGCCGCTACGTATTTTGTCAGCTGTAATCGACTGGTCGTCAATCAGCTCATTCGTAATAACCAACTCGGATAAATGCTGCGACAAAATGGAGCCGTCCGCAATCTTAATGGAATCAATCGTTTGATCGGCAAGCTTATCCGCTGTGATGCTGTTATCCAGCAGTTTGCTTCCGGGAATCGTTTGATCCTGAATTTTATCACCGGAGATGCTGTGCGGAGCGATATGTTCATCATAAATGCTGTGCCCGGCGATTTTATCACGCGTCACGCTGGCTGATGCTAACTTTGACTGATCAATCGCAAAATCCTTAATGACTTTAGTCCCGATGCTTTGCGGCTTGATTTTACTTTCGTCAACCGAACGATTTGCAATTTTCTCCCAAGTTATCGCTTCTTCCACGATATCATCCGTGTAGACGACAGGGTTTACAAATTTGCCTGTTTTACGCTCAGAAAGCAGCAGCAGCGGAGGTGCTGGCACGGAGGTCTGAGATACATTTACCACCGTTGCGGGTTTATTTACTTTGGCCGGCTCAACAATCGCCGTTTTCGCTACCGGCGTTTTGGGCGTCGTCGTTTTGGGAGTAATACTTGTTTCAACGACGGGTGCAACCTTTGGACTTGTTTCCGCTTTCTCCTGCTTAACCGGAGCAGGTGAAGGCTGTTCACTTTCATCGAGCCATTTCAACTCATTTGTTCGGGAGTTCACTTTTTGCACATAAGGCCTTTCTCTGTTGCTGCTGCTCTTACGCTTACTCATAGACTCCTCTCCATTCCACATAAATTGGTCATTTGTAACATATTCAAGCTCAATCCCAGATGTACGTTAGCCCTGAAAAATGTGCGGACACCCAGATAAATAGTTACCTCCCCAATTTATGCTTGTATAACTCATACCTCATTTCTGCCGCCTTATCCCACGTGAACAATTGATCGACTCTTTGAATACCTTGCTCCCCCATGGCTCGTCTCAGCTCTTCATCTGCCAAAAGACGCAATAAATAAAGAGGCAGGTCCGACTCAATCTTGCCCAAATCAACTAAACACCCGACCGTCCCATTCTTAATTACTTCGCCGATCCCGCCTGAATTTGTCGCTACGACGGGAACTCCAGAAGCCATAGCCTCAATATTTACGAGTCCAAAAGCTTCTCCTTCCTCGGAAGGCACGGCAACAACGTCAGCGAGGTGATACCATTTCGGGATGTCAGCGTGTGAGGTGTAGGGGACGAATTTCACATTCTGAGGCATCTTGCTCCCTTCCCGGTACAACCTTTTCACGTAAGCCGTCGATCTCCTGGAGCCATAGAAGGCACCGCCGACTAGAATTAAGACCGCATTCGGCTCCGTCTGAATCACCGTTTTCATCGCTTTGAGCAGATGATGCACCCCTTTTCTCGGAATGAGCCGACCTACGAAAAGAATGATCTTCCGATTCTCATAGCCGAGCTTTTGCAACATTTGAGTACGGGATTCATTCCCCTCCGGAGACCATCTTGACGTAAATTTGGTAACGTCCACGCCCAAATGCTGCGTCACAATTTTATGTGCGGCGGACGGCACTTTCGCCTGCACCGCCTGCTTGAGATAATCGCTATTGACGATCACGACATCCGCCGCGGCTAGGCATGCCTTCAAATATTTCTGCGAGATATAAGGCAGAGAAATAAATATTTTTGAATGCAGCACAAGACTAATAAAGCATCTTGGAAAACGTTTGCGCAGATAGAGCACGAAATGCGGCCGATTCTCAACCTGAATGACGCTGGGTTTTCGCATCGCGATTTTCCGAGAGACGGCGGAAATATAGGAACGAGAGCCCCCGTAAGGAACCCTTATATACGTACATCCTTCCCGCATTTCACTTCTTGGTTGATACTTTGTTCTTCTCCCCAGAACACAAACGGGCATAAATGTAACGAGCTTTTCGGCCGTTTTTTGGACAACCTGTTCAACCGAAGAGCTTTTTCCTGAGGGAATGGGAAAAGAACCTGGCGTAACAATGACAACACGCATAGGTCTCTGGCTCACACGTAACTCCCCCTTCCTCTTCTATACATATGCGGATATACAGGCAAAGTTTGGGCAGCTGTCCGCTACTTACGCAAAAGTATCAGCATCCGTACAAACAAGCTGCACTGCTTTTCCATAAGCTGTAAAGGAGCCTCTATCGTGTCGCGGCGTGTTGGCAAGCCAGTTTTTCTGCCGAAAAACTCAAGCCTATGCTTTCGACGCCAGTTTTTCTGGCGAAAAACTCAAGCCTATGCTTTCGACGCCAGTTTTTCTGGCGAAAAACTCTAAGGAGTGAAGTAAATGGTCAATCCCTATGTGGGTATTTTAGTGAACGATTCCTTATACGAAGGCATTCCCCTAGGGAACACAAAATATGAAGCCATCCATTTTTACAGTGACGCTGGCAAACAATTTGGCATCACCCCTAGCTACTTCCGCATGCAGGATGTTCACATTCATACGATGAGAGTTCATGCCTATGTGCAAAGAGGGACTCGATATGTGCGTGAATGGATTGCCCTGCCGAAAATCATTCATAACCGCGCCATTTACTTGGACGCCACCTCTGATCAGGAGTTGGAAAGTTGGACACAGCACGGCATTCACGTTTTTAACCGATGGAATCGGTACAGCAAGCTGCAAATTCACGAGATATTGCTGCTGGATGACGCCATCAGACCCCATCTGCCCGGCACCTACCCCGCCACTCTCAAAAATATGAAAGTCATGATGAGTGCCTACGACTCTATCATTATCAAACCAACAAACTCCAGCATCGGGCGCGGTGTGATGAAAATGGACCGAACCCCCACGGGCTGGCAGCTTGTTTATCCCGCGACACTGAAAATCAGCAATAAAGTTTGGCGGCAGGTCAACTTTCGCAAACAACTGCCGTTAACCCTGCGGCGCAAAATCCAAAGCCGCGCCTACCTCGTGCAGCAGCGCCTGCCTTTGGCTACCTATGACAAACGTCCCTTCGACATGCGTGTATCTGTGCAGCGCGGAGCCTGCGGCGATTGGGGCGTGACGGGAATCGTCGCCAAGGTCGCTTCACGCAAGCTGTTCTTGACCAATGTGGCGCAAGGAGGCCAAGTGAGGACGCTGACGGAAATTTTGGCGGCCGACTATCCGTCACTGAATTCCCGATCGGTGTGTGAGCAAATTTCGGAGTTCGCCCTTCAGGTAGCGAGGTTTCTAAGCAGGCATTTGCCGCATTTGGCCGATCTCGGACTAGATATCGGGATCACCACGGATGGTTATCCTCTATTCATTGAATGCAACGGCAAAGATCAGCGTTATAGTTTCCGAGAAGCCAACATGCTGGAAGAATGGAAAGCCACCTACTATAACCCCATGGCTTACGCCAAATATTTGTTGGATGGCGGTACCCCGGTTTATTAGCCCATACCGCGCTACAATGGGAACTACGTTCCCCTATTTTGGCGAAACATAGCGAATTGGAAAGTCAAAGGGAACTAGGATCCGCTAATCCCCCGATTTTAAGTTATTTGACGGCAAATGACGCAAATATTACCCTGTAATTCCCCAAAAAACAGCCAATTCAGCCCATTCACCACAAATAGCACCCTGTAGGTCCCCTCCTCTTCCACCAGCTCTCTATCGCACTCAAAATGACACCACATGGGTCCCGCTCCTTCCCCAAAAATCAAAAAGAGTGCCCAAGCGTCATAACATGACTAGGGGCACTCTTTTAAATTATGCTATTTCGTACTTAGCACTTTCTTTACAGCTTGATTGAGGGCGGCTACATCAACCGAACCAACGCTTTCATCCTTCAACTTGTACTTTTGCTTCAGCTTCTGAATTCTTGCTACACTCTGATCGATCGTTTCCATCGGAATCCGTTTGTCCTGAACAGCTTGCCGCAGCGCCTCGATCACTTTTACAACTTTATTGTAGTCATGTCCGACCATAATCACATTAGCTCCGGCTAAAACTGATTTTACGGCGGAAGCGCCGATATCATAGTTTTGTTCAATGGCTCCCATCGTCATGTCATCGGTCATGATGACACCTTGGAAGCCCATCTCCTTGCGCAGCAAGTCCGTCATGATTTTCTTCGACATCGATGCCGGGTTCTGTCCGTCCACTTTGGGCAGCAAAATATGGGCGACCATCACAGCATCTGCGTCTTGTTTAAAAGCTTCCGCGAAGGGGATTAATTCCAGCTTGCGCAATCTGTCCAAATCGTTCTGCACAACGGGCAGCCCTACATGCGAATCAACCGATGTATCGCCATGCCCCGGGAAATGCTTAACGACGGACGTGATCTGCTGATCTCGCAGCCCCTTCATTTCTTGAATACCCATAGCGTTAACTACAGCAGCGTTTGCTCCAAAAGAACGGTCGCCGATCACCGGATTTTTCGGATTGCTGTTAATATCCAGCACAGGAGCGAAATCAACGTTCAATCCATACGCACGAAGCTCTGAACCGATCAAATTCCCGATGTTATAGGCATACGTCTTGTTATTCGTCTTGCCGATCTCCTGATTCGTTGGCGTTTTCTGGAGCTCATCCGGCAGCCGTGTTACCCTTCCGCCCTCCTCGTCCACACCGATCCAGAGCGGCTGCTTATTTTTTGCATTCTTTTGCTTCAGTTCATTTACCAGCGAAACCAGTTGGCTTGAATCTTTGACATTTGGCTTATATAAAATAATGCCGCCCACGTGATACGTTGAAATCAACGTTTGGGTATTCGCATTTACGTTGTATCCGTCGATGCCGGCCAAGATCATCTGTCCCAGCTTTTCGTCCAGTGACAAGCCTGCCGTCGGGTTTGCTGGCGTTGGCGTTGGACTTGGAGTCGGCGCTGCAGTAGGAACTGGCGTAGAGACTGGCGTAGCTGCTGGAGCAGAAGCAGACGGCGCCAACGAAACCGGTGCGCTCGAAGACGTGTTGCCTTTTGGAGAAGATGCACACCCCGCTAAAAAGAGAGATAACGCAGCCGCACACATCATACTCTTGGTATATCTGGAAATTATAAGATTCACTTTAACACCTGCCTTTATGATAAGTCATGCCTATTAGACGATGTGCCAAATGAAATAGTTACATAGGAGGTTGTTACAAATAACACAGAACTACTCTTTCCTGATCTCTACTAGCAGCCGTCTCCACATTAAGTAGATCCCATAACATCCCAAATAACCTCCGCTTAAAAGGAATAACTGGTTGTTGAAAACGCCATGAATATTCGTCATAAATACCGTATCGTCCCGTAATATGTCATTAACCGCCAAAGCGGAAATAATACCAAAGACATATGCACTGACCATTGCCAGAATATGAAACCAAATACGGCAGCTTATGAACATCCATGAGCCAACTAGCATGCAGGCTGGAATTAGTAACAGAATCAATATAATCATAATGGACATTGTACCCGTTCACCTCATTAACAGCATTGACAAGCATATTTCACCTCAAACAGCCTTCAGACTATTTTTTTAGCCGCCTACCTTGCCGTTTCTTCTTCATTCGACAATTGATTCTTTTACCTTTCTGTGGCAAGATTAGCGAAGAACCATAAACAGGGATCTTTGAAGAAACTTGAACGTTGGTCAAAAGCCCGCCTAACCACGAATGAACAGGAGTTAATTTATGTCAAAACCGTTCTTCAAATTGCTAACCGAGCTCTCCTCACGTAAATGGGTATCCCAAGTGACAGGAGCTTTTGCCAGGTCCAGAGCAAGCCGGATGTTCATTCCCCGTTTTGCCCAAACTTACGGTATACGTATTGAAGATGCTGAGAAGCATGTAAAAGATTACAAATCCCTAAATGATTTCTTTACTCGCCGCTTAAAGCCGGGTTTACGCCCGATTCACGAAGACGAGACGCGCGTCGTAAGTCCGGTTGATGCCATGATTACTGGGATCGGGGACATTAAAGACGGCTTGATCGTTAACGTCAAAGGTCAAGATTACACCATTGAGGAGCTGCTTAACCGGTCGCCCCGCACAGTCAATTACAAAAACGGCTTCTATTTCGTCCTGTATTTAAGCCCAACCGATTATCACCGCATTCATTCTCCGATTACGGGCGACATCCTTGAAAAAGAGCACGTGCTCGGCAAAGTGTATCCGGTGAATGAATTCGGTCTTCGCCACATGAAGCGAGTGCTTAGTCGCAATGAGCGATTAATCACTTTCATTCAGCATCATACAGGTGAAGTTGCCGTCGTAAAGGTCGGAGCGCTGAATGTGAGCTCGATTCAGTATGTCAAACCGCTTCCCAAAACATTGGAGCGCGGTCAAGAGCTGGCTTATTTCGAGTTCGGCTCAACCGTTGTGCTGCTTTTTGAAGACGATATGTTCGAACCTCGCCCGGATCTTAAGCTTGGTTCCAAAGTGAAAATGGGAGAAGACCTCGGCCGTTTCCTAGATAAATAGCGAGAGGAGCGCATCATGGCTGCCATAACAACACCATCTCCCAAATCCAATAGCTTGCAGGGTGCAGGAGATATCAAACCAACTGTTTACCGGATACTGTTTGCCATCGGCCTTGTGCATTTGCTGAATGACTCTATCCAATCCGTCATTCCCGCCATCTTCCCCATTTTGAAAAGCGAAATGGGATTAAGCTATACCCAAGTAGGTTGGGTACAGTTCGCCATCAACTTCACGGCTTCCATCATGCAGCCCGTAGTTGGCTTATACTCAGACCGCAAGCCATCGCCCTATATGCTGCCGATTGGCATGGCATCAACCCTTACCGGGATGCTGCTGTTAGCCTTCGCTCACTCGTATTGGGTTGTGCTGCTGTCTGTATGCTTTGTGGGGCTTGGCTCCGCTGCATTCCATCCGGAAGGCTCACGAGTGTCGCATATGGCTGCCGGAGGACGCAAAGGCTTGGCACAGTCCATCTTCCAGGTGGGCGGTAACTTCGGCCAATCCTTGGCGCCGGTCATGACCAAATGGATTTTCATTCCGCTCGGACTTTTCGGCTCCATATGGTTCACAGGCGTTGCAGCGATTGCGATAGCCGTTCAGATGTTCATTGCTCGCTGGTACAAAGCCGAGCTCGCAACGACTCCGGTTAGAGCCAAGTCCACTGTGAAGCGGACCGTCAATCCCGTGCATCGCAAACGTGTGTTTTTCGCTATCTACGTATTGATTTTCCTTGTATTCGTCCGTTCATGGTACGGAGCTGCAATGAGTGGTTACTTCGCTTTCTTCTTGCATGATACATACGGCTTATCCATCAACCGTGCGCAGGACTTCATCTTCTTGTTCCTCGCAGCCGGCGCTGTAGGTACTTTTTTTGGCGGTCCGATCGCGGATCGGTTCGGTAAGCGCAATGTCATTTTCTTCTCCATGCTAGGCTCAGCGCCATTCGCATTGCTGCTGCCGCATGTTGGGATTACTTGGTCTTATATCTTACTTGTCGTCATCGGCGTCATTCAATTATCCAGCTTCTCCGTTACCGTTGTTTATGCCCAAAGCCTGTTCCCTGGCAAAGTAGGAACCGTATCCGGCCTAATTACCGGGCTCGCCTTCGGACTTGGCGGTATCGGCAGTGTCGTTCTTGGAAATCTCTGCGATGCGATCGGTACGACGCGTGTGATGGAATTATGCGCGTTCCTGCCGCTTCTCGGGATTCTAACCTTCCTTCTCCCTTCTGACCGTAAGCTAAAAGAATGGACGGAGGAACAGAATTAAAACAAAAAACCTTGCTCTGCGAGCTGGAAACAGCTGCTGGAGCAAGGTTTTTTTGGCTTTAATTACTGATTATTATTCGTGATGAGACTCTTGTGTTTCACGTTGACTGCGACGACGAGCTACACCGGATTCAAACGCTGCTTCCATAACCGCTTCACGCACTTTTTCGACGACAGCATGATTGAATACGCTCGGAATAATGTAATATTCACTCAGCTCATCTTCATTCACTACCGAGGCAATCGCTTTGGCGGCTGCAAGCTTCATCTCTTGCGTGATTCGGGAAGCACGGCAATCCAACACGCCACGGAAAATTCCTGGGAAACAGAGCACGTTATTGATCTGATTCGGATAGTCCGAACGGCCTGTCGCCATAACGCGTACGTAAGGCTCTGCCTCTTCCGGCGTGATTTCCGGTGTCGGGTTCGCCATCGCGAATACGATTGGATCCGTAGCCATTTTCTTCACATCTTCTACCTTCAGAACGCCTGGACCGGATAGGCCGATGAAAATATCAGCGTCTGCAATTACATCGGACAAAGTCCCTTTTAGCTCGAAAGGATTCGTGTTATTCGAGTACCAATCCCACATGGAATTTGTATAGCTTTCACCGCGTACGATTGCGCCTTGACGGTCTACACCGATGACGTTCGTAACACCTGCAGCAAGCAGCATTTTCGTGCAGGCAATTCCTGCCGCTCCGATACCCGTGATGACTACTTTACAAGACTCCAGCTGTTTGCCCACCACTTTAACTGCGTTAAGCAAACCGGCAAGAATAACAACCGCAGTTCCGTGCTGATCGTCATGGAATACCGGAATATCCAATTCGTTAATCAAACGTTCTTCAATTTCAAAACAACGCGGCGACGAAATATCCTCTAAGTTAATTCCGCCAAACGCAGGTGCGATGGCTTTGACAGTACGAATGATTTCCTCTGTATCTTGTGTGTCCAAGCAAATTGGGAAAGCGTCAACGCCCGCCATTTGCTTGAAGAGCATAGCTTTACCTTCCATAACCGGCATAGCTGCTTCAGGACCAATATTGCCAAGTCCGAGGACGGCTGTTCCGTCAGAAACGACGGCAACTGTATTACGTTTAATCGTTAATGAGTGCGCTTTGGATGAATCCTCATGAATCGCCATACAGACACGAGCGACACCCGGCGTATATACACGGGACAGATCGTCCCGATTTTTAATCGGAATCTTCGGAGTGACTTCAATTTTTCCGCCCAAATGCATAAGGAACGTCTGGTCGGATACGTTAATTAACCGCACACCTGGAATACCTTTCAATACTTTAACAATGACTTCCGTATGATCCGGGTCGTTAACTTGAACGGTAATATCCCGTGTTGTTGTTGTTTTACTGGCTCGCGTCACGTCAACCGCGACGATATCGCCACCGGCATCGCCTATGGCTGTAGCAATTTTCCCAAACGTGACCTGTTCTTTATGTATTTCCAAACGCACAATCACGCTTGTGCCTCCACCATTTAATCCTGCCATTTAGGGATCACTCCTACAATAAAATGATTAATTGACCACATGTTAGATCATAGCATACTCTGTCAACCATGCCAAAATCATCTTGTTGATTTTATGACAATTTCTGAAACTTCTCGCAAGGCGGCAACGCCTTGGCGTATTTCCTGCTCCGTGAGATGCGCAAAACCGAAGCATGCCCCGGCCTTCCCCAGGGGCATGCCGTAGGAACCGGCGTCGCTCCAGGTGACGCCGGTCTTACGGCACTCGGCTGCATAAGCGGCATAGGTGCGGGGGTCTCCCCGCCACCAGCCGAACAGATGCAGCCCCGCATCACTCTCCACCCAGTCGAAGAGGGTGGAGAGCTGCTCCTGCAGCAGCGCTTGCAGGAGCAAGAACTTGCTCGCGTACACTCGCCGCATGCGGCGCAGGTGTCGCTCGTAGCCGCCGCTCGCCATGAAGGCGGCGAGCGAGCGCTGTTCGAGCAGCCCCGAAGGGTGCGGCTCGTATAGCCGCTTCGCGGCTACAAAGGCGTCGTGCAGCGCCTCCGGCAGCACGACATATCCGATGCGCAGGTCCTGCAGCATCGTTTTGGAAAAGGTGCCGATGTAGACCACTCGGCCCTCCTGATCCAGCACCTTGAGCGGCTCGATCGGCCGCCCGCGGTGCCTGAACTCGCTGTCATAGTCGTCTTCGACGATGACAGCGCCTTGCTCCGCCGCCCAGCGCAGCAGCTGCTGGCGGCGCTCTAGACCCAGCACCGCCCCCGTAGGGAATTGGCGGCTGGGTGTCACGAACAGCAGCCGTGCGTTCCACGGCTGCGGGACAAGCCCTTGCTCATCCACAGGAGCGTGGATGGGCACACCGCCGGCCGCCAGCACCGCGCGGCTCGCGCCTTGGTAGCCCGGACGCTCCAGGATGACGGGATCGCCTTCGTTCACGAGCATCTGGGTCAGCAGCGCGATCGCTTGCATCGACCCGTTAACGATGACGATGCGCTCCGGCGGCGCCTCGATGCCGCGTATTCGCCTTAGGTGCTGTGCAATCGCTTCGCGAAGCGCATAATGCCCCTCGGCGACGTATGCCTCTTCCTGCGGCGACTCCGTCATCCGCCGCACCTGCTCGTACATCCCGCGGTTCCATAGCTCCCGCGGAAACTCATCCAAGTGCGGCCGACCCATCACGAACGCAATCTTTTTCCCTTGATCTTGACCTTGCTCCTGCTCTTGCTCTTGCTCTTGCTCTTGCTCTTGCTCTTGCTCTTGCCCTGGCCCTTGCTCTCGCCCTCGCTCTCGTTCTTGCTCTTGCCCTCGCTTTTGCTCTTGCTCTCGCTCTCGCCGTTGCCCCAGCTCCAGCTCTAACTCCCGTCCTTGCTCCCGCCTCTGCCCGCGATCCGCCTCACAAACCCGCGCCCCCCAATCCGAAAGCCGAATATCCTTCCCTTCGAACGGCGCCTGCTTCTCCTGCACCCCGTTATAAACAACATAAGTCCCTCTGCCCACATCAGCTTGCAAATAACCTTCAGCAATCAGCATATCGTACACTTGATTAACGGTGCCCCGCGATAGCCCATAAAGTGCAGCTAATTCACGGCTTGATGGCAGCTTCGTATGGCGCAGCAGCTTATTCGCCAAAATGTTGTCATGCAGCGCATGATACAAAGCCGCATATTTACTCCCGTATTTCGCCTGGTAGGTATGGTACGGTATATGAAAATCCATACTCGCCCCCCTTTTGCCTTTCTCAATTGGTCTATAAAAACACATTCAAATTGGATCTTTTTATTAAACCATTTTTCCATTATGCTTACTAAAATCTCATAAATCCGGCTTTTTGACAAGGAGAATATGCCCATGAATTTCCAACCAATCACGCTAGAAGGTACCCAAGTCACTTTACTGCCTATGCAGGAATCTCACATTAGCGCTCTAGTGGAGGCGGCGTCGGATCCTGCTATCTTTGCCTACATGACTCCGCTGCTTCAACCTTCAGCCGTTGAACAATTTGTCCGCCAAGCGCTGGATGAGCAAAAAGCCGGCCTAGGTATTCCCTTCAGCGTTTACGACAAACACTCCGACAGTTTCGTCGGCAGCACGCGCCTTTTCGACTACTCTATCGCAAATCGGCATGTCGAGATCGGCCATACGTGGTACAATCCTCGTGTTTGGCGAACCAGAATCAATACGGAGTGTAAGTATTTGCTGCTGCGACACTGCTTCGAAACCTTAGACCTCCTGCGTGTGCAGCTTAAAACAGACCTAAGAAACGAACGCTCCCAAGCGGCAATTGCGCGTATAGGCGCCCAGAAAGAAGGTACGCTTCGCCAACATCGCGTGCTTCATGACGGCTATGTGCGGGACACCGTGATGTTCAGCATCATTGACCGCGAATGGGTGGATGTGAAGCAACGCCTAGAAGGATTTTTAAATCGAGTAAACGTTTAGATCCGAATAAAAATCTATCCAAAAAAATTTGTTTCTCGCAGTGACGTTCTCCAGGGAAAGTGGTATAATAACTGCAAAAAATGAATAGCAAATTGGAAGGAATGACCCATGCTTATGAATCCTCTGGCACGACAGTTAAACGAGACCCTGGAACGTGAAAATTCTCACGTATTTGACATGCTTTCTGCATTAGGTAAATCGATTTACTTCCCGAAAGAAGGCATTCTTAGCCAATCGGCTGAAGCCAAGGCAAAGGCCAAAAAATACAATGCTACGATTGGCATTGCGATCGAAAACGGTCAGCCGATGCACTTGAAGGTCATTCAAGATACTCTCTCTACCTACGCACCCAAAGATATATATGAATACGCGCCGCCAGCCGGTAAGCCCGAGCTCCGCAGCGCATGGCGCAAAAAAATGCTCGAAGAAAACCCTGAGATCGGCAGCAAACTGATTGGCAATCCGATCGTAACGAATGCGTTGACTCACGGACTTAGTATTGCAGCGGACCTTTTCGCTGATGTAGGCGACTCCGTTATTATTCCAGACAAAAACTGGGAAAATTACGAGCTTACTTTCGAAATCCGCCGCGGCGCAAAAATTGTGAACTATCCGCTCTACAACGAGGAGCAGAAGTTTAATGCTGCTGGTCTGCGCGAAGCGCTGCTGGCTCAACAATCCAAAGGCAAAGCCATTGTTGTCTTGAACTTCCCGAACAACCCGACAGGCTACACGCCTGGGGCAGAAGAAGGAAATGAAATTGCTGCTGCGATCAAAGATGCAGCTGAAGCTGGTATCAACGTTGTTGTACTAACCGACGATGCCTATTTCGGACTTTTCTTCGAAGGGTCCCTGCATGAGTCCTTGTTCGGTAAATTAGCAGACATTCACCCGCGCGTGCTCGCTGTCAAAATTGACGGTGCTACCAAAGA
Source organism: Paenibacillus anseongensis (assembly GCF_009757995.1). Classification (NCBI taxonomy): domain Bacteria; kingdom Bacillati; phylum Bacillota; class Bacilli; order Caryophanales; family Paenibacillaceae; genus Paenibacillus; species Paenibacillus anseongensis. The sequence continues at coordinate 61,654 of NZ_WSEM01000035.1, forward strand.
AGAATACGTCTGGGGCTTCCGCGTTGGTTTTGTCACTTATGCCGGCCAAAGCGAAGCGTTGCTGAGCGCACTAGAACAAAAAACAATGGGCATCATCCGTGCAACGATTTCCAGTGGCCCTCACCCATCGCAAACTTTCGTGCTTCATGCGCTTAACTCCCCGGAGTTCAACCAGCAGAAGCAAGAGAAATATGAGATCATGAAAGGCCGTGCTAACCGTACGAAGTCCATTCTGGACTCCGGCAAGTTCGACGATGCATGGGGCTACTACCCATTCAACTCCGGTTACTTCATGTGCCTGAAGCTCAAAACAGTGGATGCCGAGGCTTTGCGTGTCCACTTGCTGGATCAGCATGGTGTGGGTACTATCGCTCTTGGAACGACTGATCTTCGCGTCGCTTTCTCCTGTATTGAAGAAGGCAGCCTGGAAGAACTGTTCAACCTCATCTACCAAAGCGTAAAAGAAATCGAAACCGTCTCCGCTAGCAAATAGCCGAAACGAAACAAAGAGGCTGTCTTATAGGGTCTATACCGACCTATGAGCAGCCTCTTTTTTATGCGAATATTATAAAAATTTTCCCATTCGGACACTTGCCACCCGAGCATGATTAGCGGGCAACCAGCTGTCCTGTCCTGATTCATGATATACCTTTTGCCATGAACCTGCCAACCAAGTCTAACGGACTCCACTGCCGTTAAAATCGTCAAAATAGCCCCGTCCCACTATCTAACGGACACGGGAAACCTTATTCGCCGATTTCGAGTCGAAATCAAGACGGAAACAAGCAAATAGCGGCGCTGGAGTCCGTTAGATTTTCAAAACGCCTATAATTCGCCAAATAAGAGCAACTGTGGACTTCTGTCAAGAAAGTAAACACACCATTAAGTGCCGATCACGCGGTTTCTGC
>NZ_WSEM01000036.1:0-48525 GCF_009757995.1 Paenibacillus anseongensis
ACCCGCATGTACGGTGGTGTGAGAGGTCAGGGGCTAGCCGCCCCTATCTACTCGATTATTCGTCGTGCTGGCTGTTGCCACGTGGCTTATCCTTGTCTTTACGCTCATCTTTGTGATCGTTTTTAGCTTTTGGCCCGCCTTTTGGCTCATCTTTGCGCTTGTCGTCTTGATTATCGTCATGATCATCGCCAGGTTTCTTTGGAGCCTGCTGCGGCTGTTGAGGCTGCGGTTGCCATTTGGTTTTCATATGGACATTCAATTTATTCGCGTCCAAGTTATAGTGCTGGGCAAGCAGCCCTGCAATTTTCTGCTCAGCATCGGATGATTTGAGGTCGATAGAAGCGAGCAGATTCTGAATCCACTGGGCAGCTTCCTCCCCTTTGAGGTGAATCATCCCGGAATCTTCAGGCTTAACGCTCAGATCATACGTTGTTCCTTTATCATCCTTGGATTGCCCGATGTGCAGCTTGAAATGCTTGCCGTCCACATTAAGATCAAAGCCCTGCAGGTCTGGATAACTGTTTTTATCCGCTGAGGCTGGCTTTGTGCTAGACTCCGGTTTTGGAGCGGCGGACGTAGGTGTCGGCGTCTGCGTTGGCACAACCGTTGCAGCCGGACTTTGTGTCGGCTCAACCGGAGCCGCAGAAGCAGTCGGGGACGGCGTGGGCTCATTGGCAACCGAAGATGATGCTTTGACATAGGCCGCCTGCTGCTTACTATTAAGGATTAACTCGATCTGATCCCCTGCGTGTAAGTCGGCAAGCTGAGCTTTTTGATCATTTTTGAAAACCCACACAGATTTCGCTAAGGGTAGCGTTTGGTCCCCTGTATCCGTAGTGACAGTGACGGCTTCTGAACTAGCAGATTTGAAAGTGCCGTTGACTGAAGTAGAGATGGCAGAGTTAGTTGAAGTTGATGCGTAGGCTGTCCACCCGCAAACCAACAAAGCCACCAGCGTAATAGAAATAATAATAAATGGTAATCTTTTGCGCATAAGAAAACACCTCCACTAACACCTTTCGGCATAGGGGGGTGTTTTGGGACGGTCTTAGGGCTTTTAGTCGCTTTGCAGACGCTGCATGAATTCTTCAGCTGCACTGTATCCCTGCTGGCGCAAATACCAGCTGTTCGCCGCAGCCTCAACAAGTCCTGCAACGTCGCGTCCAGGCTGCAGTTGGATTTCAATATGCGGAATTCGAATATCCATATATTCCGTAAAAGCAGGCTCAAGCTCCAAATCGTTATTGAGCGCATGCTCCTGCCACTTGGTCAGCTCGATGTCGAGCACGATCCGTGTTTCATCTTGGAACGCTTTGCGGCCATAGAGACGCGACACGTTAATAAGCCCGATGCTGCGCAGCGCAAGGAATTCCTTCGTTTTTCCGTTGTGCGTGCCTAGCAGAGTTTCCGGGCTGATTTTTTTCAACACCACGATATCATCAGCCACGAGGCGATGTCCTCGGCGGATCAAGGTGTGGGCGGTTTCGCTTTTGCCAACACCGGATTTGCCACGAAGCAAGATGCCGATTCCTGATACATTGACGCAGACGCCGTGAATCGCCATCTCTTGCGCCAAGGATTTGCTGAGATATAAATCAACGAGATCCTGGAATTTACTTGTGGCTGCAGCTGTACGGAGCAGGGGAATGCGTTCTTCTTCGCAATATTTCGTTAAATATTTCAAGCCTTCCTGGTTTCTTGTGACGACGAAACAAGGCGGATGATATTTGACAATATTACCGATGTGCAGATTTCTTTCTGTTTCGGTGAGCTTGTGCAGGTAAGTAATTTCTTTCCTTCCTAAGAGCTGTACGTGCTCTTGCGGGAAATACTCGAAATAGCCGACAAACTCAAGGCCGGGGCGGTGCGCCTTCGTTTTGGTAATCGGACGGTGCAGTTCCGAGTGTCCGGCAAGTACTTCGAGCGAGAAGCGCTCGACTAAATCTTTGACTGTGACGGGCTTCACAATCTGTCCCTCCTTTATAAATTCATGCTAATCTCATATCATTCGCTTATATCCTGCAAGATTCCTGCTATGAAAGCGCTTGAATGTTGCATTTTTGTACAGAATGTGTCAAATTATGCGTTGCTTTAGAAAGCTGCAGAGATGGTCCTCGAACAAATAGTGAAAAAAAACGCCCTATGCAAGAAGCGCACAGAGCGTAGGCCATGTTGGTCGTTTCGTATGTTTATGTAAAAGCAGCTTACCTGTTGTAGCCGCATTTTTTCGCAAGTGTTGGCCATGTTGAGAGAAACATGTTTTCCCACCGGTCTTCAGGCAATACCATGATCCATCTTGCAATTTGATCCAAGCCCATGTCACACAAAGTTTGAACGACTTCTTCTCTTTCACAGCTCGTTTTTAATGCTAACATCTCAAAACCACCTCATCACTTGTATTCAAACAATTATGCATATGCGGCGAAGAGCCGGAATGTGACGATTTTCCATAAAAAAGTCAAAGAGGCCATGCCGTTGAATGCGGCACAGCCTCTTTTTGGTTTACAAAGTAGATCGATTCGGCTATTTTAAGTGATTGCGAAGGCTAGGCTCGACCGCTTGCAGAACTTGACCCAGCTGAGCGTCGGAGACGTCGGTTTCACCGTACCGCACTTGATTATAGGCCGTTGTAATGGCATGAACGGTTTCTGGTGAAAGCTGCTTTCCTAAACTTAAATCTTTTTCCGTTTCATTAGGAGTTAGAGCATCCTTATACGTATACCCGTTCTGAGCGGCCCGCTCGATCAAGAGGCGGTAAAGATAGCGGACGCGCTCCCGATTGTTCGGTAAAAGCGCCCATTTCTTCGCATGGCTTCTCTCCTTGTTTCTTCCTTTTCTCACTTGCTGCCACCACAGGCGCGGAAGTCCTTTCCAATCGAGAAGCGCTTCTTTTTCATCAATGAAGCCTTCGGATTCTCCATCTTGCTTGCTGCTGAGAGAGCGGTTCATTAAACGTCTTAAGAAAGCATTCACTACGGGCAGGAGCTTGGTTACAATTATGTAAACAGCAAGAACGATCAGCGCGACAACGATCAGATATCCGAAGATAACCTGAATATAGTGAAACAAGGTGTCCAACCAGCTCGGTTCTCTGGCCTCAGCCGGAGGTAGGAGCGGCGGCGGTGCGGACGGATTGGGCTCAGGCAGCGTTTCTGGCGGCGGACCGGATTGCAGGAGAGACACCAGCCATGCGATGGCAGCGCGTAAACCGGCAACGATGCCTTGTCGAAGCTGCTGAAAGTAGGCAACGACGAAGATAAGGGCAATTAATACCGTTAACCAAATTCGGCTCGAGCGCTTCACGGTTTCCGATAAGGAGGAAGAGGCGGCTCTCTCATCGCTGGCAAGTGTCGCTGTTAGCAGGCCTGTTCGCTGCATAGCAAAGAAAAAGATAATGAGCGAGATGAAGCCCAGACCATTCAACCAGCCCATATAAGGCTGAAAGGAAGCCTGATGTCCCATGATCGGTACACCGATGAAGTATACCGCTCCTGCAACTGCAAACGAGGCTCCAGGAAAGATGGCAGGCCAGCCGTCCTTCGTACAGCGAATACCGCGATAGGAGAGCAGCATGCCGATAGCGGCACAAGTCCAGCTATGCCAGTTGTTCCCTTGGAACAGATAGGCTGCTGCAAAACCGACTAGTGCACATCCCAGAAGCTCATAAAGCGTGCGAGATAGCCAAGTAATGCGTCCCAATAAGCTGCCTGCTATGAAAACAAGCATGAACTGCACGATCAACGGCCAGAGAGATATCTCTGACAAATAAAGGTGCGTAGTCACGACAAGGGGGGAAAATAGAATAAGTTCAGCTCCCGCGAATACAAGCGAATTTCCGATAACTCGAAGATAAGTATACCTAGTCTGATTAACTTGCTGAGCTTGCCCCTGAAGCGGTGTTGACATCGGATGGACTCGCCTCCTTTTCATGAAGGGTTAATAGCCCATGCTGCAAGGGAACGATAAAGACGGTATGCCCCTGCGCTTCAAGTCGCTGAATGCTATCTTCAATGGCATCGGATACGAAAGCGGTCAGCAGAATAATATCCAGGGCGCTCCCTTCCTGCAGAGTGCACTCATCCAGAAAATCACTGCAGGAGCGGGTGTAGGAAACAGTTAGCTTCGCCATTGTTTCGAACAGATATTCCAGATGCGGGTGACCGCCGGCCGGAGGAACATGCACCGTGACACCGGGCTGTTGAGCTAGAGACCCGTTATAGCCGAAGCCAACAGGAATTCCTTGGCTAATCGCATATTCGGCCAACGTGGCGGCGTACGATAAGCCTTTCTCAACCAGCTCCGGATCGCTAACAGCGTCCCACATGGTTGCGGTTATTTGGGTATTGACGATGATGAGCAGCCTCGGGTCCGCTGTGAATTCCCGATTATAGACCTGCAGTCTCTGGCTGCGAGCCGTGGCTTTCCAATGAATGCTGTTCATTGTATCCCCGTAACGATACTCGCGTACGCCCGAGACAAGGAACGGATCGGGCATAATCCAACGCTTCACCGTAACATCTCCTTGCCAACGGCTGGATAGAAGCGGGATGTCATCCCGGCTTACCAAGCGCGGATACACGAGGAGCTCCAAATCTGTGCGCTGGCTCTTCGTTGCCGCATGCATGCCGACAAGATCCCCGATGGATGCGGATACGGTCTCCAGCTTATACCAGCCACGCTGTGCGCAATATACCTGATGGCGTCTGACGATTCGGGTATACGGCATCAGGCTGAAAAGACTGCGATGATTCTGAAACATCGCGCCGCTGCTTACGGCAAGATTGCTTTGCTTGGCAAAATGAAGCCCGGCATGAATCGTGGATTCCAAACGCAGCCAAGGAACCGGAGCGAGCTTGCGGTTCTGAATCGTTTCGATCATTTCGATGCGATCACCAGCATGGCAGTGTGCTGTATTAAAGGATCGTTTAATCGTAAGACCACGAAAGCCCCAACGGTTGAAAATGGTGTGTTGGACTAGGTAGACAAGGCCAGCGATGATGAGGATCCATGAGATACCCATCCGCTACCTCAGCTTGACTTCGGTCGGCACAGGCGTCGCCGCAAGAATGCCCGCCAGCAGCGTCTGCACCTGCTGGTCCTGCTGGCGCGACCGTGTCCGCAGCAGGATGCGGTGCGCCCAGACGGGCCCGGCCAGCGCCTTGATGTCGTCCGGCAGCACGTAGTCGCGGCCACGCAGCGCCGCGTACACCTGCGCCGCCTTCATCAAGGCGCGCACGCCGCGCGGCGAGACGCCAAGCGCGGCATCTGCATGCGTGCGGGTAGCTTCCGCGAGCTGCACGAGGTACTGCAGCAGCTCGTCGCTGAAGCGCACCTGCACGAACAAGCGCTGCGCTTCAAGCAGCTCAGCGCGCCCTACAACCGGCAGCAGCTGATCAAGCGGATCCTGCTGTTGGTAGCGCTTTAAAATCTGCACCTGCTCCGCGGCAGACGGATAACCAAGCGAGAGCTTCATCAGGAAGCGGTCGAGCTGTGCTTCCGGCAGGGGGAACGTCCCCTGATTCTCGACAGGGTTCTGCGTGGCGATCACGAGGAACGGCGCTTCGAGCGCGCGCGTTTCCCCGTCGATGCTCACTTGACGCTCCTCCATGCTTTCCAGCAAGGCGGATTGGGTGCGCGGCGTCGCGCGGTTAATTTCATCGGCGAGCACGATGTGAGCGAAGAGCGGTCCCGGGCGGAATTCGAATTCGCCGAGTTTTTGATTGTAAAAGTTAATGCCGCTAACATCCGAAGGCAGGAGGTCCGGTGTGAACTGAATGCGCTTCATCGTGCCGTCCAAGGAGCGGGCCAGTGCTTTAGCCAGCTGCGTTTTCCCGGTGCCCGGCACATCCTCAAGCAGTACATGTCCGGAAGCGATGAGGGCGATAACCATCAGCTCGACCGTCTCGTCTTTTCCTACAATGACTCTACCTACATTTTCCTTGATGAGCGTAGCGATTTGTCCTATTCGTGTGAAGTCCAACGGCTGTTCCTCCCAAATCATTAATGTGGTGAACAATATGTAAATCGGGACATAAGAGTTGTCTACTTAAGTTTAACAGACACTAGGTGATTTTTACCATTACTTCCTTAACGCCTGCTAATCCTGTTGTGTATTCGATAGGCAGTTAGTACAATATGGATAAATAGCTTAATTACTAATTACTTACAAATCAGCACTTTATATGTAAATGTTTAGGGGGACCCTGATGTACAAGCTAATTTTAGTGGATGATGAAGAGGATGTCCGTGAAGGTGTCGTTCGCGAGGTGGACTGGGAAGCCATCGGTTTCGAGGTCATTGAAAAAGCGGAGAACGGCAGAGAAGCGCTGGAAATGGTAGAGCGACTACAGCCGGACGTCGTTGTAACCGATATTCAGATGCCGTTTATGAATGGGCTGCAGCTGGCCGAAGCGATTCGAGAGCGATTTCCAACCATTAAGCTGATCATTCTCACAGGGCATGATGAGTTTGAGTATGCCCAGAGAGCAATTAAGCTGCATATCGATGAGTACGTGCTGAAGCCTTTTTCCGCGCAGGAGCTTATCAATGCCTTGCTGAAGGTGAAGGGACAAATTCAGGAGGAAGTGGCGCACCGGGAGAATGTGCAGCTGCTCATGGAGCATTATCGGAAGAGCATGCCTGTGCTGAAAGAGAATTTCCTGGCAACGCTCATGAACCGGAAGCTTCCGCGCGAAGAAGTCTACGAGAAAGCGGCAAACTACGGGATTGAAATAGGCGGTCAAAGCTTTGTCGCTGCTGCTTTGAGTATCGATGGCGTACTCATTCCTGAAGAGGAGCTGGAGAATCGGGAAGAGCTGTCCAAGTCCGTTTCCTTAAAATATTCGCCGGATCAAGCGCTGAAATACTTTGCCTTATTAAATATCACAGAAGAGATTGTGGATAAACATCGGTTTGGCCTTGTTTTTATGCATGACGATCATGTGGTTGTGTTATCCGTAAGGGAGAGTGAGAACAGGGAAATCGCGCTGCAAGAGACGATGAAGGTGTTGGAAGAAGTTCGGCAGAATGTGGAAAAATATTTGAAATTCACCTTAACGGTTGGTATTGGTACTGTCATGAAGGATGTGACCAAAATCAGCTATTCCTATGAAGACGCTGTATTGGCGCTGGACTACAGACTTATTCTTGGCAATAACCGCATTATTTCCATCGATGACGTGGAGATGCGTACCGTGGAGAAAGTTCGGTTTGACGATGTGAAAGAGCACGCTTTGACGCGTTGTATCAAGGTTGGGACGAATCAAGAGATCCGGGAGACAATGGACGAGCTTTTTCAGGGAATTGAAGGAGCTGTTTCCGTTAAGGACTATCAGATTTATTTGCTGGAAATTCTGACTTGCATCCTGAAGGCGGCCAAGGATTCGAATTTGAACGTGGACGAGGTTTTCGGCGACAACTTCATTCCTTTTACAGAGATCAATAAGTTTAAGTCGTTGGAAGAAGCTAAGCACTGGCTTGCCGAGCTATGCGCCTCGATGATGAACCATATCGCTACGGATCGCCAATATACTTACAAGAATCTGGTTGAGATGGCCAAAGATTATACCAAAAATCATTATCACGAAGGCGACATTACGATTAATAAAGTGTGCAGCCATTTGCATATTAGCGCAGGGTATTTCAGCAGTATTTTCAAAAAAGAAACGAAAATGACCTTCGTCAACTACTTGAACCATATCCGCATGGAGGCGGCGAAGGAGATGCTGCGCTCTACAGATATGAAGGCGCTGGAGATCGCTGAGAAGGTCGGTTATGCCGATGCGAACTATTTCAGCTTTTCGTTCCGAAAAAATGTTGGCGTTTCCCCAAAGGAATATCGCAATAACAGCAGCAAAGGGCAGTAGGGGTCAAGGAGCGGGGGGTTAGTTTTGATACGAAAAATAAGGGCTCTATTCAAGGCTTTGTACGAGGTGCTGCTCGATACCATCCGGGTGAAAAGCATCCAATTTGCGATTACGATGTCTTTTATTTTCATCACCGTGACCGTTATGCTGATCATTTCACTGGTGCTCTATAATAAGTTCTCCAAGACGGCGGAAGAAAGTGCCTTTCTAAATACACAGCAGATTGTAGAACAGGTCCAGTTTAACTTGGAAAATTATATAAAAGGCATGGCGGACACGTTCGAGGTGGTCGATGCCAAGATTGCCAAAAGCCGCGGCATCCCCTCCGACAAGCTGACGGAACAGTTGGAAACGATCGCAAGCACGCGCGAGGATATCGTCTCCATTAATTTATTTGCTGCGGATGGCGAGCTGATTACGGGTCTCCAGAATGCCGGCATGCGCAAAAATACGAGGCTGATTGAACAGTCCTGGTTTAAGTCCGCTTTGGACAATCCGAACCATCTTTCCTTTTCGCTGCCGCATATTCAGAACCTATTCAAAGATCCGTACCGCTGGGTTGTTTCGATGAGTAAAGGGGTTACCATTGAACATGGCGGGAAGTGGGAGGACGCGGTGCTTCTGGTGGATGTGAATTTTAAAACGCTGGATGACGTGTTCCGCACGGTTTCTTTAGGCAAAAAAGGTTACGTGTACATCATTGATGATTCGGCAGGCAACATTGTGTACCATCCCCAGCAGCAGCTTATTTATATTGGCTTAAAGTATGAAAATGTGGAGCAGGCGCTCAAATTCTCCTACGGCAAGTATATGGATGTCAGCGAGGGGGAACCCCGGCTTAATGTCGTTAGGACCGTTAATAATATCGGTTGGAAAATTATCGGGGTCTCCTATATGGATGAAATGATCACGACCCGCAAGGAAATCAGCACGTTTATGATTTGGCTGTTGGTCATTGTTCTTATTTTTATTTTGCTCATCTCCTCCTTCATGTCAGCGCGCATTTCCAAGCCGATCAAACGGCTTAAGAAATCGATGGAAATGGTCGAGAAGGGGCATTTTGACACGTACATACATGTTCGCGGCGCAGATGAAGTGGAGCAGCTTTCACGAAGGTTCAATCTCATGGTTTCCAGGGTGCGCGAGCTGATGGATCAAAATATTCATGAGCAAGAGATCAAGAGAAAAAACGAGCTTGAGGTGCTACAATCGCAGATTAATCCGCATTTTTTGTACAATACGCTCAATTCCGTGGTTCGGATGGTTGGGAACGGGAAAAACGAAGAGGTTGTTACGACGATTACCTCCTTGTCCAAGTTTTTTCGGATTTCGCTCAGCAAAGGGAAGAACATCATTACGATTGCAGATGAGATCGAGCATATTCGGAATTATTTAATCATCCAAAAGATGAGGTATAAGGACAAGTTCGATTATGACATTGAAGTGGATGAAGAAGTGCTGCCTTATAAAACGCTAAAGTTAATTTTGCAGCCGTTTGTAGAAAATTCGCTCTATCATGGCATCGAGTATATGGTGGACGAAGGTCATATTCACATATCAGCTAGGAAAATAGGCGATAAAATACAGCTCCAGGTCCAGGACAATGGTGTTGGGATGTCGGAGGAAACACTCAAAAACATTATGATTGGCTCTGTAAAAAGCGATAAGGGCTCAGGGGTTGGTCTGCGTAATGTGCATGAGCGGATTCAGCTGTATTTTGGCGCGGATTATGGCGTTAAGGTGGAGAGCGAGCTTGAAGAAGGAACGATCGTGAAAATCTGGATTCCAGCCATATTGGAAGATGAATAGGGAGGATCAGCGATGGATAAAACAATGAAACTTGGCCCCCTCATATTCGCCATCTTGGCCGCTGCCTTCTCCATGTCCTCCTGTATGCGCAATACGGAGACTGAGAGTACACCGACCGAGAAGAAGAAGCATTTGGAAGTGGTGTTAAGAAGCCAGAACGGGGACTATTGGAAAACGGTTAAAATGGGAGCGGAAGTCGCCGCGAAGGAATTTAATGTAACTTTGGATTTCAGGGCGCCGGACGATGAAGGGGATGTAAAGGGGCAGATCGCCTTAATGGAGCAATCCGTTAATAGCGGTCCTGATGCCATTGTGCTCGCGGCTAATGACTATAAGGAATTGTCGGGAGTTGTAGACGATGCTGAGGGACGAGGCATTCCTGTTGTCGCGATCGACTCTGAAGTGGAGTCACGCAAAGCGAGAAGCTTCATAGGCGCCAACAATTATGAGGCCGGTCAAATGGCAGGTCAGCAATTAATTAAGCTTGTCGGACCCAAAGGAAATATCGCGATTGTGAGCTTTAAACAAGGGGAGCGCAATACGGAGCTTCGGGAGCAAGGGCTTTTGGATGAAATATCGAAATATCCGACCATGAAGGTTATTGCCAAGGTATACACGATGACAGACCGGGGGACGGCGGATCAACTTACGCAAGGCATCATTGAGAAGTATCCGCATTTGGACGGGATTGTTGCCCTGAATGAAATCTCCTCCATTGGGGTTGCCGATGCGATTCAACGAATGAATCTGCAAGATAAAGTGAAAATCATCACATTTGACAGCACATCGGAAGAGTTGGAGCTGCTGCAGGAAGGCGTTATCCAAGCTACGATTATTCAAAATCCGTTCAGCATCGGCTATTTAGGGGTTAAAAATGCGGTCGAAGCCTCACATGGAAAGAAGATTCCGGGCCGTGTTGATACCGGGATTAAGGCCATTGACCTCAACAATATGTTCTGGTCGGATAATCAAAAATTGCTATTTCCGTTTATAAAGTGATGAGAATTTCGATAGAAGATATGAGGATATTGCATTTGTTTCGTAGTCCGCATGCCGTATATTTAGAAATGTAAATAAACAAACAACAACCTTTTAGGGAGGGTCTTACCTTGAAAAAATTGATTACCCTTGCAGTAGCGAGTGCTTTGGTTGCAACCGTAACAGGATGTGGCGCTAAAACAGAAAAACCAGCAGCATCTCCAGCAGCTAGCGCAGCAGCAAGCACTGGTGCAGCGGCAACAGCAGCTCCTGCTAAAACAGACGGCAAAAAACCAACAATCGGTGTAGCTATTTATAAATTTGACGATACATTCATGTCCGGTGTTCGCGCGGCGATCGCTGATGCAGCGAAAGACAAAGCAACTGTGGATATCGTAGACAGCCAAAACTCACAACCAACACAAAATGATAAAGTTGACCTTTTCATCACGAAAAAAGTAAACGCTCTTGCGATCAATGCGGTTGACCGTACAGCGGCAGGCGTTATCATCGATAAAGCAAAAACAGCTAACGTACCGGTTGTCTTCTTGAACCGTGAGCCGCTGGCTGACGATATGAAGAAATGGGATAAAGTTTACTATGTAGGCGCGAAAGCTGAGCAATCCGGAACCATGGAAGGCCAATTGCTGGTTGACTACTTCAAAGCTCACCCAGAAGCGGACAAAAACAAAGACGGCAAAATTCAATACGTTATGTTGAAAGGCGAGCCAGGACACCAAGATGCTGAGCTTCGCACGAAGTTCTCCATCCAAGCAATCACAGATGCTGGTCTGGGCGTAGAGAAAGTAGCGGAAGATACAGCTATGTGGGATCGTGTAAAAGGTCAAGAGAAAATGGCAGCTTTCCTAGCTTCCAGTGAAAACAAAATCGAAGCTGTTCTTGCGAACAACGATGATATGGCTCTTGGCGCTATCGAAGCTCTGAAAGCAAAAGGTTACTTCAAAGACAATAAATTCTTGCCGGTTGTAGGCGTTGACGCTACGGCTCCTGCGCTTCAAGCACTTAGCGATGGTACGTTGCTCGGAACTGTTCTGAACGATGCGAAAAACCAAGGTGCTGCAACAACGAACGTAGCAACTGCTCTTGCTAACGGTCAAACACCAAGCAAAGAAACGACAGGCTACGATGTAACAGACGGTAAATATGTTTGGATTTCCTACAAAAAGATTACAAAAGCGAACATGAACGAAGCGAAGTAATCTGAATAGAAGCGGGCAAGAGCAATTATCCGCTCTTGCCTTCTTATTTGGAAACCCGTGCAAAGATACAGAGAAAAAGGCTTAGAACAATGGCTTCACTTTGTGGGGATTATCGTGAGCTGGTAGGGGGAGTTACCATGACATTACATGAGTATTTACTGGAAATGAATCAAATCTCCAAAGAGTTCCCCGGCGTCAAGGCGCTGGATAACGTTACCCTGAAAGTTCGCCCAGGAAGCGTGCATGCTTTGATGGGAGAAAACGGGGCTGGTAAATCGACGTTGATGAAATGCTTATTCGGCATCTACAAGCCGGATGGCGGAGAGATCAAGCTGAACGGCGAGACCGTGTCCATCCTTAATTCCAAGGATGCGTTAGCAAACGGCATTTCCATGATTCATCAAGAGCTGCACCCGGTTCCTCATCGCAACGTGATGGAGAACATTTGGTTGGGCCGCTTCCCGGAAAAAGGGATCGGACCATTGAAATTAGTGGATCACAAGAAGATGCGCAGAGATACAGAAAAGTTGTTTGAACAGCTTCAAATGGATATTAAACCGGACACACTTGTTGGCACCTTGTCGGTTTCGAAAGTGCAGTCCATTGAAATTGCCAAAGCCGTTTCTTTCAATTCGAAAGTCATTGTTATGGATGAGCCGACTTCGTCATTAACAGGAAATGAAGTTGAACAGCTATTTCGCATCATTCGCGACCTGAAAAGTCGTGGCGTCTCGATCATCTATATTTCACATAAAATGGAAGAAATTCTTGAAATCTCGGATGAAGTAACGATTATGCGTGACGGAACAAAGATTGGGACGTGGCCATCGTCAGAGCTGACAACCGATATGATCATCTCGAAAATGGTTGGACGTGATCTCAAAGAGCGTTTCCCTGAACGAAGCAATGTACCGAACGGTGTATTAATGAGTGTGGAGGGACTGACGTCGGTCATCCCAAGATCCTTTAAAAATGTTTCTTTCGACCTTCGTAAGGGAGAAATTCTTGGCGTGGGCGGTTTGGTTGGTGCACAGCGGACGGAACTGATGGAAGCTTTGTTCGGACTACGCGGTGTTGCATCCGGCCAAATTTCGATCCATGGCAAGCAAGTAAAGCTTAAATCGCCGATTGACGCCATTAAGCACAAAATCGCGCTGCTTACGGAAGAGCGCCGCGTGACAGGGATTTTCCCGGTATTGTCCGTGCTTGAGAATACGGTCATTGCGAATTTAGGCCGATACATGAACCCACTCGGATTCATTCAAGAGGCGAAACGGAAAGTCGAAGTAGAGAAAAGCATTGAGATGCTTCGGGTGAAAACGCCGAACATGCATGCATTGATCAAAAACCTTTCTGGTGGTAACCAGCAAAAGGTGCTCTTGGCCAGATGGCTGCTTACAGAGCCGGACGTGCTCCTGCTGGATGAGCCGACTCGCGGAATTGACGTAGGAGCGAAGTTTGAGATTTATTCCATCATTGCCGACCTTGCGAAGCAGGGGAAAAGTATTATCATGATCTCTTCTGAAATGCCCGAGCTGCTTGGGATGTCAGACCGAATCATGGTTATGTGTGAAGGACGCCTTACGGGGATCGTAGAAGGAAATAAAGCAACAGAAGAAGAGATCATGCGCCTTGCTGCACAGCATATGGCATAAATGGGGGGCCAAGAAACCATGAGTACAAAAACAGAAACATTAAAATCTAGAGACATTAGTGGGTTCGTGACCAAATACGCAATCTACATCGTTTTGGTCGTGCTCGTTATTGGGATCGCAATTTATGATCCGCGCTTTTTATCCGTTAGTATTCTACGCGACATTTTGCTGCAGTCATCCACACGTGTCATCATTGCTTTGGGTGCTGCCTTCATCTTGATCACGGGAGGCACCGACCTTTCGACTGGACGGATTGTCGGTTTGACGGCCGTTATCTCGGCATCCATGCTGCAAACGCAGGATTATGGCCGCAGATTTTTCCCGGATCTACCGCACTTGCCGCTGCTTGTTCCAATTATCATTGCGATTGTAGCTGGTCTTTTGGTAGGTCTTATTAATGGAATTATCGTCGCTAAATTGAAGGTTCCACCTTTCATCGCAACACTAGGAACGATGGTTGCCGTATACGGTGCCAACTCCTTATACTTCGATATGAAACCGAATCAGTCCCAGCCTATCGGTGGTTTGAGACCTGATTTTAGTAAACTGGGAACAGGTTCTATTGGCTCTGATGCCACGTACTCATTACCTTATATCGTTATTATTGCTGTTGCTGTAGCGATTATCGTCTGGATCGTGTTCAACAAAACCAAGCTGGGTAAATACATGTACGCAATCGGCGGCAACATTCATGCGGCAGTTGTTTCGGGAATTAACGTTAACCGTTACCTGATTTATATCTACTCCATCGCGGGTGCTTTGTACGGATTGGCTGGGGTGCTGGAAGCAGCAAGAACCGGAGGCGCAACGAACAACTACGGAAACATGTACGAGCTTGATGCGATCGCAGCTTGTGTAGTCGGCGGCGTATCGACATCCGGTGGTATCGGAACGGTTCCCGGCGTACTTGCAGGGGTATTGATTTTCAGCGTAATCAACTACGGTTTGACGTTTATCGGCATCAGCCCTTACTGGCAGCTAATCATTAAAGGTGTTATCATCGTGGCTGCGGTAGCGTTCGATATGCGTAAATACATGAACTCTAAATAATAAAGCAAAAAGGATAGCAGGCTGTCGCGTAAAGGGGCAGCCTGTTATTTTACGAAGACAATTGAAAACGGTTGCTACATAAAAAGGGGGCCCATGTATGCAGGAAAAAAAGATTTCCGCTACGGAAAAAAAGAGGTTTTCAATTTCTTTAAGAGGCAAAATTGTGGGAACCTTCGTTATTGTTTCATTACTTGTTGCGGTGACTAGCGGCTTGTCATACACCTATCTGAATAAAGTTGATCGCTCTTATTCGAAGCTTTTGAACGATCATGTAACGATTCTTCGGCATGTTGCAGAGATTAAGGAGAAGACGCAAATACAGAACAGTCTGCTGCTAGGTTATGTGCTTAATCCAACGAAAGAGAAAGAGAAGTTTTTAACGGAAACGAATGCTGGGCTATCTGATATTATTGGACAAATGAGTGAGTTTGCCAAAAATGAGGACGAGCAGGGCGCGATCCAGTCCATGGCGGATTCTAACCAAACGTTCATGCGTCTGGTTAACAAAGTGGCGGAATACGCGGATAAAGGGAATGTCGATTTGGCTAAAGCCGAAGCGATGCAGTGGGCGATTCCCACGACAGAAACGTTAACGCAGTCTGCAGCGAAGATCGAAGAATTGGAAAGAGCTGTTCAGGAAGTGGATACGGCACGCAATCATGACGTCGTGCAATCGACCGTACGAACGTTGATTTGGGTTAGTGTAGCTGCATTTTTATTTGCGCTGGCGATTGGCCTCTTATTATCCCGGACGATTGTGAATCCGATCCGTTCCATGGTAAGAGCTGCCGAAAGGATTGCGGACTGCGATTTATCGACCGGCAGCATCTACGTGAGCAATAGAGACGAATTAAGGGATTTGGCTATGGCCTTTAATGGCATGAAAGCTAATCTCCACAGCTTAATCAGCCAGGTGGGCAGCAGTGCCCAGCACGTAGCCGCAGCATCTGATGCGCTAAGCAATAATGCTGAACAGGTTAGTGAGTCTTCGGAGCGGATCACTTATACGATTCAGGAGATTTCGACGGGGACGGATGCGCAGGTACGAAGTGTACAGCAAGGCGTTTCCATCATGGAAGAAATGTCCGCGGCTGTTATTCAAATCGTGGGTGTCACGCAATCGGCCAACCAGCAGTCTTCACTCGCCTTGGAAGCTGCTAGTGCTGGTAACACAGCCGTTGAGACGGCGATTACCCAAATGCAAGCCATCTCTCAGAAGATGAAGGTGCTTGTAGAATCTGTTCAGCGGCTCGGGGAGCGTTCTGAGCAAATCGTGCAAGCGAATGCCATCATTGCCGGTATTGCGAGACAAACGAATATGCTCGCATTGAATGCCTCTATTGAGGCTGCGCGGGCAGGGGCGGCCGGCAAAGGCTTTGCGGTCGTCGCCGACGAAGTCCGCAAGCTGGCTCTTCAGACGGGAGCAGCGGCTGAAGAAGTGACTCAGCTTGTTTCGAGTATACAAGAAGAAACAAGCGTGGTTATGAACTCCACCCAGGCGGGAAGCCAAGAGGTGGAGACGGGTCTCGAAGTTGTCGGCGTAGCACAGGCAACGTTCCTGCGCATTAGCGATGCGATGGACGATGTCGCTCGCCAGATTGCGGAAGTGTCCGCCAGCTCGGCCGCTATCTCTGCGAAAACGAGCACAGCCGTTGACGTGATTCGCGGTATTGACGAAGTCGCGGGACAGACCGCTTCCGGTGCGCGCAACGTCTCCTCCAATATCGAGGGGCAGTATGCGAGTATGGAGGAGATCGTCTCCTCGGCCTCCGTGCTGAGCAGCATGGCCGGGGATTTGCAGGGCTTGATTGCTCGATTCCGTGTGTGAGCGGTTTTAAATATACCGCTAGTAGTTAATATAAAACGCTTTTGAAAGTCCTTCTATGGGCTTCCAAGAGCGTTTTTTGTATTCCCCAGCTCGCCTGGTCTGGCTGTGAGCGCATCATTTCTGCCATAGCTGCAGCGTTATTGTTAAGTCTATCAAAATTAAGATTTAGATGATATAATTGGATATATTTTACTTTTTTCAAATTAAAGATGGTTGATGTTCAAAAGAAATAGAAAAAAAGCATGATTAGCGTTAAAGAAGCGACGTGCTGCAGGAGCAGCCAGAAATCAAACAACCAGGGGGTTACATGTTTCCAATCGATAGAAGAAATATAAAAATACATATTAAAGAACCCGAAGCTAAGAAGCTAAAGGGCATGGATAATAACGTTATCAGTGAACAATGGAAGCTTAAGATGTGGAATATTGTAGATAAAGTTCAAGAACTATCCGTTTATAATATGGGACAATGGGTTATCTTCCACGATCGTTGGCTAAAAAATTTAAGCGGTCCTGAGAATCAGAAAAAGTACAAAAATGGTGACATTGTTATGGCTGATTTAGGGGCAGTGAATTTTAAATATGAGCCTCAGTATGAACATCCATGCATTGTGTTAGTTAATGATTTCACTTCAGTATTTGTAGTTCCATGCAGCTCAAAAAAATATGGACAAAACTTTCCAGATATTATCGATGCCACGCCTAAGGATGGTTTTCAACTAAATACAGGTATCCAAATGAATGCAGCGCGTTGGATTAATAAGAATCGAATTACGCAGTCAAATGGTCAAATTACGAATCCCGTTCTTATGAGAACCATTGAAGAGTATATACTTGTACAGTTTCCTACGTACCAACAGCTATTAGTGGACCAAGCCCAGAATGTTGCTCAATTGCAAGTAAGCATTCATGATCTGCAGACTCAAAAAGAGAGTCTAGAAATCGAAATTTCACGTGCTGCTGCAGCATTAGAGATTTACAAGGGTATCCTTGAAGCGGCAAAAGGTCATCCAGAACTTTTAAGCTCTTTAGGGGAAGTTGCAGCATCAAATGGTTTAAAAGTAGACTTTGAAAAACTGCCATAAAATTAATAGATTTAAATAAGAGTTAAATTAAGTTAAGTTAAATTAAGTTAAGTTTTGCTTGATATATTACGATATAATATGGTATATTTTGTGTACGGAATTTGTTCGCAGTAATGCGATATCACGGATGAAAGAAGGCTGCTGTGTATACGGGGCCTTTTTTGCTTTATATGGACTTATATTATATAGCATGCTACTTTAGGTTTAGGGAAAACAGTTGGATAAGATCTAACTGTTTTTTTTTTTTGAATTTCCCAACGCTAATATGGATGATGCTTGGCCACGTTCACCTCCCCTGACGCTCCAGATATTTTTTCCATGTTGTTCCCGATCTTCTTCGACGGCTTTACCCAATTCCAATGTGTGTTCGTAAGGCGTTTGCTTCAAAAAAATAGATAAGACTGTCGAGACTTTCTCGACAGCCTGAAAAACTCCATCAAATGAAAATTGCTATGGCGATCGATTATGGAACTAGTGTCTAATCTCGCACTTCAACGATCAACTCAATCTCCACCGGCGTGTGAAACGGCAGATCGCTTGTGCCGATGGCGGATCGGGCATGTTTACCTTTTTCGCCGAACACATCGACTAACAAATCGGACGCGCCGTTGATGACATAGGGCTGGTCTCCGAAACCCGGTGCGCTATTGACGAAAGCGAGCATCTTCACGATTTTAACGACCCGGTCCAAATCTCCGAGATATCCCTTCATAACTGCTAAGCAGTTAATGATGGTTTGGCGTGCTGCCGCTTGTCCTTGCTCAATTGTCACTTCACGGCCAAGCTTGCCCTCATACATCAATTCTCCGTTAATCCGGCAGTCTTGACCGGACAAATAGATGAGATTCCCTGTTTGATTGCAAGGAATGTAGGTAAAACGCGGTTCAGGGGATGGAGGGAGTGTAATCCCTAATTCTTGCAGGCGCTGTTCAATGTTCGACATGCGATTGACCTCCAGTTTTTATGTGTATTAAGCTCACTCCAGCATTCCTCGAGCAAGCACAGGCGTACGAGTGTAAGTATGGCCATGCTGCATCATCACATGATTATGTAAGTTGACGGTGCTGCAAATATGATTGGGGATAATGCGCAGCTTATCGCCAATTTGCAGGTTGGCCGCTTGGGCTAGCGGTCCTAGCTCAATCATGCCGTGTTCTTCTGTTAAGCGGGCTAGCGTCGCATCCGCAAGCCCCAGGATGTGCCCAAAGCCCTTCAGCTGCAAGGGCTCGGTGCCCGGCTGAATGTCGGTGGCGAAGGTTTTGCTGCCGCCGTCGACAATTGCGAGGTCAGCCGAGGGGCGGCTAACGACGGTGACGAGCACGCTGCCCGCGCAGTCCTCCAAGCTGCAGACACCTAGCCGTGCCTGCATCCTGTCGTGGAACACGTAGGTGCCCGGGCGCACCTCGGTCACGCCTTCAACCGCCGCGGCATACGCTGCGGTTGGCGTTGAACCCACGCTGACATCCGTGATCGCGATGCCTTGCGTTCTGAGGTGCTCGGCGAGCTGCACCATCAACGCGCCTTCTTCCTTACCGGCTGCAGCCACGTCAAGCGTCGGCTTGCTGGCAAGCAGGGAGCCGCGGAAGGTGTAGATGCCGGTCAGCCGCAAGTGCGGCATGGCGCTAATTTCAGCCGCCAGAGCAGCGGCTTGTTCGTACAAAACGCCGGTACGGCGCAGACCTGTGTCAATTTCCAGCCGGACTTGCAAAGAGTGCCCATGGCGGCTGGCGATGTGCTCCAATTGCTGAGCGCCCGCCAAGCTATCGACACCAACAATGAGCTCGATCTGCTCGCTCAGACGAATGGCGCGTTCGATCTTGCTGGCGGTCACAAGCGGGTAAGCGACAAAAATGTTGCTAATGCCGTGCGCGGCCATGACTTCTGCTTCCGCTATTTTCGCCACCGTGATACCGACAGCCCCAGCTTCGATCTGCTTCAGCGCGATAGCGGGGATCTTATGCGTCTTCGCATGAGGACGCAGGTTCACTTGATGGATACGGGCCACATCAGCCATGGTCTCAATGTTGCGATCCATCCGAACAGCATCGATGAGGAGACTCGGGGTTTCTATTGCTTCTAATCCTTCTAATTTTTCCAACGTTTCCAATGTTTTAGTTGTTTCCAATGATTCCATCAAACATCACTCCCTTTTCGCTGCACTTTTACTTTCTTCCAAGTAGCTGTAGAGGGTATACTTTGAAATATTCAGATAGGCGCAAATCGTTTCGCAACCTTTTGGGTATACGTCGAGCCGGGTTTGTGCCAATTCGCTTGGTTTTGCTTTCTTGTCTTGAGAAAAATGGTAACATAAAAATTTCTAATATCAAACAAAAAGTTTGGTTACCTAAAGAAAAGTAAGATTTGCAAACGCTGCACATGCTACTATGTAAAAGTAAAAAGGAAGGAGGGGCGCCCATGAGACGCTGGTTTGCCAAGTCCCTGAAACGCAAACTGTCATTAATCATTTTACTCGCAGTCGTGTTGCCGCTGCTTTCCATGGGGACCGTTTCCTATCGCATTGCCACTTCAGTGACGGAAGATAAAGCGAAGCAGGCCGGAATGAACACCCTGAAACAAATAACGGATAAGCTGGATTTCGTTATTCAAGACGTAGAGAATATGTCGATTTTTCTTATTGGCCAGAAAGATATTCAAACCTACTTAAGCAACACAGAAGGGGACGTAAACAGCTATTCGCTGATCGTCGGAACTTTATGGAACTTATCCTATTCCAAAAAATACATTTCCAACATTACGATTACGCCGAAAAACGGCAATCCAGTACTATATACAACGACGATTACGAATTCGGGACTCAATCCGCTTTTACAACAGTATGAATCCGTTTACAAATCCACTTCCAAATGGTGGTCGCCGCTTTATGTGAACCAAACAACGGACGGTCCCAAGAGGGTGATTACACTCGTCAGACCGATTCGCGATGTCAGCACGTTTCGAACGATCGGAACGCTCGCTTTTTCCCTTGATCAAGCGGAGATTGAGCATTATTTGACGGATGCGGGTTGGGAAAGCAGCGGTTTTGTCATGCTGACTGACCAATACAACCAAATTATTGCTGGAGGCGAACCAGGCTGGTTGGCTCGGAAGGTCGGAGATGTATTTCCGAACTTGGACAAGCTGGGTGAAACCAATGGCGTGCTTAACGTGCCTAGAGGCGAATTGCCGCACACGGTTTTGTATAACTCTATGCCTCGCTTAGGCTGGAAGCTGGTCGGGTTCATCCCGACAGAAATCTACCAGAAACAAAATGGTTACGTGCTTACCGTAACCGCTGTGACGATTGTTATTGCGCTCATGCTTGCAATGGGGTTAGTGCTTTATTTCTTGCAATGGGTGACTAAACCGTTAACTAGGTTAACCAAATCGTTGAAAGATTTGAATCCGGATGAGGCGATCCCGACCTATGAGGTGAAAAGCGCCGACGAAGTCGGGCTGCTGGTCCACAGCTATAATAAGCTGAGCGAGCGGATCGGCCGGCTGAAGGATCAAGTCCAGCAGAATGAAGCAAAGAAGAAGGAAGCAGACATTATGGCCCTTCAGGCGCAGATTAATCCGCATTTTTTGTACAATACACTTTCTTCGATCCACTGGATTGCTCTGATGAATAAAGATCGTCAAATTGCCGAAATGATTGGGGCGCTTAGTGATTTCTTGCGTTTTAGCCTAAATAAGGGTGAGGAGTTCTGTTCGGTTCAGCAGGAAATCTCACATGCCCAGAATTATGCCTATATCCAGGCCATGCGTTTTCCCGATCAGTTCGAGATTGAGTTTTTTATTGTTCCAGAAATGCTGCAAACGACGATGCTGAAGCTGCTGCTGCAGCCGTTGATTGAGAACAGTCTTATTCATGGTATTCAGAAAAAGAAAGCCAAAGGGCATGTCTACGTCCATGGGGAACTGCGTGATAATCAGATGAAATTTGTCGTAGAAGATACGGGAATCGGCATGGACGAAGCGAAGCTGCGCGACATTCACGGTCAGCTGGTTGCGGCTAACCAACAATTGGGAATGCTAACCGAAGTCGCGAAGGAAGCGAAGCTGCCGGTGACCTCTTATGGACTTATTAATGTGCACAGGCGATTGCTGCTGCATTATGGCCTTGGGTCGGGCCTTGTTGTGGAAAGCACGTTAGGTATGGGAACTCGGATATCATTTTCAATTCCGCTTGGGACGGGGGAGCTGACGACATGAGAATTTTGATTGTAGACGATGAAGTGATAATAAGAACCGGTCTTTGTACGGTGATCGATTGGAAAGAGCTCGGGCTTGAACTGCTGCCTGCAGCATCTTCGGGGGAAGAGGCGTTAGAGCGGATTGCGGAAGAAAAACCTCACATCGTGCTGACGGATATCCGCATGCCGGGGATCGACGGGATTCAGCTGGCCCGTGAAATCAAAGCGCAATTACCGGATACCGAGATCGTGATCCTGACGGGGTATGATGATTTCTCCTATGCCCAACAGGCGCTCCGTGAAGGAGTGACCGATTATTTGCTGAAGACAAGCCGCCCGGAAGAAATTATTAAAGCTGCATTGAAAGCGAAGCAGAACGTCATGGATAAATGGGAAACGATGAAGCAGGAGAATCTCCAGCAGGCTGCGCTGCGCAATCAGTTGTTGGATCGAGCGCTAAAACGGGGCTTGCACGATGATGCGGAAGCAAGGGAGCAGCTGCGTGTCTGGTTCCACAGAAACGGCGTAGACGTTCATCCGGAATCCGGTTCGGCCGCGGCGATGCAAGTGATGCTCGTTTCCGTATCGGGATGGGAAGCGGGGCTTACGGAGCTGCTGCAAGGTGCAGCGCAGAATATCCTCTTCGAGCTGCTTCCGTGCGTAACGCTTATGAACAAGGAGCACTTGCTGCTTGTTGTCCGTTATGAAGAAAGCGGCGGCACGGAGCAAGCGGGGCTTAAGGGTGCGCTGAAGCGGGTAACAGAAACGCTGAAATGCACGGTATTTGCGGCGCTCGGAACCGTCGCTCGGGATTACGATAGCCTGAAAGATTCCTACCTGGCTGCCAAAGAGGTGTTTGCGTACCAAGGACTGCTCGGTTCGCAGGGTCTTTTCACATTGGCGGATATTCGGGAGCGAAGCGGTGGGCGTACTGTACTTACCGAGAAGGAGGAAGCTGAGCTTGCGGCTATTCTCATGAGCGGCAATGCGACGGACCTGCGGCATTGGGTGAACCAGCGGGTGCGAGCGTTGATGGAAGACGCCTTTGCTACGCCGATGACGGTGCAGGGTTATCTGCAATCGATGATTATCGCAGGCCACCGCTGGCTGGAGCGGGCGAATTCATCGGAGGCTTCGCTTAGCAAACTCCCCTCCTATGAAGGGGAAGGGCGCCCGGAAGAGGAGATTTTTAAGATCCTTACAGCGATTATGAATCTGTTCCACCAAGGGTTGGATCAGAATAAGTATGCTTATGTGTACAAGTCAATCGCCTATATCCGCGACAATTTGCATCAGCCGATTTCATTGCAGCAGGTTGCGGGTTTTGTTCATATCAATCCGAATCATTTTAGCGAAGTATTTAAACGGGAGACCGGATGCACCTATATTGAGTTCGTCACACAGGAGAGGATGAAGCGCGCGGTAGATCTGCTGCAAAGTACACAAACCAAAGTCAGCGATATTGCCAGAAGAGTGGGATACGAGGACATCAAGTATTTTACGCAGCAATTTAAAAAGCATACCGGGCAAACGCCATCCGAATATCGACAGGGTTCGACTGGAGTCGACAAAATCTAAAGACTGAAAAATGTCCCCCCTTGCGCCGAAGTCTCTCCCGTACCGTCTCCTACAGATGTCCCCTATACTAAAGTTGTAACAAGAGAGCTACAGATTAGTTTTTACGAAACTTTTAGGGGGTCCAACGAATGAAGAAGTCATTTATCGTTACATTGGCGGCCACAATGTCATTAGCGCTGTTAGCGGGTTGCGGTGCTGGTGGCACAACAGATACAGCCAAAAATAGCGCAGCACCTAAGTCGACAGAAGCAGCAGCTAAGTCTGGTGAAAAAGTTAAACTATCGATTTGGCACAACTATACAGGTGAAGATCTTCGCGCCAAATTGATGCGTGAATATATGGAAAAGTTCAAGAAAGACCACCCGAACGTGGAGTTGGATATTCAGGGGATTCCACCCGATGGCTACCGTCCGCGTCTTAAAACGGTTGCTGCAGCAAATGAAATGCCGGATCTATTTGTCATGTGGCCTGGTGTTATGACGAAGGAATTCGTCGGTGGCGACTTGATTCAACCGATCAACGAGCTGCTTGATAGCAAAACCGAATGGAAAAATGGCTTCATGCCAGGATCATTCGATGATTTCTCAATCAGCGGCAAAACGTATGCTGCGCCAATGGCCTTGTCCCCAACGTCGATCCTTTACTACAACAAAGAAATCTTTAATAAATATAATGTTCAGCCGCCAAAAACTTGGGATGATCTCATGAAGTTGGTGGACACGTTCAAAAAGAACAACGTAACGCCAATCGCACTCGGTAACAAAGCGGCGTGGGTAGCACAATCCAGTATCCTAAGCTCGCTGGCTGACCGCGTGACAGGAACGGAATGGTTCTTGAAAGCGGTAGATCAGAACGGAGCGAAGTTCACGGATCCGGAATTCGTGCAATCGCTAACGTATCTCCAGCAGCTTGGTAAAGCAGGCGCGTTCCAAGATGGTTTCAACTCCATCGATAATACACAAATGGAACAAATGTTTGCACAAGGTAAAGCCGCTATGATGATCGACGGCGGTTGGGCGCTTCCGAACCTGGCAGCGAATACATCCAAAGAGGCTTTGGCTAACATGGCTGTAACGGTTCTGCCATCTGTTCCTAACGGTAAAGGGGATCCAAACTCACTCTCCGGTGTAGTAGGTACAGGTCTTGGAATGAGCAAGAAAGTTACCGGCGCACAAAAAGCAGCAGCTTACGAGTTGATCTACGCATTGTCTGGTCCAGAAGCGCAGAAAGCTATTTTGGAAAGCAATCAGCTTGTGTCCTACAAAGTAGATTTGGATACGACAAAAGTATCCTCCTTGTTCGCAGAAGTGTACAAAATGATGAATACGGTTAAGAAAACTCCTGTATACGACGGCAAGCTTAGCTCCGCTAGCGCTGATGTTGTGAACAATGGTCTTCAAGAGCTCCTCATGGGCGGCAAGCCGGAGGATATCGCCAAGAAAATTCAAGATGCTCAGGCGAAAGCCGTCGGCAAATAACGTATGGCCATAGGACTCCAGCCAGGTTCGGCTGGAGCCCTTTTTTCAAAAAAAAGTTAGCAAGGGGGGAAATGAAGTCATGACCGTATCCGCAAGAATCAGAGGATTCATAACTATAGGGCTTCTTCCAGCCTTAGTGCTCTATCTGTTTTTTGTTATCGTACCGATTTTCTGGTCAGCTTACTATGGCTTTTTCGACTGGAAAGGGATCGGAGCGGCTAAATTTATCGGATTAGACAACTATGTAGAAGTGCTCCAAGATCCAATTTTCTGGAAGTCGTTCAAAAACAATATGCTTATCGTTGCAGCGTCCGTGTTCGGTCAAGTGCCGATTGCTTTGATTTTAGCGCTTTTGCTTATGAAGAGTACGTTTTTCCAACGTGTCATTCGTGCTTCCGTTTTTATGCCTATGGTGCTCTCCTCGGTTGTTGTCGGGATCATCTGGGGTTACATTTATCACCCGCAAATCGGTATTTTGAACTTCTTGCTCGATGGCGTCGGCCTGGACGGCTGGAAGAAAGCTTGGCTCTCCGATCCGAAAGTATCGATGTACGCACTCATGGTGCCGATCATCTGGAATTATATTGGACCTTATATGATTATGTTTATTGCCGCTTTACAAAATATTTCGCCAGAAATTGAAGATGCGGCTCAGCTTGATGGGGTGGGACCGGTTCGCAAATTGTTTGCCGTCACGCTGCCCATGATCTGGGATACCGTCAAAGTTGCTGTCGTCCTGTGTATCTCGGGAAGTTTGAAGGCATTCGACCTTATCTACGTCATGACAGGCGGGGGTCCGGCGCATTCAACCGAACTGCTGGCTTCCTACATGTATAACAGCACCTTCAATGTGTATCGTTTCGGCTTCGGAAGCGCGATTTCCACAGCCATTATTATTCTTAGCTTGATTTTGATTGTAGGCAGTCAACGTTTGATGAAACGGGATTATCGTTAAAATAAAGGAAGAGAGTTCTCTCAGGAGGGACATCTATGGAGCAGGTTGTATCGATGCAGACGGGTTTTCCCGCTGGAGGTAAGCGACGGAAAGTTTGGACGCGAGGCGTCGTTAATATTTTGCTTAGTTTGTACGCGCTAGTCACGTTATACCCGCTCATTTGGTTATTTATGAGTGCCTTGAAGTCCAATGAAGAGTTTTATTCACGGCCCTTTTTAATGCCGCTAACTTGGAAATGGGACAACATCGTCCGGGCCTGGAAAGTGTCCGGGATGGGGCTGTCGCTTTGGAATTCCACGGTCGTCACGATTGCTTCTCTCGTGCTGACATTAGTGTTGGGGGCTCTGGCAGCCTTTGTACTATCACGGTTTGAATTTAAATTAAAGCCGTTTTTCATGGGATTATTCCTGCTCGGGATGCTCATTCCGATTCATAGTACACTAGTTCCCCTATTTATTATCATGAAAAAAGTAGGCCTTTTGAATACGTACGGCGCACTTATTCTGCCTTATGCAGCTTTTGAGTTGCCGCTTGCGATTTTCGTTGTTGCGGCTTATTTAGTCACCATTCCCAAAGAAATTGAGGAAGCCGCTTTGATCGACGGCACAGGCTATTGGGGCATTTTCTTCCGCATGATGCTGCCGCTTAGCTTACCAGCGCTCTCGACGGTTGCGATCTTAGGGTTTTTGCGGTTTTGGAATGACTTTGCGTTTGCACTCGTGTTTATCAGCAAGCCTGCGTTGAAGACGGTTCCGCTGAGCTTGTCCGCTTTTGCTACAGGCTATATGACCGATTACGAGCTGACGATGGCTGCGCTTGCCATTGCTGTACTGCCGACAATTGTCGTGTTCCTGTTATTCCAAGAGCAAATTATGAAGGGTATGACGGCTGGTGCTGTAAAAGGTTAATGCCATTCATCATCTTAGGGAGGACATCATGACGAAATTAAAAGTGGCGGTGATTGGTGCCGGCTCCATCTCCGATGCCCATTTGACCTCATATATGGAACATCCTGAAGTGGAACTTTACGGTATCGTCGATATGAACGAGGAGCGGGCGCGCGCCGCTGTCCAAAAATATGGTGCGCAGGTTGCTTTTACCGACTACCGCGAAATGCTGGCTGACCCGCAGGTGGAGGCTGTGAGCATCTGCACGTGGAACAATACGCATGGCGCCTTGAGCATTGCCGCATTGGAGGCAGGCAAGCACGTGTTATGCGAGAAACCGCTCTGCACGACTGTTGAAGAAGCCTTACGCGTCGAGGAGGCGGTTCGCCGCAGCGGCAAGCTGCTGATGGTCGGCTTCGTCCGCCGCTTTGGCACGAATGCGCAGGTGCTGCGCCGCTTCTTGGATGCTGGCGAGCTTGGCGAGATTTACTACGCCAAGGCTTCGTACTTGCGCCGGTTAGGCAATCCCGGCGGTTGGTTCGCCGACAAGGAGCGCGCCGGCGGGGGTCCGCTTTTTGACATCGGCATTCATGTCATCGACTTGTGCTGGTACTTGATGGGACGGCCGAAGGTGAAATCGGTCAGCGGGAACACCTACAAGAAGCTGGGCAATCGCTCGAACATTAAGAACTTGAGCTTCTATAAGGCAGCGGATTATGATGCCTCTCAGAATACGGCGGAAGACATGGCAAACGCGCTTATCCGGTTTGAGAACGGCGCGTCGCTCATGGTCGACGTTTCTTTCACCTTGCATGCGAAGATGAAAAATGAATTCGCTGTGAAAATATTCGGTGATCGAGGCGGTGCCGAGATCGAACCGGATTTCTGCATCGTGAGTGAGAAGCATGACACGATCATCAACGTGACGCCGCAGATTGATCATCCTTCGTTCGAGTTCATGGATGGCTTCCGCAACGAAATTGACCATTTCGTGCAAGCTTGTCTAGGGCGCCAGGAGCTGATTTCACCGGTCCAAGACGGTGTGGAATTGACTAAAATCTTGTGCGCGGTTTATGAGTCGAGTGAAAAGGGGATTGAGATTCAGTTTGGCTGAGTAAGTCAGATCCTGTCAGTTGGTGGATATCAGGTCCGTTGTGGATAACTTTCAAGCCCCTAACCTTATAGGTTGGGGGCTTTTCAGCGCACGCTCGGAGGTGCTACGTGTAATTAACTCCGATTACTCCTGCTAATTTTCTCAATTGACCTGCTTTTGGGCAGAATAACTGGAAATTATACCGCTAATCAAACCTGATTTACCGTATTTTGGGCAACCGCCGACGATTTAGTTGGAGCTTCTACTGTTATTCCATTCCCTACGACAGAGCAGGGTAGAATAACGGTAGGATTTCCATCTATTCGACTAGGCGGCCAATAGCTGGGTGGGGAACCGCTACGATTTCCCCTTGCGCGTAATATCCGCAAGGTTAATCCACTCCTCGTCGGTCACCTCGAGCAGGTCATTGAACTGCCCGGCGCCCTGCAGCCATTCGCCGCCGTCGATCGTGACAACTTCGCCGTTGATGTACCCGGCGTAGTCCGAAATCAGATAAGCTGCGAGGTTCGCAAGCTCATCCTTTTCTCCAACCCGCCGCAGCGGTACGCGGTTCAGCAGCTTCTCCGACAGCTCGGGCGTCGGAGCCAGCCGGCTCCACGCGCCGTCGGTGGGGAACAGCCCCGGCGCGATCGCGACTTGCCGGATGCCATGGCGCGCCCACTCGACGGCAAGCGAGCGCGTCAAAGCGAGCACACCGGCTTTGGCGGCCGCCGACGGCACAACGAAGGCCGAGCCCGTGGAGGCATAGGAGGTGACGATGTTCAGCATCGTCCCGCCGGTGCCTTGCTCGATCCATCGTTTCCCCACTTCCAGCGTCGTGTAAAACGTGCCGTGAAGGACAATATTCAACACCGCATCCACCGCGCGCGAAGATAAATTTTCAGTCGGGCTGGCAAAATTTCCAGCCGCATTGTTAATGAGAACATCGATCCGGCCATAATGTTGTTCCACGGCCGAGACCATCTCCGCGATCTGCTGCGGGTCGCGCACATCACAGCTTTTATAGAACACATCACCATCCATCTCGGAAGCGGCCTTCGCCAATACTTCCTCACGTCGGCTAGTAATGGCAAGCTGCGCCCCCAACTCCAGGAAACGCTCCCCCATAGCACGGCCAAGACCCGTACCTCCGCCTGTGATGAGAATGACTTTATCCTTCAATAAAGATGCATCGAACATATCCATCCTGCCCCTCATCTTGATATTGCCGCATCGCTAATGAGCAGAAGCAGCTTCGATTTTGCTCGATCCAGCTCGCCAGATCCGCCGAACGAGTTCAGTCTCCTGTAAAATAGGTTTGATATTGCTCGCGAAGCTCGCGTTTCATGAATTTTCCAACCGAGGAACGGGGGATTTCGTGTAGGAAAACCACATCGTCCGGAATCCACCACTTGGCAAATTTGTCTTCAATGAACGTGAGCAATCCCTTTTTATCCCCCGCTTGCAAGGCAGCATCTTTAAGGACGACGCAAGCGAGCGGCCGCTCACCCCATTTAGGATGAGGCACGCCGATCACACAGGCTTCATATACGTTCGGGTGCGCCATCAAAGCATTTTCCAAGTCGAGA
This sequence comes from Paenibacillus anseongensis, assembly GCF_009757995.1. Taxonomy (NCBI): domain Bacteria; kingdom Bacillati; phylum Bacillota; class Bacilli; order Caryophanales; family Paenibacillaceae; genus Paenibacillus; species Paenibacillus anseongensis. The sequence goes on from NZ_WSEM01000036.1 coordinate 29,263, forward strand.
GAGGAAATCCATTCTCCGCCGCTTTTGACCAAATCCTTGGCTCGATCGACCAGTTTCACGAAACCTTCAGGATCAATGACCGCGATATCTCCGCTATGAAACCAGCCGTCTTGGAAGCCCTCGGCAGTTCGGGCGTCTTTGTAGTATTCGGTCGCTACCCAGGGCCCTCGCAGCCAAATTTCCCCCATCTCCTTACCGTCCCAAGCCACCTCGCCGCGCATTCCGACAATTTTCATATCAAGTCCAGGCACCAGCAGTCCTTGCGTGGCCCGGGTATCGTACTGCTCGTCAAGCGAAGCTTCTTCTTGATAGCTTTTTAGGCGGGCGACGGTAACGAGCGGACATGTTTCCGTCATGCCGTAAGCATGATAGAACGGAACATTCAGCCGCTGCTCGTAGCTCTCAATGAGGCTGCGCGGGGCAGCAGATCCGCCGCAGACTACGGCGCGCAAAGAGGATAAATCCAGCTGCAGCGCCTCTTGCGCTTGAAGAGCAGCTGTCCAAACCGTGGGTACGCCGGCTGCGATGGTGACCTTTTCGTCCGCGATTAAGCGGAGCAGAATATCTGGCGTAGGGGCCGGTCCGGGAAGCACCTGCTTGCTGCCGAACCAGACGGAGGCAAAGGGGAGCCCCCAGGCGTTAACGTGATACATCGGGACGATAGGCAGCACAGCGTCGCGTTCCGAAAGAGCTAGCGTATCCGCCAACCCAATGGATAACGAGTGCAGATAGATCCCGCGATGAGAGTACACGACACCTTTGGGATTTCCCGTCGTGGCCGACGTATAGCACATTCCCGCGGGAGCGCTTTCATTTATATATTCAGGATATGTATAAAGAGGATCACCACTCTCTATCATGTTCTCATACCCATAGACGGGCTGTAAAGAAGTAGGCGGAAGTTCCTTTTTATCCGTCATGATGATGTAGCCTTCGATGGTCGTCAGTTGATCCTGGATTTTTTCTATAATGGGCAGCAAGGTCTCATCTACGAAGAGGAAACGATCTTCCGCGTGATTGAGAATGTAAGCGATATGATCGGCGGGGAGGCGAATATTCACCGTATGGAGGACCGCTTCCATGCAGGGAATGGCGAAATAGGCCTCCAAATGCCAATGATGATTCCAGGCAAAAGTAGCAATGCGATCCCCGGGCTTTACCCCTAACGCTTGCAGCGAGCTGGACAATCTCTTCGAACGTCTGCCGAAATCAGCATACGTATAACGGTGAATGCCGGTACTTGTTCGGGAAACAACCTCTTTTTTGGGGAATAAGGTTTGGGAGCGTTCGAAGAGTGAGCGCAGCGTTAATGGGTAATTGTCCAAATGGAAGCACCTCCGGGGATTGGCTATTTCTATAGTAAATATATAGGGAGGAGGGACAGGATATGTCCGAAATAGGGCTTATGGGAGTAAAAGAATTGACTTTGCCCCCTTTGCATTGCCATATTCTTATAAATGATAAGGATTAAACTTACGTGGAATGAATATAATAAAGATTAAGGGGTTGGATTTAAGTTTGATTTGATTGTATTATAACTTAATATTTCATGATAGAATGGAGGTGAGAGGTGGTGTTGAAAATGTCAGTAATGGAGCAACATATATTGCAAAACAAATTAGAATCCGTCGCAAAACACATGTTCCCATTTGAGGCTGAAAATTTACACGAAGGTATCGCTTTGGTGAAAGTATTGTCTGCTGTTTTAGAAAGTGTTGGTTTTGCTCCTCGAATCATAGACGAAATGGATTTGCTTAAACAAGAATCTTTTGAAAAAGCTAAACAAGAAATTATAAGACAATTGACTCGTGCTGCTGTTCAAGGAGCGAGTATAACAGCTGAACAGAATAAGGTTTATAGCCCGACAGAAGTTGCTCGGATGATGGGTGTCAGCCATACAACCATAAGCAAATACATCGCAGCTGGTAGATTTCAAGGTGTTGAACGCCCTGAACCCGGAAAACACGTTGAAATAACCGGCAAAACGATATTAGAATATCCAAACGGTGAAACTAAAGCTGTTTATCAAATTGCCCTTGAATTTAAAGAGCGGATGCGTCGTGCAGAGGAAGAAGAACAGGAAAGTGAAATTGAATTTATTGAAAAAAAGATTCAAGCATACCAGGAACGGTATGGTTCTATCGAAGACCTAGAGAAAGAGTTGTACTCCGGAACTACACTTTCAAATACATCCGCTGCACTGGACCTCGATGTTTGGAAATATCTCCATGACAGGAGATTTGTACTTCTTGGCTAGCGTAACAAATCTGTTATTTCTAAGTGATGTAGGCTCGTTGCACATGAATTTTCCGGAAGTTGTTCTAAGTGCAAATCTAAAGCCAGGAAGTTCAGCAAAAACTCAAAAATTCACTCTGAAATTAACGTTTTCGAATTCATTTTTAGAATGCGAAGAAAGAGGAACGTTTAACGGTGATTTGTTGGAATATTTCTATAACTGGTACAACGAAGACAACTCACTTATTATGAAATTTCATTATCACGAACATCCAACGGGCACTGATGTAACAACAATTAAACAGTTCGACCCACTCCATATTCACAAAAAGCAAGACCAATTTGATAACGAAGGAAAAGTACACGACCATAGTCCTTTTCAAAGCCTGGATGATATTCTTAACTTCTTACACATGCTTAGTATTGTAGAAAAATATAAAAAATAAAAGAGACCCTCGACTAGGGGCTCTTTTTTTACGTAAATCTTATATTTCCTGCTGGTAATTAAAGCAGCCTACACATTCAAAATAAACTTCTCAATAACGTGTCTGACGCCGTCTTCGTTATTGCTTTTCGTCACATAATTCGCGAGCTCCTTAAGCTCCGGCAAAGCATTGTCCATTGCGACGCCAAGCCCCGCAACTTCCAGCATTTCGCGATCGTTCCACGCATCGCCGAGGGCAATGACCTCATCCAGCGTACAGCCGATATGGTTGGCAAGGAAAGCGATGGCGTGGCCTTTGGTGCCTTCTTTGTGCATGAATTCCAAGTAGTGCGGTTTGGATTTCGTAATGTGCATCTGGTCGCCGAGCAGAGGAAGCAGCTCCTCGCGAATTTGGTCGCAAACCTCCGGTTTGTCGACAATCAGCAGCTTAGGCTGCGGAATGTCGATCCATTGGCGAAGATCACCGATGATATAAGGCGTTTTGGACAGGCGCACGTAATTTTTAATTTTATCGTTATCTTCACCCGCATAAAGCTGGTCGCCATGGTAAAGCTGAAGATGGAGATTTCTCTTTTCGCAATAGTCGAGCAGGAAGCGGGCGCTTTCCACCGGCACCATACGCTCATACAGGACTTCCTCGTCGAGGAGATTTTTGATCGAAGCGCCTTGATACGTAATGATCGGTACGTTAAGCCCGATTTGGTTCGCGATTTTGGCTGCGGATGGGAAGCTTCTGCCTGTCGCAATCGTTACCGTCACACCTTGAGCAACTGCTTGATGCATAGCGTCAATCGTTTCCTGGGAAATCGTCAAATCATCACGCAAAAGCGTATCGTCCAAATCCGATGCTACTAACTTGTAAGTCATGTGTTCCTCTCCGTTCCGATAGGTAGTCTATATAAAAATTCTGCTTTAAGCATACCCGAATCAAAGCGGAATTGCTAGAATAAAGCGAGAGCTTTGTAGTTTACAAGGAGGCGCGTCAACGATGGCATCACTTTACACGGACAAGCTGGAGGCCTTGCTGAGAGCGCACAGCAGCGAGGTGGATGCAGCTGCAATGTCCACTTATATGCGCGACCAATTTCCATTCCTCGGTATTCGCAACCCGCAGCGCGTGGCTTTGACGAAAGCATTTTGGAAGGAGCAAGGCTATCCCAAAGGAGCAGAGGGCGTGAAAGTGGCGGAGGAGCTTTGGGCATTGCCGGAGCGGGAATTCCATTACACGGCGCTGCAGCTGCTCACTCAGCTTCGCAAAAATGCGGATAAAGAGCATATTGATTTGCTCGAACGCATGGTTGTAACGAATTCCTGGTGGGACACCGTTGATCCGATTGCTGACCATTTAATTGGTGTTCATCTACAGAAATATCCGGATCTTATCCCGGTCTATGTCGAAAAATGGCTCTCATCAAGCAATATGTGGCTGCAGCGGACAGCGATTTTGTTCCAGCTCAAGTATAAGCAGCGCACAGACGTGCAGCTTCTTTTTAGCTGTATTCGGCGTATGGCGGATTCGAAGGAGTTTTTTATCCGGAAGGCCATCGGCTGGGCGCTGCGTGAATACTCGAAGACGGATGCTGCGGCTGTGCAGGCTTTTGTCGCTGAGACCGAGCTTTCACCGCTTAGTGTGCGGGAAGCATTGAAGGTCATTCAGCAGAAGGAAGAGAAAGTGCGATAGACTAGTTGATATTTGGAGGAATCCAAAGGAACGAAACTTTTTTACCGCGCCATGATATTGTAAGCGAAGGGGCTGATTCGAAAGCGGCGTAAGCTACTTTTGGACAGCCCTTTTGGCTAACTTTCTTTACCAGACTGCTTTTTAGAAAAAAAGAAGTCAAGTCACAGTTGCGTCATAAAATATAACGCATATATTGTGAAGGTAAAATTATGTTATATATATTGACATATAAGTCACATTGTTTTAAAGTTAATAAAATTCTTTGCAGCGGCATACGGCCGTATGTGCTTGCTCTAACTCATATTTAAGAAGGGAATGATGGAAGATGGCATACAATCGGACGCATGATTGGCTAACGCGACTGCCCAAAGTTGATCTTCATTTGCACTTGGATGGGAGTGTGAAGCCGGAAACAATTCTGGAGCTCGCCCTGGATCAAGGCATTGATCTTCCCGTGTACAATAAAGAAGGCTTGATTCCACATATGCGTGTTGGCGACGAATGCGGCAGCCTCATTGAATACTTGAGTAAATTTGATTTTACGACTCGTTTTATGCAATCGGGTGAAGCTTTGGAACGAATTGCTTACGAGGTGGCTCAGCAATCAGCAGAGCATAATTGCAAATACGTGGAGGTGCGCTTTGCCCCGCAATTGCATCGGAATAATGGTTTGACCGTGGAAGAAACGATTCATTTTGTGGTTGAAGGGATGAAGCGGGGACAACGCGATTTTGGCGTAAAAGCCGGCGTCATTGCGATTTGCATGAGAAATCATTCCTGCGAAAGCAATTTGGAAGTGATTCGAGCGGCAGCCAAGTTTGTAGGTAAAGGCGTAGTCGCCGTCGACTTGGCTGGCGATGAGGCATCCTATCCGCCGGAATGGTTCCGGGAGGTTTTTGCGGAGTCAGGCCGACTCGGTATTCCGGTCACAATCCACGCCGGAGAAGCGGCTGGTGCTGTGAATGTGTACGAAGCAGTAACGAATCTCGGTGCGGTGCGCATTGGGCACGGTGTCAGGCTGAAGGAGAACAGTGACATTCTCGAGCTGGTCAAAGACCGCCGCATCCCTCTCGAAATGTGCCCGATCAGCAACATCCAAACAAAGGCCGTTTCCGGCTGGGATGCTTACCCGATCCGTGAATATTTGGAGCAAGGACTCCTTGTCACCATAAACACGGATAATCCGAGTGTCTCAGGAACGGACATTACGAATGAATACCGTGTGCTGTCCGATCGTTTTGGCTTTACGGAGCCTGAACTCGTCAGGCTTGTGATGAATGGGGTGGAAGCCGCATTTATGGACGAAAGCGATAAGTTGTTGCTGCGGCGGGAGATGGAAGCTGAGATTAACAGTTTAGGGATGGGGTTGCTGAACTGATGCGGTTCCTAACGCTTTTCTCTTGCTAGGCTCTGTCAGAGGGATCTACAGTACTCTATTTCACTGAAATTGCGCTTTTTTCATCTGGAGGGGAACTATGATCCGTTATTTTGTCAGATTTCACCCTAACAACGTGCATTTTGGTTGAATAAGAGCCTGTAGTTCCCCTCAGAAAGAAGATAGCTTGATTTCCTGTAAATAGAGGATACTAGTTCCTTTTCGTAAAGCATTTGGGGAATATCCAGCAGTGAAAGTTGGCAGTATGTAAGTAGAGTGATGGAGTATTTGAAAGTAGCCCAACACGAAAGCCTGACGGCACTGACCGTCAGGCTTTTTATTGATGAATATTTGCAACCTGCCATAGGAAGCTACCCAATTTACCCAAATCACTTGACAATATAGGGTAGGGGGGTATACTATACAAATATAAACAAATACCAATCATTGTGAGGTGACAATCCTATGAGCACCGAATCTGCAGGGCAGCAGCAACCTACCGGAGCAACTGCGACGGTTGATTTCGATATTACAGGAATGACTTGCGCCGCGTGCGCAACCAGAATTGAAAAAGGGCTGAGCAAGATGCCCGGTGTCGCACAAGCTTCCGTCAACCTGGCTATGGAAACGGCCCGAATTTCCTATCAGCCTTCGGAGGTAACACCGGAGGATATGCAAGCGCGAGTAGCCAAGTTAGGATACGAAGCAGCGCGCAAAACAGAACAGGCTGAAACCGGCGAGCATCGCGCCAAAGAGATACAGAAGCATAAACGTAAGCTGTGGATTTCAGCCATACTTTCTTTCCCTTTGTTATGGGCGATGGTTGGCCATTTCTCCTTCACTTCGTGGATTTGGGTGCCGGAGCTGTTCATGAATCCGTGGGTGCAGCTGGTTCTGGCAACACCGGTCCAGTTTCTCATCGGACGCCAATTCTACACTGGTGCCTACAAAGCACTCAGCAATAAGAGCGCGAACATGGATGTGCTCGTGTCGCTGGGAACATCAGCCGCGTATTTTTACAGCTTGTATCTGACGTTCCAGTGGGCAGGCCAAAGCGAGCATCACCATGCGCCTGAGCTGTATTACGAAACAAGCGCCATCCTCATCACACTCGTCATTCTCGGAAAATGGTTCGAAGTTCTCGCCAAAGGGCGCACTTCGGAAGCCATTAAATCGCTTATGGGCCTGCAGGCCAAAAGTGCCCTGGTCATCCGTGCCGGGCAAGAAATCAGCATCCCGCTGGAAGAGGTAGTTACAGGGGATGTCATCATCGTGAAACCGGGTGAGAAGATTCCGGTGGATGGCACCGTTTTGCAAGGCCATTCCTCGGTCGATGAGTCGATGCTGACTGGCGAAAGCCTGCCGATTGAGAAACGCGAAGGCGATACCGTGATTGGTGCAACGCTGAATAAGAACGGGGTTCTCCGGGTGCAGGCGACTAAGGTTGGCCGTGACACGGTGTTGTCCCAAATCATCAAAGTCGTTGAAGAAGCACAGGGATCGAAGGCGCCGATTCAGCGTGTGGCGGACGTCATTTCGGGAATTTTTGTCCCGATTGTCGTGGGGATTGCGCTTATTGCTTTTGTTCTGTGGTACTTCTGGTTGGATCCGGCTAACTTCGCAGGCGCACTCGAAAAAACGATCGCGATCCTCGTCATCGCTTGCCCTTGCGCATTGGGTTTGGCAACGCCGACCTCGATTATGGCAGGGTCCGGACGCGCAGCGGAATTAGGGATTTTGTTCAAAGGCGGAGAGCATTTGGAAGCGGCTCATCACCTGGATGTTGTAGTTTTGGATAAGACGGGTACAGTAACCAAAGGGAAACCACAACTTACCGATATCCAGACGCATGTGGACCAGACCACCTTCCTCCGTTTCGTCGGAGCGGCGGAGCGCAGCTCGGAACATCCGTTAGCTGAAGCGATCGTCCAAGGCATACTACCGTCCGTGCCATCCTTGCCGGAAGCCACGAGCTTTAAGGCCATCCCCGGTTTTGGACTGGAAGCTCAAGTCGAGGGCAGCCAGGTCCTCATCGGTACAAGGAGACTGCTAACCGAGAAGGGGGTTGATATTGGCGAAACGCTGCTTAAGGATATGGAACGTTTAGAGCAAGATGGAAAAACCGTGATGCTGGTAGCCTTTGACGGCGCGTACGCCGGATTCGTTGCTGTGGCGGATACAATAAAGGAAACTTCGCAGGAAGCCGTATCCCATTTGGAAGCAATGGGCATTAAAGTCATCATGATCACAGGCGACAATGCGCGTACTGCAAAAGCGATAGCCGAGCAAGCTGGCATCAAGCAGGTTCTAGCCGAGATTTTGCCGGAAGGGAAAGCGGCAGAGGTGAAAAAGCTGCAAGAGCAGGGGTTCCGCGTCGCGATGGTCGGCGATGGCATCAACGATGCGCCAGCCTTAGCTATGGCCGATACTGGCATGGCGATGGGCACGGGAAGTGATGTAGCCATGGAGGCGGCGGATGTGACCTTAATGCGCGGCGATTTGAACTCCATTGCAGATGCCATTGAAATGAGCAGACGGACGATGCGCAATATTAAGCAAAATCTGTTCTGGGCCCTCGGTTACAACACGATTGGCATCCCAATCGCCGCTTTTGGCTTGTTAGAGCCTTGGGTAGCAGGAGCCGCTATGGCGTTAAGTTCCGTTTCTGTCGTGCTGAATGCTCTTCGATTACAGAGAGTCAAACTTTAAGAGAGCGAGGAGTCTTCCAAAAGGATTGACAATATAGGGGATGGGGGTATGATAGGTAGTAAACAACTCTCAAAGGAGTGAGCCCAATGAACAAAGAAATGGACACGGAAGTAGACCACTGCGACTTGGATGGACACGAGCGGAAGAGTCATCATTCCGATAAACTTAAAGCGGATTTAACGAAGCGGTTGAACCGTATTGAAGGTCAAGTTCGCGGGGTCAAAGGTTTGATCGAGAAAGATACGTATTGCGATGACGTTCTGCATCAAATTGCCGCGATTCAATCGGCGCTGAATGGTGTAGGGAAACTGCTGTTAGCCGGCCACCTCAAAAGTTGTGTCGTCGAACGTATTCAAGAAGGCGACATGGATGTTGTCGATGAATTGCTCAAAACGATGAATACCCTCATGAAATAATCATAAAAAATCAAATCAAATGAAGGAGTGAATGCGATGTCCAGCATTATTTTAAAAGTCGAAGGTATGTCTTGTAATCACTGTGTGAATACCGTTGAGAAAGCCATGAAAGAGCTTGGGGCTGAAGGCAAAGTAAACTTGGCGGGTAAATTAGTGGAAGTGGAATACGACGAGAGCAAGCTGACTGTGGAAGCGATCAAAGAAGCAATCGAAGAGCAAGGTTATGATGTAGTGCAATGAGAATAATGAGTCTTATCGTGTTGTCTCTGGTCCTTGTGCTAAGCGGCTGTGGGAAGTCGCAGACTACGGATCATTCGGTACACAGCGGCGGTCATGAAGCGGGGAGTTCAGAGGAGCAGATTCAGGCAATATTTCAAGTAGCTTCTCCGCAGGCGAAGGCGAAAGCGAAAGAAGATACGACGTTGACGATTCAGATTCAAGATAGTGACGGAAAGCCGATAAACGATTTTGACCTGAATCATGAGAAAAAGATGCATCTAATCGCGGTGAGCAAGGATCTTTCATATTACAAGCATCTGCATCCGGAGTACAACGGAAAAGGTCTTTTTACGGTATCCACGCAGTTCCCTTCTGGTGGCGAATATAGGCTTTTTGCTGACTTTCTGCCTACCGGGAAAGAGAAAACCGTCAAAAGCTACTCCTTGAATGTACAAGGGGACCCCGCACCACCGGTGGCGATTGAACCGGAGAATGCATGGACGAAGACCATAGATGGCAATGAAGTTACTCTAAAAATCGATCATCTTATGGCAGGAATGGAGCTTAATCTAACCTATTCCTTTAAGGACGCAGCCTCAAAAGCGCCTATTAAGGATTTGCAGCCCTACCTTGGGGCAGTGGGGCACGTAGTTATTCTGGACGCGAATGCGGATCAATACCTGCATGTTCATCCGACAGACGAGAAATCAACAGGTCCGGAAGCCCAGTTTATGACGACATTCCCCAAAAGCGGCGTGTATAAAGTCTGGGGAGAATTTCAGCGTGGCGGCAAGGTGTTCACGGTCCCCTTTGTTGTTAAAGTCCCTTAACTTACCCTCTATATCTATATAAAAAAGGAGCCGATCACCATGCCTGCCTATATCATCACGGGAGGTTCCAAAGGCCTCGGAGCTGAGCTGGCGAGGCAGCTCCTGCACCAAGGCGCCGCGGTCCACTGCGTGTCGCGCGGCGAAAGCCAGAGCCTCCGCCAAGAGGCGCTAAGCACGAAAGGTGACTACACCTTTCATGCTTACGACTTGGCGCAAACCGACGGCCTGGATTCGCTGATGGAGCGAATCCTTGGCCTGGTTGATCGAGCGGATGCCATCACGCTGATCAACAACGCGGGCCAGCTCGAGCCGATGACGTTCATCGGTCGAGCTGGCCAAGAGGACCTGCAGATGAGCCTGCAGGTCAATCTCGTCGCGCCCACGTTGCTGACGAACAGCTTCATTCGGCAGACGCAGGCGCTGCCGATCAAGAAGCGGGTCGTCCACATCTCCTCGGGCGCGGGGAAGAAGCCCTACCCCGGCTGGGGGGCGTATTGCACCGCCAAGGCCGGGCTTGATATGCTGACGCGCTGCATTGGCGTCGAGCAGATGGAACAGCCCTACCCGGTGGAGGTCATCTCCGTCGCACCGGGGGTGGTGGATACGGATATGCAGCGGGAGATTCGCGCTGCATCCGAAGAGGACTTCCCGCAGCTAAGCCGGTTCGTGAAGCTGCATGCGGACGGCGAGCTGCAATCGCCAGAAGCAACGGCGGCGCAGCTTCTGGAGCTGCTGCAGCGAGATGCTTTCACGCAGGGCGAGATCGCCGATCTGCGCACAAAAAAGGAGTTAAGCAGCTGAGAAGCGCTTAACTCCTTTTATTCTATGTACTACTGAATGCTTCCTGACACAGACGGTCCGGATGACAGCTCAGAGGTACAAAATTTACAGCGGGTCGCTTGCGCCGGAATATCCGACAAGCAATGCGGACAAGATTTGGTCGTAGGAGCTTTCTCCTTCGGCTCTTCTTTCTTGCGGAACTTGGACAATTGTTTAACAACGATAAAGATGACGGCAGCAACAATTAAAAAGTCTAAAAAGGTAGAAATAAATGCTCCGTATTTCAGAACTGGCGCACCCTTATCGGCTGCAGCGTCAGCAAGTGTATCGTAGTGTTTGCCATTCAAAGATATGAAAAGTTCATTAAAGTTCACTCTGCCCAGCAGTAACCCGATAGGCGGCATGATCACATCGTTGACGATCGATGTAATGACTTTCCCGAATGCTCCCCCGATAATAACCCCCACCGCTAGATCGACCATATTTCCTTTAAAAGCAAAATCTTTAAATTCCTTTAGCATAGCGAACCTCCAACAAACTGCATTTTTTGCATTGTAGCATATTTTGTCGTTGTCAAACAATGAGTTGGATGCTCGTTTGGTTGTTTAATCCTTCAGAGCAGATAAGAGTGGCTGTTCCTTGGATTCCTGCAGCACCTCGCGCAGGGCGCTGATGAATGCTTCATGATCTTCAGGAGTTCCTATTGAAATCCTTACATGATTAGGGAGGTTCCACGCGCCTGCATAACGCAGGATAACGCCTTTTCGCATCAATTGATCATAGATCGCTTTCGCATCAGGGCCAAGTTCCACAAGTACGAAATTACTCATGCTGCGCGTGAAATTGAATCCCAATTCCTGCAGACTGCTGTAGAGCTGTTCTCTGCCGAGTTTATTCATTTCCCGCGTTGCTTCAAGATGAGCATCATCCTGAATGGCGGCGGTAGCCCCGACTTGTGCTAAGGCGTTTACGTTAAAAGGTTCTTTAACCTGACGAATATTGCGCAGAATGCTTGCAGAAGCAATGCCATACCCAACACGGATGCCGGCTAGGCCGTAAATTTTGGAAAAGGTTTGCGTAACGATGATGGGATATCCCTGACGCACCAGCTCAAGCCCGTCGCAGTAATCATCTGCAGTTACAAAGTGACTGTAAGCCCCATCAAAAATAACCAGTACATGAGGAGGGAGCTTATCCATTAGCGCATGTAAGTCCTGTTTTGTCATATAGGTGCCAGTTGGATTATTTGGAGAACAAATATATAACAGCTTCGTTTTCTCGGTTACCGCTGCCAAAAGATCCGCGATTTCATAACGGTAATCCTCACGGAGCGGCACCTGTACGACGGATGCGCCCATCAGATTAGCGCCGAATTCATATTCGCTGAAGGTTGGAGAGGGCACGATGACCTCGTCGCCTTCCTCCAAAAACGTTTCGGATAGGAGTGTAATGAGCTCATCGGCGCCATTCGTGACAAGCACTTGTTCCGGCAGTACCTCCAACTTGCCGGCAATAGCGCTGCAGAGATCAATCGTGTCCGCATCAGGATAACGATGAATATCAGTCAGATAGGATTGAATGGCTTGGACAGCGAGAGGGGATGGACCAATTGGATTTTCATTGGAAGCAAGCTTGGTCACCTTGTCGATACCTAATTCCCGCTGGACTTCCCAAATGGGTTTGCCGGGAGAATAGGGCTTCATGCGAGACAGGACGCCGCGTGGACGGATATGGTCAGTTGTACGATTGCTCAAAAGAATCACTCCTTTAAAGATAATTGCTTTAGTTAAATAATACATTAACTTGGTAAAGTAGTAAAGTATAAAAATCCCATATCCCAACTTTTAGGAGAGTAGTATAATACGTAAAGATGCGTAATTCGACTTAAGGAGAGGACACTGCGCGGATGGGGAAAAAGAAGAGATTTGGTATCCGATCCAAAATCATGCTTGGCTACATTTTCATTTTCGCTTGTATAAGTGTTGTATTCACGCTAGTGATTAATCAAGTGAAATCGATGCAAACGGATAGAAATTATATCATTGAGCATGATTTTGCCGTCCATAGCGAAATCAACAACATCGAAAAATATGTGATGGACATGGAAAGCGGTCAGCGGGGATATCTGATAACCGGAGATTCTGCCTACCTGGAACCCTACCACTCCGCAGAGAACAACTGGCGGCAGTCCTACATGAAGCTAAGTCAGCTTACACGTGAAAATGAGGTCCAGGAACAAAGTTTACAATCGATTAAAAAGGCCATAGAGCACTGGATCATGCAGCTCGACGGGACACCCGGTCCAGTCATGAAAAGGGATCAAGGTGCAGGGACATATACCGTCAATCCTTATGATTTTTATTTGGGCAAGCAAAATGTGGAGGATATCCGCTCTCAGCTCGATCGTTTCCGGAATATTGAGATAGCGCTTACCAAAGATAGGGCCAAGCTCTTGGACGATCAGAACCGGATGTTCACAAGATCCTTGTTTGTTATGTTGACCCTGCTGCTTATTTTCTCGTTAACAGCTGCACTCTTGATATCGCAGTCGATTGTTGGGACGATCAAGCAGGTTACCAAAAGTATTTTGAAATTAAGCTCCTTCAAGAGAGACTATACACAGCGCATCCAAGTCACAATGAACGATGAAGTAAAGGATCTCGCTGATGCAACGAATATGCTTTTAGAGAACCAAGAGGAAATCGAATGGCAGCAGCGCAAGCTTGCGGAAGTGGTTCATATGCTTCAAGGCATATCGGACATGGAGACGCTAGGTTCTTCCTTTATTAGTAAAGCCGCTGAGCTTTTTGGTGCGTCCTTCGGACTGCTTTACCTCCGATCCACCCACAAGGGCAAGGTTACGATGGAGAAAATAGCAGCCTACGCCATGATGATGGATAACGAGAATGACGTCGGGATTCAGCGGTTTCATCTGGGGGAAGGGCTCGTCGGTCAATGCGCGCTGGAGAAGCGGATGTTCCATTTCATGAATGTGCCTGATCATTATCTCAAAATAACGTCCGGACTCGGCGCTGTAAAAGCGCAAAGCGTACTGATTGTGCCGATTTTACATCATCATGAAGTTATTGCCGTTATGGAATTAGCCAGTTTAAATAAGTTTACCCATCAACAGATGGAGCTTCTTGAAGATATTCTCGACGTTCTCGGAACCATCGTGCACAGTGTGCAATCGCGCGTTGAAGTGGAGCGTTTGCTTCGGGAATATCAACTGATGACGGAAGAGCTGCAGATTCAAACGGAGGAGCTCCAAAGCCAGCAGGAAGAGCTGCACATGACGAATGAACAGTTAGAGGAACATAACCGATGTGCGGATGAAAGGTCCAAGGAACTTGAACGCATCAAGGTGGCTCTCGAAGAACATGCGGTTCAGCTGCAGCTAAGCTCCAGATACAAATCGGAGTTTCTGGCTAATATGTCGCATGAGTTTCGTACCCCGCTTAACAGCGTGCTTATTTTATCCCAAATGCTGCAAGAAAATAAGATGGGGAACTTGAGTAGTGATGAGCAGGAATACGCCCGTGTGATTCATTCCTCAGGGACAGATCTGCTGCTGCTTATTGACGATATTCTCGATTTATCCAAAGTGGAAGCCGGCAAGCTGGATATCCATATCGGAGCGTTAAATGTAAGAGAGCTTCCTAAGCTCATTCGAAGTCAATTTTCCAAGGTGGCTGAACAGCGCAATCTGACTTTGAACATTGACCTGGAACTCCCGGTGCCGGAGCACTTTTATACGGACGAGCAGCGTCTCAGTCAAATTTTGAAAAACTTGTTGTCCAACGCGTTTAAGTTTACGCATGAGGGCGGTGTTCACGTGAGTATCAAGCGTTGTGAAGCGGATCAAGTCACCCAGCTGCTGCCTTCCGCTGACCCTAGTCAAGAAGTTCTGGCCATTTCGGTTAAAGATACGGGGATCGGTATTCCTCTAGACAAGCAGGCGCTTATTTTCGAGCCCTTCCGGCAAGCTGATGGCACGACCAATCGGAAATACGGGGGAACGGGCCTTGGCCTCTCCATTTCTCGCGAACTGGCGGGACTGCTTGGCGGGGACATCGGCATGAGCAGCGAAGAGGGGGTTGGAAGCACTTTCACGGTCTACCTCCCATCCTTGGAGCCGGGGATCAGTGAGTTTCAACCGGCATGGGAGGAAGCCGCAGCAGCCTATGACGCCACTCCGGCGAAGCTGGAAGAGCCTTCTCTCCCATTGGCTGAACCAAACTTTCTGCGAGGGAAGGTTGTGCTGGTCGTTGACGATGACGTGCGAAATGTTTTCGTGCTAAGCAACGCTTTTGAAAATGAAGGGATGACCGTCATCATTGCACACGATGGGCAGGAATGTCTGGCTATTTTGCAGAAGGAGCCGCAGATTGATATCATCCTTATGGATATGATGATGCCCGTAATGGATGGCTATGAGGCCATGCGTACGATTAGAAAAGACGAGCGCAACGAGCATCTGCCCATTATTGCCATAACGGCGAAAGCGATGAAGCAGGACCGTGATATTTGCCTGCAAGCAGGCGCTTCCGACTACATCAGCAAGCCATTGAATTTAAACCAGCTGCTTTCGCTTATGCGAGTTTGGCTGGCATAATCAAAAAGGTCTTTGATTTCTCCCGCGAGGGATTGATCAAAGACCTTTCTTTTATTAGTTAATGGGATTAATAAATGGATAAGTGCTTTTTATTTAAGATCCAAACGTACGTCGCGCCCGTCATCCTGAACGGATAGCTCTTTACCCGCCGCTTTCAAGGAGTTCGCGTAACTGACCCAAGCATCGAGCATGATGGCGCCATCTTTCCAATCCTTCACTTCACCGAAAACGGTAAAGCCATCGCCGCTGCCTGTTGCCATAAAATCATTCGTCGTCACTTTGAACGTGCGGTCTGTGTTGAACTTGCCGTCCACGTAGATCGGCGTACCATCTACCAGCGTGATTTTGGAATATTTCTCGCCAAGAGGTTTAGTGCTGTCCCACTCGACTTTCAGACCGGAGAATTGAATAGCCGGAAGATTCGTATACTTGTCCGTTACTTCCAAGGCTTTTTTGATTTGCTCAGCCGTCATTGTGCCTGTCACATTGTAGTTGCCGAAAGGGAATACTTCAAACATTTCACCATAGGTTAGATCGCCTTTATCTACATCTGCACGGATACCGCCGATATTTGTGAAGGCGATGTCGGATTTCTCGGCAGCGCGCATAGCGTCCGTGATGCTGTTGCCCAGCTGTGAAGCGCCATCGCGATCTACGCCGCCATTTTTATCGAAACGGAATGATTTACGTCCAAGCGGTTCAGCGGCAACGACTTCAACTTCACTGGATTTCGTTGAAATTTTCGCCTTGTAGTCTTCTACCGTTTGGTGAATTTTCTCGTCAGCCGTGGTCAGGTTCGTGTAGGTTTCAAGTAAGCTGGCGTTCGATGAAACAACCTGTTTAGTCGTTTTATCTACAAATAATTGAATGTGGCCAACCGCGTACAACCAGCTTTGCGCTTCTACAACTGGGATGCCGTTCACAATTCCGGAAACACGCAAATGGGAGTGTCCACCGACGATTGCATCCAGTGTGCCGTTGCCTGTGCCTTTGGCCAGATCTGCAAGCTCGCTGATGATTTCAGCGGATTTTTGGTTTTGCTCACCGGGCAGGTGGGAAGTGACCATAATGATGTCAACGCCTTTGGCGCGCAGTTCAGCTGACAATTCTTTGGCTAAAGGGACTGGATCCACGAAGGAAAGTCCTTCGATGTTCGTTGATTTGGTCGTTGACGTTGTTTGCGGAGTCGCGAAGCCGATGATGCCGATTTTTAGTCCATCTTTTTCAACGATCACGTAAGGTTGTGTCCAATCTACGCGTTCGCCTGTTTTTGTGTCGATAATATTAGCGCCTAGAATAGGGAACTTCGCATTCTTAATGTTATTAATTAAAACGTCACGGCCAAAATCGAACTCGTGGTTTCCGATAGCTGCTGCATCGTATTTCACTTGAGCCATGGTATCCATGACGGATTGACCATTGGTTGTATTCGAAATAAGCGTGCCCTGCCAAGCGTCTCCGCCGTCTACCACAACAGTGCCTTCCGGATTCACAGCACGGAAATCGGTAACGATTCCGCCAACGGTTTCAATACCGCCTTGGCCTTGGTTGCGTTTTTTATCGAAGCCAACTTCGATTTTACCGTGAATATCATTTGTAGTTAGAATATCAACGACCTTAAATAAAATCGGCTTAAGCGCCTTGGCAACTTCATCACGCGTAACGGCTGCTGTCGGATTGAAGTTTCCATCCAGTGTCGGGCTGAAAATTCCGCTGATGACGGCATACGCGACATAAGGGCGGGACTCTTTTGCAATGGAATCGGAGTCTTTGAAGTAGTTCAAAACATTCTCATTCACGCTTGGCAGCTTACCGCCCGTTACCACTTTCACGATCAACTCGGCTAGCTCTTGGCGAGTAACCGCAGCATCCGGGTGGAACGTTCCGTCAGCGAATCCGCTGATCAGCTTCGCTGCAACCGCATTGGCAACCGCTTGTTTCTGCCAATTTGCGAGATCAGTGAACGTGACAGAAGCGGGATCTGCGCTTTGCAATTTCGCTGCACGGTTGATCATGGTAGCAACTTCAGCACGTGTTGCCGGGTTTGCACCGCGGTAGTCGGTATCTCCGTAGCCTTCGATTGCGCCGTTATCAATGGCAAGACGCATATCTGATTTCATCGCAGTCTTAGTGGTAGATGCTGGTGCTGCTGTGTCGGCAAAAGCGATACTGCCGGTAAAAGTGCCTGTAAGAGCGGTTACAAGAGCGAGGGCTGTAAGTCGAGTTTGGAATGTTTTTTTCATGTGGTAGAAAGACCTCCTTCATAATAATAGAACATAGGTTAATTAACACGTCTATTAGTATAAAGGAAATTGGTAGTTTTTGAGAAGTGAAGAAATTATTATTATAAAAATCAACAAAAAAAGCCCTTATCCCTCCAAGGGTTTAAGTGGCTTTGTAGTCATTATGAACTTCAAAATGATAGATTGTATTGCGAGTAAGTACGCGAAAATCCAATCCGTCTCTATCTATGGCTTGAACTCTAGTTGTTTTGAATGGAATATATCGATGTATGCCGGATAAGATCATCGGTGACCCGACTTCAGTTGGGTTCATCTCACGAAAAGTCTGCCCTTGAATCTCATCAAAATCAAAACGTTCAGATCGATGTTTGGGCGTAATCCCATCCACCTCGTAGATTTGAAGAAGCTTTAGCAATCTCATGTTGTTACCCTCCCATCTAACCTTCCTAGCATCAGTATACAACGTCTAAGGTATCTAAGCGAAATTTTAAACCTAACACTTAACTAATAATGTTCTCACACTTTCCTTATTTCCAAAATATACAATTGAAACATTGGAATTGGGGGGTGGCCTTGTATGATACATACGAGAGTGCGTGTCGAGGAAAAAGAAGTTCTTATGTTTTATGAATCCAAGCATCAGGATCATTTGCATGTTGCAGTTGAAACGATTCTCAAGCATTTATCTAATGAGAAAATCCGCAGAGTGTTTGATGACCTTGGCTTGGTCAATATTACGAATGAGGAAGTTACGTTGTTTTCGCTTAATGGCGAGATTGAAACACTTTGCATAACTTAGATGCCTTTCGCTAATCTATTCCTATGTGGTTTAAATTATGACTGATCAGGTGTAACGATATAGATTTGTTATTTTGAAATTACTAGTAGGATGTTCTAGCCCTCATTTGCTATTTTCGTTACAATAATAGGAAGTAGGAGTTTAATAGGAGGTTATGAACAATGGCAGTTTTGAAAATGGAGCACGTTGGTGTGATGGTGGCAAATCTAGAAGCGTCGATACGTTTCTATGAGGAAGTAATTGGGCTTAAGCACAAAGGGACGTTGCTTCACACAAATGGCGTCATCCGCCTTGCCTTTCTGGGCTTTGAAACGTTGAATGAAACGGAAGTTGAGCTCATCGAAGGTTACAATGCAGGTTTGCCGCAAGAAGGGAAAGTTCATCATTTGGCTTTTACCGTTGACGACGTTGAAGCGGAGTTTACGCGGATTCAAGGACTGGACGTTCAGCAGATAGATGAAGAAATTACGACGCTGCCTAATGGCTCCAGGTATTTCTTCTTTAATGGGCTAGATGGTGAGCGCATTGAGTTTTTCCAAACGACTCGTTAATTAAATGTACATCTAATAACATACGCGAATGAGACGGGTGCATCTGATGCATCCATTTTTTATGTATGAATAGAACAAAACATTCAAAAGAGTGGCAATTGTGGAACATTTCCAAAGGGGTTGTAATTGGTTATCGAGCGTGGTACATTATACCTCGTTGCTTCGGACGGCGAATCACTTAGAACGATAAAGTGAATTTGCTTCGAAGGGCGACATGTGGTAGTATTAATTTCCCAACAGAGAACGACAGAAATTGACAAGAAAAAAGTGCTTGCAATTGATGAACGAGCTGTGGTATATTACTTCTCGCTGCTTCGGTAACACGGCAGTGAGCGAAAGAAATTGATCTTTGAAAACTGAACAAC
>NZ_WSEM01000037.1:0-202527 GCF_009757995.1 Paenibacillus anseongensis
ATCCTACGAATGAGCGAGTATATGTAAGAAAAACGTTAATACAGAGGGAGGGGAACTACACGCCGCTATTTGACGCCAAATGAGCAATTTGTGAGTTGGAAGAGAACTACAGGGTCTTATTCCCCTTAGGAAGCCGAAATGTGAGCCCATATTGGCAAAATAAAGGACCGTAGTTCCCCAAAGCAACACTAATCACTGATTTCATAGCGAATAGAGGCTCCTAGTTCCCTTCCTACTGCTCTCTCCACCTACTCTTCGGCATCTAGCACAAAAAAGCTGCACCTTTCGGCCATCAAACCGAAGGTGCAGCTTTTCTTCATTTTATGATCAAGACCGGGCAGTTCGCATGTTTGATCACACCGTGGCTTACACTGCCAAGGAGAATTTCCGACATGAGGCCGACACCCCGGCAGCCCATCACGATCAAGTCGTGGCCATCTGTATCTGCCTGCTGGCAGATGGTCGTTGACGGGTCCCCGGTCAACGTCACACTTTTGAAAGCTACCCTATTCTCCATCAATTTCGCCGAAGCAGGTTCAACAATCTTCTGTCCTTCTTCGGCCAGTGTGTCGCTAAGCGGAACACTCATCAGTGGTTCGTTCAAGATGATCTGAGGACTCACATGAATAATCGTTATACGCGCATTCGGATATCCGTGCTTAGAAAGTTTAATCGCATGATCCAATGCCCGATCGGATTGCTGCGAACCGTCGATAGGAACAAGAATGTGGTTGTACATAGGTTTTTCCTCCTTTGATCGTTGCCTGAACCATCCTAAGCATACATACCCAAATCCGCGTTCCTTGAAACCAACCTGTTCACGCCGCGCTTTTTTGCTCTCACGCATACCTCAGGAAACTTAAGGAAAAGATACTAGCACAACATCCTAGAGCTTGGAGAAAATACCATATGTTCGCTCGTTGGCTGAGCTCCAAAAAACATCCGACTCTTCCTAAACCAAACACCATCGTAGAACCGTCGGCTTCCATGCCTTTATTCGCAACCATCCAGGAAAATACGGATTATGTCAGGCAAGCTCTCGGAAACAGCACGGATATTGTGATTAGAGAGTTTACCTATAACTCCATTACAGAGGACGTCGCTATTTTATACACCGATGGCCTTGTGGACGGGAATGTCATTAACGATTTCATTATGCGAGCCATGATGACAGATTCCATGGACATTGATCCTGCTCAAAACCCTTTTGACATCTTGGAACTGCATACGCTGACGATTGGAGAAATTCAGCAAGTCTCCGATATGAAAAAATTGTTTCATCATATCCTCTCGGGCGATTCAGTCATCCTGATGAACGGCTACACGACGGGTCTTGCAGCAAGCACGAAAGGCTGGAAAGACCGTGGTGTAACGGAGACAAATGTTGAAACGGTTGTCCGCGGACCACGCGAATCTTTCTCGGAATCGATTCGAACGAATACAGCACTCATCCGCCGAAAAATCAAAGATCCGAATTTATGGGTGGAAACTTTTCAAGTTGGCAATGTGACCCAAACCGACGTCGTGCTGATGTATCTGCACGGGATCGCCCAGGATTCGCTTATTATGGAAGCCCGCAATCGGCTGACTCAGATTCAAATTGACGGAATCTTCGAAAGCAGCAATATCGAGGAGCTTATCCAGGATGAAGTCATCACGCCTTTTCCAACCGTTTATAACTCGGAACGTCCGGACGTTGTTGCACTTGAATTGATTCAAGGCAAAGTGGCCATTCTCGTCGACGGCACCCCCTTCGTCCTGATCGCTCCCGCCTTATTTGAAACCTTCCTCAAAGCTTCCGAGGATTACTATCATCGCGTGGATATCAGCACGTTGGTCCGGATACTCCGTTATGCCGGGTTTCTTATCGCTTTATTAGCGCCATCCTTCTACGTGGCCATCACGACGTTTCATCAGGAAATGCTGCCGACGCAGCTGCTCATTTCCCTTGCTGCGCAGCGAGAAGGCATTCCCTTCCCGGCTTTCATCGAAGCACTGTTGATGGAAATCACCTTCGAAGTACTGCGGGAGGCCGCACTTCGTATGCCGCGAAGCATCGGCTCGGCGCTATCCTTCGTCGGGACATTGGTCATCGGGCAAGCAGCCGTTGAAGCCGGTATTGTTTCGGCGGCGATGGTTATTGTGGTATCCATTACCGCGATTTCCAGCTTCGTCTTTCCTTCCTATGACTTATCGAACGCCATTCGCATCTTGCGGTTTCCCTTGATGGCTTTAGCGGCTTCGTTCGGATTTTTCGGGATACTGGCCGGACTTCTTGGGTTAATTTTACATTTGAACAGTTTACAATCATTTGGCGTGCCTTATCTAAGCCCTTTTGCTCCTCTGGAATTAAACAAACAAAAGGATGCCTTGTTTCGGATGCCTTTTCAGTCGTTATTTTCCCGAGTTCGTACGATCCATACCAATAACGTTGTGAAGAAAGCAAAAAGAAAACCATTCCGACCTTAAGGAGGCACGAGGTCATTTGATATCCCGGATGCGGCTAACCACCTGCTTACTCCTCATCATTTTCCTATTAAGCGGCTGTTGGAGCCGCAGAGAGCTGAACGATATCGCGATTGCAGAGGGTGTCGGCATAGATATCTCAGATGGCCAGTTTGAGTTAACCGTTCAAATTGTGAACCCGCGGAGTGTGACCAAGGAAAAAGGGAATGCCGAAGTTCCCATTATCGTCTATTCTTCCAAAGGCGTGACCTTGAATGAAGCAGTCAGAAGATTGACATCTTCGATTTCAAGGAATATTTATTTCGCCCATATACGAATTCTTGTCATTTCAGAAGATCTGGCCTCCAAAGGCATCGTCAAAGCGATGGATTATCTAATGCGAGGAAGCGAATTCCGCACGGATTTTGACGTTGTCATTGCCAGAGAAAGCACAGCCAAGGACTTATTAAGCGTCATGACACCGCTAGAGAAAGTTCCGGCCAACTATATCTTCAATTCTCTCGAAGCAGCCAAAAAAGAGTGGACTTCTGCGGTCACCATCAAACTCGATCAATTATCGAGCGGTCTCGTAACTCCAGGAAAAAGTTCCGTTGTCTCCGGCATACAAATTGTAGGTGATCCTACGACGGGCAAGAGAAATAACAATATCGACTACACGTCCCCCCGCGTGAAGCTGCAATATTCGGGCAACGCGGTCTTTAAAAAAGATAAACTCGTTGGATGGTTGAACGAGAAAGAGTCCCGCGCATACTCCGTCATTACGAATCAATCCATGCGCTCTTCCATCCACCTCGTCTGTCCCGATGGCGGGAACATTGGTATCGATATCGCCCGCGTCAAAAGTAAGATACACGCTGTTATCAAAAACGATAAACCTGAAATTTATATCAACACCCGGACGGAAGGGAATGTCTCTGATGTAGAGTGTAAAATTAATCTATTCAAAACAGAAACGATCGCCTATTTGGATGCACAATACGCAGATTTTTTTAAATCCAATATGGAGAAAACCATTAAGAAAACACAGCAGTTAGGGACGGATATTTATGGTTTCGGAGAAGCTGTCCATCGGGCTGATCCGACCTATTGGAACAAAGTCAAGGATAATTGGGAACAGGTCTTTAAGCAGATCGATCCCCATATGAATGTGGTTGCCAAAGTGAGAGGTACAGGTACCTTGGGAGATTCTGTAGTCAATGATGCAAAGGAGTAGCCGTCATGTTAATTGGCCTCAGTATACTTTTGATTTCCATCCTGATAGCGTGGTATGAACTTCCGCGTTTGTGGAAGCAAGGATGTAAGAAGACGGTTTGGTTATACGTTATTCTCATGCTGATCGGCAATGTGCTTGCTACGCTCAAAGGGATGGGAAAAATACTGCCAAATCCAGGCGATGGCATTACGTTTCTTATGGCTCCATTAAGCAAGCTGTTATTGCAGATGGGGTTAATTAAATAAGTTGGGCTCGGCATAGGGAGGCAGAGCATGAACAACGAGAGTACTTTAACCGCTCGGCAGCTCATGATATTTATTTTCTTGATTTCGCTAGGGACAACGATCCTTGTCGTCCCCTCCATTTTGGCTGCACAATCCAAACAGGATGCCTGGATCTCCGGAATTACGGCAGTATGCGCAGGGATGCTCTTCATTTGGATGTATGTCAAGTTAGCTCGGATGTATCCGGATATGACCCTATTTGATATGAATGAGTACGTATTAGGTAAATGGCTGGGCAAAGCGGTAACACTTCTCTACATCTACATCATGTTCATTATAAGCGCGCAGGTGCTTTTCTATATTGGCGCCTTCATGACGACCCAGATCATGCCTACGACACCTATTCAATCCATTCATTTACTCATGATCACTTTTACTGTTATTGGCGCAAAGCTGGGTGTGGTCATCCTAGCGAGAACTGGGGAAATCTTTTTTCCATGGATGGTCTTGCTGTTTTTCTTATTGGTGATCTTTGTAGCTCCCCAGTCCAATATTAAGAATCTGCTTCCAATTGGCGAAGCAGGCATCATGTCCATTGCTCGTCCAGCTATGTTTATGATCGTGTACTCGTTTTTCCCAATTGTTTTTACGCTCTGTTTAACCTCCAAAGAGGTCAGATTCCCTGCAAGGTTCGCCAAATCCTTCTTCTACGGGGGAATAACAAGCGGAGTCATGATGATCATCGTCACATTACTTGGCATTCTGGTGATGGGCGCGGACCAATCATCACGGCATGTTTATGCCACCTATGCGCTAGCCAAAAAAATTAGCGTTGGGAATTTCCTGCAACGGATTGAGGTTACGGTCGCTTTTCTATGGTTTATTTCCATTTATTTTAAGCTGACGCTCTATTTTCACGTAGCGCTCAAAGCTGTTGCCTCCCTTTTTCAACTCCAAGATTATAAATCTCTTGCAACGCCTACAGGTCTCATCGTGATCGTGCTTTCTTTAATGGTATACCCTAATGTAGCTTACATTCACGAATGGGACCAACATACCTGGGTACCTCTGGGCTTATGTTTCGGCTGCCTGCATCCCGGTCTGCTCATCATTATCGGCTACACGCGCAGAAAAAAAGTTAAAAACAGCTAAACAAGGATGTGCTTGCATGGGCAAAGAGTCCATCACACCGCGGCAACTCATGATCATCGTCATCCTTTATTCCATAGGTACAGCTATCCTGGTCATACCAGCGTCGATAGCCGCGGATGCCAAACAGGATGCCTGGATCCCACTTGTGCTTAGCATAGGTCTGGGCGCAATCTTGACCCTCCTTTATACAGCAGTGGCGAAAAAATATGCGGTCTCCTCTCTCTTCGAGATCAACGACCTCGTTTTTGGCAAATGGCTGGGCCGAATGATCACTTTGGGCCTCAGTTTTCTGACGCTTATTTTTGGGGCTCAGGACGTTTTTTACGTTGGCCATTTCATGAGCAATCAAATTATGCCTTCAACGCCGATCCAGGCGATTAATATCCTATTCATGCTGGTAGTCATAATGGGAGCCAAGCTGGGACTGGTTGTTTTTCTGAGAACGGCTGAAATTTTCTTTCCTTGGCTCATCCTGTTGTTTGCCTTATTTATGACCATGAATATTCCGAATATGGACACGAACAATCTCTTGCCGATTGGAGAGGCAACCGCCATTCCGATTACCAGGTGTGTGATCAGAATCCTTTGTTTTACGTATATTCCTTTATTTATTACAATTGGCCCTATTATCAATCAAGTTTCAAATGTACAAAGAGCTGCAAAAGGGTATCTTGTTGGCGTTGTGATAAGCGGACTAGTCTTACTCTTGCTCGTGGTATCCAGTGTGTTGGTGTTAGGACCAGACACAACGGCCATGGAATCATTTCCCAGTTATGCCTTGGCGCAAAGAATCAGCATCGGCAATTTCTTGCAGCGCATCGAAGTTGTCGTAGCCTTTTTATGGCTGGTTTCCATTTTTTTTAAAACATCGATGTACTTTCATGCAACACTTCGAGGTTTAGCGCACGCCTTCCAATTACGCGACTACAAATCGCTTTGTACGCCCATCGGGCTAATTGTTACCGTCCTAGCACTTGTTGTATACCCGAATGGCGCTTATGAACAAAAATGGGATAACCACACTTACATCCCTCTCGCCCTCCTCATAGGCATTGTTTATCCGCTATGTGTTGTACTGATGGGTTGGGTGAGAGGTCAATTGGCCACAAAATAAAAAAAACCTGACGGAGTTTAAATCGGCCCCGTCAGGCATTCATTACTTCAACTCCGCCACAAGATTCGGCGGCACTTCCCCTTGAACACCCTTCACCAAATTCGTTGCGGCAAGCATCGCCATATCAAAACGTGTTTGATGGGTGGCCGATCCGATATGCGGCAAGGTGACGACATTCGGCATTTTCAGTAGCTTGTTCTCCGGATCTACCGGTTCTTGTTCGAATACATCAAGACCTGCTCCGCGAATCTGCCCTTTTTCCAATGCGTCAATGAGTGCTTCTTCATCCACGGTTTGACCGCGGGACGTGTTGATAAAGATGGCGGTTTTCTTCATAAGCGCCAGCTCTTCACGGCCGATTAAACGGGTCGTTTCAGCTGTCAGCGGCGTCATTAACACGACAAAGTCAGACTCTTGCAGCAGTTCCTGCAGCGACCGGTAAACCACACCCAGCTTCTGTTCAGCTTCTTCTTTCCGGCTGCGATTGTAGTACATGACCTCCATATTAAAACCAAACTTCGCCCGTCTGGCTATGGCCTCCCCGATGCGCCCCATGCCAATAATCCCGAGCTTGGCGTGATGAACATCGATGCCGAAAATGTGGTCATCGCTTCCTTTTTTCCACTTGCCGGCTTTCACGTAAGCGTCAAGTTCCGGCATTCGCCTTGCTGCGCCTAAAATAAGGCCGAAAACCGTATCGGCCACCGTTTCATCCAATACGCCCGGTGTATGCGTTCCCATAACACCTCTGGTTTTCATGGCCGCCGTATCTAAATTGTTGTAGCCTACCGACACATTGCTTACAATTTTGAGCTTCGGCGCATGATCCAGCAATTCTTGATCAATGCTTCCGCCGGAGATTAAGAGTCCGTCCATATCGGATAACTCCTCTAATAGCTGTTGACGCGGAATTTCTTCTTCCCTGTCCCATTTTCGATAATCGCAGTGCTCTGCAATATACGCTTCTACTTCACTTGGAACTCGCTTTGCAAGAAAAACTTTCGGTCTCATCTTCAAAACTCCTCTCCATACTATGTAAGAATCGTACCACAAATTGCTAGATTCAGATAAGCTCTTTTTGCTTTTTTAAGATGAGGTATAAAATGAAACTGAATACGGCGCAGATTGCCGCGCATAGTCCAATGAACCCATATCCGGTTTGGAGGCCGCGAATCAAGCCGATTTGGGTGTCCGATCCAACCCCGTTTTTGACCAATTCAATAACGCCGCCAATGAGATAGTTGCCAATGACACTGCCGACGCCCATGAGCGTAACCGTGAATGTAATGGCCGTATCGGTTCCGTTCGGGTACCTTTTGGCAATAAAGGCCATAACGGTCGGATAAATCATCGCGATCCCGATTCCCGCCGCTGCGAATAGGAAGGCAAGTGGTTCCCCGCCTATGATGGCACCAAACGTGCATAGCGCAGAAAATCCAGAGAAAATAATGAGCGACAAAATGAATCCTATTTTATCCGTAATCGGACCCAAAATTAACCTTGCAAGCGTAAAACAGAGAAAAAAGGCAGAAAGCATCCCGGAAGCCTTCACACCTTCCCACTTGTACGCTTTCTCCAAGAAATTGACTAACCACCCGCCTACCGCGAGTTCCGATACAACGCCAAATGAAAGAATCAGAACCATGAACCACAGAACTCGATCACGCATCAGTGTTTTCATAGGAACCCGGTCTTCATGGGCAACTTCATCGGAAGGAAAGGAGCTGCGCAATGCAAAAAGGATGGGAAGTATGGACAACGAAAGCATGGCCACATACATGCCGCGCCAATCGAGCATATGCCCGAATACGCTTACAGACATAAGTCCTGTTGCAATCAACGGGGCAACCGTGGAACTAAGTCCATAGAAGCCGTGCGTGAGATTCATCATGGTTCCCGTATTTTTCACAAAGATTCTCGCCCCCAGAATCGCGAGTGCAATCTCCAGCATCCCGTTGCCGATATACATGAGAAAATAAGACGAGGAAAACATTGGAAAACTATTGGATAAATAGATAAACACACCTGAAAGGATCATCACGCCAAAGGCAGCGATACTAACGATTTTGATTCCCCATAGACGGGTTAAAAAAGCCGTGAAGGAGCAAGCGATGAGATAACCCAGCGCATTGAGAGACAGCAATGTCCCAAGCTGCGATTCATTCAGCATAAAATCGAATTGAATGCGCGGGATCGCGGGTCCCTTAATATTTTCTGAAAAGCCAAACACAATGAAGCCTAGAAAAATCGTAGCCAGTTGCATGGCGTAGACCTTTTTGGACTGTTCCAAACGTTGTTCCACGTTGTCATTCCTCCATGCAGCTTAATTCATTTGTAGTCGCCAATGTAATACGCAAAGATAGGTTCAATCGGTTTAAAGTACAGATAGCCGTCTTCTTCCCAAGGCTGGAAGTGCAAATCCATACGCGAATCCTGCCAGTTCTCGGGAGTTCCTTTCGTTTTCAAACGACCGGGTACAACTGGCTCTTCGATAACCTTTGGAAACTCTTGATAACCAAACAGCAGGTTCTCGTGCATCGCAATGATTTCGTATTTGTCCCCTGTGAACGCTCGCTCTTCCTGAAGCTGATAATGATAATAGATATAACTGCTGATCATTTCAGGTTTCAAATGCGCAACTCGCCCGACACGTTTCTCTACCCGCTCCTTGCGCAGCCAGTGCTCACGATCAGCCGGCTCATTAAAGTGGAACACGTCAATCATTGGAATCCACTTGCGCGGTTCTGATTGACCAGGCCAGTCCTTCAGATAGGGCACGGCTGCGCCGGCAATTTCATCAGGACTTAACCGGACATCTATACACTCATAATAGAGGAATAGACTATTTTTCCACACATAAGCTGCAGCGGTCATCAACTCACCTTGCATGACGCGTTGCTCGGCTTGCTCACTACTTTCTAACGCTTTTACACCTGTTGATACTTGCCCCTCTTCAAATTCCGCTCGATAGATCATTCTTGTAATCATTTAAACTCTGCCTCAACTTTCTATGAGATCATGATCAACAAATCTGATTATACCACTGTTAGCCAAGGCACGGCGCGACAAAAAAAAGATCCACAGCGAGGTGCTGAGGATCTTTTAAAAAAGCCATGACATTCAATTTCCATTGATTGTCATGACCTTATATATACAGGTGCTGCTATGTCATGTACCCTACTCGTTCAAGAAGGTTGTTGCCTTACTCTGGATCAGCTTTGCTACTTCGAGCGCAGTCTTCTGCTCACCAAAGAAAGCTCTAGCCTCATCCCCTATCATGGCAATTACACTGCCGTCTACCATGGGATAATTATCCGCAGTACTTAGGAGCTGTTTGAACTTTTTGAATTCTTCATCCGATACCTTAGGCACTTTCCCGTCCTTCAGCTTGTACGTACCGCTTTTCACCTGCTCCTGAATGCTGTTTAATTTCTTCTCATTCACAGACTTAAGCAGCGAAAAGCCCTCTCTCTCTTGTAGAGACTGCCCCTCTTCCGATAACAGGAAGGTAATTACTTTCCAAGCCTCCTCTTTCACTTGAGACTTGGCTTGAATCGCAAGCTGGGTCGAGGTAACAATCCGGGTTCCACCTGTTTGCTCGGGTTTTTGCAGCAGCTTCGGATTGGCGAAAAACTGATGCAAACCATCTACAAAATCTACGGGTGATCGTAAAACAGTAGAATAGAACATTTGCTTGCCTACATCCGCAGGTTCCGAGGTCATGACTTTGTCACTATACATTTTCTTAATTTGCTGCATCGCTTCAATGAATAAAGGGGAGTCAAATGTTGCCTTTTTCGCTGTATGATCAACAAATTGTGCGTAATGATCGACCATCATTTCTTGCAGTAGAATTTCTGGCGGATCATTAGCTAACGCGTAACGTCGCTCCGTGCCGCTTTGCCCCATTTTCTTCGAGGTCTCCGCAAACTGCTTCCAGGTCCAATTCTTATCGTCTACCTTCATTTTATCAAGAATGTCTCCATCACCGACGAAAGCCCGCAGGAAAAAACCGGAAGGAATCATATACAAACCTCCATTTAACTTTAAGGCATCCAACACATTTGTTTGCAAATCACTTTTATTCACTGTTTGGTCTTGTTGCATGTTGTCATTCATGTTCAGCAGAAGCTTTTTGTCCAAATAATCGCCGATCGGCAGTGAACTGATTTCGAAGATATCAGGCCCTTTTCCTGATAGCAGAGCTGCATTCGTCGTCTTCTGGTATTTCTCATACTCATTCGTAAACTGAATTTGAAGGTCGATGTCAGGGTATTTTTCTTCAAACTTCTTCTCTACTGTCTGGTAATAAGGATTTGCCGCTTGTAAAGACATCGTAACGACGGTTTTCCCCTTTGCCGACCCTGATCCTGTGACCTCCTTGCTTGCCGCTGAGTCATCACGGCTTCCTGAGCTGCACGCGGTCGCTACCGCCATTAAAAAACTCATAATTATGATTGATTGACACTTCTTCATCGTATGAATCCTCCTATCATTCTCTCTCATCTACATGCTTAATTACTCCAGACGTACTCGGTTTCCATCTTGTAAAGGCTCACTGCTCTCCAAGATCACCATGTCTTCCTCATAAAGGCTATCGGATTGAACCATCGTTTCTTTGCTATTTCTTTCGCTGTATTGCAACCTGACTTTACGGACTATGAATTCGTTGCCCAACGCATTTCTCATCTCTTCCAATTTATAAACAAACATACCGTCTCGATCCTGATGAATCGCTTCATTTGATATCATCCAACCCTCTTCACGCGATCGCTTCTCGAGCTTGATTCGAACCTGCTCACCCCCCTTCACTTCAGCATCAACGACCTTCACGCTAAGAACCTTCTGAGGCACTGTTATCGTCTTGCCTGCCTCTCCATCAGAGGAACTTACGGTTCGAGGTTCTGCATCCGCCATTTCATCAATTGTGCCGTTGATGATACGCGTATAGGGTTCCTGACTAGCGTGTACTTCGACCTCTACCTTCTCTCCCGTCGACATCCCTAAGCTGGACAGAAGAGTTGAATCAACGAATAGATCGAAGCGGTAGCCAAGGCTGCTGTTCGTGATAAGGATCTCCGGTCCTCCCGCTGAAACCAGCCCTTCCGTAGCATTTACCTTCGTTATCAGGCCATCGAACGGAGCCGTCATTTCCTTATGGGTTGCCAGCCCATCTCTCAATTCTTTAATTTTGCGCTCCTGCGCAGCCAGATCGAGCTTTCTTGTCTCAAGATCACGCCTTGCCGATCGAATCTTGATGTCGTCCCCGTCCATGGTCGACTGGATGAACTGGTCCTGCACATTCTGAAGTTCGATGTTTTGCTTGTCCAGGTTGGTTATAGCGTCTTCCAGCTCATGTTCGGCCACTTTGCTGTCATAACGGATAAGCGGTTGCCCCTTTTTCACATGATCACCTCCTTTAACGAGAATCTCCTGCACTTTCCACCCGGCCGTATTCGACAGTTTAGCCTCATAGAACGGTTGTAGGCTGCCGCTGCCTTCAATTGAAAATAAAAGACTCCCTTTCACCGGCTTTTCCGTTCTCACTTTCGGTAATGCTAACGACTGCAAGGTATTGCTGAATAGCGAAAAGAACACAAGTAATCCCATAAAAACAAGGAATACGACTCGAATGCTTTTCTTTCGGCCAAATACAGCCGGCTCCTTTTCCAACCCCGTTCCCCCTTTCTTCTCTCGAATAATCTTTTCGCAAGACTAACCCTTGAGACCAGACAATTGAATACCTTCTATGAAGTACGATTCTGCGTACAGAAATAGCAGCACCATCGGAGCCATATAAAGCACGGATGCAGCAAAAGCGATCCCTGGCTCGCCGTTTATCCTGGATAAATACACGGACAAGGGCTGCTTGAACGGATCGTCCAGAAAAACAATCGGCTGCTCCACCATGTTCCAATAGTCAACGAATAGAAGAAGAATTAGGGCTGCCAAACCTGGCATAATCATGGGGACAATGATAGTGTAGAAAATCCGCAAATGACTGGCTCCATCCATCTTGGCCGCTTCCATATAGGCATATGGAATTTCCAGCATGAACTGTCTAAGCATGAACACGCCGAAGGCTGCGAAAATACCTGGTAAAATGATCGCAGTCGGACTATTCAAAAGCCCCAGCTTATCCGCCATCATATAATTGGGCACCAGAGTCACTTGAAACGGCATCAGCATCGTAAAAACATATACGAGAAACAAGGGCTCTCGCCCGCGAAATCGCAGCTTGGAGAAGGCATAAGCAGCAAGCGATGCTACCAAGGTCTGGCCTGCGATAATCGGTATGACCATAAAAGCCGAATTCCAGAACATTTTCAAATATCTAGGACTGCCTACTAACACCTTGTCATACTGTTCCAAGGTCACTTGATCCGGGAGTAATTTGATATTCACGAAACGAGCCGCTTTATTCATCTGCCCAATAGGACTGTAGTTGATGCCGATTTCTTGGGCAGTCATTAATGAATTGGTAAAAGTAATAACAATAGGAAATAACAACACGAAGGCTATGACGCCCATAACAATCGTTAACGCAATTTTTCTCAGGATACTAGCAACAAACACGACTCCTTCCCCCTACTCCATAAACTGCCGATACCGGCGCTCTAGTATAAACATGCCTATGACAATCAGAAGAATACAGCCGGCCATCAAAATCGCCGATGCAGTCAGCTTTTGAATATCCAACGACGTGAACATGTTGTTCATATAATGCTGCAGCATATAAATACTGTCGTGCGGATAATCACTCGCAATCAGGTACGTTTCCCGGAACACTTTAAACGAATTAATAATCGACATGATGACTACAAAAAACATGGTGGATGTTAGATAGACCATCGTAATACTGCCAAACTGCCGTAAGCGCCCAGCGCCTTCGATTTGGGCGGTTTCGTAATAATCCTTCGGAATTTGCTGAAGTCCCGCTAAGAAAAGAATCACGTTATAGCCGATGTTCTTCCATATATACACCACAATGATGACCGTTCGGGCATCATCCGTTTTCATCCAATCCACACGTGCGATCCCGTAGCTGCTCAACCAGGCATTCAAAGAGCCGTTCCAGTCCAATAAAATCTGCCAGACAAGCAGTATGGAAGCGACAGGAACGACAAGCGGCAGCACATATGCCATACGAAGCCAGTTACGAAAATAAATATTTTGGTTTAGCAACAGCGCCAAGCTAAGCGAAAGCACAAGCATGAGCGGAACACTAACAACACTGAAGTAAAACGTATTGAAAGCTGCCTTCCGGAAGGAGTCGCTTGCAAGCAGCGCACGGTAATTATCCAATCCCACAAAACGGCCATCTATCGTACCGTCCATGAAGGAATTGTACAAACCCATAGCAAACGGGATCAGGTAGAATAGCGCAAATCCGATACCGCTCGGCGCAAGAAACATCCATGCTACTGAAGCATCCTTACGTAACCCTTTCATCTACTCCCTCCTCTCTTACATGTAGATTAAGATGAACTTTTTAAAAAAAAGCAGGGTAAAACTTAAAGTTTTTCTAAAGTCTTTTGCAGAAAAAAAACACCGCCTTGGAAGGCGATGTCAACCTTGTGGTATACGGACTTCAAATAGTGTACGAATTAAATTACTTTGAACTGTAATTGTGCCATGATGCTGCTCTACAATATTCTTTACGATGAACAGGCCTAAACCGGAGCCGCCTTCTTCATGCGTTCGGGCCATATCCCCCGTAAAAAACATATCAAAGAGATGCGGTAGCTCCTCCTGCGGAATGCAATCTCCGTAGTTGACCACTTGGATCACGGCCTCTCCACCGTCCGAATGGCCAATAATATCGATAAACAGCCCGTCTGCACCATAGCGAATGGCATTCGTCAGAAGATTTTCAAATACGCGTGCCAGCAAATCTCCGTCACCCCAAACGAGCATATGCGGTGTCATTTTCATTCTGATTAATAAGTTTTTTTTAGTTATGACAGGAAATAATTCCTCAGTTAATTGGATGAGAAGCTCATTGAGATCGATCGTTCTTGTTTCGAGAGGAAGCCTGCCATAGTTCATTCGAGCGATTTCAAAAAGCTCGTCTATCAGCCTTTCCAACCGTTGTGCTTTAGTGTAGGCAATGCGTGTATAGTGATTCGTTTGATCGCCCGTTAGTCCATCCGATTGAAGGATGAAATCCAAATAACCGATCACAGAAGTCAGAGGCGTACGCAAATCATGAGCCAAATTCAGTACCAATTGCTCCTTGCTGGTTTCCGCAAAATCGCCCCTTTCCATCGCTTGTTGCAGCTTCTCGCTTGCCCGATTAATGTTTCTCGCGACATCACCGAATTCATCATTGGAGGACAGGCGAATACGGCTGTTGAAATCACCTTTCGCGAGCTGGTTAATTCCATTGGATATGACATAAAAATAGGTCGCATATCGTTTTGTGAAGAGATAGAAGAAATAAAAGGAGAGAGGAAGGAAGATGAGCAGAAAGAAATTGATATCCCCGATATCTCTTATGAAATAACGTACTTTCGTTAAGGGATTTTCATACCTGGTTGTGTAGTAGTAAGATTGAAGGACTTTAAAAAGGATGTAAGTGATCACCGCTGAAATAGACATACTTAAGCCAAACCATAAAATCATTCTAAATCGAAAACTGCGGAACATGCTAGCCATGGAATGAATACCCCACCCCCCAGACGGTTTTTATCCGTTTGGTTTTATGCACGTCTTCCTCCAGCTTTTTCCGCAGAGAGCGAATATGCACCATGACCGTATTGCTGCCCTCATAGTATGTCTCACGCCACACTTGTTCGAAAATATGTTCCGAGCTAAACACTTTCTTGGGATGTCTGGCCAGCAGGTGTAAGATATCAAACTCTTTCGGAGTTAATTCAATGGGTTGGCCGTATAAAAAAACAGTACGTTCTTCGGGATAGATGAACAATCCACCAGCCTCCAAAACGGGTCTAGCTGTTTGCGTCGACTGATTGAATTGCTTAGATCGCCTCAACTGCGCATTGACTCGCGCTACCAACTCCATCGGGTTGAATGGCTTGGTCACATAATCATCCGCCCCTCTTACCAGTCCTGCAATCTTGTCGAGATCGGACGTTTTGGCGCTTAAAAAAATGATAGGAAAGTGATGCTTCTCTCGTATCTGCCTGGTTACTTCATAACCATCGTGTTTAGGCATCATAATATCCAAAATCGCCAAATCAATGACATGCGCGTCACAGACAGCTATAGCCTCCTGACCGTCAGCTGCTTTCAAGCATCGATAGCCCTCTTTCTCTAAATGAAGTTCGATAAGATCGGCAATCTCCGTCTCATCATCAGCTATCAAAATGGTCATTGACATCCTTTTTTCCCACCTCTATAAACTTTTTCACTAGTCCAATAGCAGCTATAGCCAGCCGCTCACTCAAGGATAAGGAAAAATATTTAAAAAGATATGAGTGTAAAAATTAAAACTTTCTTAAATTATTAATGACAGAGGGGTGGTTGACAAAAACCAATCATGTAACTATTATTGTTACATGTAAGACAAACAAATAAAGCAAAGGAGTGAATATATGTAGCGTATACGATAATTGGTGGCATTGCCATGACCATGAGGAAGCTAGAAGCTCATTTATCTGCTATAATGGGATAAACGTGTCCTATGGAAAGAAGCCTCATCCTTTCATCAAGACACTTCCTTCGTGAGGTGATAGTCATGGTTAACACACGTCTTTCCGTTGCCATTCATATAATG
This sequence comes from Paenibacillus anseongensis, assembly GCF_009757995.1. Classification (NCBI taxonomy): domain Bacteria; kingdom Bacillati; phylum Bacillota; class Bacilli; order Caryophanales; family Paenibacillaceae; genus Paenibacillus; species Paenibacillus anseongensis. Next base: position 15,909 of record NZ_WSEM01000037.1, read on the forward strand.
GCTCTAGTTCATACGAACCCTAAGGCTTCTTCGGATATGATTGCAGGAAGCGTCTCAACGAATCCCGTTGTTATTCGCAGAATTACCAGCATGTTGAAAAAATCCGGCTTACTATCTTCAAGAGTAGGCGTTGCGGGGTTTGCCTTGACCAAAAGTCCAAGCGAAATCACCTTGTATGATATCTATAAATCCGTCCAATTGGAGTCTGAGATTTTCAATATCCATGATAATCCGAATCCGAATTGTACGGTCGGCAGGGAGATCCAACAAACCTTGGATGTGACTTTTGAAAGTGTAAAAGCAGCGATGGAAAATGAGCTTAGAAATAAAACACTACAAGATGTTATTTATCATATCTTCAAGTAGTACGAGCTTTTTTTCGACTATGTTGTAACAATAATTATTACAAATATTTTAAACATTTTAGGAGGAAAAACAATGAAAATCGCCATCATCGGAGCAACAGGAAAAGCGGGTAAAGTCATTATGCAAGAAGCCCTTTCAAGAGGGCATGAAGTAGCGGCCTTTGTTAGAAGTGTGTCCAAAGTACAAGAAAGCGATGTACACGCTGTAGAAAAGAATATTTTTGATCTCACAGCCGACGATTTAAAGCCTTATGATGTTGTTGTAAATGCCTTCAACGCCGCGCCGGGACTTGAACATCAGCATGTGGAGGCTGGTAAAGTGTTGATTCAAGCCTTACAAGCTAACACGCATACCAAATTAGTCGTGGTGGGCGGAGCAGGCAGTTTATTCGTTGACCAGGACAAAACAACACGACTTTTCGATACGGAAAATTTCCCGGCTTTATACCTGAGTACCGCCAAAAATATGGGAGAAAACCTTAACGAACTGCTAAGCACCACTAACATCGTATGGACCTATATCAGCCCTTCCGCCTTTTTTGATTCAGAGGGCATTCGGACTGGAGAATATACAGCAGGAAAAGATCATTTGCTTGTCAATTCGCAAGGACAAAGCTATATCAGTTACGCTGATTACGCAATTGCGCTACTCGATGAAATCGAAAATCCTAAGCATGTCAACCAAAGATTTACGGTTGGATCGAAATAAGCATTTCTATAAAAAGGGATTAGGCTGCCGATCGTATGTTATCGGCAGCCTCTTTTTGGTCAAGCTAAAGCGGTGGGTCTAACCATAATTTCACTGATCAGCGTGTCATCTGGTTCGTTAATGGCGAATGCAATGGCTCTGGCAATACTATCAGGAGAAATCCCCAACCCACTTATTTGACCGGCTATCGCCTGCACTTCAGGACTCGTAATGCTATCAAACAGTTCGGTTTTCGTCAGACCCGGAGCAATTACGGTCGATCGGATATTCGAAGCCGCTGATTCTTCAAGCCGCAGTCCTTCCGAGATGGCTCTTACCGCGAACTTGGTAGCTGCGTATACAGCCGATGTTGGTGACACCTGATAACCCGACGTAGAAGACAGATTGATGATATGTCCAGACCGCTGCTCCCTCATGGCAGGCAGTACCGCGGCGATACCATATAAAACGCCTTTGATATTCACATCGATCATTTGATCCCACTCGGTTACTCTTAATTCATTCATCCTGGAACTCGGCATGACGCCTGCATTGTTCACCAGCACATCGATTCGGCCATATACACGCAAAGCAAAATTGGCCAATTGCTGCATATCTTCAGCAGAAGCGACGTCGGCTTTTACAGAAACAGCCTCGCCGCCAGCCTGTTTGATTTCGTCCACAATCGTGTGCAAGCGTTCCTCTCGTCTGGCGGCCAATACCACCTTTGCGCCATGTTGCGCCAACATTTTCGCTGTAGCTTCACCTATTCCACTGGATGCTCCTGTAATAATGACCACTTTACCTTGTACATTTTCCATCGTTAAACACTCCTTCAATGTTGAATAATATATTTAACACGTGTTGAATATTTAACGGCCGTTGATTAATATTATAGACAGAAGCTTGGATTACTCAATGGTTAATTGATACGGATTTGTTAGATATCCAACATCACCCTTACAATTGTTGATTATCTGAAAGGAGGTAACACTAAATTGGAGAACGTAGTTAAAACCGACCGCCGCATTCTCAGAACGAAGCAAGCCATCACCAAGTCGTTTTTGGAACTTTTTTCGGAAAAAGATTTTGAACAGATCACCATCAACGAAATCGCCGAGCGCGCCAATGTGAACCGCGGCACCATTTATCTGCACTACAGTGACAAATTCGACCTTTTGGACAAATGCATCGAAGATCATATCAATGAATTAATTTCGCTCTGCACAAAGCGGGAGAATCCTTCGGTTTCGCAGGGCATGGTGCAGGAGCCCAAACCGATTTTTGATTATTTTCACGATAACTTCCCCTTCTTCTCCGCCATGTTTTCCAATCAAAGGGTTTTTCTATTCCGGGAACAACTGCTGAATTTTATTTCTGTCAATCTGATGGTTAAAATGAAAAAGCCGGATAATCAGCCCGACATCGATCTTGAGCTGAAAGCGCAATTCATGGCCTCTGCTTTCATTGGCATTGTAGAGTGGTGGATACGCCATCAAATGCCGCATTCCACTCAGTTTATGGCCGACCAAGTCAAGAGTTTATTTGAAAATAATCAAGTCTACCTGGCTAATAAATAAAAAAGGTGCCCCTCACGCCAACATCTTGGCTTTAGGACACCATCATGATTTAAACTTTAAACTGTCTAATTATGACATGTAATTCTTCAGCAATCGTAGATAAATTTGCAGCTGAGGACGAAATATCCTCCATGGAGGCTAATTGTTCCTCGGCTGATGCGGATGCCTCTTGCGTTCCTGCAGCAATATTTCCCGAAGCTTCGGAAATGAACTGCATGGCGTGAACCAATTGTTCCGTGCCCGAGGCTGCATGAAGAACCGCAGAAGAAACTTCTTGGATCTGAGTTGACACTTCATGGATAGCAGTCTCAATATGCTCGAACGACTCTCCTGCCATATTAACCACTTCGATGCCTACAGCTACTTCCTTCGTTGTAAATTCCACGGATTGAACAGCCTTAGCTGCCTCCTCCTGAATCATACCGATTAATTGAGAAATTCGCTCAGCGGAATTGGCCGATTGTTCCGCTAACTTACGAACCTCATTCGCGACAATCGAAAATCCGCGTCCTTGCTCTCCTGCTCTAGCTGCTTCAATCGCTGCATTCAAGGCCAGTAGATTCGTCTGCATGGAGATACCGGCCATAACTTCAATAATTTGCCCGATTTCATGGGAACGTTCGCCTAGACCTTTGATATTTTTCGATAAACCATTAACGGTCTGATGAATGGCACTCATCTGTTTACCAACCGTCTCTATGGCACCCCCTCCTTGTGCTGCCTTCTCAGCCGCTTCCATAGCCGCATCTGTGACAGAGTGCGCATTTCTCGCAATTTGCTGCACACGATCGGATATTTCACTCACCGTTTCTAAAGTTTCCTCCGCACTTTGAACTTCTTTTTCCGTACTCGACGCAATATCTTGCATCGTGATGGAGATCATCTCTGTGGCATGACTCGTTTGTTCAGCACTTGTTGTTAAATCTTCCGCTGCTGCAGCCACTTGCTCAGAATTTATTCTCACTTGCACAATAATGTCACGCAAGCTTTCCGCCATATCATTCGAAGCGTGGACTAATTGGCCGATTTCGTCCTTCACATTCGTTATCATTATATCCTCCGTTAAATTGCCTGCAGAAATGGATTTCATTCTGGAAACAACTTTAATAATCGGGGATACAATTTGATTGGCAATGAAAAGAGCCAGTATTACTCCTATGATTATGGCGATGATAGAAAGTGTTCCAATATTCAACTCCAAACGGTCTCCGCTAGATAACAACACACTTCCCAGTTCATGAATTTCCGATTCTCTGGTCAGCGCTAATTTGTTAAAGCCTTCGTCAATTTCACGTCCTTTAGAAGTAACTTCATCTTTTAAAATTTGGATCGCCAATTCCTTATTGCCGCTGTCGTAAGCAGGAAATAACTTTTGTTCAATTACCTGTCTCCACTGAACACTTTTTGCTACTAGATCTTTCGCTTCTTGCGAAGTCGTTATGGCTAAAAGTTGCTCCTGGAACGCCTTGCTCTCTTCCGTAGTTTCCAAGAACCTTTTTTTATAATCCGGGTCCCCAAATATGATATAACCCCTTACCAAGGCTATACGTTTTTGTATATTTCCGCTTAGCTTTTCATCAATAATCAACTTCGTGACATCACTCGTTACGATTTGTTTGACACTCCCATTGAAAACGTTTACTTGCGTGTAAATAAAAACAGACATTACAACGAACAACACCAAAACAGCCGAGAAACCAAGTAAAATTTTAAGACGTAAACTCTTCAATTGCTTCATTGTCAGCTCTCCATCACTATTTTGTATTATATATACGACAGATTATATGATACATCTTTTACCACTAAAGATAAACTACTTTTTCAATCTGCTGTAATCCATTCTTTCATAAAAAACGATCGCTCCTGGTTCTTGGAAACCAGAGAGCGATCGTTGCAAAATACTTATTTTTTATTTTCCATTGCTTTGAGCAGCGTCGCTAGCATAATATTTTCAAAAACAAAAAGGCTGCCCAGAAGGTAATTTACCTTGTGAGACAACCTCTGTTTATTTCGTATGACTTGCTCCGTTACTCGCTACAGAAATCGCATTCTTCCCGCTCCTCTTCACCTCATACATGGCCTCGTCCGCCTTCTGCAGCAACCCTGTAAGATCTGAAGCATGGTCGGCGTATAGGCTCACTCCAGCGCTAAAAGAAACGGGAATCGACTTCTGATGGATGCGAAAAGGATTGGCAGAAAGCGGGAATAAGCGAGAATGCGCTTCCTCGTACACTTGCATTTGGGCCGAATCGAAAGGCATCAACAGGACAAATTCGTCCCCGCCGATTCTTCCCGCTAGATCTCCTGGCCTTGCATGCAGTTCCAACAAATCCGCGATATGTTTTAAATAGTCATCTCCAATCAAGTGCCCGTGCGTATCGTTCACGGTTTTGAAATTATCCAAGTCTATTAGAATGAGTGCGAATGGCTCGCCCGCAGCTATTTTAAGATTCGCATGCTCCTGCACGGCAGCCCGATTCAAGAGACCCGTGAGGGGATCATGGAAAGCCAAATGGCGATACTTCCTTTCCGACTCAACCAGTTGGCGTTCCGTAGCTTTCAGGGAGGTTATGTCCGTCATATTCAGGATGACCATTCCTTCCTCTGCACCTTCGATATTCTCCATGCTGACGATCATATCCAGCTGCGCTTGATCTTGAATGTTCAGTTTCATTTCCCACTGCCGATTCTTGGTTTCATTCATCTGAAACTCGTTCCATCGTTCTTTGAAACTCGTATCATCGTAAAATGATAGACTTGAGATCACATCGATGCGCTCCATGTCTTCCGTAAATAAGCCAAACAAACTCTTCGCGCGAGGATTCATCTCTTTGACAATCCCCTGCAGATCCAGAAGGAAGATTGCGGTCGGAGCGGATTGGAACAAGGTGTGAAACAGATCGCGGTAACTGGGCAAAAAGTCATATTTCGTAATGAGCCTTCTAAGCGACACCACCCACAGAAGAGTTCCGGAAAAATAAAGAGCAATTGAAACTGAACTCGTAATAACTGCTAGAGAGAGAAGGAAAGTCACGATAAGTATCCAGGCAAAAAGCGATAGTAATCCCGCCAAAAGCCGTATGAGCATCTTTTTACGTTTCACAAGTTGGGTAGTCAGCCAGGCAATTAACAAAATACCTACGGATAATAAAATATAACTTCCTACAAAAAAAACCGCTAAACCAAGCATAAGTGGACTTAAAGGACTAGGTCCATCTACCCTTGGAAGATAGAGATGTTGAGGACCAAAGATCAGCAGCATCAACGCCAACGAAAGCAGCGGAGTCAAATATATCCATAAGACAAATTGTCTTATTGTCGAACTCGTCTTACCCGCAACAAGCACACTAAGATGCACAAGGTTGCTAATCGTTAATAGCAGCATAGGAGCATTCCAAAAAAGCACAATTAAACTCTCATATCTGGGGAAAAGCGCTGTTTTGATATATTCACCTAGAAAATAAAAGAGTAATGAAAGCATAAGCAGCGAGGCCACGCGGTTCACCAGGTTTTGTTTATTCCGGGCATACATTGAAATAGCCATATAAAAAAACATATAGGACGGTAATAAAATCGTCAGAAAATCAAGCGATATTTCGTTCATCTGGAAGTCCTTTTCATCGAGATTAACCATATTATTTATCGTTTAATGTTATTCCAAATCTCATAAAAATACAACAACCCGAACGCTAGAAAAGCGAACGGGCAGCATGTAAATTAATGCTATCGGTGAGCGTCATACCAAGCTAAAACAGTGCTCCAGTTACTCCATCCATAATAAGGAACGCCTACATCCAATTGGGAAATCCAGATCTCTGCTTTGCTTCCATCCGGATTCGAGCTCCATACTTCCGCATGGTTTCCGTCAGAACGGATCCAGGTTAGTCTATTACTCTTCCTTAGCATGTACGGACCGAAGTCTCCGTTTTTTTCCGGAGGATGTGTGAGCTGCTTCTGCTCTTTATTTGAAAGGCTCAGCTGATATAAAGCGGGAAGCGGCCATACAGCATCCTCTTTGGATTCCTTGGACCTAGAAACAATGATCATGCGATCGTTTTCCCATGTAAAATCACGATCCGCATATCCTTGAGGCGTATAAGAAGCCGGTTTCAGAGCGGGCAGATCCTTGAGCTTCAAATGCTTATTCTGCACCGCAACTCGGCCTTCCCCTGCAATATAGGCGAGCCTTGCCTTCGTAGGCGACCAGGCAAACCATTGCGGGTAGTGAAGCATGTTATCCAATTGCTGGAACTGTTCGCCATCCGAAGACAACACGCATAACGCATTGCCGTCCGCCGACAAAGATGCCGTTGGATGCGCAGTAAACGAGATCCATTTCTTATCACTGGACCATTTGAATACGCTTGTGCCAACAGCGAAAAAGCCAGGCGACTCCGTAGGAAGCGTATAAAAATGCTTACTCTTATTGGGGTCCATTTTGGCGTCGGCCGGAACCATATACAATTCCACATTCGTCCAACCGGATGGCCGTAGCTGAGCAGGTGAAGATACCAGAAATCCACTACCATCAGGTACCCATGAGTAGTTATCCACACCCAGAGTTACATTCTTAAAGGGGTCCACTTTATCGCGGCCAATCTTTGCAGTATTCAGAACGCCATCTATTTTAAAAGCAAGATCATTCCTATTGGGAGACCACTGGAAATTGTCGCCGCCTGGATAGACGCGATTATGTTTTTTCGCCTCCAAGCTGTACACCCATATCTCATGCTGCTGTTCGCCAAGAGCAAGTGAGTAGGCAATGAACTTCCCGTCTGCCGACCATTTGGGCTCGCTTACCTTTTGATGTAGCGTAACTTGCAGCTCTTTATCGTCTTTTTTGACCCATAGATCGCCGCCGCGTACGAACGCAGCTTGTATAGATTGCCTTGGTTCAGCAAATCCGACATTTGCGCATAAAACTGAAAACACCAGGCTAATGAACAACATTTTAATTTTCATTGGTTGCCCCCTTTTCAAATCGTTCAGAAATATTTTTAGCAGGTTGATCCAAATTATTCCTCAAGGAAGAACAGCAAAAAAACGCCTAACAACTCCCTATGACCACTGGCCAGAAGAGCAAATTAAGCGTTTTTCATTTCCAATAACCGTACCTTACCAAAAGCCTGTAATACAAATAGACTAGGCTATAAGCAAGTATATAGGATACAAAGGTCCAACCTATATTCCAATGATTGCTGTATTCTACTTTCCCAAAAATAAACGCCAAATATTCCAGCGCAGTCGTAGCCAAGCAAAAACAGCCTATTTTCAAAAGCGCATGCTGATTATTTTTTCGAATCCAATAAATCATATAGCCGGCCATAATGGGATAAAGCCCAATATCAAGCGGCAGTGCTGAAAGTGTCTCATCATTCTCAATCAATGGGGTAAAATCCCAAAAATCCAAATGATACCCTGTATCATTGATTAAGCTAGATATCGTGACCGTTATTGGAAAGATTAGAAACACAATAATTCGGGACTTCCTGTACAGATAAATGCCAAACACCCAGGGGATGAGAAAGCCTGCAATAATGTTAAATAACATGATGTTCACCTCTTTACTCTAGATCCCCTAGTATGACCAGTTGTCGGTGAAAATATGATGTTTACAAAACGTTGCAGGCACAGGTGCTCTACACTTATCGCTTGTTTGCTATGTTTTCAGCCGCATCGACCGTATGTTTGAGCAAGGTTGCAATGGTCACTGGACCAACCCCGGCAGGAACGGGTGTAATGGCCGAAGCCACCTCCCAACAAGCGTCATAATCAACATCGCCTATGTTTCCAGGATTGTAACCTGCATCTAAGACAATTGCGCCTGGTTTTAGCCAATCGCCTTGAACAAATCGAGGTTTACCCACAGCAGCTACAACAATATCTCCCAGACGAACGATATCGGCCAAATTCGCTGTTTTCGAGTGGCAGGTCGTAACGGTTGCGTTCTTATTTAGCAGCATCATAGAGACAGGCTTGCCGAGAATTGGACTTCTTCCAATGACAACAGCATGTTTGCCTTCGACCGGAATTTCATAATAGTCTAAAATAGCCATAATCGCCGCCGGCGTACAGGATGGGAACTCGGCAAATCCAAAAGCATTTTGAGCAAATCCCAACGTCGTGACGCCATCGACATCTTTATCGATATGAATCGCCTCAAAAGCTGCCCTTTCATCAATATGCTTCGGGACCGGGTGCTGCAACAAGATCCCATGCACGCTGTTGTCATCATTAAGCTTGTTAATTGCTGCAATTAACTCCTCTGTAGTCGTGTGTTCAGGAAGAACAACACGAATAGATTGAATCCCCAGTCGCTTGCACGCGTTTCCTTTCATCCGTACGTAAGTCGCTGAAGCAGGATCGTCGCCGACCAACACGGTCGCTAGACAAGGAACGATGCCTTGATCGGACAAGTTTTTGATTCTGTTGCTCAGTGATGCCTTCATGGCGTCTGCGACCCGGTTACCATCCAAGATTAATGTTTCTGCTGACATTTCAATCATCCCTTTTGAGTAAATTTGAAACGCAAAAAGGTAAGGGGATCTCCCCTTACCTCTGCCCAGGCGTACGGCTGATTATCTATGTGCTCCCTCATGGTTCCCCATGTTCCGCCAGTCACACACAGTTACTTGTATGAAAATATAATAACAACTATAGCGATAGTTTTCAATGCTCTCTTCCAATTTGCCTGCAAGAATAGGATAATCAAATGGAGTTAAACCTTGTGTCAAAGGAGAATTAATTGATGTCCATTATTCGGGAAATGACCATTGAGGATTATGATCAGGCCTTTATACTCTGGAGTCAAATTGAGGGTCTTGTCTTAAGTGAGGCGGATTCAAAACCTAATATCGCAAGCTATCTGCAGCGAAATCAAGGATTTTGTTTCGTATGCGAAGCGGACAATCAGGTGGTTGGAACTATTTTGGCTGGGCACGATGGCAGAAGAGGATTTATCTATCATCTAGCTGTGAATCCAGAATATCGCAAACAAAGGATCGGTCATCGTCTTGTAGAAGCGAGTCTTGCGCAGTTAAGAGAAATAGGCATTGAGAAATGTCACATTTTTGTACTCGAAAATAATGATTTGGGCCATTCTTTCTGGACGGCTGCAGGTTGGGAAAAAAGAAGCGGATTTTTGGTTTATTCGAAAACCCCTTGAAGCGGCGAAAAAAAAAGGCTGTCCAGACCTGTTGGTCCAGCAGCCTTTTTTTCTATAATTTCAAAGTCATAAATGAACTAAGCGGGTCTTCTGTGTAATCCGCAAACGGCTGGCAATACTCGAACCCGGATTTTTCATACAGTTTTCTTGCCGGCTCGAAGGCTTCAAAGGAGCCAGTTTCCAGACTTAAACGCTGATAACCACGTCGCTTGGCTTCCCCGATGATGTGCTCAAGAAGCTGTTTCGCAACCCCTTTTCTAAGATGTGCAGAAGAAGTTCGCATGGATTTTATCTCACCGTGTCCGGGTTCAAGTTCTTTCATTGCGCCGCAGCCTGCTAATTGCCCTTGGTCCCAGGCACTCCAGAACGTAACTTCCGGTTTTTTGAGCCCATCAATATTCAGGGCATGCATGCTTTCCGGTGGTGAAAGCTCTGACATTCCTTTCAGATGCTCCAGAATTAATCCCCTTACCTCAGGACCCGTTAAATCATCAACCTTAATATCCAACACAGCCATCGTGAATCTCTCCTTCTCATTACTCTCTATTTCTAAGTTATATTTTACATGAATTCGCCTAAGGTCAAAACCTTTTTTGTAAAGGAAATTTTAAGTGAAAACCTAACGGATTAAACACCGAAAACCTAACCGACTAAACATCGAAACCTAACCGACTAAACATCGAAACCTAACCGACTAAACACCGGCAAGCTTGATGTTAAGACTCTTCGCACCGTCCCATCACACTACTCACCAGATCAGCCAACTCCGCCTCACCTGTCAAAGACAAATTATACTGGAGCGGCTGGCGGGGCCTCCCCGGGACCAGGGCCTGAAGCCGAGGTTGAGGCTCGGCCTTATGGAACTACAGGGCGCTATTTCTGCGAAATGAGCCCTTTTACGCATGGGAGGGGAACTACGGGCCCTTATTTCAACGGATTAGGCTGAATGTCAGCCAAAAACATTGAAATAAAGCCCTGTAGTTCCCCACAACTTTGAAATGGACCGATAGGGCAGAAATAGTGCCCTCAGGTTCCGCTATGAGATGCAAAGAGCGAGTATGGTGGGCAGCCTCTGCACTTAGGAACTGGAGCGGCTGCCGGCCGTCATTGCCAACCGTTGGGTAAGGCGGAGCTATCGGGGCCGGTCCCGGGACCAGGGCTCGAGGCCGAGGTTGAGACTCGGTCTAGGGGAACTAAGGGGCGCTATTTCTGCGAAATGAGCCATTTTACGCACGAAGGGGAACTACGGTCCCTTATTTCAACGGATTAGGCTGAAAGTCAGCCAAAAACGTTGAAATAAAGCCCTATAGTTCCCCACAACTTTGAAATGGACCGATAGGGCAGAAATAGCGCCCTCAGGTTCCGCTATGAGATATATGCTGTGCAACGACAATCCACTAAGCCGCCCCAAACTACGGTAGATGAAAAACTACCGTTAATCTTCCCTGCTCAGTAGCAGGGAACGAAATAACGGTAGAAGTTCCAGCTAAATCATCGGTAGGAGATGACAATTGGCTATACTTGGCATAATTAACGCCAATAAATCCAGCTACTTAGGAAAAAGTGGAACAATCGCAGCAAATAGCAGGAGGAATCGGCGTTAAAGCTTAGCAATCGCCTGTACCTCACCGACAAGCGCCGCAAAAGAAGCAATCGCTCTCGTTAAATCCGCGCGATCGGCTGTCATGCAATTAAAGCCAACTCCCCGTTGTATTTTTTACAACATACAGATTTTTTTTCGCTGCAATCTCATCTTCATTGCACAAAATACAATCATTTGAACCCGAAATGACAAAAAAGTGCCCATTTCATGCGAAATGGTTGTATAAACTACAACATAGACGAGTAAAAAGCCAGATAGACCCCCATTTGGTTGTACAAACTGCAATATAGTGCAGTGTGGCACCAAGGAGTAATTCCCCACAACTTTGAAATGGACCGATAAGGCAGAAATAGCGCCCTCAGATTCCGCTATGTGATGCAAACAGTCAGTAAGATGGGCAGCCTCTTCACTTTGACCGAAAATGCGGCCATTGCTTCGAGCGGACAATCCACTAAGCCGCCCGCAAGCTATCGTAGATGGAAAAACTACCGTTAATCTTCCCTGCTCAGTAGCAGGGAACGAAATAACGGTAGAAGCTCCAGTTAAATCATCGATAGGAGATGAGAATTGGTTATACTTGGCATAATTAACGCCAATAAATCCAGCTACTGTGAAAAAACGTGGAACAATAGCAGCACATAGCAGGTGGAATCGGCGTTAAAGCTTAGCAATCGCCTGTACCTCACCGGCAAGCGCCGCAAAAGAAGCAATCGCCCGCGTTAAATCCGCGCGATCGGCCGTCATGCAATTAAAGCCAACTCCCCGTTGTATTTTTTACAACATACAGACGCTTTTTACGCTGCAATCTCATCTTCATTGCACAGAATACAATCATTTGACCCCGAAATGACAATAAAGTGCCCATTTCATGCGAAATGGTTGTATAAACTACAACATAGACGAGTAAAAAGCCAGATAGACCCCCATTTGGTTGTACAAACTGCAATATAGTGCAGTGTGGCACCAAGGAGTAATTCCCCACAACTTTGAAATGGACCAATAAGGCAGAATTAGCGCCCTCAGGTTCTGCTATGTGATGCAAGCAGTCAGTATGGTGGGAAGCCTCTTCACTTTGACCGAAAATGCTGCCATTGCTTCGAACGGACGATCCACTAAGCCGCCCCAAGCTATCGTAGATGGAAAAACTACCGTTAATCTTCCCTGCTCAGTAGCAGGGAACGAAATAACGGTAGAAGCTCCAGCTAAATCATAGATAGGAGACGAGAATTGGTTATACTTGGCATAATTAACGCCAATAAATCCAGCTACTTAGGAAAAAAGTGGAACAATCGCAGCAACTAGCAGGAGGAATCGGCGCTAAGCGATAGTAATCTGCCTCATCCTCGAAGTTGCTCGGTTGGTTTCGCCGGGCCTAGCCGCTCCGCTACCCAGCAATCGCCTGCACCTCACTGGCAAGCGCCGCAAAAGAAGCAATCGCCCTCGTTAAATCCGCGCGATCGGCCGTCAGGCAAGCGAATCCCTCCTGGATTCGCTTCTCGAAATCAACAGGTGCTGCTGCAAATTGGCTGCACTGGGCGACGGCTCCTTTTTCGTTCAGCAAATACTGCCCATTGCACGCGAACAATACTTGAACGAGGCAGCTTACCGTTCGAAAGAGATGCCCTGCTGCGTAAGAAACATCGTTACGCCCCAAAGCCTTTTTAGCGTTAGCGATGGAAAAATCAGCTTCCCACATAAATTTCGCGAGGGACGCTTGCCGCAGCGCTTCCGGGTACGGCACGGTCTTCGCCTTCATTTCAGCGACGAGACCCTCCGGATCCCAGAGCGGCCGGCAGCGCGCGACTTCTCCCATGTAGATCGATGTGCAGAAGCCATGCGGATGGCCTGGCTGATAATGTATATCGATCCGGCCGTGCCGGCAATCCTCAATGATGCTTGACACTTTCGCGGCATCCCGATACAGCACATCCAAGGGAAAACCGCCGCTGCTAAGCCAGCCGCCGCCATTGATCCACGGCCCCCATCCGCCGATCGGCGTGATAAGACCGCTGCGGTGCTGGTCATCCAATGACTCCGCAGCTTTCTCCAAAGCTGCAATGTCAATTGGCTGCTCAGGTCGATAGTAGACGCCGATGTCAATATCCGACTCCGGTGTTTCGGTGCCGCAGGCACGTGAACCGCCTAACACGATAGCAGCGATTCCTTCTACTTTTTGCAGCTGTTCTACAGCCGATTGAATAACTTGATTAGCTTCCATAGACGAATCACCTACCTTGATACTAAAACTTTACGATAAGAGTAGATAACGGATCAAGCGTGATCTTTTCTTTAAATAATACTTTCCCTTCCGCATAGTCGACGGCTACTTCGTTCCCTCCAAGCAAGACGCTCCGAATGTCGCTCCCTTTCAACAATTCGCTGCCAAAGCTGGATAACGTCAGTGTTCCCATTTTAACCTCCAGCTCCAGCTGTCCATCCATGCTGCGGAACTCACCCCATCCGTCATTCAAGCTCCAGAAACTGCTGAACTCATCTTCCTGCCATTTCGGACTAAAGCCAATATGTCCTTCGACCATATCATACTCAAATCCGCTTAGCGCCAGTAGTAATCCGAAGGAAGCCATAGAGCGAGCATAATTGCTGCCGCATTCGAATTCATTCCACGGATTGCGGCGTTCACCGTCATAGCGGTCGCGAATCGCCTTCACCACACGCAGCCCTTCCGTTACATATCCCTCATAAATCATGTGGCAAGCAGCCTGGTATTCAAAGCCATTCATGCACTCTTCCGCATAAGGAACTGGCACAATCGGAGAGTTCGCATCAGGCCATGAGCAGATGACGAGACCCGCCTCGTCGTTTAACCCATAAATGCGGCAAGCATTCGGGTGGTCGCCTAATTGTTCAATAAAGTTGTTCTCATAGATGGAGTGAACCGCACGTTTTACTTTCTCCGAATCCAACACGTACCCTAAACCAACCAGATGAGCAAACCATTGTCCGAGCACCTGATCAATACCGCAGCCCTCACCGATCTGATATTTATGCTCCCCTGCCTCTTCATTCCAGTACACCTCTTCTGCACCATACTTTTCAAGCACAGAACGGTCTTTGAGATCAACCATTTGATGAAAATAACGCCCATTGAACAAATGCTCATTCGTCCATGCCGATCCTTTGAGCCTGATCGCATCGTACTCCGCCGCTGTCTCCGGCTCTCCCAGCGCATTGGCCATCTCGGCTGCAGCTTTCAAAGCCGCCAAGTACATACTTGTCAGCCAGGAGTTCGGGCCGAACAGCTCCATATCGAGCGTATGGTGCTGCCGCCCCTCCATTACGCCATCTTTGTCGGCATCCCACTGGTCTTCGTTGGTCGGCTCCCAGGCAAATTCGAGCGCTTTGCGAATGTTAGGCCACAGTGAGCGTAACCACGCTGTATCGCCGGACACTTTCCATTCGCGATAAGACTTAATGATGCCGCCCATTTGACCATCGGCAGCAGCTCTGAACTTGTTATCGCGTGTTGTCCGCTCTGCAGGCAGCATGAGGCGGAACGCCATTTTCCCATTTTCAAATTGTGCATAGGTATAATCGATCTTCCGCATCGAACGTGCCAGAGCCGGGAACAGGAAAGCTGTCGCTTGCTCGTAATTCCATACGTGGGTACAAGATCCTTCGCATGAGCCTTCATTCGTGTGCACGCCTTCAAACCCGTACAGAGTCCCATCGGTTAAACGCAGTACAGTAGGCGATTTTAAAATAGAAATATTGCTGCTAATGGCATCAACGACCGTATCAGGCAGCGTAGACCCAAACAACGTATCCTTAAACAGTCGCGACTCCGCATAAAGCCGCTCGTAGTTCGTCATCACATATTTAGCCGTAGCAGTCGAATCCTCGAATAGCGTCGAATAATAATTTTTCCATGAAGGCAGTTGATCGCCGCCCGGGTTCCAGAAGTTTACATAATTCGGAAAACTCCATGTAAGGATGAAGCGAAACGTCGCTCTACCGCCAGCCGGTACCGTACGATGCCCGCTCAGCAAGCCGACATCCTGGTGCTTTTCATGCACTCTTCTCGGATCTAATTCACTTGAAGTTTCATAATTTCGCTCCTGAAAGCGGCCTGGCCGGCGGAAATCTTTCCAGAACACGGTCAAGTTATCGAACCAGCTCCCCCGGAACCAATAGGATTGATAACTGACGTCATCATGATCGGCAAGCAGCGTCAAATCGCCGAAATCCGCTTCATCCTCCTTATACTGTACAGAGGACATCCGAATCGCTCGTCTGCCATCTACCTCCGTTGCTTCGTTTATGGCTCCTTTGCGAAGAGGATTCGTCAAGTTGCCTACCACGCTGAGATCTAATTCTTCCGTGGAGCGATTCGTCACTTCATATTCGAAAATCGCACACGGGATCGACGAATCCCGATCGTTCAGCGGGATGAACGGATTGAAAGCCGTCAACTTGACATGGATGGGATCGGCATGATCATCGAACGTCATTTCCGCAAACGGAAATTCTCCTCGAAACGACGTATTTTCAAAATGCGGAAATCCCGACATATTCTCCCGTCTAGGACCGTAGCCGTAGCCCTCAAATTTCCCTTTTCCTTCGCCGGTATAAGGGGTCTGCAAATCCCCGTTCAACACTTTGGTCAGGATCACCTCGCCTTGACGCTCTGCTTTTACAGCAAAAAAGGAAAATCCGTTAAAGCTTAGCTTATTCGGACGATTGAAAATCTCCCAATCAATCAGCCGGCCATTCCCGGCTAGGCCAATGCTGCCCGTCCCGATGCCACCAAGCGGAAACGAGATTTGATTCGTTTTGGCACCTGTATATTCAAAATTTTTCTCCATACCAAATTGCGCATTTGACTGATTCGTACTCATAGAACGGCCTCCTCAAACTCCTCATGATTTAAAATCATTCGTTGTGCTCACTTACATTTTAAGTCCACCCGCAGTGATGCCATCGAGCAAATATTTTTGTCCGAATATGTAAAAAAGCAGTGGCACGATGAGCGACAATGTCACCCCTGCTAGAATGGCAGAAAGATTCCCGGTTCCAAAAGCTCCGGTTAATGCGGTCATCCCGATCGGCAGCGTCATTTTCTCAAATGAATTCAGAAAAATAAGCGGCCGGAAGAAATCGTTCCAATGTCCGATGAAGCTAATTACCGAAGTGACCGCCACAGCTGGATAGGACATCGGGAGAATGACCTTCAGAAACACCCAAATCCGGCTGGCTCCATCCATATAGGCGGCTTCATCATACGCACTGGAGATCGACATCATCGTCTGCCGAATCATGAAAATACCGAACGGATTAATAAGTCCCGGCAAAATAAGCGCCAGATGCGTATCAACAAGCCCCAGCTTCGACATCAGAATAAACTGCGGGATGATCGTTACTTGCCCCGGAATCATAAGCCCGGATAGAAATATGAGAAATAGCGCATTACGTCCAGGAAAAGTGATGCGGGAAAAAGCAAAAGCCGCCATGCTGGAGATAAAAATATGTCCCAGCACGATGATCAAGCAAATTTTCAGACTGTTGGAAATAAAATCGAAAAACGGTACCTTCGCAAACACCTCGGCGTAGTTGCCAATATGCCATGCTGTGGGAAAGATGGCAGGCGGCAGTGTGAACGAATCCTTTGGCAGCCGCAGCGAGGTGGAGAATATCCACAGGAACGGGGTCAGCATAAGAAAGGATAAGAGCAGCAGCACGCCGTCCAGCAGAATGCGTCCCGGCCCTAATCCCCGCATGGCGCCCGTTCTAGTCCCGGTCCTTGCTGCTTGAAGATTGGAAGCCTCCACTTGTATCAACTCCTCTTTTAATCCCTGTCATAGTTGACCCATTTCTTACTAATGGAAAATTGAAAGACCGTCACACAAAGTATGATTAAGAACAAGCTGAGCGAGAGTGTAGAGGCATATCCCATCTCATGATGTTGGAACGCTACTTCATAAATATACATATTCACGGAACGGGATGCGTCTCCTGGTCCACCCGACGTAATGAGGTACGGCTCATCAAAGATTTGGGTCGCCCCAATCAGAGTCGTCACCAAGACAAAGAAAATCGTTGGTGAAAGCATGGGCAGCGTGATAGAGAAAAAACGCTGTGTCTTATTCGCTCCGTCAATTTCGGCGGCTTCATACAGTGCAGCAGGTATGCTTTGAAGCCCGATTAAGTAATACAGGAACGCATTACCGATAAATTTCCAGAAGCTATAGATCGCTACAGCCACGTAAACCCACTGCGGGGACTGCATCCAGGCAATGGGACTGACACCAAATTTGCTTAACAAGAAATTCAGTATGCCGAAATCCTTGCTGAAGATGAACTGCCAAGCAACCGCAACCGCCGCCGAAGTCGCAAGTACGGGGAAATAAAAAATCGTACGGTACAAATATTTCCACCCTTTGCCGATATTCCGATTGACCGCCAAAGCAATCAATAAACCGAGAATCGCATGCATAGGGGTTAAAATCAAGACATACTTGAGCGTATTTCCATACGTCAGCCATAAACGATCATCCGCGAACAAATGCTTGATATTGTCAAAACCGATCCATTTGGCCGGCGTGATCACGTTGTATTTGGTAAAGCTTAAATATAGAGTCGCTACAACCGGTTCGCCAATGAAGAGTACAAAAAATAGCAACGCTGGCGCCAGAAATAACAAGCCGACAACAGTATTAGACATCTTGCGATAGGTTCCCACGCTAGACTCCTCCCATGAACCGTGGAGCCGGGCGATCCCTCCGGATCGCCGACGGACTGCCAACGATTCGGCGTCATTTTTTCAGGATAGCGTCGATTTCTTGTTTGGCCTTTTTCATGGCTGTCGCCGCATCGGATTGATTAGACAGGATCTCCGATACGTGACGGTCGAATACACCTTGAATTTCGCCATATTGCATAGGCGCTTCTACCGCTTTGGCAACATCGGCGCTTTCTGCGTATACTTTCCAGTTTTGAGCCGGTGTTTTAGGCAGCACTTCGTTCATGACGGATATGCGTGTCGGAATTGAAGTATTGGAAAGCGTCGTTTTCTGTGAGTAGACACCGCTCAAGAAAGCTGAAAGCTTGTAGGCAGCTTCCGGGTATTTGGTGGATTTAAGGACAGGGAACGCTCCGGAACCAAAAATCACTTTGTTCGTCTTAAACGTCGGTAAGAACTGCACATCGATATTCGTAAACTTATTTTTGTCATACGTTCCGAATGGCCATTTGCCAGCAGATATCATTGCTACCTGACCATTCATGAGCATCTGAATTTGATCATCCTTCGGTCCTGGAACCGGGGCCACTTTATATTTGTAAATGAGATCCTGGAAAAACTGCATCATTTCGATGGCGTTCGGATCGTCTAATTTACTGGTTGTCATGTCATCGTTCAGAACGCTTGCGTTATTGTTAAACAACCAAGCAGAGGCGCCAAAATAATAATTCGGAATCGCAAATCCGTATTGTTTTTTGCCGTCTTTTTCCGTAGTCAGCTTTTGCGCATACTGGAGAAAATCGTCCTTCGTCCAGCTTTTATTCGGCATAGACAAGCCCGCTTGCTTGAGCATATCCGTATTAAAATGCATCACGACATTGTTCCAGTCCCAAACAAAACCGTACGTTTTTTTGTCGATGACAAACGGCGACTGAAGCTTCGGATGCAAATCATTGTAATTGTCCAGTGCAGCCGGATCGGCTTTCATGTAGGTATCCAAAGGGAGAAGCAAATCCTGCTTCGCAAACATTTGAATGCCTTCGATGGCTACGCGAATGACGTCAGGTGATTTGCCGCCGGCGATCATCGTCTGAATTTTATTGAAATAGTCCGCCCAACCGCTGCTGACGACTTCCACTCTTTTGACCGTGATATCCGGGTTTTGCTTATTGAATTCGGCTAAAATATTCGTTAACTGCTCATCAGAGGCTTCATTTTTACTCCACACTAGCGTTAATTCCGCTTTGCTTGATTTCGATGAAGCTGGTGTTGAATTGGAGCTGCATGCGACAAGTGACCACCCGAGTGCAAAAATTAATACGAAGACCCAAACCTTTTTCATACAGGACACCATCCTTAAAAGAATGTGACGCCGCTCTCCCGTATTGGCATAATCGGTGCGGCTGATGCCTTTCTACGTTGCGATTCATGGTCCATGTTCATCCCGTGCACGTGCACGAGAAAGATTAAAAAAATTTGCAACAAAGCAACTGCGCCATCCGGGGCGTCCCCCGCTTCGGCTAATCCTGCATCGGAGCTCCAATCACCTGCATCGTGCACGTGAACGAACTCATCTTAACAAATAAGTTTCACTTTGTAAACGCTTTAAATGAAATTCGTTCCTAATGCCTATATGCACGCACTCCCTTTACGTTCACGAGCACGGATCTTGACCTGCACGCCGAGATAAGCTACGATTAGACCACTAGAGCCTTTCACGGAGGTCCATGCCTATGAACGTTACCAGCAAACAAATCGCCGAATTGTGCGGCGTTACCCGAGGGACCGTAGATCGCGCATTGAACAACCGTCCCGGCATTCATCCGGACACACGCGATAAGATCATGCGCGTCGCTGAAGAGCTTGGCTACCGACCGCATTTCTTGGCTCAGAGCCTTGTCAAAGGACATACGAAAACACTCGGTATCGTGTTATTCGACATCCATAACCAAATTTTCTCCCAGCTCTTCCATGCCTTCGAGGCTGAGGCTCGGAAACGAGGCTATATCGTCTATTTGGTGCTTTCCAATCGCGACAAGGAGCTTGAAATGGAATATATCAACAATTTGTTGGATCGTCGTGTCGACGGCATTGCCCTGCTGCCGGCAAATGACAACAAAAAGTTCGAGTCTTTTCTCCTTCGTTCACGCACACCGATTGTAACATTCGGCAACCGGCTTACCAATCCGTTTCCTTACATTTGGATTAACGATAAACAGGCGATCTGTGACTCTGTTGCCTTTCTTGCCGAACAGGGATACCGCCATCTCATTTATTTAAGCCCTCCCTTGATGCGCAAAGGTAAAGAAAATATTTATGTGCCCGAGCAGCGATATCAAGGTTTCGTGCAAGCCTGTGCGGAAATTCCGGATATGCGGTTTAACGTTATCGCACAGAAGCAATATTTGACCGAATTAGAATCACTCTTGGATACAATCGACAGCAAATGCGCCATCCTCTGCTCCAGCGATGTGTACGCATTGGAGGTCTTGAAATGGCTGAAAGCACGTAAAATCCGCGTGCCCGACCAAGTCGGACTCATGGGGTTCGATAATATTGAGTTTCTTAAATATATTAATCCCTCCCTCACAACGGTGGACTATAATGTGAACGAAATCGGTACGAAGCTCGCAGATTTATTAATTCGCCGCATTAACGATGAGGAAGTGCCGGCCGAGACATTGATTGACCATCATGTGCTGCAAGGTGAGTCCGTATCGTTGTCTCTTGATTAGCTGGTTGGTGAAATAAAAAAGGCTGTCCCAAAGTCATTTAATGACCGAGGGATCGCCTCTTTTTTTAGAATGTATGGGACAGCCATAATTATTTTACTTCATCGGCCTCGGCACCAATCCGGTCTTGTAATTGCTGTAAATATAAGCTTCGTGGCTTGACATGTGTACCAAAGCTATCCCAAAAAGCATCATTCTTTGGTCTAGGATCATAGGCATTAGGCAGCAGCGCTTTCCCCTTCTTCCCCACATGTCCGAAAGCGTAATTTTGCGCAGTCGGCGGTTGTTGAGAAACGAGCTCATTGCGGGTATTCCAGGTGACGTAGTTAGCCCCCGCCCAACCATGACCGCTGCCTAACCAAGCCCTATCTTGAATGTGAATGCGACCATTCACATTGTCAAACAAACAGCCTACTGACCATCGATGATGCGGCTCGCTGGTGTTATAATCCTGTTTGGATTTGCAATCGAAGAATACATTCGGACCTGCAACACGGGAATCAACTGTAAAAGCATGTCTTGCCCCTTCCGAGTAAACACGTTGTACCAAAGCCAATTCGCCAACAAGATGAAATGAATAACGGCGTCCGCCGGTTATTATACTTATAAAATCGGATACGGCGCAATCTTGAACGGTCGTCCACTTGGTATCACGCTCAACTTGCACAAGAGCATGCTGCAGATGGAAGCCTGCCACATTGCGAACCCATGCATGCTTAACTCGGTCTATATACACACCTGTGATGGCGTGATTTTCATCAGCCAGGTACGTCGCACTTCCCTCATTTCCATCCATGCTCGTTTCCTTGACGCTCGGATCATAAGTCACATCAATCCGCAAATGTTCCACACCAATTCGTTCAATTCGGCCGGCATCTTCGTATTTGACGATCGCGCCTGCCCCCCACCGTTGTTCTATTGCATTGGCTATAGGTGCGTCGAGTGTTATACAACTGCCGTCAATCTGCGTGATCACCCTGTCGAATGCTAGTTCAAATGGCGACCATTGCACGGTCCCTCCTGTTACAGGCCTTATCCTAATTGAATCCATCCCAATGGCATGAATCCATCTTTCATTCCCAAATCGCAATACCTTCACGGTATCACCCAGACGAAAGCCGGATGAATCTTCGACATGGAGGCTGCGTGAGCCTGACGGAACGTAGAGATCCGTTATAGACGCTGCGGTCTCTGTTAACAGTTCTGGAGCCGATGCTCCCTGGATATCGATCACACTGCGCTTCATCGTCCCTGTTGCATACAGCAGTGTGCCCTTTTCATCTGCTCCTTCTCCACGCAATACGACTCCGCTCGCACGAATACGAAGCTGTCCGCTGATAGGGTATATACCTTTCCTTAGAAGAACGGCCCCCCGGAAGCCGTCTGGAGAAAGGGGCAGGGCTGAGATACGATCCAGCGCATGCTGAATATGTGCCGTATTATCGCCTTCAATAGGTTCGATGGTGAGGACTATCGGCACATCCGGTAATGGGACTCCCCCACCTCCATACCCTGCATTGGAAAAGTCGATGACACGATTCCCCTTATAATCCGGTACATAGGCAAGCTTGCCGTTCTGGTTCAGATAAACAATTTGATTCTGACCTTCCTCAGAAGCCGCGGGATCTAGAATCGTAAAATAAAAAGCATCGTAACCTACAACATGACCGTTCAGTAGTAGCTCGATACGCCATTGATAGTGCGCAGCTTGGGAAGCATAACCAGGTATCATAAACGTACATTCCGTGTTGGCCTCAACTTCACGTTCCGGTAAAAAGATGATGACCTCACCGGTTAAATCGTTTATCAAAGTGCTCTTCACCGACATACGTTCAGTAGCCAAAATATGCAGGACCGGAAATTCGCTGTCCGCTGCCAGTAGAGCAGGTTGCCCGATTTCCATCACAAGTGAAGGATGCGTTAGCCATAGATCTGCTATCCTTTCGGACGGATCATCAACGTCAACATAGAGGTTGATCTCTTGCGTGACCCCTTGTAAAGTAACATGGCTTTTGACTTGAGCAATACCTGATTTAAGCGCAGTCATGGCACCTAGTTCATCCAATACGACTACCTCCGGATTCATGCAAGTTGTGACGACCTCTGCTCGTGTTAGATCAGCTGCCGTCCTATCCGTCATGACTCCTTTTATAGTAAGTCGCGCACTGCCCCCTTTTACAAGCGCTAATGTATCCCATTGCTCAAAGGTATCTCCCTCAGCATTGCTCGCATAAACACTTGCTAACAAAGGTCCGTTTGGAATCGATGGGATTTCGTAAATTCCGAAATCCACCATTTGAAAATCACGTTCTGGATCGAAAAGTTCCGCTTCCAGCTTGATATATCTGGCATTAACTCGTGGAAAAATGGTCTTATTGGTACGTCCGATGTCTTCTTTAGAAGCATCTTTCCGGTAAGCCTCCTGCCAAATGAGGTTGTCTTGCGAATAGGCGATCTGATAACCACTTATGAAACCCGATGCAAATTTCAAAATGATCTGGTTAAACGAAACGGTACTTCCCAAATCAACCGTTATCCAAACGCGATTGTCATCCTTTCGATCCGTGCTTAGCGGCTGCCAAAAAGTGCCCGCTTCTCCATCCACAGCATGGCTTCCTTCACCATTCATACGCTCCGAGCTGCAAATTACTGGTCGTTGTAAAGCTAAGTTGACATGCATACTATTCTTATACCTCCTCACTTTTCGTCGAAATTGCCATGATCTGTTGCAGTGTTCAAAATCCTATGACCTCTGTCTAAATTTTACTCCTTATAAGCTGCCTTTACATTGTATGAACTTACACTGCCCTATCATTTTTTACGATCTCGCTGTACACCTTCACTCCAATCGTTCAAGCGTCGTATAACAGAAAAACGGCTGCTCTGTTTACACAGAGCCAGCCATTTTTAAATCTCTCATTACTCTTTCACAGAACCAAGCGTAATCCCATGGATGAAAAAGCGCTGCAAGAACGGGTAGATGACAAGCACCGGGATCATCGCAATAAAGATTTTTGCCGCATTCAGCGTCTGGTTGGAAAGCTCGCTCATCTTCTGAATTTGCTCCGCAGTCATGGTGTTGGCATCCACAATAACTACCAGCTGTTGAATGTAGGTCTGCAGCGGATAATGATCGGCATTCGACATCAACACTAGACCGTTAAAGAACTCATTCCAGTGATAAACGATACTGAACAAGGTCACAGTCGCGAGTACAGGCACTGCCAGCGGGATGAAGATTTTTACAAGCATATACCAAGGACCTGCACCGTCGACGAGTGCCGCTTCCTCCAGTTCCTTCGGCAAATTACGGAAATAGTTAATGACCAGGATGACACTGAAGATCGGAACGCTGTTCCCAAGGACTAACGCCCAGATATTATTAATCAGACCTAGCGATTTAACCGTTTGATACCAAGGAATCAAGCCGCCGTTAAATAACATCGTGAATACCAAAATCCACATCAAGACGTTGCGAAACGGCAAATCTTTCGTATTTTTGGATAAAGGATACCCCATCAACACAATAATAACAAAGTTCAGGGTCGATCCCAGAACAACACGCTGAATCGAGATCCAAAAGGAATTGAAAAATTTGCTGTCGCCCATAATTTCATGATAGGAATTCAAGTTAAATCCCACCGGCCAGAAACTGACCTGCCCCGAGGACGCTGCCGCATTGTCGCTTAACGAAACAGCCAGCGTGTACCAGAGAGGAAGCACACACAGAAGAGCGATGCCAACCAGCAGCACGATAAGGAAAAGATCGAACACTCTGGAGCCTATTGTTGTTTCTCTGACCATAATCCTGCTCCTTTATATTAAAAAATACGATAATTTGCAAACTTAGCGGCTAGCACATAGGAAGTCGTAATTAACGCAAAACTAATGATGGATTTCAAAAGCCCCATTGCCGTAGCCAATCCATACTGCAGATTCAATAGACCTGTCCGATAGACCCAAGTGTCAATAATATCACCGCTTGAATACACAAGTGGATTGTACAAGTTAAAAATTTGGTCAAAACCCGCATTTAAGACATTCCCTAAGCTAAGCACCGAAAGTAAAATGACCGTTGTCATCATGCCGGGTAGCGTGACGTGAAGCAATCGCTGCCAGCGCGTAGCGCCGTCAATCGCAGCCGCTTCGTACAGCGCCGGATTAATCCCCGTTAAAGCCGCCAAAAAGATAATGGTGTTAAAACCGAATTCCTTCCAAACATCACTTCCAACGATGATAAAAGGAAACAACTCCGCCTTGCCGAAAAACAGTGTAGGACTGATGCCGAAGAACCCCAGCAACCCGTTAACAGGTCCTTTATAGGACAAGATATCAAGCAAAATACCGGAAAGAATAACCCAAGATAAAAAGTGCGGTAAATAAACAATCGTCTGAACCCATTTCTTCAACACCGCGATGCGCAATTCATTCAACAATAACGCGAAGACCAGCGGAACTATCATATTCGCAATAATTTTCATAACAGCAATGAACAAGGTATTGAAAAAAACCGTTTTACTGTCATTCAACGAAAACATGTACTTGAAATTTTCCAGCCCGACCCACTCGGAATGAAAAATGCCTAAACCTGGATTAAAATCCTGAAAAGCAATGACAATGCCGAACATAGGCACGATACTAAACAGCGTCAACCATATAAAGCCAGGAAGAAGCATGAGATAGTAATGTTTGGCAAAACCCTTCGTAACCATCCTATCAATCACTTCCATTCTTTGTTGTTAAGGGAAAGGCGCCAGAGTAGTCTGGCGCCTGGTGTGCCCTTGCGACTATTTCAAGTTCGCTTCAATTTCACTAATAATCTGATCTCCGCCTTGCTTTTTCCAGTCCTCGACGAACTTGTCGAAGGATTCCAACGGCGCAGCACCCATAATAATTTTGAGGAACGTTTCTTTTTCCAATTTATCCAGTGCAGCCCATCGGCTTTCCATCGTTTTCGTCTGGGAGTACGTTACGCTGTAGGTTTTCTTATAAGGCAGCTGGAGTGCAGATATCCCTACAAGTGTTGAATACATCCGTTTCCATGTACCTAAATCCGCATTCGGATCCCAATACTGTATATCGTATTTGTCGTAAGGCTCCAGCTTCACTTTTTTCACTTTTTCCGCATCGGATTTCAGCAATTTGTATCCTGGGAGATCCAAATCCTCCGGTTTTTTAGTACCGGCAAGCACTTCTTTCATCATTTTGTACGTAACGTCCATCTCATCCATTGGAGCATATACGATACGTAATGGATAGTTGCCAATGGCTACTTTCACATCGAATTTGGATTCGTCACGCAGCAACAAGTTTTCCATTTGAATAGCAGCTTCTGGGTGCTCATACCCTTTCCGAACAACGAGATACTGATTCGTCGGGTTCCCCATGTGTGGCGTAAATTCGCCATTTACATCCAGAGGCGCCGCATAAGCCTGCCAGTTCGCTTTCGGGTTATTTTTGATGGCATCCGCTAATGGACCGTATCCGCCAGCCCACCATAGACCGAAGTAAATACCGGAAGTTCCATTTTTGATCAGCTCTTGAGCATCCTTACGAATCGTCATTTCCTTGTCAATCAAGCCTTTGGAATACAGATCGCGCAGCTTAGAGAGCGCTTGCTTCGTTTCTGGCTGAAGGGAACCGTATGTTGTTTTACCGTCAGCACCTTTTAGCCAAAATCCTGGATAAGAATGGTAGGAAGCGAAAATCGGATCGAAACCATAGTTATTATTGTTAGGGTTGATAAAATCTGCATTCAACAAGCCGCCTAATTGCGGGCCTGAAATCCCGATCGTATCCGCTTTGCCGTTTCCGTCTGGATCTTGCTCGACAAAGGCTTTGGCTACTTTCTCCAGTTCATCCATTGTTTTAGGCGGTTGCAGGCCTAACTTATCCAGCCAATCCTTGCGAATCCACATCATATGAACCATGTCCGATTCCGTTGTGACGTTCGGAAGGGCATACATTTTTCCATCTACGGTAACTGATTTAAGTGCAAGACCTTTTGTACTATCAATGATGCTTTTGAGCGCCGGTGAGGCATATTTGTTATAAACCTCTGTCAGATCAGCGAGTTGACCGCTTTTCACCATTTGTCTGAACTGCGTGTCTTTCACAACAAGAGCGTCCGGCAAATCATTGCTGGCAATAGATAGGTTAACTTTTTGATCGTAATCCTTCCCGCTTGCCGCTTGCCAAACAATTTTGGTATCAATATTCAAATTGTCTTTAATATAGCGGGTATACTGGTTGCTTTCCGGCGAGTCTCCGGCAGGCAAGCTTTTGTCCGCTGCGTCAACATCTTTCCCGATTTTAATCGTAATCGGTTTCTCTGATTTGGCGAAAGGGCCTGCTGCTGTTTGTGCACCCGCAGTTTGTGTAGCCGCTGTTGAAGCTTTAGGTGATTCCTTAGCCGTATTCGCTTCCGAACAGGCAGATAAGACAACTAGCATTCCTGCGAGTAAAAGCAGCATGCTTTTTTTAGGCTTGCTCATATAAATCCCCTTCTTTCGTTTATATAATTTGTCTACACGATAAAAATAACACGAATTATGCCCCTGCAAGGAGGGAAAACGGTTACACCTTAGATGGGTAATTGACCGAGATTTTGCTGGCGTTCGCATCCAATCATCGGAATTTCCGGCATTTGACCCCCTAACTTTCGGACATTTCTCTACCTGCTGCATGCTTTAGCCGATACTCGCTTGGCAATAATCCGGTTTGCTCCCGAAAGCTGCGGCTAAAATACTTCTCATCCATATAGCCTACATGCTCAGCAATCCACAAAATCGTCTTATTCGTATAAAGCAAATATTCCTTCGCCTTGTCGATTCGGTTATTGCGCAAAAACTCGCTAAAATTAATGCCGATAATTTCTTTGAAACATTGGCTGAAGTAGCTTCTGCTCATATTCACCCGCTTCGCAATGATTGCCGCAGTAATCTGCTCCTGCATCTCTTCACTGACGATGTGAACGGCTTTCATCACACATTCGACGACCTCTTGTGAGAAGGCCGGTTTGTCCATCGCCTTGCGGATCATGTCACGCGTATCGGTTAACCACGCTTCAACTTCCGGCCAGTTTTCAAAAGCGTCCGGCAACGCAATTTTCGCCATATGAACAGGGTGGAATAATAGATTCCATTTATCCGTTAACGTATATAAAAGCCCGATTAGCTTGGTTTGCGGCAACCGCAAATGCTTTAACTGTTTGACCTGAGCAGCGAATAACGGATCTTGATGAATCCATTCGTGCCCCGACCATTGTTCCTTCACTTGATCTAGATCCGGCACAGCCTTGTCCACTTGCGGAACGGTTTCGTCTTGTGAGCCAACCCCCTCGTAGAAGACGTCCGGTGCTTGCGGAGCAGGTTTTGGCTCCTCCAGAATCCGTTTATGAATTCTCCCCAACACTTCTTCAAAGCGCTCCTTTTCCAGCTGCACCTTGGCAATATAATCAATAGCGCCAAGCCTCAGCGCCTCTTGGATATACTCAAAATCCTGGTGGAAAGTGAGCACAACGGTATACATAGCCGGATATTGCTTGCGCACAATCTTCAATAGCTCAATCCCCGACATGACGGGCATCGCTAAATCCGTGAGCAGTAAATCGACGGCATGGTCAGCCATGAATTCCAACGCCTTCTCGCCGTTGCTCGCTTCTCCGACAACCTCCATATCAAACTCGCTCCAAGGCATGGCAGAAATCAGCCCTTTACGCACCAACTTATCGTCATCGACAATCATCACTTTAATCATGACGGCGGTTCCCCTCCATAATAGGTATCGTTACAAATATCGTTGTCCCTTTGCCGATTACACTCTGTATACGCAGCTCCGCCTTATCGCCGTACTGCGATTCGAGCATCCGCTTCACATAATTCAACCCAATCCCCATGCCGACTTTTTTGTTCTCGATTTCCGGATTATGCAGGAGGTTTTGAATCGTTTCTTCCGACATCCCTGAACCGTTATCCTGAATAGAGATCAGAATGGCATTCGTTAAATTCACATCTACCCGGATATACCCATCGTCGCTGAGCCCATGATACAGAGAGTTTTCCACCAGCGGTTGGAGGATAAACCGTGGCACCGGCATGCTCCAAACGTCTTCATCAACGTGCATTTGGACATCAAACTTAAAGTCATAACGAATTTGCTGCAGCGTCAAATATTGCTTCAAGGCCTCAATTTCTTCATTAATTGTGGATGCGGTTCCCAGCTTGCCTAAATTGTAATGCAGCAGCTTATTTAGGGAAGAAACAAGGCGATCGATCTCATTTTGACCATTCATAAGGGCTAACCAGTGCACCGTATCGAGCGTATTCATCAGAAAATGAGGATTTATTTGATACAGCAGCTTCTCAACTTCAAGATCCACTCGCCGCTTCTCCTTATGCTCAACCTCGGCGAACAACTCCCAAATCTGCTCCCTCATCTGTCTAAATTGGTTCAAAAGGAAGTCAAACTCCGGTATTTTGGTTTTTACGTTAAGCGTTTGCACGCGATTTTGCGCCATCAACTTGATTTCTCGATTAAATCCATTCAAAGGAACATAGACCATTTTCCATAAAAGCCATGCCATCAGCAGGCTAATCCCTAGAAAAATAAGCGCAAACATTAAAATTTGCAGAAACCACCGATTCATTTCCTTATTGTAATCAGCTTTCGGAATGACGGATACGATACTCCACCCTTGATTGCTGGCCTGCCGAAACCAAATAAATTCATTCTGCTTGCCGTGCGTGCTCTCACTGGAGAAATTCGGGAAGATCGTATCTTTCACGAACGCATTGGGCAGTTCTGTATAGGCAATTCGACCATTATTGTCGAGAAAAATATGATAATTCCCACCGCCGAATTGATCATTGTTCAGAATGTTTTGCGTCAGATGGAACCCAGATTCAATGTAGACATACACGTCATCGCGCATGGGCAAATCCACCTTCCTCAGTGCTGAAAAAACAAAGTTGTTATCGAACCGGTTGTTACTGATATGAGGGCCATAATACGAAATTCCTGAGTATTCCGCCAGCAACGGCAGCTTTTCAGGAGAGAAATTATCTTTAACCCCTACATTTTCGAGATCATAGGTATTATCCTTTTGAAAATAATACAAGGTTAGACCGATATTTGGATTCGTAAAGGTAACTAAGCTTAATTCATCTCTTAGATTGCTGATCATTTGTGATCGTTCATAGGTTTGGCTTGGCGGAAGCGATAACATCTGATCCAGCTTTTTCCCTACGCTCCCTGCAAAAGCAAGCTGCTGAGAAACGTGATTTAAATTACTGATCGTGCTTTCCAAGGAGAGTTCGACTTGCTTCAGATTGCTCTGTATCCCGTTCTGAATTTTATTCGTCAGGATCGAGTAAATCGTGTAATAAGAAATAAGAACGATACAAATAAACGGTATCAGCGTACTGCAGAGAAAGATGATAAATATCCGCTTTTTTAAAGTTAAATAATCGTACATCCACGACTTCAAATAATCTCTTAGCTTAACAAACACATGACTTCACCCCTGATTCTGTTTCCATTCCTTATGCATGGGCTTTTCTGCGATATTCGGATGGCGTGCAACCAAAATGCGCTTTGAACACACCAATAAAATAACTTAGCGTATTAAACCCCACATCCAGCGAAATTTCCGTAATCTTCTTATCCGTATCCTTCAACAGGTAAGCCGCTCGCTGTGACCGTACCTGATTTAAGTACTCCAGCGGGCTTTTTCCAGTAAAATTTTTAAAATATCGGCAGAAATAAGACTCGCTGAAGGAAACGAGCGCTGCTAACTCCTCCAAGCGAATGGGCCCGCTATAGTTCATTTGAATATATTCGATAATGAGTTTTAACCGGTCAATATGCGTCGGGCTCACCGCAGGGGGAAGTTCACGATAAGATGGCCCTCCCAACATCATCAGCTTCGAAATAATTAATTGCAGCAATCCTTTTGTCGTCAATTCATATAACGGTAATTCGTTAATGTTCAAATCGAACACTTGCAGCAGCAGTTCAAGCAGCTCTACTTCGCCTGCCGTTTGACGTGAGATATGGGCAGGAATGACATATTTCTGCTGGATGAGCGGTGTGATATATTTCTCGCCCACAAGATCAAACCGCCCGTTTCCTACAATATCGGGGTGAAACACCACGGCTGTGAAGCAGCACTCTTCTTCTGAGGTGATGTAACCCGAGTGAAGCTGACCGCCATTCACGAAAATCGCTTCACCCGCCTCCAGTTCATAATCATCCATAGAAACGCGAAATGTGGCCTTTCCCTTCGTGAGCATTAGAAATTCCAACTCATCATGCCAATGAAGGTCTAACAGTTCTTCCCCTGGCCGACAGCAAATTTCATACACACGAATGGGATATAGCGGGTCGCCGTGAACACGGTCTTCTTTTAAATGCGCTTGCTGCATAGCTTCGTTCCTCCTTCACAAAATTAAGCCCTATGTCAAAATACTGATACATTCCAGCAATATAAAGAAAGGAAAGCGATTTATAAATCAATATACTTATATTAAATTACAACGAAGGGCTGATGGCAATGAAATTTTCGAATGGCTATTGGATGGCAAAAGAAGGATACACAGTTTTGAACCCTGTCGATGTCCGCGAAGTGGAGCAAAACGGCAGCAGTCTTACGGTTTATGCCGCTGCGCGAAGGATTCAGCGAAAAGGCGATACCTTAAACGGCGCCTTGCTGACTTGTGAAATTAGCTCCCCAATCGCTGATGTCATCCGTGTACGTTGGACGCATCATGCAGGCAAGCAAACAAAGGGACCGGCTTTTGAATTGTTCGAAAATCCGCTGACGCCTGTCACTATAGATGAGAGCGGTAACCAGGTGACGCTTAAATCCGGCAATCTAAGTGTCAAAATAAATAAACAGGAGACTTGGGGAACGGAGTTCTTTTACGAAGAGAAACGTTTGACCGGCTCCAATAGCAAAGGCGCGGGGCACATCACAACAGATAACAAAGATGTTTACTTCCGCGAACAATTGGACCTTGGCGTCGGCGAGCACATTTACGGTCTTGGGGAACGCTTCACCCCCTTCGTGAAAAATGGGCAAGCGGTTGACATCTGGAACGAAGATGGCGGCACAAGCAGCGAGCAAGCGTACAAAAATGTTCCTTTTTATTTATCGAGTAAAGGTTACGGCGTGTTCGTCAATCATCCTGAGCATGTCTCGTTCGAAGTTGGTTCCGAGGTCGTCTCCAAAGTCCAATTCAGCGTACCTGGCGAAAACATGGAGTATTTCATCGTCGGCGGCCAAACGCTGAAAGACGTTCTGAACAATTACACCAAATTGACTGGAAAACCCGCCCTGCCGCCAGCTTGGTCGTTCGGTTTGTGGTTAACCACGTCCTTCACAACGAATTATGACGAAGCCACCGTGAACAGCTTCATCGACGGGATGATCGAACGCGACCTTCCGCTGCATGTTTTCCATTTTGACTGCTTCTGGATGAAAGAATATCAATGGACCAACTTCGAGTGGGATGCCGACATGTTCCCCGATCCGGTAGGCATGCTGAAACGCCTTAAGGACAAAGGCCTCAAAATTTGTGTATGGATTAACTCATATATCGGCCAGAAGTCTCCACTGTTCAAAGAGGGCATGGAGCAAGGCTATTTGGTCAAAACGTTGGAAGATGACGTGTGGCAGTGGGATCTCTGGCAGGCTGGCATGGGGCTGGTCGATTTCACGAACCCAGCAGCAACGGAGTGGTATAAGGGGCATTTGAGACGGCTGATTGATATGGGTGTGGACTGCTTCAAAACGGACTTTGGCGAGCGCATCCCTACGAATGTTAAGTACCATGACGGATCTGATCCACTGAAAATGCATAACTATTACACCTTCCTGTACAACAAGGCTGTCTTTGAGGTGTTGGAAGAAAAACTTGGCAAAAATGAAGCGATGCTTTTTGCCCGCTCAGCCACAGCAGGCGGCCAGCAATTCCCTGTGCACTGGGGCGGCGACTGCTCGGCCAATTATGACTCCATGGCGGAGTCGCTGCGCGGAGGCCTGTCGCTCGGCTTGTCCGGCTTTGGCTTCTGGAGCCACGATATCAGCGGCTTTGAGAAAACAGCGCCGCCTGATATTTATAAGCGCTGGGTCGCCTTCGGCCTGCTGTCTTCCCACAGCCGACTGCACGGCAACGAGTCTTACCGCGTTCCGTGGCTGTTTGACGAAGAAGCCGTTGATGTTCTCCGGCATTTTACGAAGCTCAAAAGCACGTTGATGCCGTATCTGTTTGAAAGTGCCATCCAATCGACCGAGATGGGGATTCCGATGATGCGCGCGATGGTGCTCGATTATGCTGCTGACCCTTCCACGCACCATTTGGATACGCAATACATGTTAGGCGACAACCTGCTCGTGGCGCCAATCTTTAATGATCGCGGGCAAGTGATGTATTATGTGCCGGAAGGTCGCTGGACCGACTTCTTTGGCGGGCAAATCGTTGAAGGCGGGAAATGGCACGAAGAAACCCATGGTTACATGACGCTGCCATTGTTGGTTAAACCGAATTCGTTGCTCGCAATCGGCGCGAACGATCAGAAACCTGACTACGACTACGCGGATGGTGTATCCCTGCATTTGTTTGAACTGCAGGATGGCGCCAGCGCTGCAGCGAATTTGTACAGCTTGCAAGGCGAGCTGGAAATGACTGTGAAGGCTGTTCGCCGAGATGAAGAAGTGAGCTTCTTCATGCAAGGGGCAAAGAAGCCGTACACGATCGTGCTGCGCGGCATTCATGAAGTCGCCGGCGTAGATGGCGCGGAATGGATCGATTCCGCTAACGGCATCGTGCTTACGCCTGGAACGGGCAAAACGCATGTAGTCGTTAAGTTATAAGAAAAGCAGTTCCCCAAGTAGAAGTTTCTACTTTTGGGAACTGCCTTTTTTTGTTGCTCGCGTGCTGTTTACCACTTCTCCTAACTTTCTTCCGGCTTAAGCTGAATCACTTCAAAGCGGCGATAGCTCCAACTCCACCTTATCAGCCACTAACGTATAAAACTCAGGAAACCTTGCATCCGAAGGACTTGGTATCTCTTCCAATGCGCGTATCACAAGCCCGGAAGCCGCAATGGCTGTGATAATCTCGCCAAGTGTCCAGCTTCGCACGAGA
Source organism: Paenibacillus anseongensis (assembly GCF_009757995.1). NCBI lineage: Bacteria > Bacillati > Bacillota > Bacilli > Caryophanales > Paenibacillaceae > Paenibacillus > Paenibacillus anseongensis. The sequence goes on from NZ_WSEM01000037.1 coordinate 49,887, forward strand.
ACCTTCTCCAATCCGGAGCGTTCTTCCTCAGGCAGCAACTTAGCAAACGCGACTTCCCCTTCTCTGGTCTCCTTTTCAAAATAGTTGCCGCTTGGTTGAGTCAGATTAACCGTGTTCAGCCAAGCTCGTGCAAAAGGATGAAAGTCGGTCAACAGAAACCGGCCCTTGTTCCCAAGCCTGCGACGGACCACCTCAAAGATAGCGTTAAGATCAGTGAAATAATGCAGAACGCCAAACTCCATCAGCACGATGTCAAACTGGCCAAGCGACTCTTCATTCGGGATTTGCAAGACATCCGAGCAAATATAGTCGAGCTTCACACCGACGGCATCGGCAACTTGCTTGGCGTACAAGTGGTTTTCTTCAGAGATGTCCACGACGGTTACATCCGCACCTAACATCGCAAAAGAGATTGCTTTCCTCCCGTGCGAACCAAGAAGATTAATCATTCGCTTCCCATTTGGATCTCCTATGTATTTTAGCCAGTATCGCAGATGATGTTTGTGCTCCTGTTTCAATTCTTCGGCAAGTTCAGCCGGTGTCCCAAAATGCTGCACCCAAGCTTGATACGCTTTCGTTTCCCAAGCCTTCTTGTTTGCTCTCGACAACTCCTCTTGCACATCCATCCCCCCAGTTTTTTCGACTCCTTTGCCCATATCCTTAATTTACCACAAATTTTAGAGCAACAAACAAGCTTTCTTCTGCGTCTAAACATTACTAAAGTCAACTAAGGAGTATAGGATATGAAGATAAAAAATGGCTTGCAAACTGGAACCGCGTTGATGCTTCTGCTCATGGGCATGCTCCCGGCAGCAATTACTCATGCAGATACGACGGACACGTCGCTTCCCGTCTATCTCAATGGCCATCCGTTGAGCTTTGAGACGCCTCCCGTTATCGAAGATGGCTATAGTCTCGTTCCACTTCGGGCAATTTTTGAGGCTGAAGGCGCAAAAGTTGCTTGGGATGACAACACACGAACAGTTACCGCTACGAAAAATGATATCGTTTTTACATACCGCATTGGCGACATGACCGCTTATAAAAATAAAGACCAGCTGGATATGCCGATCGCAGGTAAAATTATTGACGGCTCCACGATGATTCCGCTTCGATTAATAAGTGAAACGCTGGGCAATATCGTGAAGTGGCATGAATATTCGCGATCAATTACCATTTCCTCGGCGAATGAATATGAAACCAAGATTGAATATGGCGTCAATCTGCGGGACACTCCGAATACGAGTGGGCAAGTGCTTCGAATGATTCCGAAAAGCGAGAACATTCATGTCATTCGGGAAGTCGATGCCAACTGGTTGGAGGTGCAGACGAAGGACAAGACCATTGGTTTCCTTTCTGCAGCCTCCCAATATACGGATTACGCCAGCGTCGCTTCAGCAGATAAAAAAGCCGATGATTTGCTCGCTTTTGGAGCCAAATTTCTCGGAACGCCTTATGAATTCGGGGCGGAATCCGGTCAAACCAAGACATTCGACTGCTCCTCATTCGTCCAATATGTGTTCAAGCAAGCATTGTCAATCGATCTCCCGCGAGTCTCCTACAACCAAGCATTGAAAGGAACGGAAGTCCCTCTAGATGAGCTGCGCAAAGGTGATGTGTTATTTTTTGACGCACGCGGGCTCGATATCGGGCATGTTGGCATCTATGCAGGAGACGGGCGGATTCTTCATACTTATTCCAAAGAACAAGGCGTACATTATGAAGACTTTACTGATAAATGGAAAAAACGTTTTGCCACGGCTAGAAGAATGTTCTAATTCCTACATCAAAGTGGGATAATGGCTAGTCCCGAGGCAGCATTTCCTACTTTTATCGTGTCTATGACTTTATTATCCCGGACTCTTATAACAGAGACGGTATTTTCTCCAAAATTAGCCACATAGGCAAATTTGCCGTTTTGCGTGATAGCGACGATGCCGGGTTTCTTGCCTACCGGAACAGTAGCTATCACTTTATTTTTCTTAAGCATAATGACGGAAACGGTGTTATCTCCTTCATTACCGACATAAGCAAATCGATCGTTTGGCGTTATCGCTACTCCCACAGGTGTTGAGCCGACTTTAATTTTGCTAAGAATCCTTCTGCTTCTTGTACCAATGACCAAAACGTTGTTATTCGTGGTCACATAAGCCAATCTGCTATTTTGGGTAAAAGCAATTTGATCAGGACCCACTCCAGCAGGAATGGTGTCTATGATTTTATTACATTTCGCATTAAAAATAGAAATCGTATTGCTGTCGTGATTGCTTACGAAACCTAGCGTTCTTTGTCCTATCTTCTGCGGTGTGACAGTTACACCTATCGGTCTCTTACCTACCTTTAGCGTTTGAATGACCTTTCTCTTCTTTATACATAGAACTGAAACGGTATTATCGGCTGCGTTCGTAACATACACGTACTTAGGCGATGTTCCTACATCCGATGGACTTTTTCCAACTGGGATCGTGCTAATAATTTTATTCGTACTTCGCTGGATGACTTGAGCGGTATTATCAGTTTTATTGATGACAACCGCATGTTTCCCATCGGGGGTGACCGCGATCTCAAAGGGACCTCTTCCGGTCTTAATCGTTGCCTTGACCTTTCTGGTTCGGGTATCAATCACCGAGATGGAATTGTCGTTGAAATTCGTAACGTAGGCGAAATGAAACGAGGGTATACGTCTATTCATGGTCACAAGGGATCACACTCCTAAGTAATCTTATGTTGGGAGATGTGCCCCAGGGAACGGCTGTTATCACGAAGAATATGCAAACTCTGCATGCAACACCCTCATACGGGATCAGCATGACGAAAATATATGATATGAAACGTTGTCATGGAGGGACTTCCTATGCGAACCAATACAGAACAAAGAAAAATCACAAATCAAGATATTGAACAAATGATTGTCGAAATAGATAAAGGCTGGACAGAACTGAATAACATCCATGTGTCGTGTCACCATATTTGGAGGGATCTCGTGCAAATTTCGCAAGATTTGGACGAGAAATTCGGCATTTCCTATTGATTCACGGTTTTAAAATATTTTAAAAACAAAAAACAGCAAGCCCCTAATAAATAGGAAGGCTTGCTGTTTTATTTACATTTTTATTTCGCTTGAATGTAGCCTTCTGCTTTCAGCAGTTCAGCAATCAGAACAGCGCCGCCCGCCGCTCCGCGCAATGTGTTATGCGACAATCCTACGAATTTGTAATCGTAGATGGAATCCTCACGCAGTCGACCTACGGAGACACCCATACCGCGCTCGATGTCACGGTCAAGTTTCGTCTGCGGTCTATTCTCTTCTTCGAAGTAAGTGATGAACTGCTTAGGTGCGCTTGGCAGCTCAAGCTCTTGCGGACGGCCTTTGAACTGCAGCCAACGAGCAAGAATTTCTTCTTTAGACGGTTTTTTCTCGAAGGATGCAAAAACCGTCGCCAAATGTCCATCTGTTACAGGAACGCGGATACATTGAGTTGTAATCAAAGGGGAGCTCGCTTTAACGATGGCATTATTTTCGATGCTGCCCCAGATACGAAGCGGCTCTTGCTCGCTTTTCTCTTCCTCGCCGCCAATATAAGGGATAACATTATCCAGCATATCTGGCCAGTCTGTAAAGTTTTTGCCCGCTCCGGAAATGGCTTGATACGTCGATGCCACAACTTGGGTTGGTTTGAAGTCCAGCAAAGCATGAAGCGCCGGCACATAACTCTGAATAGAGCAGTTAGGCTTAACAGCAATAAAGCCCGTTGAAGTTCTGAGACGTTTTCTTTGTGCCGCGATCACTTCAATATGCCCTGGATTCACTTCCGGGATCACCATCGGGATATCAGGCGTCCAGCGGTGAGCCGAGTTATTAGAAATAACAGGCGTGCCCGTTTTGGCGTAAGCTTCTTCCAATGCTTGAATTTCATTCTTTTTCATATCGACGGCACAGAAGATGAAATCAACTTCAGAAGCTACTTCTTCCACTTTCGAAGCATCTTGAACAACAATTTGTTTCACGCCTTCAGGGATAGGTGTAGCCAGTTTCCATCTGCCTTGCACAGATTCTTCATATGTTTTGCCCGCAGAGCTGCTGCTAGCTGCGATCGCTGTTACTTTAAACCAAGGATGTTGATCCAGCAATTCAACAAAACGCTGCCCAACCATTCCTGTTCCTCCGACAATACCCACTTTTAATTTTTCTGACATGTGATATTCAAATCCTTTCAAAATGGTATGATAAACTATTCAATAAGTCTGAATTGGTGTACCTAATCAGCGCGTAACCTGCATTTCTTTTTTAAAAGCAAAAAAATCCCACCCCCAAGACTATTATAGCCTCAGGGACGAGATTTGGATTCCTCGTGGTACCACCCAGATTCGCCAATATGTCGCCATATTAGCCTCTTCAAGTACGGCATTACCGTGTAATGCGGATACTTTAGCTCTGTAACAGGAGCTCCTGGCACACCATCCCCATCTTTCCCGGTTCCGATGCGCTGCTCTGAGCCTTTTTTCAATAAAGAATTCTTTACTCCTTTTCAGCTAACGGAGCTCTCTGTGAAAGATTTCATTTATTTACTCTTCTCTTCGTCGCATTTGAATGTTGCGATAATATTATCAGATATCGATTCCAACGTAAACAAATTTTTTGAAATTTCGAAAATAGGACAAATTATTCGCCTACGATGTCCGCCTTTAAATCACTCGCAACTTCCATCATCCTTGGAATCACGGCTTCATTCGTGCCTGACACGTAAACATCCCCCTGATAATGCCGGAAGGGAATCTTGCTGTCTCCATAACTCCACATGAAGAAATCACCCTCGATGGACATCGTGGTCGTACCGGTTATCGTAAACACAGGCGTATAGGAAAAATCAGATTGGGATGCAAAATACTGCTTGCATTCTTCCAATGTGATGACAGCTTCCGAGTTGTCATTGACTTGCAAAGCTCTTGTAATTCGATAGCGTTGGCTCAAAACCATTCCTCCATTCGTTCACCAACCTATTTTATTGCAAAATCACGCAAATTGCTAGCGCGATTTGATGCAAAAAAGCCAATCCAATGACTGAATTGGCTAGTTCGTTATCCATGTACTGGACATCATGATTTGGTTAGCTGTCTGCGGTCTTCCACTTGTGGCGGCTCTTCCATCCAACCATGCTCAATCATGATTTCCCCGCCTTCTTTGACAAAGGGGATAATTTTTTGAGCAAGTCTCGCGAGTGCAACCGGCAAATCACTACGCAAACTGAAAGCTCCGCCAAGCGAATGGCTTCCAACTGCGAACGAACCCAATAAATTGGTGAGATACATCATGATTTTATCAGAAAATGGAGAAACGGTGGAGTTGGTCGCTTTCCCCGCGTGGGTGGCAGGAGGCTCAATGTAATCCTCCCGGAGAAATTCACCCAAGGCCGTTTCAACTTCTTTAGACAATTTCATGCCTTTTACAAAATATTCTTTCACTTTCTTATCATGAGCAACTTGAGCGAAACCAATCATTAGCTGCATCCCTGTAAGATTCGTTTCAATCGAATGATGCAAAAGCGAAATCTCAATCGCATTCAGCGCTCTTTTATCCTTAAACAAATGGAACCCTGATAAATAATTATCATTTTGAATAAAGGTTACTTCCGTGGGCATGGACATATAGGGCGGCCGCGATAAAGCCCCTTTCTCCTCCAGGAATTGCACGCACTGATCGTACATCTCTTGTGATTCTGCTGTTAACTGCTTAAAGAGCTCCCTGATGTCTTTCCGATATGACATCGTAGAATGAAACGCAAAAAGTGGAACTTCAATCTTGCTTATCATAAGCAAAAACATAGGTTCGTACAGATAATCAAATAACTTGGGAACCCCTTTATTAACGTCATTTGCAGTAAATCCTAGCGGAATGACTGCTCCTGCTTGCTCAAAAATGTGTTTGATCGTCGCTACTATTTGATCACTGGAATCGTACGTTGCTTTCAGAATTTTTTTAACCTCTTCATTTTCTGCGTTTTCAAGGAAATATTCCAAAAAGCGAAGCAACATGGTTTTTTCTTGATAGGTCATCCACAAGTTACCTATTTCAGACGATGTCAATGGGATATCGGTTGATGCCATATGGTTGACTCCTTTATGTAAATTCACGTGATCTCTTCCTGATGTTTACTTTCATTTATCATTTCCTATCGGGGAAGGTTTATCCAGAATCCTTGAAACCGCGAATCCTTTTGCCTAATTGGCTATGAAAATAGGGCTACCCCTCTGGTCAGTGACCTTTGGAATAGCCCTTATTATTTTTACTTACAGCCTGTATGTTACTGCACGTTTAAAGAGAACCTAACATTGTCGAAATTACCAATGTATTTCTTAGTGGAGTTAGTTGTTCCTGTAAAGACAACATAGATGTCTTGAAGCCCAGTTAGCTTTTGAGTGAGATCAGCCGTCACGGTTTGGTAAGTTCCCCATCCGCTTGCAGTCGGAGGTGTGGAGAGTTTCCCGACTAACGTACCGTTTACACCACCCAGACGAATCTCAACAGCCGCATCGGTAGGACAGCTGCCGCTGTTGCCTGAATACTCAATGGCAACGCGATCCACGCCTTCGCTGCCGAAGTTCATTTTCTTGAAACCGAGCCACGCTCCGTTAAAGGTGTTAGCAACTTGATCACCGCTAGTTCCCTTTTCCGTTTTGAGCGGAGAATTGTTGTATACATTTAAAGCAGTTGTCCATTCATTGAAGCTCTCCAACTCCAACTTGGCATAATCGTTCCTAATTGGAAGCTCATACGAAAAGCTCGCGTTATCGAAATTTCCGATATATTTGAATGTCGCACTCGTCGTTCCGGTAAATACGAAGTATATATCTTGAACGCCGGTAATTTTTTGCGTTAAATCGCCAGAAACCGTCTTGTAGGTGCCCCATCCGTTTCCTGTCGGAGGTGCCGCGAGTTTCCCGATTAACGTACCGTTGACTCCGCCTAATCGAACCTCGACAGCTGAATCGGCTGCCGTATTCGCCGTGTTACCTACGTACTCGATGGACAAATGGTTAACACCTTGTGTGCCAAAATCCATTTTTTTATATGCAATCCATGCGCCGTTAAAGGTATTGGCAACCTGCTGCCCGCTTGTTCCATTCTCTGTTTTAAGCGGACTATTATTGTTATAAACATTTACAGCAGTTGTCCATTCATCGTACTTCTCCAGCTCCAACTTAGCATAGTCGCTTCTAGTTGGACTCGCATACGAAAAGCTGGCATTATCGAAATTACCGATGTATTTGAGTGTCGCGTTTGTCGTTCCCGTAAGCACGAAGTACACATCTTGAATGCCGGTTAACTTTTGTGTTAAATCGCCAGTAACCGTCTTATAAGTACCCCATCCGCTTCCTGTCGGAGGTGCTGCAAGTTTCCCGACTAACGTACCGTTGACTCCGCCTAATCGAACTTCGACGGCGGAATCCGCTGCGGTGTTTGTCGAATTACCTACGTACTCAACAGACAAACGGTTAACACCTTCATTGCCAAAATTCATTCCTTTATACGCAAGCCATGCCCCATTGTAGGTATTTGCAACCTGCTGCCCGCTTTTTCCACCTTCTGTTTTCAGTGGTTGTGAGTTACCCGGATTCAGGTCTGTCGACCAATCATCATAGGTTTCCAATTCCAGCTTCGCAAAGTCATTTCTACCCATTGCAAAGGTTAAACGGTCGAAGTTTCCAATGTATGGAAGCGCGCTTGTTGTGCTGCCTTTCATGACCACATATACCTTCTGCAGCCCCGTTACGGTTTTGTTCAATTGAGCGCTCACCGTTTTATAGGTTCCCCAACCATTCCCGGAATTTGTCAAGTTGACAGTCCCGACCAGTTCACCATCCAGTGCGCCTAATCTGATTTCCAGCTTACTGTCCACTGGCACTTTATTCGTCGGAGCATCATACTCAACCGTGATCTGATTAGCGCCTTTGGTACCAAAATTAAATTGGTCAAAAGAAAGCCAAGCTCCGTTAAACGTGTTGGATACAACCGTCCCGTTATTCCCTGTTTCTGTTTTTAATGGGCCATTGTTAAAAGTATTAACATCCGGTGACCATTCGGTGCGATTCTCGAACTGGATCGTTAAGCCATCCTGTGTAGGCGGCTCTTCCTCATCCTCCGTTTTGTCCGGTAACGGAAGTGGGTCAGGAAGCGGCTCAGGGTCTACAACGACCGGAGGCTTCGGTCCTGAAGGAGTTCCAGGCTCAGGCTTCGAGATAATCGGTTCCGCCAGCCATAAGGAATCGTAGATATTCCCGTTATAGGCATCGACCAGATACACGTTCATCTGGAATTTACTTGCGTTCACGTTAAATTGCTGCGAAAGCTGGAAGCTTCCTTTTTCTACAGGCACGCTATTGGACATTAATGCCCGCTCATTCTCATCCATGAGCTGGAAGACAACAACAGCCGAATCGCCGTAATCGCCTTTCAATGTTCCAGTAACGTTGACAGCCATATTGCCATTCCGGCTTACATCTGCTTTGAGATCATAAACATCCCATTGAATATCTGATGTAAAGGCCGCCTGCGAGATCAATTCATGACCAAACGTTATATTCGAGTCTTCATTTGCTTTAACGCGAACTTGAATCTGGCCTGCTGCATAATCGAGCGGTCCTACAGTTTGCGGATTTGCAGTTGCCTGTTTCCACTTCACGCCGCCGTCGGTGCTGAACTCATAGTCAGCTGCTTGATTGAAGCCAGGGACAGCTGTCCATCCGAAGGTGTTAGCTTTATCATCCACGACAGCTCCTGTTGGCGCTGCTGGCTTCGTCATCTTTTTCACCGCTTCGAGACTAAACTCAAAGGCAATATCCGAGCTCGTTGCATTCACCTGATGAACCTCTGCGGACACAACGTTCGTGCCTTTGACCAGATACGAAGGATCAATCACGTAGCTATTGCGATCCCGCTCATCGCCTACGGTTGCATTTGCTTTGGTGTTGTAGCTCACTTCACCTGTCGGCATATTCGTACGAATAATTTCGTGTCCGTTCAGATATACAACTGCCCCGTCATCACGGATCAGACTAGCATCCAATTCAAGAATATCATTCACATCAGACATCTCGAACGTTTTTCTAAAATAGGTCGTCGGATATTTATTGTTCGCATCCGGACCATAGCTTGTTTTGGTTTTTACCCTGCCCAAACTGTCATACCCCAACAAAGCCTGCCCAGAAGCCCAAGAGCTATCGTCAAAAGCCAAGTTCATCCAGCCATCGCCTGCGTACTGGCCTTTATCATGGTATTTCCATACAGATTGTTCAGCAATCAATTTTTGATGACTTAATGTGTTGGTAATGTCGGTATTATAATCCATCGTCGGAGGTGCCGCGCTTGCCAATGCTCCCCAGCTTGTATTCGGTTTGGCATCCATTTCAAAAGCCAAGGTACCACCAGACATGATGTCGTCGTAAGTAATCCAGGCTTGATCGAAATTCTTGCCATTCAGCTGTGCAGATTTAATGAAACGATTTTGACTGGAAACGTTGTTCGCTTTGATGGTAAAAGTTTTACCATTATCCAGATGCAGCTTTAATTCAGAGAAAATCGGCGAACCTATCAAGTAATTCGCTTCCCCCGGATTTCCTGGGAACAAGCCCATGCTGCTGTAAACAAACCACGAAGACATACCGCCTGCATCATCATCCATCGATAGCAAATATCCTTCTGGATCATCACGATAGACACGGGATTTCATCGGGAATGCGTAAGGTCCATGGTTGTGGTATTTTTGCGTAACGACTTCCGTTGTATATTCTCTTGCATAATATTGCGTCAAATAAGGATATCCCAAGTAGTTGAACAAATAAGGAACATGTAAATCAGGTTCGTTAATCGCCATGTACTCGTTGATTTTGAAGAAATGTTGAAGCTCTTCCGCCATTTCTTTTTTACCGCCCATTAAGCTCGCCAGTCCATTCACATCCTGAGGTACGGACCAACGGTACGACCACAGATTGCCTTGATAAGCGTATTTATCGACGGCTAAAATATCTTGCTTATTTACGGTTTGACCATTCGGTGTGAAGAAGCCCCGTTGGTCGCCTTTCTCATCGACTTGAGTGGCGTTCCATAGGCTCTTATAAGACAAAGCTGCCTCTTTGTATTTCTCGTATGTTTCACGATCTCCGATCAACTGAGCTAACTTCATTGGGAAGGAAGCGCTGTTTGCCTTTTCCAGTTTCCCGGAAATCTCGGTGTCGCTGATCGAGAAATTGTCCGCATCAACAGCCATGCCTTTGAGCGCTTTGTACACATCGAAATTGGTAAATCCTTTGGCATAAGCATCGACAATAACGGCTCCATTAAACTCATTTCTTACCGTTGGGCTCGGCCAATATCCTTCCCCCCACTGCTGATAGGAACCACGGGTATTGTAGACGTCAACCATGGATTTCACCATGTTTTCGTATTTCTTAGGCTCTAGCAGTGAGAACAAGGAATATTTCCGGAAATCATCCCAAGTCGTCCAACCATTGTAGTAGTCAAAATCGTTACCAAACTCGGAGGTTTGACGAATCGTGTTCTCATCCCTTGCTGCCTTAAATGTCCCATTTGAGCTGGTCACATTATTCGGATGAAGGAACGTGTGATACAACTGCGTATAGAATACACGTTTGTTCGTTTCATCAGCATCGGTAATTTCAACCTTGTTCAGCTCTTTACTCCAGTTACTTCTGGAAAGGTTATGTTGAGCATCGAAATCCCAATTGGCAATATCATGTGTACGTTCATATTTCGCTTGATCTACACTGATTGTCGATAGACCAACCTTCGCTTGAACCACTTTATTGTCTTTTGTATTAAAATTTACCCATACGCCACTGTTGGAGCCGCTGCGTTTAGCTTCTGTTCCAACTGCATCTCCCTGCCAAGAACTGTAGGAGTCAAAATCATGGTCAAATTGAATAGAGTAGTACATGGTGTAATAGCCATGTCCGCACACATTCTTAGATTGAATCATACCTGAAATCTCGTTGTTATTTTCAACAGTCAGGTTAGCATCAATCATGCCCGCATAAGAGTTGGAAAGATCAACCAGTACAGAACCCGTATCAGCCGCTGGGAACGTATAACGGTGGAAACCAACATTATGAGAAGCAGTAAGTTCAACACCAATACCGGATGCAAGCTTCACGCCATAATAGCCGGGAGAAGCATTTTCGCTGCTTTTATCATACAACTGCTTATACTCAGCACTATTTTTTGTAAAAGAGCGTGTTTCCGGCATCATCAAGATGTTACCGCCCCCACCGCTGCAGCCTACGCCGCTAAAACGCAGATGCGAGAAACCTTTTAAATATTTATCCTGGTAATAATATCCGCTAAATGCTCCGCCATCGCTATCCGGTCCTAAGGAAACCAGACCAAACGGTGTGGTTGGACCTGGATTCGTCTGCCCGTTATCTCCCAATGTGTTGATAAACGGGTCTACGTAATCCACAGGGGAAAGATTAGTCGCCGGGTAAGCCGGAAGTTGATCGGCATCCACCCCGTATACTTCCAGCTCATACAGACGAACCGTGTTACTGTCGTAAGCCGCTTTGTCCACAAAGAACCTGATATACTGTGCAGAGAACGCCGGGACGTATCGGTTAAGAATCGTCTGCACGTTATTTTTTACGACATCGACATCTTCCCACGTTTGTCCGTCATTACTTTTTTGCAAACGGAAATCCTTGGTGTTCCAGAAGGGGAAATTCCCCGACTCACTGATTCCTGCGTTTTTTACAATCCATTCATTGATGTTATAGACTTTGCCTAGATCGAGTGCTAACCACTTATTGGCTACACCTGAATTATCGCACCATTTCGTGTCATTCTTGCCATCAACTGCGCTACTTGGACTCTCATTCACATTACATTGTCCAGATGCTGTTACTGTGGCATTCAAGGCCACATTTCTGGTTTCAATTCCTTGAATGGAGGGATTCGCAGCCGCAGCAACGGCTTCCAATGCTAACGGCGCCAGCAAGCTATATAAGAACAATACCGTCATTACAACTGAAATTATTTTTTTGCGTTTCCACATTACGATGGGGTCCTCCCGCTTTCGTTTTATAAAGAACCGTTCGGCAGCAACCGAGTGATCATGACCGCAACTTCAGCCCGTGTAACGGAACTTTTCGGATTGAAGCGTGCGCCATCTCCTTCAATTAATCCTTTTGACCAAGCTTGATTAACCGCAGCAGCAGCCCATGATGAAATATCATTTGTATCCGCAAAAGCTGGTTCAGCTTTATTCGCCCCCACTACGTTGAAATACTTGGCGGTTTGAACAAGCGCAACAACAGCTTCTTCACGTGTAATGATATCGTTCGGTCGGAAGGCTCCGTTATAACCGGAAACAATGCCTAGTGATGCAGCGCCAGTGACTTGTTCGGTGTAATAAGCATTAGCTGCAACGTCCGAGAAAGGATTTGAACCCGCTTGCGGAGTTGTATGACCGGACCATTTCAATGTACGCATTAACAGGGTAACGAATTCTGCCCGTGTGATGCTCCGATTTGGCTCATAATGCTGCTCATCTACGCCTTCAACGATCTGTTTGGCTGCAAGCGACTGAACAGACTTTGCCGCCCAATGTCCTGCGAGATCTGCAAACGTTTTGTTATACTCTAGAATCGTATAGTAGGAAAAGTGCTCAGCCGTGAAAGTGAAAGTCCCTTTGGAGACGGTTCCTCCCACATATTCAACGTTGGTTCCGTTCACGTGATACACACCTGCCAGGTCCGATCTGATTGCCTTCTCTTGCTCTTCCGTTAATGCCATTGTTACTACCGCTGGTTTGTCCAAGTGATGGATTTCAACTGCGTTGTCTCCGGTAATCAGTTTGATTTCAACGGAAAGGATAACGCCGGTTGACTTGTAATCCGGATTGGACTGAAGTGATTGATTCAACAAACTTTTCGCATCCGATGTTAAAGCTGTATTCAGATCAATGCGAATACGCGATTGCTGTTCACCTGAAGCCGAAATAGCGCTAGCCGGGAAACGAACCGTACTATTTTCATAGGTAAGAATAAGATCCAGGTTTTTATCCTTCAAATCCTGCAAGGATTTCGCCGGTAACTCCAGCGCCGTGCCTGCATCGCCAGTCGCTGCCGGCAGTTGAACTGTAACAGAATCCTTGGCTTGCTGGATGGCTTGATTCATTGTTTCGCTGCCGAGCAGGTAGCGTCCGTCCGTGGATTTCTCGGGCTGAACGATGCCATCTGCGGTTTTACCGGCATTGGTTGGGATGGTGTTCGGATCCGTTGGTGTGGATCCAGAGCCACTATCGTCAGGCTGAGTATCACCAGGGTTTGACGGATTTCCCGGATTTGTTGGATCCGTTGGATTTCCCGGATCTGTCGGATCCGTTGGATCTGTTCCGCCACCGTTCGGGTCGATGACTTTGAAATTCTTGGTTTCCGTTAAGTTATCACTACCAGCAACAACTTGGTACAAGCCAAAAGGTGCAAAATCCTTGTCATCCGGTATCGTAACCTTCGCCGTGTAGCTACCCTGTACCGGAGTTATTGCATTAATATAAAACGTCGTTTGATTAGGACGAATAATTTTAACCACTACATCTTTCGCATTGTTCGTAACCGTCCCGGACAGCTGGATTTCTTCGCCACGCTGCACTTCATCTACACTTAGGGCAAGTGTAAATGAAGCTGCTGCGCGAGCCGAAACCGGTGAGAGCACGAACAACAACGCCATAATGGCCGCTATATATTTTTTCACCGTCGTCAGTTCCTCTCTTCATTCCATTATTCGAACAACTTAGGTCTTGCTAATTGAAGCGGTACGCGAAGTTCACTGTCATATTGGTTGAAAATGAATGCTTTTACTTTGTATTCCTGTCCTACGACGTTAAAATACTGCTTAAATGTCAACTTGTTTTGCTTGATCGGAATGGCATTCATGAGAATCGGTTTGTCGCCTTCCAGTAATTCAAACACGATATACGCATCACTGCTATAATTAGCCAGCGGTTCCAGCGTCACATCGAGCTGCAATTGCTCTCCTCTTTTGAGTTCACCCGTGATTTTATACGTATCTTCAACGAAATTCGTGGTGAACGGCAGATTCGATGCTAGAGACAAACCTGCTGCTAAGCCTGATGTGGCGTTCGCTTTGATGCGTACCTGTACGGCACCTGCAGGATAATCGTTATCTCCGACCGGTTGTGGATTAGCCGTTACAGGCAGCCAATTAGCTCCGCCGTCAACGGAATATTCATAATCAGCTGTGTTCGCATAACCAGGAACATTCGTCCAACCGAACGTGTTGCGTCCATCATTAACCACAGGTGCAGTTGGTGCCGCTAAAGCTGTGTTCACTGTGCTTGCAACGGAGTTGTCCCTTTTATCAACGGCTTTCACTGCAAATTTGTATGATTGCCCCGGCTGTGTACCCGTTACAACATACTGATAATTTGCTTGGTCTTTGACAGCCGGCACGTAGGTACTCCAGTTCATACCTAATTTCCCGTCTATCTCGTAAATTCTAAAACCTCTGACTGCATCTTCCTCAGGGTTAGCAACTTGAGGTGCCATCCACGTCAGAAGCTCCTTGCCATCCGCCGTCTTGCTCGCCGCCAATTGTGCAACAGGAGCTGGCTTCGCGTCGTTTCTAACAATCGTATACGTATCAAAAGGCTGCTCCTGACCAGACTTATACGAATCAATCGTAAAGCTGTTCTCCGTCATACGGATCCCCGAATAAATCGGTTGATACGGCTGCTCGTAGACCGCAGCATAATAGCGATCAACGCCATTTTGGAGATCATAATATTTCGTACCGGCTGAGTTATTGATCATATACAGAGTACCGTCCGGATTGAGCGCATTCCCATTCTGATCTTTCTGCACATTCGTAACCGGTGCGTTGTTGTACATTTGATAAGATCTCATGAACGTGTGGTCATGTCCTTGCAAAACCACGTCGATACCAAGCTCATCAAACACAGGATAAAGCATCTGTCTCATACTCAAAATATCAGAATCAAGCGCATGGTTCCCGAGTGAATAAATGGCCTTATGGAAAGCCACGACCTTCCACTTCCGATCCGTCTCGGCTACTTCTTTTTTCAACCATTCCACTTGCTGTCTAAAAGATTCTTTCTGGCGGTCATCCCAACCAATATCCATCGTGTTCAGCACCATAATGTGGGCATCGCCATAGTCATAGGAGTACACGCTGCCTGGTGGCAGAGGATTTTGAATGGAATCATTCGGATAATTAAAATGATAATAATAATTGTCGTTATAAGGCCCTTCGTGATTACCGACCGCAGCCATGATTGGCAGCTTCAAAAACATGCTTTGCGGTTTTCCAAAATAATCAAGCCACTGGGACTCCAGAGAACCGGCATCCACTTCATCACCTGTCATCACCATAAACTTGGAGTTCGGGTAATGATCAAGACCTTGCTTCATCGTGTCTGCAAAAACTTCATAGTCATGTGAATTCGAACCCTGTGAATCCGTCATGTACAGGAATTCATAATCATTTTCAATCAGTGATTCCGTTGTAAAGCTGCCGGTTTCGCTCCAGTTGCCGTCGCTTCCCACCCGGTACTTATAGGCAGTTCCTGGCGTTAACCCCACTGCCAACGCTTTATGGCTAATAAACGCGCCATTCGTCGAACTCGTAATTTTGAGATTTAAAATTTTGGTTTCTTCCGGCTTTCCAGTGAAACGTTTCACATCTGATGAGCCAAAATCTTTATCAGCCGGTACAACCTCAACAATACTATCCGCTATGTTAGCCGGTGCATTATCCGGTTTTTCATAGCTTGTATACCAAGCGAACGAGCGGTTCGTTTTGGGACTTCCATTGAAAGACATCGCAATGGCAATCGGGGAGTAATCAACCACATCATTCACAGGAATGTACATGAAACTCCCAACAACCGTGCCATCTGCAAATTGCAAATTGGCTTGTCCATCATACGAAATTTTAACAACCTGATTAGGTTTAACTTTCGTTACCAAATTTAGCTTAAGCATGGATGGGGTGCTGCCTAATTCAACGCTAGGAACCTGAATGGGCTGATCGTCAGCCGTAAACGTCAGGTGCGCTCCTAGATTTGCTGGCAAGTTATTCATATCCGAGGACATTGTCAGATAAGCGCCAGAGCCATCTTTCAGAATGTTTCCTGCGATAGGCCCCGTGTAGTTTTGAGGTAAGTAGAAGACATTGCTCGGCACGATAATCTTGGCCATATTTGGCGTCGACCAACGCAGATACAAATTGGAACCGCCTGTATCTTCAAAGTATTCAATTTTGAAATTGTATTTTTTTCCACCTTCCAAGGAGACGACATTGCCCGTTTGCTCCTTGTCCCAGTCATTCACCCAGTGATCAATCACAATCTTATCATCGACCCATAAGCGAAATCCGTTGTCACCCATCATGTAAAATGTGTAATCTCCCGATTGGGGTGGCATAATTTGCCCAGTCCAGCGAACATTGGCATGGTCCTGTTGCCCCGTCCACGATTGCAGTATGGGATCCAGATTCGTGAAATTAATCTGAGGATCAACGGTTGTTGCTTTGTAAGCTCCAAAGCTAAAATCGCTGTTTCCTAAGTAATATTCACCAAGCAAACCCTGATTGCTGCCAGATGCAAGCGGAGTAACTACAGGAACAAGCGGTTTGGTTTCTACAAATCCAAAAGCCTGGAATTCATAAATATTAGCTGAATATTCACCCGTTGTTAGATCAGCACTGCCAGGGTCTGTAATGTTCAGTTTAAAATACCTAGCTGTAACCGGTGAGCTCAAATTATGGGTCGTTAGGCCGTATGTATTATTTGTAACCGATACGACAGGACTCCAGTGCACATCATCTTCACTGGTTTCAATCGTATAGTCCCGGGTATTGTAGATGTCAGGTGCTCCGCTGTAACCGGCATGTGCAATTACAAATTGATGTACAGTAGCTTCTGCACCCGCATCAACTTTCAGCCAATAAGGATTCTCCTGACTAGGCGGATTCGTATCCCCCTTGTAAACCCAGTTGCTGGTCGGATTACCGTCAATCGCATGTGCTGGGGCTGCTTGGTCTGACACATACCCATTTGCGGATACAGTAACTCCTGCTGTGGCAAAGACGTTCGTGGCATCTGGCTGTGCATAGGCTGGCTGCGCAGGAGCAATCCCTGCTGCAAACAACGAGGTCGCAATCATGACGGCTGCAAGCACACGAGATGTCAACGTGATACTCTTTTTCACTAGTTTCCCTCCTAAATAAAATTGGTTTTTTCCTAACGGTACTATACGGTCAATTAATCTTATATTCAATCGTTTTTGGGTTATTTAACCATGTAGTTATTGTAAAAGCGATAATGCTTGATCCGGCACTTTTGCTTTATTTTTCCTGAAAGCGTTAAGCATTTTAACTTCATTTTGTTAAAAAATGGCGTAAAATGGATGATACATTTTGCGTGAAATGTGCATTTTGTTTTCAATAAAACGCTATCAACTCAGCAGTGATGGGACTTCTTCTTTTCCACCTTTTGCATGCTCCTTTGGGAAAAATATCGCCCCATTTTTGGCGTAAATGAAATGTAAATGTGTTTTTTCTCGATTAAATGAAGGGGCTTTCAGGGGAGATGCGCCCTCTTGAACGTTACATAAGATGTAACTAATTTCCGCCTCGTCTTCCAAGGAGATTCGAAAATTCTATTAAGGGAACTGGAGGCCTCTATTATGGAGGAAATCGGCCTTTTTCCTAACAGAGGGGAACTACAGGGTCTTATATTGCCTCCATGACCCGCACCGCGGTTCTAATTGGCAAAATAGTGGACCGTAGTTCCCCTCACACCTGAAACCGTAACTTTTCAGCGAAATAGCGCCCTACAGTTCCCTCAAAGCTGCCGCATGAGCCTTTGGCCCCTCTTTCGTGAACACTACAAAAAGCCTAACGGCAAACCTCCGTCAGGCTTTCGTCCTAGCTACTTTACCTATCCTTCAACTTCCGCTCACCTAATTCACCACACAGCTAATCCCCCGGTCGCAAAAAAGCTATCCCACAGCCATATAAAAACAGCTGAGAAATAGCTCATAAATCCTTATTTAATGCTTGTCAATTGCGACGAGCCGTTCGCTCAATGGCATCAACGATTATATTGTACAATTGGTGCGGCAGGTCGTGTCCCATGCCCTCAACCAACAACAGCTCAGCGCCCGGGATGGCAGAAGCTGTGTCTTTGCCACAAGCCGGGACAAACAGGGGATCATCCACCCCATGAATGACAAGTGCTGGTACTTTTATGGTCGCCAGCCGCGGACGACGGTCACCGGAGACAGCGATCGCAGCAATTTGTCGTCCGACACTGCCCGGATCGTAGGCTCGCTGGACTTCCTCCAGAATAAGTGCTTGATAAGCGTCTTCTTCAAACGGGTAGCCTGTGCCGGCGATGCGTTTGGCAAAAGCGAGACTGTGCGCCAAAAATCCTGCTTCATTCTCAAAAGGGTTCGGCGCCGGTGTAGTCATCATCGCCATGACATCCGGGGATGTTTGTGGAAGAGTGGGATTCCCGGAACTGGACATAATGGAGGTGAGTGATAAAACTCGTTCAGGGTACTCACTGGCTGCAATCTGGGCGATCATTCCGCCCATCGACCTGCCAACGAGATGTGCCCGGTCAATGGAAAGGGCGTCGAGCAGTCCGATAACGTCGCCTGCCATGTCATCGAGCGTGTAAGGGATGTCGGGTCGCCGTCCTGACATGAGAGCAGTCGCCAGTGCTTCAAAATCCAGCGCCGGATAATGGCTAAAGTGTGTCGAACAACCTACGTCGCGATTGTCAAAGCGGATTACGCGGAAGCCCCGCGCTGCTAATGTCTGACAAAACGGAACCGTCCATCGGATCATCTGCGTTCCAAGCCCGGCAATTAGGATAATGGCCTCGTCATTTTCGTTACCGAAACTGTCATAGGCCAAATCAATGCCATTTATTTTTAGAGTGTTCATAATCATGTTCTCCTTCAATTTAATCAGGTATCGGAAGATCTGCCATAGGCAGAAGGCGTGAATCTTCGATCGCTGCAGTTCGATGCCCGATACCGGCCTGATAGTCTTGATGACTTGAAAAAGCAAGAAACGACTGCGCGCTGCTCTGGCGGATTAGCATTACAAGATCCCATCTTTCGTCTTCGGGTCCGATCAGAAACTCTCCACCATCGCCAAGAAACAAGATTTCACCTCCGCTTTCACGGAGAAATGGAAGGGTATGCTCAATATAGCGTTGGAAAGCTTCGGCACCGCTGATTGGGTCCTTCGGTGTTAGTTCAGGATTAGCTGTGTAATCGGCAACATCACGAAACCGCAGCAGGTTCAGCATGACGATGCTGCCCTCAATGCCTCGTTGTATGAACCTCATGCCAGCGCGTTGTGATGGCTCGATGTAACGTATAGATTTAAACTCTGTCATAGTGTCTCCTTTCTCAGTCATGAATTCCCTTCAGGGAATGCATTAGCAGCTAATTTTTTGACATGGTTTCTAATATCAGTTTCCCAGTCATTGATGAAATGGTAAAAACGATCCAAATCACTAGCATACAATGCCCGAAGAGCTTCTTCGTATTGAGGGAAGTCCCCGGCCATAGCTGTCATAAAATTATAAGTTGCTTCTTGCGACTCTCGGACATTGCTCTGTTCAACTCCAGCGCGGCGAGCCTCATCAATGAGTTTTCGTAAGGTTACCGACGCCCCACCAGGTTGGCTCTTGAGCCATTCCCAATGCCTTGGTAATAACGTAACCTCACCGGATATAACGCCCAACTTGGGTCGACCGACCCGTCCTGTAGGTTGGTGATCTTCTTCCTTACTGGGTAAGTTACCAAACTGTTCTCCCAATCGTTTGAGCACATCATCTGTCGTGCCACGAAAATCGACATCTAATGGCTTCCCCGTGGAATCGTTAAATAAAAGCAACTGTGTGAGGTCTCTGTCATCCAGAGTTTCCTTCACTGTAGTAACAACGTGCTCTATCAACCCATTGGCGATGACTCTCACACCCAAAAATGCCGTGCAGTACAAGCTCGTTAGGATAATACTCATGTTGACCTCCTCTTTGATTACCTCACCAATTATACCCGGGTAAAATTAAAAGGTCAATATTACCCGGGTATAATTAATTTTATCGTTCCCTCTTTCGTGAGCAATACAAATAGCCTAACGGGAAAAATCCGTCAGGCTCTCGTCCTAACTACTTTACCAACCCTTCAACTTTCACTCACCTAACTCATCACACAGCCAATCCCCGTCTCTATACAAGCCCTTCCCGTCACCTCACCAGACGCAAAAAAGCTACCCCCCAGCCATAAAAACAGCTGAGGGATAGCCTCATAAATACTTATTTAGCGAAAAGCTTTTCTGCCGCATCAAGCGCCATTTTGTTTCCAATGGCTGAGTAATCCAGCCAAGGCTGATCAGCAATCGGGTAAATGTGACCCGCTTTGACCGCTTTAAGCCCTTTCCAAATCGGATTAGATGACAGCTGTTCAAAGAGTTTCTTTGCCCCATCTTCATTGTTCACAATAACAAAAATCGCGTCGGCATCATAGTCAGGAAGAACTTCCTGTGAAATCGTTTCATACGCTTTGTTAATTTTCTCCACACCATTTGCCGGCTTTAATCCTAAATCTGTGAACAGAATCGGACCCAGCGGACGTTTCATCCCCATAACACGCAGCTCTTTCGCTGTTACACGAATCGCCATCACTTTCCCGTCGCCGATTTTAGCGTTAATAAGCCCTTTTACATTCGCAGCCTGTTTCTCGTAATCTTTAATGTAAGTTTCCGCTTGCTGCTCACGGTTCACAAGTTTACCGATTTTCTTCAAATGGTCGCGCCATGTGCCTTCATCCAAGTTAAACATTTCTGTTTTTGCGATTTTTTCATACTTCGCGACATCCTTGCCTGAGAACGCCTCATCCAAATAGATGACTTCAGGCTTCAAGGATAATAAAGCTTCCATGTCGGGCTCAGCTACAACGCCAAGCTTCTTGGTGTTCTGCAAACGGTCTGCGACGTGCGGCAGAAAGGCCTTAAGATCGCCACCCATAACGGAACCTACAGGCGTAATGCCTAGCGCAAGCAAGTCATTCGTTAAATGAATGGACAGCGACGCAATACGCGGTTCTTTCTCTACTGGCTTCGTTGTACTCGCCGCAGCAGCAGCCGATGCAGAAGGTGCGGTGGATGCGGCGGACGCTGCTTCTTTAGGTGCAGCAGATTGACCGCATGCAGTCAGGACGAATAAGGAACTGATCATACTCAGGACGACCATATTTTTCTTTTTCACGATAAAAACCCCTTTTTTATTTACGTTTTCGTTGTTTCGTGATTCGTTATTTCGTTCTCGCCAGCAAAAATAAAAAGTACGGAGCTCCAACAGCAGCTACAACAATACCTGCCGGGATTGCATTAGGCTGAAAGATAGAGCGCCCAATCGTATCGGAGGCCACCAGAATAACGAGTCCTACCAAACCCGCAATCGGCAGTACATATTGGTACATCGGTCCTACCAATCGACGAGCCAGATGCGGCGCCACCAAGCCAAGAAAGCCAATACCGCCGGTCATTGCCACGCTTGCGCTCGACAAGGCAACTGCCGTCAACAGTAGCAGCAAGCGTTCGCGACTCACGGCAATGCCAAGCCCCGAGGTCGTTTCATCCCCGAGTGAAAAGGAATTCAGAATTTTCCACTTGGTTAATGCGAAAGGAACGAACAGGCCAATCCATGGAAGCAGCGCAATGACATGCACCCAATCTCTCCCCCACACGTTGCCAACCAACCATCTAGCTGTAAAACTATACGTCGCATCATCCAATCGTAGCGACAGAAAGAGCGTCACAGCGCTAAAACCTGCTGCAACGGCAATACCAACAAGGATCAACCGTATGGGCACAATTCCTTTGTACCGGTCATAGGCCAAAGCCATAATCAAAATTGCGGTTATGACACCCCCGGCAAAAGCGAAAATCGGGATGAGCAAGGTCGGAGTTCCTTTCATGGAGTGAAAGAAACTAACGAATACAATGAGTCCTAATGCAGCACCCGAATGAAGTCCCAGAATACCCGGATCGGCTAGACCATTACGGGTTATCCCCTGCAAGAGAGCGCCGGATACGCCAAGACCGATACCCGCCAGCATCGTAATAAGAATCCGAGGCAAGCGGTACTCGAATAAGACGAGCTGATTATCCGCGCTCCCATATCCTAGAAAAGTTTGCCAAACTTCCAGGGGCGAAAGCCGAATCGAGCCTGTATTCAGACTGATTAAGATGACAGCCAAGCTTATGAGGAGCAAACAAATGCCGACCAAAATACTCTTGTTTTTGCGTGGAATGGGACGTTGCGATCTCACGACAAACTCCTCCTTTCTTTCCTGGCCAAATACAGAAAGAAGGGTACGCCTACCAAAGCAATCATTAAGGAGATGGCCAATTCTTTGGGCGGATGAACCATCCGAGCGGCTAAATCAGCTACTACCATCAAAATCGCTCCAAGCAAAGACGAAAGTGGAATGATAAAACGATAGTCCACACCAACGAGCTTTCTGGCGATGTGCGGAATAACCAGACCTACGAAGCCAATGGAACCTACCGCTGAAACCCCCACACCGGCAAGGATAATCGCCAGAACAATACCTAGTAAGCGGATTCTGTTCGTTTTGACTCCCAAACCAGCAGAAACATCTTCTCCCAGCGATATCAGCGAAACGGATCGGCTTATCGCTACAGCTCCTGCAATCGCCAAAAGAATAATAGGCACAAGCAGTTTGACATGCTGCCATTTCACTCCTGCAACGCCACCGGCATACCAAAAGGCTAGATCCTGACTAAGGTCATAATAGATCGCCACTCCCGTACTTAGAGAATGCAGCAAAGCCGCTACCACGGAGCCTGCAATTGTTAAACGCAGTGGAGTTAGACCGCCTGGCGTGGATGATCCCAGCAAGAAAATGAAACCGGTGCTGAGCGCTGCCCCCACAAATGAAACCGCCATGAGGCTCGAATACGGCAGATTCGGAAAAAATGCAAAGCTTAGAGCAACCATAAAGGCTGAACCGGCATTGATGCCCAGAATACCGGAATCCGCCAAAGGATTGCGCGTTATTCCTTGCATCAACGCACCTGCTACTGCAAAGCCGGCACCGATAACCGCCGCACCGAGAACGCGGGGCAAACGCAATTCGTGAATAATCTGATGGGTAGTTAGCTCGGGATTATACTGAAATACGGCTGCCCATACCGTCCGTAGGGTCAAATCCTTAGCCCCGAACGAAATTGCTGTAAACATGATGATGAATAAGGCGATTATAGCCATGGCACAAATCAATCCATATGTAATTCGTTTCATGCTTGAAAGACCCAACTTCCTGGACGTGATCCCTATCTCTCATTAATATTGATAATCATTATCAATAAATTCATTATAGGAATCTCCTCTGTATTCGTCCATGACATATTTATAGATTTTATCCTTGGATTATTTTCATATTGACAGGTGAACTCGTTAACGAAGAATCGCTTAGCAAGGATACCGCTCTCTCCAAAAGCTGCTGTATCGCTTGCGGCGCATAAACCATCCATTCATCCCACTGGAGCATGAAATAGCGCCCCTGCCTAATCGCCGGATGACGCAGCCAAACAGGATCCGTCATAATTTGCTGTGTAAGTTTAGCCGATGCTTGCTTCGTGGCATTCAAGAAGATGACATAATCGGACTCATATTGGGTCATATCCTCTGGTGTTACGTTAATCCAATTGAAGTTCGTACCTTCTCGATGTTGATTAAGTTCGTTCGCAATAAGACTAGGAGGAGACAACTGTAAAGCTCGATAGAAAATATGTCCGACATTTCTGGCACCGTACAATCTCATCTCCGTGTTCATCAAGCGGCATATCGCCACCGTCGGACTTCCAAACTTCTTGTTCACTTGTTTCTTGGCCTGATCAGCTTTGTAGGCATGACGCTCCATCCACTCTTTGGCTAACTGCTGGCGACCGACAAGTTCGGCTATTGCTTCCAAATGATCAAAGACATCCTGTGATGCCCAAGGAACAGAAATGATAGGAGCAATATCCCCAATATGTTCTCTGGCTTTCAAAACAACATTATCTTTACAGAGAATCAAACCCGGCTGCGCTTCAAGGAAAGTTTTTCTGCCTATTTCCCAAGAATCTGCAGCATGTAGCGGTAAAGTTAGCGAAATCGATTCCGTCGGCAAATAGGATTTGCGGTGAAATTGGGCTGCACTTGGAACAATCCCTAAAGTCATTAAGTGATCTGTATATGGGTACGACAGCGAAATAATGCTGCTTAACGGCTCATTCGCATACTGTGTGGGCGCATATCCGGAATTCTCTTTGAACCGGCGGCTAAAATAAAACTCATCGCGATAACCTACGCGTCCGCTCAAATCTCGTATCTGCGGGGCAGAGACAAGCAGAATTTCCTTCGCTTTGTTCATGCGTATTTGCGTGAGAAATTCGATCGGAGATTTATTCATTTTTTGCTTAAAACGCTGCGAATAATAGGCCGGGTGCATCCCAGCGATCTCCGCAAGCTTATCTAGATTGATGTCGGTATGGTAAGCATCCTGCATGTATTGAATCGTTAGCTGCAGCGATGCATCAGCATCTTTCGGTGTCGTAATTGAAGCCGGCTGATCCTTCAGAATCAACTCCACCAAAGCATACAAATACTGCTGCCGCAAGTGCTCCCTTACGCTGGAAGTCCCATAGGCGGAGGCAAGCAGCTGCATTTTACGCTGAAAAAGAAGTAAATCCGTCTGCAGATTCCCCTGTACGGGAAAATGAAGCTCCCTGTCATAAACTTTACGGGATTGTGTATTTTCCTTTATTCGAAACAGATCGAATTCCAGTTGATAAATCATACTATTCGCATTGCCTGACAAGTTCAGCCCTTGGACACTCATGCCAGGCAGAAGCAAGATGAGCGCTTTGCCATGGATCGGAATTTCATTCTGATTAATATGTAGCTGACCTCTCACCTTCACAAAAAATAGCAAAGTGTGATGAGCAACCTCCTCTGTCGTTCGCTTCCACTCGGCTATATCCGTTATAACATCAAGCTTGACCAGCTCAAGCAATGTCCCTTCTAAATACACATCGTGGTCCGTATCACGATTCACTCCGAATCCCTCCCGCGCAAGTGATAACCATTCTCACAATAATATACCACAAAAAGTGTTGCTTCGCTGATGTATAAAACTTCCTTGGAGACCATGTAACAATGCGTACAAGCTTTCGTACAATGAAAACCGCATTCGTAGTCACAACGCGCCATTTTAACAGTAGAAATTCCAGTTACTCCGCTTACGTACAGCAATAAAGGTAAGCAAAACCTACCCCAAAACAAATAAAAACCGTCAGAGGAATATCCTCATGACGGTTATAACTTAGCGGATCGTATTAGCCAACCCGCTTGCGTTTAAACAATAAGTACAGGAAAAACGGGGCTCCGATCCCCGCCGTGAATACCCCTGCCGGTATATCAAGCGGCATAAAGAGCATACGTCCGGCCAAATCCGCCAGCAGCAGCAGGATCGCGCCGGTCAAAGCTGCAACGGGAATGACGAGCGAATACGAGTTGCCCACAAGCCTGCGAGCAATATGAGGAGCCATGAGGCCGAGGAATGAAATCATCCCCGCTACCCCAACAGCTGCACCTGCGAGTGCTACGCTATAGAGCAGCAATATGACCCGGCTAAACTGCAGCCGGCTGCCTAGCCCCAGAGCCGTCGCTTCGCCTAGGGTCTGAATCGTCAGTTCCTTGGCATACAGAAGCGAAAGCGGGATAAAGACGGCAATCCAAGGGAAAATGACCTGCACATACTTCCAACTTGTCCCGTAAATGCTGCCGGTCATCCAATTCAACACTTGAGCCGCCAAATAAGCCGGCCCGCTAATCAGCAGAAACATGGTAAGGGCGCCCATCGCGGCCGAGAGACCAATGCCGATGAGCACCAACCTGTAGGTCGATACCCCTCTTTTCCAAGCAAGCAGGTAATTGATCAGGACCGCGAGAAGCGCTCCCACCATCGCAACAACCGGAACCCAGTGAATGCTGTAGCCAGTGAACAGCGTCATAAAAGCAACTGCCGCAGCCGATGCGCCACCCGTGACGCCCAGAATGTCCGGTGAAGCCAGCGGATTGCGAATGACTCCCTGCAGCAACGTGCCCGATACGGCCAGTGCCGCACCAATCAAGATGGCGGCAAGAATTCTCGGCAGCCGAAAATTCATTAGAATTAGGTCGGAGCTGCCCAAGTTCTGTCCGATCAACGAGAGAAACACTTCCTTCATCGGAATGCCTACACTGCCGATAGAGAGACAAAACATCGAAATCACAATCATCGCGAGAAATAATCCGATGATGATCATAATCGATCTGCTCGAGCGCAATTTAATCATTGGCCTTCCTCCTTGCCGTATGGATCAGAAACGGCACGCCAAGCATCGCCATGGCGATCCCGACGGGGACCTCTTTCGGCATCAAGACGAAGCGCGCAGCCAGATCCGCTGCCACCAGCAGCAAAGCTCCGCTTAAAGCGCAGCATGGCAGCAGCCAGCGGTGATCCTGGCCAATCAGCGTTCGGCACAGGTGCGGAACAATCAGTCCGACGAATGCGATCGGACCCGCCGCCGACACGGCACTTCCGGCGAGCAGAACGACCGCAAGTGACGAAAGCAGCCGTACGAGCGTCACCCGCTGCCCCAGCCCCCGGGCGCTTTCCTCGCCTAGCACCATAATATTGAGCGAGCCGGCCAGCAGAAACGCGAGGCCTAAGCCAATCGCCATATAGGGGGCTACGGACAGTAAATGGTCCAATTTCCTCCCGGAAACGGACCCGATCACCCAGAACAACGCCGCGTCCAGCGACTGCTTGTTAATTAGAATCAAGCCCGACGTGATCGACGTGGCAAACGCCCCCATCGCCGAGCCGGCAAGCGTAAGCTTAACCGGCTCGAACCAGCTGTCGCGCATCGCCATCGCATAGACGCAGACGGAGACGAAAATCGCGCCGGCAAAAGCGATCCAAATCATCGTATTCATCGTAAGAGCTGATCCATAAAGGACCAGCCCGATGACGATGAATAAAGAAGCGCCGGCATTAATGCCGAAGATGGAAGGGGACGCCAGCGGGTTTCGCGTCAACACCTGCATGACGGCGCCTGCTACGGCAAGCGACGCGCCAACTGCAGCTGCGACCAGAACCCGCGGTACCCGGGTAGTTCTAAGAATCAAATGCTCATTTGAACCGTCGAAATGCCTGTAACTCGTCCATAAATCGCCGAGCCGGAATATGTGCTCCCCCAGCAATACGCTCGCTACAGCAAGCACAAGCAATAACACAGCTCCCGCTGTCAATCCCGTCAGCTTTCTCTTGCGCGTGTCAAGTAAAGCGGCTGTATTATTTGACATCGAAGTATTTAATCAATTCGTCGAGCAGCAGGTTCGCTGCTTTATATCCGCCTGCGGAGTTCCAAATTCCCTCATCTACCTGAATCACTTTATTCGTTTTTGTTACGTTCAAGTTTTTGAATAGCGGATCATTTTGCCATTCCTTCACCACATTCGCTGCATCTGTCTTGCCTTTAGCTTCCGTGACAAAGTAGAACAGGACGTCGCCATCCATTTTGGCGATATTTTCTTTATTCAAGACTTCAATGAAGTTTTCCTTATCCTGTGACTCAGGACGTGCGATGCCTAATTGGTTAAGCAATACACCGGCGAATGTTTGTTTCTGATAAATACGCACTTGCGACGCCGAGAAACGGACCAGCGAAACTTTCGTTGCCGCTTTGCTGCCGAGCTTCCCTTTCACTTCCGCTACACGCTTGTCGAAAGCAGCCATCGCTTTCTCGCCTTCGTCCTTTTTATTTACAGCTTCTGAATAGAGCTTGAAATTGACTTTCCAATCTCCAACCAAGTCAGCCGCAAACACCGTAGGAGCGATTTGCTTCAATTGATCGTAGATTTTCTCTTGTCTCACTTTGTTCCCGATAATCAAGTCCGGCTTCAAACTGGCAATCAGCTCAAGATTCGGCTGTAATTCATCGCCAACGACCGTTACATTCTGCATATCGTTTTTGATATGGTCGTACCAAGGTTCACCCAGCCAAGACATAACAGCTCCCACCGGCTTTACACCAACTGCCAGCAGCGCTTCCGTCCCCTCATTGGTCAGGATAACGACACGAGATGGCGTACCTTTGATCGTTGTTTCTCCCATCGCGTGTTTAATGACCCGCGGAGCATCGGCTTCCTTATTAGCTGCTGGAGTTGAAGTGCTGCTAGCGCTTGGAATCGGCGTCACGCTGCTCGTCGCGTTCGGCGATGTCGTTGCCCCCGTTGAGCACGCGCTAAGTAATAATGTGAAACAGATGACGACCATGGCAGTCATCCAAGCTCTTGATTTCTTATACATCTGTGAATCTCCCTCTCCCCTGCTTTGATAATGATTCTCATAACCATTCCTACTATAGCGTCTAAGCCCACCTGCCACAATGGGATATCTCGACAGTAAGAATGGATTATTTCGACGCCATTCCCAAGCATGCAGCTCTTTGAATCTTTTGGGAGAGACACCCTCCTGCTTTTTGAAAATCCGGCTAAAATAGTAACTGTCCGTGTAACCGACACTCTCCGAAATCTCTTTCAACGTTTTGTCCGTATAAACGAGAAGTTCCTTCGCCTTGTTCAACCGCAGCCCAATTAAATACTCGATGGGGCTTGTATCCATTTGATTTTTAAACAAACGCAGCAGTTGTCTAGTCGTGCATTCCAGCGTATCGGCCAACTCTTCCAGTGTCACTGTTTCCTGATAATGTTCCTCCATATAATAAACAGCTTGGCTGACGAGATCGGGAGGGATGACGTCGACCCCTTGTTCGTGCAGCTGCTCGACCAGTTCATACAGCAATTGATAAAATAGCGTCTTCACCTTTAATTTATCGAGAGGGCTGGGCGCCTGCCAAATTTGATGCATATGCTCCAGCTTCTGCATCCAGGAAATCGGAAACTTAGGCGATAAACTATAGCGCAGCTGAAACGGATTCTCACGCTCCATCAGATTGACAAGCTCAAATCGGCTCGGAAGCGGCAAAGTTGCCTTGTACAGGACCATGAAATATTCCAGCGGCTCCACAGCCTCAATGTCCAGGCGAATTCCTTTCCCTACATGCAGAACATGGAATCGTTTCATAAGGCTTTCGACGCCATCTATGTGCAGCTGCCCACTGCCTCCTGTGACATATAGGAAAGCGCTTGTCGGCACACGATACCCGCGCATCACTTCACCAGGCTCAAGCAGCATACGGCGAACGTCCATCACTCGGATGAGAACATGATTCCACAAGACAATATGGTCGCTAATTCTCATTAATCAGTCATTCCTTTCATTCCTATCTATATAAAACTATTTTATCACAATTGAAAATAATTCTCATTATCATTTGAGTGTCCCCAAACGGATCATTAGGGGAACTGGAGTCCCCTATTTCCAGAAAAACGACCTGTTTCCTCTCTGAGCGGAACTACAGGCCCTTATTTGTCCTCGATTACACAGTTTTCAGGTGAGAAATCCGCAAAATAGAGGATCGTAGTTCCCCTCACCTGTGAAAAATGTGCATTAGCGGAGAAATAGCGGACGCTAGTTCCCTGGAATCCCTCCACCACATAAAACAACGAAAAAACCTAGCGAAAATCGCTAGGTCCTTCTGTCCTTTGCCAACGTGTTATTTCACCAAATTCTCATATTCGCCCTTCGTCAAGCCAAACAGGCATTCATCAAAGTGCTGCCCCTTCGTGAAAATCATATTCCGCAGCCTGCCTTCCTGGACGAACCCAAGCCGCTCATGCAGCGCCACGGAGCCCTCATTAAAGGCATACACATGCGCCGTAACTTTCTGATAGCGCAGCTCTTCGAAATAATACCGCAGCAGTATCTTTATCGCATCCGAAGCGTATCCCCTACGCCAATGTTCGCGAAAAATGGCTACGCCATATTTGAAAGTGCCATGCCGCCGATCGCAGCTGCTAGTGCTCATGCTCCCAACCAGCTCACCATCCAATGTTTCTATGGCGAGCATGACGTTGTCGCTGACCGGAACATTCGCTGCCTGATTCGCTGCCCAAGCTTTGGTCCCTTCTTCCGATCTGGGAAAATAGATGACGTCGCAGTGCCTCGCACCTTCCGAATCCAAATCATTCAGATGGAATTTCTCCCAATCCGAAGCTAGAACGGGGCGTAACCGGACTTTTTTACCTGACCACATATAGTTTTGCATCAGCCACTCCGTCTTCTATTAATATTTGCGTGTAGTAACATCCCGTTTAGCCGTTTCCTGAGAGAAAATACTTTCGGCTGTAATGATATTCACCGGAATTTCCTTGCCTGTGGCAAGATCCTTAGCCGCTTTAATAATTTGTGGCCCCAGCAAAGGGTTGCACTCCACGGACATGTTCAGCTTCCCGGCAAGCATAGCTTGAAAGGCAAGCTTCGTTGCGTCCACGGAAATGACAATGATGTCTTTGCCTGGCTTCAAGCCCATCTGTTCAATCGCTTTAATCGCGCCAAGTGCCATATCATCATTGTGTGCAAAAACAACTTGCGGTATCGCTCCCTGTTGAAGCACTTTACTCATTAACTGCTGGCCGCTTTCCGTCGTAAAATCCCCGACTTCGGAAGCGATCACACGAAAACCGGCATTCTGAGTGAGCACCTCTTCAAAGCCTTGTCTACGCTCAATGGCCGGTGCGGACCCTGCAGTTCCTTGGAGTTCTACAATTTGAGTTTCCCCGGACACAGGCTTGTGCTCCACAAGCCATCTGGCTGCTCGCCGTCCCTCTTCAACAAAGTCCGAACCGATAAACGTCGTCCATAAGGAGTCATCCTCCAGCTTCACCTTGCGATCCGTCAAAATGACCGGTATACCGGCAACCTTGGCTTCCGCCAAGACATCATCCCAGCCGGACTCCACAATCGGCGTGAAGGCAATAACGTCCACCCTTTGCTGAATAAAACTCCGAATAATCTCGATTTGCTTGTCTTGGCTGCCCTCGGCATTTTGCATAATAAGGTCGATGCCGAGATCTTGAGCCGCCGCATTCTTAATAGATTCGGTGTTAGCTGCCCGCCAGCTGCTTTCAGAGCCTACAACCGCTACACCTAACTTCATTTTTTTCGGGTTCACACTCATACGTGAAGCCATCTGTTTCAAACTAGGGTCACTGGCTGCCCCTAGCTCTCTGGTATTTTTTTGCGTAATAACATGGCTTGGCAAAATAATCTTTTTGGGAATAACCTTCTCACGGTTCAGAATATCGAGTGCGTATTGAATCGACTCTCTGCCCCCTGTTGGACTAGTAACCGTCCCGCTAAGAACACCTTGTTTGACTAAATCAAATCCTCCATTTACCGTGTCCAATCCATCAATACCGATAATTTGCACATTGCTCAAACCTAAAGCATCAATCGCGCGATATGCGCCTAACGCCATGGCATCACTATGCGCAAAGACGAGCTTGATTCCGGGAGAACTTGGTAAAATACGCTTCAACTCGTCCTCCGTTCGATCCCGCTGCCAGTCTCCAACAATCACTTTATCCACCTGAATAGATGGTGATTGCGATAAATAATCTCGAAACCCACGGCTCGTTTCTTCAACGGATCTGGAACTGACAGCTCCTTTGATCTCCACAACATCCGCTGGAGAGCCACCCAGTAAATCAGCAGCTAACTTCCCCGATTTTTTGCCAATCGACAGATTATCCGACCCGATAAAAAGCGAATAATCATAGCCGGTAACACCTCGCCCAAGGACAATCACAGGAATGTCCTTATAGACCTCCGTCACGATCGGCGTCAGTTTCTCTGAGTCATTCAGCGAAATAATAAGCAGATCGATGCCGTATTTCATCAGCTTCTGGACATCGTGAACCTGCTTCTCACTATTTTCAGCAGCATCGGTAAAAATAAGCTTAACATTCTTGTGCTTTTCGGCTTCTTTCCGTATTTCATTGTTCATCAGCAGCTGCCGGGGTTCATTCAAGTTCGGTTGGCTAATGCCAATTAAAAAATCAGGTTCATCTTTTACCGCTTTAAGGTGCAAGAGGCTCGCGACGAGCATGACCACAACCAGGCCAATCAAGCTAAAAGTAAGCAGCCAAATGTAACCTTTTTTTGAGGGAACCTTCATCCTAGTAGTCTCCACGCTTTCTATATTCCAGTGGCGAAACGCCTGTCATTTTTTTGAAAGTATGGCTGAAATAATGCTGCGATTGGTAGCCGACTTTTTTCGCAATTTCATACATTTTGGAAGTCGGATCATTCAAATATTGAATGGCTTTTTTGATTCGAATATCAGTAAGACAATCTACAAATGATTTGCCTAAATCTCTTTTTAACAATTTACTCAAGTACGTGGCATTGACGTTCATCTGTTCGGCCACTTCGGACAAAGACAAGTCTTCTTTATAATAGTAGGTTTCCAAATATTTCTTCGTCATCATAACAATAGGCGTCAAAGCGCTTTCACGAATCAATTCCTGATTCATTTCTTCATAATGCTTTGGCACTTGTTCAAGCTGTTCAACAACCGAATGCGTAAGCAGCATGCTGACTCCCAGGTAGGTCATGACTACACGTTCAAACTCTTGATAAATGGCTCGTATACTGTTAAGATCTGAAATTTGTGTAAGTGCAGCTATTCGGCCCTTTTCAGCACTAAAAACCGTAGAGATCGGCAGCTGCGGAAGCATTTCGCTTAAAATATTTTTGATGGCAAATTCAAGCAATGCCGGGTCCCAAATTTTGCTTGGGGCATTCGCTGTCACTTTGCCGAGCGGCTTTAGCAGCAGCATGCTGATTTTCCCGTGGAACTGCGGTTGAAAAAACAACCATTCTTCCTCAAACTGCTCCTTCGTTAACTTCCCAGTAATCCATTTGCTGAAAAATTCTTCCCGCATTGTTTCCGCATTGAACTCCAATTTATGGTTCATCCATTGCGTATGCTTTTGCTCCACTCTATCTTTCATCAGCACTTCGAGCGCTTTGTTGACAGCTGAGCTAAGCTCCGTTTTTTGCACAGGCTTCAGCAAATAATCAAAGGCATTGAGACGAACAGCTTGCTGGGCGTAAGAAAATTCATCATGGCCTGAAATGACGATCACCAGGCAATTCGGATTTTGATCATGCAATTTTTCGATCAATTCAAGACCGTTCATGAAGGGCATATTGATATCCACAAACATCAGATCAGGACAAGCTGAAGCCGCGATTTCCAGCGCTTCTTTGCCGTTTTCAGCCTCCGCAACAACCTCAATGCCCATATCAGCCCATGGAAGCGTTTTACATAAACCGTTTCGAATGCGTGGTTCATCGTCTGCTATCATAAGTTTCCACATATTCGTCACCTCATCCTGTCTTTTTCACTGCTTGCACCATTGGATGCTTGATTTCGACTGTTGTACCTTTGCCAAGAGCACTATAGATCTGAATTCCGTAAGCGGTACCATAAGTGAGCTGAATACGCTCATTTACATTGAACAAGCCGATTCCGTACTGATCTTCCCGCATTTTCTCCCCACGTAAAATTTGATTGATTTCCTCCAGTTTTTCCGGCGGTATGCCAGCTCCATCATCTGTGATTCGAAAGCAAATCAGATCCGACTCCAGCTCAGCGCAAATGCTGATCTTCCCCTTGCCTGTTCTTGCCTTAATGCCATGATAAATCGCGTTTTCAATTAAAGGCTGCAAAATAAGCTTCAGGACCTGATAGCTGTACAAATGTTCCGGAATATCGAATTTAAAATCTAATTTATCCATATAGCGGGACATTTGGATAATCATATAGCTCTCGGCGTGTTTAACCTCATCCCGTACCGGAATCCACTCATTTCCTCGATTCAAGCCAATTCGGAATAGATTCGTAAGCGCACCGATCACTTCAATAATATCGTCGGCTTCATATTCTTGCGCCATCCACTGGATGGTATCCAGCGTGTTATATAGGAAATGCGGTTTGATCTGGGCTTGAAGGACTTGCAGCTCAGCTTCCCGCTTTTTTTTCTGCTCCGCATAAACCACATTAATTAAATTATTAATTTCTTCCAGCATATGATTAAAACTGTTGCCCAGTTGTCCAATCTCATCTTTGGTTTCGGAGACGAAACGTTGATTGAGTTCACCGTTCTTCACATGACTCATCAAACTCATCAGCTTGCGGATGGGACGGATCAATGTGCCGGTAAAATAAGCGGACAACAAAGACGCTAAAACAATCGTTATGAAGGTAACGATTAGTGTGTACAGCTGAATATCCGTGATAACTCTCTGGTAATCGTCATTCGGAATAACCCCAATGAATCTCCACTTATTCGTTGCAGAATCATTGAACAAAATGCGATAATCGTGCCCTTTAATCTGC
Organism: Paenibacillus anseongensis; assembly: GCF_009757995.1. NCBI lineage: Bacteria > Bacillati > Bacillota > Bacilli > Caryophanales > Paenibacillaceae > Paenibacillus > Paenibacillus anseongensis. The sequence goes on from NZ_WSEM01000037.1 coordinate 84,385, forward strand.
TGCGTTAAACTTCCTTGAGAACCGTCCGGCAGCCATTTGCTCTGAATGCGGTATACGATATCATTCGTTGGTGCATACACAATATTGCCTTTGTGATCCAGGATGTACATGAATCCAGATTTGCCGAGCTTCACATTTTCAAAGATGGATTTAATCATATCCATTCTTAAATCCATAAGAACGACCCCCAGCACTTCTTCCGTTTGGGGATCCACTACTGCGTGTACGAGCGATAATACATCGTAGGAGCTGTAATTTTGGGACGTAGAAACGTTACGCCCTATCGGATTACTAATGATCATTGTATCATTAGGTGCTTTCAGCGCATCCTGAAACCAGCTTTCTTCAACTAATGAATCGCGTGTAATGCGAAACATATCATGCGATGTAAATGACCCGCTTTTATTAACCAACATAATGCCCATGATTTCTTTGTTGCGCTCTGTGTACATGGTCAATGTCTTATCAATTCGTGCAACTTCATCTTTCGAAGGTTCTTGCCCCTTCATTTGCATAAACTTCTCGACTTCTGGATCCTGGCTTATGTAATGTTGAACATCTTTCAGATGCTCGATATAGTAATCCACATTGCTTTCTACCTGATGAATCATTTGCAGCGTACTTTGATCCGCTTGATTCTCGGAGTAACTGCTGTATGTTCGAATGCCCCAAAAGCTGAGCGTAAGAAGTGAGATAAGAATAATTAAGAGAAAGATGCAGTTTAGCTTAAAACGTATGCTGCGATCGTGCCACCAACGAAGATATGCTCTCACTGCGATCCTCCTCTTAATTGATCTGGTTCTTATAATATCACAACTGAACTACGTTTTGGACGGTACTTTTCGTTTTTTTCGGGTTATGCGGATTCCGCTTTCTTTCCCTTCTCGATACGATGGCCCGCTGCAGGGCGATGAAGGCAAATAAGAGAAAACCGATCACGATTTTCGTCCACCAGGAGCTTAAAGAGCCTTGAAACATAATCATCGTTTGAATAACGCCAGCGCTCAAAACACCAAGCATTGGACCTACGAAATAACCAAATCCGCCTGTTAAAAGGATGCCCCCAATAACACAAGCCGCAATTGCGTCCATCTCGCCTCCCATTAAATGAAGGCCATAACCGGACAGCATGTAGAATGTAAACACGATTCCGCTTAATGCCGAGCAAAATCCGCTAAGCGTATACACCGCTAGTTTGGTTACATACACCGGAAGCCCCATTAATTCCGCAGACTTCTCATTCCCGCCAATTGCATAAACATTTCGGCCAAACGCCGTATATCTTGAAACATAAACAGCTGCAGCTACGGTGACTAACGCGACAACAACCCCGATGGAGATAGACCCATCCCCTGGCAAAGGAATTCTGAAGTTGGAAATGGCGCTGTATATGGGATTATCAATCACAATACTCTCGGGACTGATCAAAAAGCACGTGCCACGTGCCAAAAACATGCCGCCGAGCGTGACAATCCACGGATGAATATGGAAGCGGCAAATCAGATAACCTTGCAATAATCCAAATATAGTGCCCAGCAGCAACACGCTTGGCATAACAACGAATGGATGAATGCCCGCTCTTAGCATAACGGCGGAAAGCACACTGACCAAAGCAATCAACGACGCAACGGAAAGATCGATTCCTCCTGTTACAATGACAAATGCAAGGCCCGTCGCAACAATAATCAGAAACGCGTTATCCACGAACAAATTTAAAAAGACCTGCATGGAGAAAAAGCTGTCAAACATCGCGGAGCCTGTTCCATATAGCGAAATGAACAATAGAATCGTGGCAAGAATGGTGATGTTGGAGGATGTAATTTTAAGCGGCATTTTCATGAACAAGCACCTTCTTTCCCGTTTTTCGGCTAAACGTACGACTGAACATACTTCTTAATACGTCAGATTGGACTAAGCTGACAAGAATAATAACGACGGCTTTGACAACCATAACAGACTCTGATGGCACGCCTAACGTGTAAATGGTCGTCGTTAAGGTTTGGATGAATAGAGCTCCTAACACGGTGCCGCCTAAGTAGAAACGTCCGCCTCGCATGGAGGTGCCGCCGATAACAACGGCCAAGATCGCGTCGAGCTCGAACCATAACCCGGCGTTGTTAGAATCTGCGCCTGTAATATTGGAGCTGACAATAATGCCGGCAAGGGCTGCGCAAAAGCCGCAAATCACATAGACAGACATCATAATGCGTGTAGAATTGATGCCGGCAAATTCACTGGAAACGCGGTTGGAACCAACAGATTCCAGGAATAACCCAAACGCCGTTTTCCGTGTAATGACATGTAAAACAACAAAAACAACGACAGCCAAAATGACGGCAAAAGGCAGTCCGAGCAAATAACCTCCGCCTACAAAGCGGTAAGCTTTATCGGAGATCGTAATGATCTTTCCGCCTGAAATTAGCTGTGCTATGCCTCGACCTACGGTTAACAAGATTAGTGTGGCGATCATCGGCTGGATTTTCAACTTCGCTACGAGCAAACCATTCCAGTACCCGCACAGTACGCCGATTCCCAAGCCTGCCAATAAGGCTAAAGCGAATGGAACATGTTTCTGGAGCAGAAATGCGGCCAAGGAAGCGGCAATCGCCAGCACGGAACCTACCGAGATATCAATCCCTTCTTTGGCAATAACCAGCGTCATGCCGAGCGCAATGATAAGGATCGGTGTTCCTCTATTTAAAATATCAATCAAACTTCCAAATAAGTGCCCGTCTTGTATCCGAATATTGAAAAATCCAGGAGTAAACAGGGCATTAAATAGCAAAATTACCGCGATCCCTAGTGAGGGCCAAAACAATTTGGAGCGAATCACATTATGAAACATGCTCTTTAGCGGCGTCATTTTCATACCCTCCCTCTGCAATCATCTGCATAATTCGTTGTTCACCGATTTCGTTCCCGTTCAACTCACCAATGATCTGGCGATCGCGCAATACCAGGATGCGGTCACAGCAGCCAACCATCTCTTCCCATTCGGATGTGATCATCAAAATGGTCATTCCCTCCGCTGCAAGCGATAAAATTAATTTGCGAATTTCGGCTTTGGAGCCAACGTCAATCCCGCGAGTCGGCTCATCTAAGATGAGGAGCTTCGGTTCTGTCGCTAACCATCTCGCCAATATCGCCTTCTGCTGATTCCCTCCGCTAAGCTGATCAATCCTTTGCTCCATGCTGGAAGCCTTGATGCTTAGCAGCTTCATATAATACTCTGCGATTTCTTGCTGCTTGCGAAGCGATAAATTATGCAAGATTCCGCGTTTGGCTTGCAGCGCGAGCACAATATTTTCCCGAACCGTCAATTCCCCGATGATACCTTCAACCTTACGTTCTTCTGGACAAAACGCTAAACCGTATTCGATCGCTTTCTTAGGAAACATGGTGCGGATCTTCTCATTATCGATCGTCATTGCACCTTCATCCGCCTTATCGATGCCAAAAATCAACTTTGCGATTTCCGTGCGCCCGGATCCGAGCAAACCTGCAAGCCCTAAAACCTCTCCTTTGCGAACCGTTATATCGAATGGCTCCATGGAACCTCGACGTCCTAATTGTTTGGCTGACACCCACACCTCGCCTTTTTTCATTCCGACAATCTTACTTTGCTGTTCTTCATCCGTCCATTCACGGCCAATCATCTTAGAGATCAGGTTGATTCTCGGCAATTCCTCGGTCAAATACTCGCCTACCAGCTCTCCGTTTCTCAGCACTGTAATGCGATCGGATACCTCATACACTTGATCCATGAAGTGCGTAACGAAGACGATCGCCATCCCCTCGTCCTTCAGCTTCCTCATAATTCGGAAGAGTTCCTTAACCTCTTGCTGATCCAGACTGGACGTCGGTTCATCCAGAATAAGCAGACCGGAAGAAATATCGACCGCTCGCGCGATCGCCACCATCTGCTGAATCGCTACGGAGAATTCGGAGAGCGGCTTCGTTACGTCGAGCTGAATGCTCAATCGCTCCAGCAGTTCCTCCGCCTTATGGTTCAAGGCGTGCCAATCGATGCTTCCTCCGCGCTTACGGGGTTGACGGCCGATGAACAAATTCTCCGCAACGGATAAATTCGGACACAGATTCACTTCTTGGTAAACCGTACTGATGCCTAAAGCTTGCGCATCCTTTGGAGATTTGATGTGCACTTGTTGGCCGTTCAAGGTAACGATGCCTTGATCCATCTCATGCACACCTGTCAAAACTTTAATCAAGGTGGATTTCCCTGCGCCATTCTGTCCCATCAAAGCATGAATTTCTCCTCTTTTAAGCTGAAAATCCACATTCGTTAAAGCTTTGACACCAGGGAAAAATTTACTAACGCCAGTCATCGTTAATACGGGTTGCTGCTGCATTCCTCTCCACTCCTTTATTCATTCTTGGATGAACGAAATCAAGAGCTCCGATTGACTCTTGATTTCGTTTAATTCTCTATTTATCTTAGTACTTACGGTTTGGCAGAGCGTCGATAGCTTTTTGGCCTGTGAACACATCTTCGTTAGATTTAATCCATTTTGGAAGCTGTTTTCCAGCTTTCAGATCTTTTGCCGCTTGGAACAATTGAGGTCCGAGAAGTGGGTTACACTCAACAACCGTATTCAGCTTGCCGGCTTTAACAGCTTCGAAAGCTTCTTTGATACCGTCAATGGAAACGATTTTCACATCTGTACCTGGTTTTTTACCAGCTTCTTCAATCGCTTGAATTGCACCTAGAGCCATGTCGTCGTTATGAGCGTATACGCCTTGAATATCTTTACCTTCAGGGGATTTCAAGATCGCTTCCATCACTTGTTTACCTGTTGCACGGTTGAAATCACCGCTTTGCGATTTTACGATTTTAATGTTCGGGTGTTTTTTCATCTCATCGTCAAAACCTTTTTTACGGTCGGTTGCTGCGCTCGCGCCAACGGTTCCTTCCAACTCAACGATATTCCCTTTGTCTCCAAGGTGCTCTGCCATTGCTTTGGCCGCGTTTTGGCCTTCTACGATAAAGTCGGATCCGATAAAGCTTGTGTATAGATCTTCATTCTTTTTGTCGATGCCACGGTCAACGAGGATAACCGGAATTTTCGCATCCTTCGCTTCTTTCAGAACAGCTTCCCAGCCTGTTTCTACGACAGGAGCCATAGCGATGACATCAACCTTTTGGGCGATAAAAGAGCGAATGGCTTTAATTTGGTTTTCTTGTTTTTGCTGCGCATCAGAGAACTTCAAATCGATTGTAGGATCAGCTTTGGCTGTATCTTGAATGGATTGCGTTTCCGCACCGCGCCAGCCGCTCTCCGCTCCGATTTGGGAGAAACCAACGGTAACTTTGCCATCTCCTGCTTTAGCTGCTTCTGCCGCCTTCGTAGCTTGAGGCGCTGTTGTAGCGGAAGTCGTTTCTGTTGTTTTAGCCCCGCAGCCTGCGACCAATGACATTAATACCGTTGCTGTTACAAGTGCCCCCATGACTCTTTTTCTTTGTACCATTTGTGTTCCTCCTCGAAATAATTATTTACAACCTTAGTGTAATATTTAACCAGGTAAAGGTCTTTACACGTAAAAGTCATTTTTTGCTTTATTCCGTCATAGTGGATGAAATTCAAGTGAAAGAGTGCGACTGCCAGGCAGCAGCCGAAGCTGGCGGATTGAACGTGGGGAATGACGGGCAGTACCGGAACGTCACAACGAGCGGACCACAGTTCCTCAGAACTTTGCCCGGCCTCCTCCCGACAAACGGAACTACAGTTCCTCAACACTTCGACCGGCCTCCCTCCTCCTGACAAACGGAACTAAAGTTCCTCAACACTTCGCCTGGCCTCCCTCCCCCACCAAACGGAACTACAGGGCGTTATTCCGGCTAAAATAGGCGGATTTAACGCTGGAGGGGAACTACAGGGCTCTGTTGGGTCGATGGAGCCCCACTGCAACCAATTAGGACAAAATAGCGGACCGTAGTTCCCACTACCGCAACAACTCACAATATTTAGTCCAAATAGAGGACCATAGTTCCCCAGCATGCTGCCAAGCACCCACCTCCCGCCGCCAAATACAAAAAATCCGACCAAGTGAATGGCCGGACTTTTGTTTATTGCATGATCGCTCTCGCAACAATGACAAGATCTGCGATATCGACTTTGTTATCCATGTTGACGTCTGCTTTCTTGCCTACTGTGTCCCAATCCGCATCGCCTTGCTTCTTGCCATAAGCTGCCGCAACGATCGCTAAATCGCCCACGCTAAAGCCTCCCGAATTAAGGTCGGCATTAATCTTCTTCGCTTCAAAGGCCGTAACCGCCTCTGCCAGCATGTTAACGGCTGCAATCAGCTGCTCCTCTGTTGAAGCACCATTGCCTGCAACAAGCGCTGCTTGATCGATGGCTCCTTGCAAGGCCGCTTTGGCGCCTGCCGTATAGAAGCCATCTTGCGCAGCTTCAACAGCTTGATCATGCTTCGTTTGCGCTGATGCAATCGCTGCCAAGAGAGCAGCTCTGTTCCCCGTTGGATTTGCCGCTTCCTTAAGCTCAAGAATAAGCCTGTCGACTTCAGCAAAGTTCGTCTTTTTAGTCAACTTAATCGTGTTTAATCCTTGATTCAACGTTACCGTTATGGAAGACGGATTGTAACGTCCCCAGCCGAACTGTTTGTAATCAATGACTTGATTAGCGCCATTGTTGACAAAAACATCGTGCTGGGAAATGACGGTGCCACCCGTTCCGTTAGAAGCCATAACCGTCATGGTGTACGTACCCGCTTCTTCTACGTTGACGTTAAATAAGATATAGTCACTGCCAGCTGTGTCTACATAACCGACCACTTTGCCGCCGGAAGCATCGTCCGAGCTATTGACTCTTGCATTTCCGCCAAGAACAGCGTCCTCTGCCTCATAGCTGTACAGAGAGACAGACGGCGTACCGGATGGTTCTTGAACCAACGCGCCATACGCCAACGGTGTGCCAAAGTTTGGCGTGCCATCTTGGTTCCAGGTGAATTTTTGCGCACGTACGCTTCGATTGCCCCAGCTTCCGCCAGATTTCAGATCAGCGTGGTACACGATCCAATCCTCCGTACCATCCGGGGACTTGGTGAAACTGTTATGTCCAGGACCGAAGGCCCCCGGAGTTTTACTGAATACAGGACCCGACTTCGTCCAAGAAGCAGGATTCAACACATCGCCATCCGTATTCGTCAACATGCCTAACGTATAATCATCCGTCCAACTGCCGCTTGCCGAATAGACGATAAAAATTTTATCATCTTTCATCAAAACTTCCGGAGCTTCATTAATGCTTGGCGGTGTGCCTTTCAGCTCCCAAGCCTGATCAGGCGTAGACACCCGAACTCTAGGTCCGCTAATTGTCCAAGGATTGCTCATTGGAGCGATATATAAATTTTGACTGACATTGGTGTCGCCTTCCCAGCCAGACCATACGAAGTACATGGAGTTGTCGCTTTTCGTTAAGACCGTGCCGTCAATAGCCCATTTGTCTGTGGCATCTGCAATCTTTCCTTTCATTGTATAAGTCCCTTGCGCGTCTTGCGAATCGCCTTCGATTACATACATTCGGTGATTATTATTGTTCCCATCATCCGCTGCGAAATAGATGTACCATTTCCCACTCAAATACTGAATTTCAGGCGCCCATAGTTCCTTCGAATACATTTGTCCGGCAGGCGGAGTATAGACCGTTACGCGAGGCGCGATTCCAATATCTTGCAGGCGCTTGGTTTTCGCCACTTGAATCGAACCGTCATTCTCCGATTTTACATAATAATAGTAGCCATCCTTAAATACAACGCTCGGATCTGCCGAACCCGCACCGCTGGAGACAGGTACGATCGGGTTACTGAACGTACCGCTATCCGTAACCGTCACCACGGCTGAAGCGCTAATCCCTCCCGCTGCCGTAACCGTAATGGTCGCTGTTCCTTTGTTAATCCCTTTCACGTATCCGTTGTTGTCAACTCTCACCGTACCTGTGTGGCTGGAGCTCCACGTCAACTGCAGGCTAGAAGCGTCTTCAGGCGCAATCGTAGCGGTCAGTTTTTTTGTCTCGTCCACTTTTACAGTCAATGTTGCTGCGTCCAAAGTAACAGACTGAACACTTTTGCCTGAGTAAACAGGTGTTAAGGCTTGTTTAATCAAATTCGCGTGCGACCATTTCACATGTAAGCTTGCGTCGCCCGTTGCATGCACATACTCGACTTTAATCGGGTACTGTTGCCCGGCAGTTAAGGTAATCGTCCCGGTTTTTTCTTCTCTTGTACCGCTTGTTTTATTAACGACCAGTGTCTCGCCAATCCATACTCTAGCGATGTTGTCGCTATCAACGTAGATCGTGTGCGTTCCTGTATTCGCAGGTTGCACCGTCCCCATCCATCGTGTTGAAAAATGGTCTTCGCCAATGCCTACGCTTGGATCGGAAGCTCCTGTCCCCTTCTCATCCCCAAGGTCAAAATCAATTTTTGGCGTGATGGAAGATTTGGCCAACGATGTGAATTGATCATCTTTGTAATAGTTCACGTTGAAAAGGGGCAGCGTGTCAAAAGCAGCACCTGTCAGCGCTTTAATATCATTGACATCCCAAGGATGTCCATCCGGATATGCGATTCCATGGAAAGGCATCGTCGGCTCCGAAGTCATCGGATTCGTGTCGGATCCCCAAGGGAAACGTGTGTTATCCCGGCCAATACCGAACTCCCACATGACGTAGCCAATGCCTTTATTCCCATAGTGTTCCACGATGCCCGGAACGGTTTGTGTCGATCGGTTCATGGCTTCATCCGCAAGAATTCCCTTGCTGACCCCGTAAGGAGTCGGATAGTCCGCCTCATAGGGATGCCAAGTAATGAAGTCCGAAGTAGCTTCACCGCTAAATTGGCCGGCTGTTGAAGAAACCGGGTGCACGGTGTCGATTTCTTTGATCCAAATCCGCGCATCGTTCATAATTTGCTTCGTGATTTGATCCATAGGACCGGTCTCGCCATTGCTTGGTTCATTATAAATGTTCCAGAAAGCAATTCTCGGATCGTTTTTATGCGCTGTTACGATGCCTCGTACGTACTCCTTCAAATCTTGCTTGTTAGCCTCATAGTTCGCTTTCACCGTATCTCCCGGGCCTTCTACCCAACGGCTGTTATGCGCACCGTATCTAGGTGGCAACTGAGGCCCCATGACCGGATAGTCATCCCAACAATCGTCGAAGAAAGCAAGCTCGACCTTAATGCCGTGTTTGTCGGCAAGGGCCAAGAAATCTTCCAGATTAGCAAGCAGCTTGGCGCTGTTATCTTTCCACAACAAGTTATGTACGAAAACCCGCACAAAATTGATGCCATACATTTGCGCATATCCTAATTCACGATCGTTGATGTCATGATCATATTCATTCCATTGTTGAATCTGGTTCACCACATTCGTTGGCACGAATACTGCGCCTTTTACCCAAGACCAGTCATAGGTTGGCATCTGAGCTTCGCCCAAGTCTTTGACAAATAGATTGTCATAGCTGGTCGCAACATAGTGTGCTCTGACACCGATAGCTCCCGTCGTATAAGAAGTATCTACCGCGCTTACGATATGCTCACCATCGATATAAATATCGATATGGCTGCCTACTGCCGTCACCTTCATATGATAGGCTCTATTTTGCTGGATCGGATATAAAATGGAGGCAAGTTCTTTCCAGTTGTTGTTGAATTTACCCAATTGAACACGGCCATTCGAAGTGATTCCTGCATAATAGCCTTTTAAATTATCTCCGCCATTACTAGGATCCGTAACACGGAAGATTAAACCCGCGTTATCGTTATTTACGCCGTCTTTCATTGTGATGTCCGCTTCGTATTCAAAATTGCTGAACGAAGTGCCATCTACGACGGATTTGTAGCCAGGACCTTTATCTGTTATTTGATAAGCTTTGCCGGATACATTCCATGTGCCTTGGTACGTCTTCCAGCCGTTCGCATTGTCGTCGTTGAAATCATCCGAGAACGTACGGCTGACTAACGTAAACGTAGCGCTTTGCACCGCTGAATCGAGCATGCCGCTTTTGGTCGCGTAAGCTTTCACCGTCGTTGTTGCCGTCAAAGTGATAGGTCCACTGTAAACAGGCGATGCAGCTGTAGGGAAACTGCCGTCTAAAGTGAAGTGGATATCGGCACCTGCGGTCGAGCTCGTCAATGTGACGATTTGCGTATTAGGGAACGTACCCGATGCTGGACTAATGACCGGTGCTGCAACTGGCAGCACAACCGCCGTCAAACGCTGCAGCGAAACATTGTCGTAGGTAACCGCTTTATCATCGTTCCAAGCTCTCAGCCCAACAGTACCTGATGCGTACGTTGCGTCTGTAAAATCAAATGCAAGCTTATCATTCACATAGATGTAAAAATGCGTCCCAACACCAATCACTTTCAGATGATTGTAGGCATTCGGGTTGACACCGCTCACAACCGTTGACGCGATTTCCGTCCAGGTGCCGGATGCGCCCGCTGTGCTCATTTTGCCGACTTCAAGCTTTCCGGCAGCGTTCATGCCTGCGTAGTACGCATTAACTTTATCTACGCCGTCAGCCGGCCCCGTCGCCCGGAAAATAACTCCGCTATTATTCGTAATCGCGTCCTGCGGATTCACATCCACTTCAAACACAAAATTTTGATAAACCGCATCCACGACCGACTTTGCACCTCTTGGATTCACAGCCATATAGCTGTAAACGCCTTGTGTTACTGACCAGGATGTCGGGGTACCTACTGCCGCACCCATATAATTCGTCCAGCCGTCCGCAACGCCATCGCTGAAATCATCCGTGAAGACTTGCTCACTCTGCGCAATGATATACGAGGCTGTCACCACATCCGAGACCATTTCCCCTGCTTTTTCCGCATAGGCTTTAAGGATCGTATCCGATGTTACCCCAATCGGTGACGTGTAGATGGGAGAAGTCGCATTCGGCAGTGTGCCGTCAAGCGTGTACCGAATCGTCGCCCCGTCTGTCGCCGAAGTCATGGCAACGTGCTGCGCACTGTCGTAAACCCCGGACGTTACGCTAAACTCAGGCGCAAATGTCGCTGCAGCGCTATACTCTTTGGCTTCAAGATTATCGAAGGTCGCCCCACCCCACCATGTTCGAAGACCAATCGAACCGGAGGATGTAATCTGCTTACCGTCGGTATCGATAAAATCAATCTTAGGGGTATTCATATCCTCAACGAAGATCTGAATGTGATTGCCTACCGCGACTACTTTCATATGACCGCTCGCATAAGGATACGGCACTTTCTGCAATTCCTTATATTCATTGCCACCCGCCCCGGTTACCCTCGAAAGCATAAGTGTCTTGTCCACACGCAGTGCGGCGAAGTAACCATTGTACCCATCCGGCACGTTACCTGTTGGCGTTGTGACCCGGAACAAAAGCCCCGATTGATCATCATTGATCCCAGAAACTTGAAGATCCGCTTCATAGACCAGATCTTTAAAATTTGTGCTTTCATACACCGTCTTTAAGCCAGGTGCGCCAGTCGATTTATACTGCTTGGCCGCATTAACCGTCCAACTCCCTCTGTTCCCGGCATCCGCCGACCCATAGGTTGTCCAGCCATCTGCATTGCCATCGCTGAAATCCTCTCGAAATACAGGCAATGGATCTCCTGCCGCCGCCGAAACCGAGGCAACCGGCAAATACGTGACTGCCATGCACAAGAGCAGCATATACGCCCATACTTGTCGAATCTGTTTGTGTTGAAAAGCAAATACTCTGTTCAAACGAAATCCTCCCCCTTAAATCACCTATGTAACCATGCTGTGGTTATCTTCATCATGAAGGATACAGCACTTTTTGTATTTAGATTATTTGGTTTTCCTTTATACTTTTCAGACAAGAATCCGATTCAGCGTAATCCATCCATCCGGTTAAAAGAAAGACGCTCCGCACAGATCCACCTCGTGATCCGTCCGGAACGTCCCCTGTTACGCCTATTGCAGAATTTTTTGTGCCATGATCGCTAAATCTTTAATGTCAATTTGATCATCGTTAAACAAATCAAATGGTTTGTACTTCTCCCAATCCGCATCCTTGGAAGACTTCCCGTAGGCGGCCGCTAATATGCCTAGATCCGCGATGGAATATTTGCCGTCTCCATTCGTATCACCAGGGCTGGCCGTTATGACTGAATTCAAGAAGCTGTTCAAAGCTTCACGCAATGCCACGATCGCTTGCTCGACTTCACCTTGTGTCGATGCCGTATTATCAGCGACGGCTTTGGCTTGACTAATCGCAGACCAGAGAGCAGCCTTCGAGCCAGCAGGATAGTTTCCTGGACTTGAGCCTTCGGTTGCGGTTTGATGCTTATCTTGTGCCTGAGCAATCAAATTGTTCAAAGCTGCCTTGTCAACGACGGTAGCGATTTGCAAGCTGTGCGTAACACTATCCAGCTGTGTTTCTACGCCGTTGGCATCAGCTATAACAGCTTTCGTTAACGTGATGTTCGTGCTGCTCGGTTGGGTAATGGATTTGGCTTTCCACTTCAGCTTCAGCAAGTGATCATTGATATTACCTGCTCCCAAATTAACCATAATGATACGTACCTTACCAGGAGTTTGTAATTGATCTACAACCTTAAATCCTTCCTTCAGCTCATCTACACCTACATATTCCACTAGATTAGGGTCGTAGCTGATGTTCAAATCCTCGGCATACACACGCTCAGTAACACTTGTGAACCCAAGTTCAACGTCAAACGGATCACTCGCCTGAACTTCGGCAGGTCCCGTCAAGGTCGCAGAAGCTGGAGTAGATGGTTCGGTTACAGCGGCTTGCAGCGGTCTAACGACAATATAATCCAACTCATAGAAACCGGTGCCTTTCATGAACGTGATCGTGTTGGAGCCCTCGTTCAGCTCGACTTTCACAGGGATCGCCATAAACCTGCCCCAGTTTTGAGTACCTTGGAGCTTGAACGACTGTTCCTTGCCGTTCACGAGCATTTTACCTGTCGCAGCTGTAAAATCACTGCCATTGGCAAACCAGACATCAACCGTATACGTACCGGCTGCTGCGGCCTGAATATCCCCAAACTTCACATAGCTATCCGCATAGTCAATTTCACCTACATAGCTTTTACCGGATGCATAATTGTTGTTTGTATTCACTTTCGCTCTGAACAACTCAGCTTGCTCAGCCTCATATTTAATGGAAGCGACGGCGTCCGGATTCTCGGTTACCTCCGGGAAGTAACTGACCCGCAAGTTCTCCGCCCCATATGGAACCAGCGTAATGTTCTCCGTCGGCTCTGCCGAAAGCAGCGGCCCGATTGGCGGTTCGGAGGCTTCTACATTGTTGGCCGATTTGCCCCATGCAGGAATTTTCTTCGCTTTGGCAATGAGCTTGACTGGACTTGTCGCCTGGATGAAAGGATTCTCAGGCATTGGCCCTTGCACAACCTCAATGGATTCTTCCGGATGTTCACGGTCAATCAATAACCCGTAGTTCCATGGTGTTTTGGAAAGCACACGGAACTGGCTGAACCCAAGCGCTGTGCTATTAAATCCAGGCACGGCCGCAATCGGATTCGATTGTACTTGCCAATCTTCTTCCACTTGAAGAGAGAACACGAGTGGACCACGTTCGATCCCGACGGAGTTGTTAACCCACGTCGATGTTTTCAACTTCATCGGCACTGTCAAAACAACACGATCACCTGTCGCCCATGTTCTGTCGATCGTCAGATATTCTCCCGCTTTCACAATCGGCTGAGCTTGGCCGTTCACCGTAACCGTCGGTTGATCCGCCCATGCCGGAATTCTTAGCTTGAGTGGAAAACTTACGGATTGTGACGTGTTCACTTCAAATCCGATTTGATCTTCAAACGGATAGTTCGTAGTTTCTTCTACCGTTACATTGGCATTCTTAATCTTGGTCGAAACGCGGCTTGGCCCGTAAGCAATAACGCCAAGTCCACCGTCATTCGTAGCTGCCCACATATTTTTCACAAAATACGGCCAACCCATATGCATATTAAAACGGCAGCAAGGGAAACCGGAAGTCGGGGAAGGCATCATCCCGTTATCATAGTTTTGTTTGAAGCCATGATCGGCAATATTGCTTTCGACCTGATTTGGCAATGAATAATACTGATGAAGCTTCAAATCCTTATCCATCGCGCCTGGCAATGAATTGAAGGCAATTTTCTCAAGTGCATCGCCAATGTGAGGATCCCCGAGAATCATGGCCGCCTCTTCATTACTTTGCATCCGCTCGGTAATTGCACAGAGCTCTACGCCCTGCGTAGATGCAATACCGGCCAACATCTCTGTACCGGATGGCATTCCCGTAATTTGTGCATGCTTGGTCAAATTCTCAACGCCTGCTTGGAACGCATCACGATCCACATTGTCATGTGATCTTTGATAATAAATAGCCGGCATTTTAATCGCTTCATTCACGTTAACGGAATGAGTCGGTTGGAAGTCATTGCCGAAATTCTGGAAACCGTCGTTCGTAAACGTATCCGTGATCGGATACCCTTGTCCGGCCAGTGTATCAGCCAACTGCAATAAGAAAGCGTCATCCGTCCGGTTGTACAACCAAAGTACCGTATCAATATTATCGCCTACACGCACTTTACCCCAATCTCTGAGTGGTCGAGCTGGTAATTGAGCGGCTTGGTAGTGGAAATAGTTCGTCATGAACGTAAGCACACGAGCATCATTCGTAGCTTCATAGTAATCCTTCATGACATAGAGCGCGACCATGCGTGGCCACCAATCATCGCTGCTTTTGGGACCAAAGGAACCGTCCGCTTGCTGGCTCGCCAAGATGGCTTCAATCCATTTTTGGGATTTGGCAATTAAGTTCGGATCTTTCAGCGTGTAAGCTAGAGGCACTAGTCCCTTCAAATAATAGACAGGACGCTCCCAGTCCGAATCCGGCGCTGTGCCGCCAAGCCAAGCAGCGTTCGTACTGAGTTCTCCGTATAAATCCTCAGCATATCCTGTAGCCCCGTCGCGCTGAAGTTCAAGCTGCTTCAGCAGCCAGCCTTTGGCTTCAACTGAACCAAGCGGCAGCGGAATAAAAGGCGTTTGCACTAGCGGATCCTTGTTCGCTACAGGGGAGGTGAACTCTTTGTCCGGCACCACATATTCGCTTGCGATGACATTATCGTAGCTCGCCTGTGCACGGTAACTTCGTAAACCGATTCCGCCTTTCGTATATTTCTGCGGGCTGTCGTCCGTGAAGGTAAGGACGGGTTTTTGGGAATCGTTTACATACACTTTAATATCATTCTGATACGTGACGACCTTCATGTGATAGTAACGATTCGAATCGATCGTATCGAACACTTTGACCTGCTTCAGCGGGGTCCAGTTATTGTTCATGCGGCCAAGTGTAACCTTGCCATCACCGCTTAACCCGGCGTAGTAGCCCTTCACATTATCGGCCCCAGGTGTTGCGCTTTGTGTCTTAAAGAGCAGTCCTGCATCTCCTGTACCTGTATCGCTCGGCAGTTTGATATCGCTTTCCAGCGTCATATCCTGGAATTCAGCGTCCTGAGCCAGCATTTTGTAACCGTCACCTTTATTGACCGTAATGGCTCCGGATTGCAATTTCCAGTTTCCATCCACCACATTCCAATGCTCAATCGTTTGTTCTGCCGGCGTATCGAAGTTATCCGATAACAACGTATCGCCTCCCACGGATTTCACTACAATATTGTCGTACGATGGCGTTGAATTGTACATTCTAACGCCAACACTACCTTGTGTGTACGTGCTGTCAGTTTGCTGCAAAACTAACACATCATTGACATAAACGTTGATTTGGCTGCCTACTGCAGAAACTTTCAAACGATAATCCGTATTTGGATTGATGGTTACATTGGAACGCTTCAATTCCGTCCAATTGTTGCTCATGCGACCAAGCATAACCGCTCCTGTTCCGGTCGCGCTAAGCCCAGCATAATAACCACGCACATTATCAGCGCCTGGTGTTGCGCTCACGGTTCGGAATAAAAGGCCGGCGTCTCCGTTACGATCAGCCACACGAATGTCTGACTCTATCGTAAAGTCACTCATGTCATCCTTGTTGGAGATCGCCTTATAGCCTTGGCCTTTCGTTACCGACAGCCTGCCAGCATCAATGGACCATGGGCCTTCAATAGCATTCCATGTATCGTTTATCTTCATTTTATCGAAATGATCTGCAAAATAGCTAGGTATTTTTTCCACTTCCGCTGCTTGCACCGGATAAGGAGATAACATGGTCAAATATAAAGCAAAAATAAGCAATTGGACGATTACCGTTTTTCCTTTTAACATAGGACACCTCTTTTCCTAAAATAAATCAAATCTTACCCCTTGTACTTAGACACAGCCACGTTGTTATGTAAGTCGTAAATTGCCAGCCGTCAAGCTGTCTCCTCCTTTCCATAAAGTCGAAAGCTGTTAAGGCTCCGCAAGATGCTTGATCTTTTCTTCCAGTTCCAGCGGATCTACCATGTGAAATGTATCCATAACATAGCCGTTTTTATCGATTAGAAAAACAGTCGGCAGCGCATGGAGCTGGTACAAATCAGCGGCATGTCTATGCTCATCCAGCAGGATTGGATACTTGAGATTGTTCTGCTTGACGAACTTCTCAATATTTTCCGGCTTTTCTTCGGTGGATACGTTGATGCCCAGAAAATCAACTTGATCCTTGTACTGTCCATACAGTTTACGCAGCGTGGCCACCTCAACTGAGCAGGCTTCACACCAGCTGGCCCAGAAATGGATGACAACCGGCTTCTCCCGTTTGCCCCCAATCGTATGATACGAACCGTCCAGTGCTTTTAAGGTAAAAGAAGGCGCTTTGACATCATTGGTGCCTGCCTTCTCCCCTGAGCTTGCCAAATTCACGATGCTCTCCAGCTTGTGGACATCCAAACGCTGCCCGTCGCCGCCTGAATCAGGTTCCGTACTTTTGTGTGCGAAATGCAGATACAATGGCAAGCAGCTTAGCAGTAGAATGCCAACTAGCACACTGATCATCTTTTTCATGTGAACCTCTCCCTGAACGTTGTTTACCCTGATTATATCCATGTGAAAAAAGGGCGTCTTTACGCGATTAGGCGAAACTTTGCGCGATTCTGACAAAAGTTCAGGACAAGGCATTTTATGGCGCAAAAAAAGTCGCCCAACCCCAATAAATCCTGAAGTTAGGCGACTTTCCTATCCGTTTATTCTAAAATTCTTTGTGCCAACATTGCCAAGTCTTTAAGATCTACAAAACCATCGTTATTGATATCTGCTTGTTTATAAAGATCCCAATCTGCGTCTTTCGACGTTTTGCCATAAGCAGCGGCAACAATAGCCAGATCGCCGATTGAGTACTTGCCGTCGCCATTCGTGTCACCGGAATTACCAGTAACAACCGACTGGTTAAAGGCTTGCAACGCTCCATTCAGTTCAGTAACCGCTTGTGCAACCTGCGCATTCGTCGCATTCGCGTCGTTAGCAACCAACGCAGCTTTGTCGATAGCCGCTTGCAACAGCGCTTTGGCGCCAGCAGGATACTGACCAACGGCTGTACCTTCCGTCGCACCGTCATGCTTGCTTTGCGCAGTAGCGATAAGAGAGTTCAACGCTGTTTTATCGACATTAGCAAGTATGCGAATGCTTTGCGTGGTACCATCTACAGCCGTTTCTACGCCTTCACCGTTCGCCAATACAAGATTAGAAAGTGTAATCGTGCTGGTGATATCCTCACCAGTCGTCTTCGCCTTCCAATGAAGCTTCAGCAAATCGCCGTTAATACTCGTACCGCTCACATTTACGGTAATGAAACGGACAGAACCCGGTGTTACTTTCTTATCAAGAAGCTCTAAACCGCTTTTCACGCTTTCTGCAGATACAAATTCGAGTTGATTCGCGTCATACGTAACGCTTACATCTCCCGCATACACACTTTGTGTGACACTGTTTAGGCCAAGTGTCGAATCAAACGATTGCTCGCTTGTGACCGATGCAGGTCCAGTTAACGACGCCGTAGGATCATTCACAATCGGGCCAGCCGAGAAGTAATCGAACTTAGCTGGGATGGACGTCCCGTCAGTTGCGGAGAATGCATAGAATCCTACTTTGAGATTCGATAATTGAACCGTAACAGGGTCTGCAGCCTGCTTCCAGCTGGAACCATCCCAATAATAGGTCGTATAAACATTACCTACCTTACGGATTTGCAGGTACGATGTATCGTAACCTGGATGTGTCGCCATATGCCCGGCTTTGGTGTATGTGGCATTTTTCTCGAAGGCGGATTCCAGGGATTTCCCTGTTGCGCCGTCTGTATCCCACACATGCCCAAACTTCACATAGTTATCTTCGTCCTGCCAAACGAGCAGCCCAGCTTGCTGGTAGTTCTTCCTTACCTGCGCATCAACCTTCGTTGTGATGACAAAATCGCCGTTAGGCGCGTTTTGCAAGAAGGCATTTTTCAGCGCATTAGAATTGCCAAAGCTATCGCCTGTAAGCGTTTGAATCGTTAGCTTGCCAGGGTTGGTCGTCAGACTCCAATTCGCGTTATTTTGACGGTAAATACTCCAATTGCTGTTTAGCGTAGTGCTGTCGAAGTTATCCACCGTGGAGCCTTTTGGAAGCGGATCGTTCACACTAGCGAAAACGCTATCCTTCTCAGCTTTCAGGTCATTTAGCGCTTGCTGGTAATTGCTCGCAGTGGCATTGCTGTCGGCAAGTACCTGCTTAGCGGATTGAATGACACCTTGGAAATGATCCACTACAGCTTGCGGATATTGTCCAGGCTTCGTACCTGCGGTGAGCTTACTGAAAAAGAGCTCAGCGTCTTGAATGCCGCTGGACAAATCGCCCGCCGTAACCGTGCCGATTAACTCGCGGTGAGCTTTGGCGATCCGGTCGAAATCGAGCTTTTCCACTTTGCGGTCATAGGATAGCAAGCCGTTAATCTCATATTCGACGTCGCTGATCTGCGTATAAACCGCTGCGCTCAAGCCAGGATTTCCTTTAAGATTTTTCAATTGATTAATGTAATCGATGTATTTGTCCGTAATCTCTTTTTTGCTTTTCATCTCTTGATACGAGAATACGAGCGGACTCCATTCATGTCCCGGTGTATGCAACCCGAGCCCACCATATTCCCCGAGTACAGCAGCACGTGTGTCCGTTGGCTTCGGTGAATTTGGAGCCGGGTAAGCATGCATATCAACCAAGTCACCTGCACCGGAATCCTGCCAGCCGCTTGCGTTGTTAATTAAACGCGTCGGGTCAAGGCTTTTTACATAATTGGTCGCATCCTTCGTCTGCTGTCCGCCCCAATCGAATTCGCCCCAGCCTTCATTAAAGACGGTCCATTCAATAATGGATGGCACACTGCGAAGCTGGTCGACCATTTCTTTGTATTCCTTCAGCCACTGCGTTTTGGCAGCTTGTGTGATATCCGCGCCATGATTATTTTGGCGATCCTCCAAGCTCGGCATATCCTGCCAAACGAGGACGCCCAGCTTATCCGCCCAATAGTACCAGCGAGCCGGCTCTACTTTAATATGCTTACGGATCATATTCATACCGACTCGTTTCACGGTTTGAATATCATATTTCAAAGCATCTTCCGTCGGTGCTGTATAAATGCCGTCCGGATAAAAGCCTTGATCCAGCGGCCCCATTTGGAAGACGAATTTGCCGTTCAACAGCGGTCTAGTAATGCCGTCTACTTTCCCTAGCTTGATCTCCCTCATCCCGAAATAGCTGTTAACTTGATCGACAACTTGATCCCCGTTTTTCAAGCGAACTTGCAAATCGTACAAGAAAGGATCATCCGGCGTCCATAACCTAGGATTTGGAACTGGCACTTTCAGCTCCGTTCCGGCAGGACCGCTGATTCTTCCAACTTCTTGACCGTCCTTCGTCGCAATGGCTTCAACGGTGAGATTGTTAGCGGCTCCCGCAGGAACGGTTAATTTTAACGTTTGATTCGTAAGATCCGGCGTCATATCCAACTTTTCTATATGCGCTGGTGCGACAGGCTCCATCCAAACCGTTTGCCAAATCCCGGAGACCGACGTGTACCAGATGCCGCCGAGTTTTTTCACCGTTTGCTTACCGACAGCCTGATCTTCACCCATATCCGTATTATCCAGCACATGAACGATTAGTTCATTATCGCCTGCTTTTAATTGATCAGTGACATCGAAGCTAAATGAGGTATAACCGCCTTTGTGCTCGCCAACCTTCACACCGTTGACATAAACCGTTGTCAAATAATCGGAAGCGCCGAAGTTCAGCATCACGCGCTGCCCGTTCCAATCATTTGGAACCGTAAATGAACGCTTATACCACATGAGATTTTCTACGCGTTTAATGCCCGAAAGCACCGACTCCGCAGCAAAAGGAACAACGATTTTCTCCTTCAATGTTTGCCCGGTTGGCAGTGCCTCCCCGACCTTAGCCGACTGGAATTGCCATTCTCCGTTCAAGTTCTGCCATTTATCGCGAACGAGCTGCGGCCTAGGGTATTCCGGAAGGACATGATCCTTATCTACTTGGCTTGCCCATGGCGTCGTGATTTGATATGTAGAATCGTTTTTCAACATTTTATCGAATGCTTGAACGACTCTGCCATCCTGATCTTCAAGGCCCGCCTGGCCGTCATAGCTTGCCTTAACTAACCAAACATCCTTCGAATACACCGGGTACTGGAAAGTAACCACGATGGTGCTGTTATCGCCTTGTTTGAGCGCTGCCGATGCGATCGGCCAGTTGCTGCCCATGACACTGACGTTGAAATGATTAACAAATCCCTCTGGAAGCGATTGCAAAGGTTTATCTAATTTAACTTCCGCTGTCGCTCCATTGACGGCTACGCTGCCCCCATAGGAGAAACCGCTTGGCGGAGTAAGCGCCTCAGTTGGTATCGCGGATTTCGGTGTGGATGGACTTGACCAACGCATGTGAATGTTAGATCCACCCGTATTCTCAAAGTATTCAACCTTAATCGCATATTTTTGCCCTGCAACCAGTGAAACCGGCGCTGCAACCTGCTCTTTATCCCAATCGTTGACCCAATGATCGATGACCAGTTTGTTGTCAATCCAGAGCCGGAAGCCATTGTCACCAATGATGGAGAACGTGTAGTCTTCGGAAAACTGCGGTTCAATGAACCCGCTCCAACGTACATTCACATTATCCTGCTGCCCGGTTAAAATCCCTAATGCCGTCTCCAAGTTGCCGAAATCCAAATTGGGATCAAGTACGGTTGATTTTAACGTGCCAAAGTTAAACTGCGGAGAACCCGAACTTGTGTAGTACTCCCCTTTTAAGCCATGAACGACAGGCTCATTCGCCACTTCCGCAGCTTGTGCTTGAAGCGTCATCAACGGAGCCGTTGAGATCGTACCGAATGCACAAGCAGCAATAAGCAGCATATTAAACGTCTTCTTTAACTTCATCCTATTCCAGCCTCCTGATTACATAAATGATGAATGGGTGAGAGCATTTAAAACTATTAGCCTCTCATTTTGCATATTAACTCCTTTCATCCTATTCATTGGAAGATTACAGATACATTATGTAACAATAGAGACAGGAAGTATTTAGGTTATTCCGCCTTTTTGTGCGTTTTCTTGCCATTTCGCTTCAGATGCTTGCGGCCATGTAAAGAACAAGCGCAAAGACAAAAAGGAGGCAGCTCTTAGGCATTCCCGCCAATCAAGCCCCTCCCTGATGCGATTTCACAGTCATTTTGCCGATAATTATTTCGTAGTCAACAGTTTATAAATCAGCATAGCCGCTTGAGCGCGATTCGTAAATTCCTTAGGATGAATGCCCTCGCCATAACCATCTACCAAGCCCATCTCCACTAAATTTGTAACACTTTGTATCGCATAATCCGAAATCTCCGAAGTATCGTTAAACGAATCAGCTAAAGATGTCCCTTTGCTTGCAGGGAGCTTATTCAGCGTTTTTAAGGTACGAGCCGTGAGGGTCATCATGTCCTCTCTAGTTACAGACTCTCTCGGATGGAAGTTATTATACTCGTCACCTTCTACAATACCTAAGCTTCTTGCAGCGGATAAATGCTCATCGAAATACTCACCCTGCTGCACATCGTCAAAGCGCTCACCAGATCCGCCTTTTACCTCCAAGGCTCTCATCAGAAGAACCACAAAATCGGCACGCGTAACAGGCTGGCCCGGACTGAAAGTGCGCTCAGCCGTTCCATTCACAATCCCCTTCTCAGCTAGGAAGGCAATCGCTGTTTTGGCCCATGTGAAATCGCCCAGATCATCGAATGGGAACAAATCGTTAATCTCAACGGCCACTTTGGCATTCGAGTCCTGATCCGTGCTTGCTAGAATGGAATCGACCAATTTGACCTTGCCGATCGCCAGCTCCGCCTTCCCCTCATCTATCGCTTCAAACTTTAACTTGTACAAAATCTGTTCGCCATCGTCGCCTTTCGTTCGGCCTATGCGTGTGTGCGCGAGCTGAATATGGTTATCTTTCACGATGGGAGGAACCGAGAATCCAGGAATCTCCGTCGTAGCTTCTTTTAATTTAAGCTGCTTCGGATTGAAATCCAAATTGATTTCATACGCATAGACATCTTTTAGCTGATGTCCTTTTATGAGAACCTCCACATTTTCTCCTTTGGACGGCTTATCCGTAAGAACTGTCAGCGTATACGAGGGTGTATCCTCTGCTGAAACTGATGCTGAACCCCCTACTATCATCGTTGCAGCGAAAACGGTCAATAAACTTCCTGTCATCATTTTTTTTACTTTCACGTTGGAGTGCCCCTTTCCATTCATTACCTCCAATATAAAAAAATCCGGCATCCATGTATTTAGACTATCAGGTGTAAATTTGCTATTTTCGGATATTTTGCGTAAAAGCCGTTGTCTTGCCCGGTTAAGCTTTGCGCCGACCTGATCTGCCTGATCTGCCTAGCCCAGCCCGACCTGCCTTGCCCGCCCCTTCCTCGCCCGCCCGCGCAAAATAAGGGAACTCCAGTCGCTTATTTTGCAAAAAAGCGGTGTTTGGCGTGCTGGAGGGAACTACAGGATCTTATTTGTCCGCCAAACCCAGTTTTCGCTCCGAAAGCTGAGAAATAGCGGCCCCTAGTTCCCTCTCCCTCGCTCAAACATCTGTTTTGAGCAGAATAACGCCTTGTAGTTCCCCAACAATATCGTGTAGCTCTGAAACCGACCGCCGCAGCACAAATCTACAGTAAAAAACCGGACACAGGAATTAACTTTCCATGTCCGGTTGCAGCTCACTTTTACCTCTATTTACATGTCGATTTGAGCAATTCTTCGTGCCGTGAAATGACGATATCGATGATACGTCTATAAATTTCCGAAGCATAATCAGGGTTCAATCCATATTGAGCCGAGAGCTTAGCAATCTTCTGAAACTGTTGATTTTCACGGCTGACATCTTGCGAATGCAAGTGATTCTCCGCTTTATAAATGCCGACTTCTTCTGTGTATTGAAATCTTTGAGCCAGCAGCTCAATGATCTTTTGGTCAACTTCGTCTATACCATTTCTTAGTTCGTCTAGTTTTGTCATCTGCTATAATACCTCCGCATTTAATCCTATGTGTGCCATTTATCCGTCATCGTAACGGGAACAATTGCGCCATCCTCAAAGTGCAGCCTTTCCATACATAAAACCCTGCTTCCAGGATCAGTATCGCCTATCATTCTACGATGATATACAATGATCCACACATCTGTTTCCGGCAAATACAAATAACCGTGATGGCCAGGTCCTTCGGCAATCGGTTCTTGTTTTTGAAGAATCGTGCCTTTATTCTCAAATGGCCCCAACGGACTATCGCTTACGCCATAAGCCACCCGATAAGTGCCATTCACCCAACTTCCCATAGACCACATGAAGTAATAAAGATCCCCTTTTTTAATCATGCAGGGGCCTTCAACATACCCTTCCGGCGTGATAGAAAGGAAAGTATCCCCATTTTCAAAAGAGACAAAGCCGGTCATGTCTTCATTCATTTTCGCAACATTACAGTGCCCCCAACCTCCATAATAGAGATAAATGGCACCGTCATCATCTTTAAAAAGATGGGCGTCAATCGGTTGAGCCGAGTGAATGAAACGATCGATCAGCGGTTTTCCCAAATATCCTCTAAAAGGCCCCGCCGGATTGTCGGATACGGCCATTTCCAATCCGCCGATTTCATCATTGGACTGGATATCGTTTGATGCAAATACGAGGTAGTATTTCCCCCTATTTTCAATGATCGTCGGTGCCCAAACAGCCCTCCACACCCATGGGAAATCTGACATTTCCAGTATGGCTTCATGCTTGTTCCAATGAATCAAATCCGTAGAGCTAAATGCATCCAGATTCATCTGGCTCGTATACTCCGTGATGGATCGGGTAGCGTAAATCCAATGCTTACCCTCATAGGTTCTAGCTTCAGGGTCTGCATAAAATCCGGGCACAATTGGATTTGTTATTTCAGGCATCTGCGTCAGCCTCCTTGTATTTATGACTTAAAAAAGAGCCGCATAGCGCGACTCCCCCACTACCTCTTACTCGTATGTTTTCCGAGTACGTTCAGCGATCCAGTGGTTCACTTGAAAAAGATCCGCCACAGGCTGACGTGTAAAAGGTAAAGTCGGCATATATCCTGGCGGGCCGAATTCAGGCGTGAACGTTGCAAATGGCTGCGCCGGGATGATTGGGTTGTGGAACATTTCATCCCACCATGTCTCGAATTGCTGCAAATGATTGGCATACTCAGGAGCTGCCGGGTGCGGCACTTGCGGGCCTTCCTCAAAGCCGACCCTTCCATGAACATGCAGAGCTCTGCTCTTAATCAGAGCAAGATCCTCTTGCTGATCGCCAAGCATGGATTCGCATACACATGTGAAATGGCTGAAATCTGCTGTGACTTTCAAATCTGGGAACAATTTCAGCACTCTGGCCGTAGCTTTCGGAGTGAACATCACACGACCTCGATGTGTCTCGTGAGCAACTTGAATGCCAGCCGCTTTTTCCACGCGCAATGCTTGTTCGAAAAAGCGATTTTGCTCATCTTCTGACATATAGTCTTTTCCGCTGTGAGAGTTAATCAGCACAGGAGAAAATTGCTTCGCCCGCTCAACTTGCTCTTGAAAGGATTCTTCATGATGATTGGAAGTGAAAATCTGAGGTATGTATGCCAGTTGCAGTTCGCCTAACAACTCAATAAATTCATTTTGCTGCTCTTGACTTGGCATAGGTGCTTCAATTCCCTCGTAGCCATGCTGCTTGGCGCGATGCAGCTGCTCACTAAGCGAACCTGTCATGCCCCATAGCGCGTGAAAAAGATGTAATTTCAACGTATTCCCTCCATTAATTATAAAAATGGCTGATCATCGACTAGTTCGCCTCTGACCGGCCAAATACCTTTAAAGGTGAAAAATTGAAGGGAATGCATAGCGGAAAAGGGGATGAATTGCGAAGCAGAGCGGCAGTCTTTATCGCCGCGGACCTGTATACGGTCAATAGCCATTACGGTTACTTTTAGAATGCGCCTTATTCATTAATATAATCATTTGCTTCATATATTTTGGGGATGACTCGATGAGATTTACGGATTGGGGAGCAGCGTTAATGGGGACTTTGAAATAATGAGAGGGTGAATAGAATGAAGTAAGAGGGGGAGAATACTAGCAATTAACATAAATACTCCCCCTTTTTTTGCCGGGAAGACTTTCTCACTTCTGATCACGATAAGATAAAGCTTCTTCTGTGATTCTTTTGATATCTACCGATGAAGTAATTTCGTCATTCACCATATCCGGCAGGATATTTTTCAAAAAATAATCAACGCAATGTAAAGAAATCGTATTTATTTTGATAAGAGCATCACGGTACATTTTAATGAATTCCTTCTCCGTGTTTCCCCTTTTAAGTTCAGCAAATGCTTCATACACCTGATCCATTTTATCGGCCACTTCCAAAATTAAACCTTCAATCGAATGATCTTTGCCCTCACGAAGCTGATTATGAAAAATCTCTTTAAACTCCTCAGGAATCTGCTCTTCAATAAAGTTATAGACCATGCCTTCTTCTACCTTCTGAATCAATAAACGAAGTTCAGGGGATGCGTGCTTGACAGGCGTTTTGATATCCCCAATAAATATCTCACCATAATCATGGCTGCTTGTGATTTCGTAAAGCTTTTTCCAGTCGATGCTAGCGCCGTTTTTCTCTTCAATATCTGCGAGTGTTTTGGCGTATTGGACGACTTTCCATGAGTGAGCCGCGACACTGTGTTCCTCAAACTTGAACTTGCCTGGACAGCGAATAATTCTTTCTAAATCATTTAAAGACCTAAAATAAGCATGGATTCCCATACGTTCAGCCCCCCATTATGTTAGAATAGCTCGTCCATTACATCTTTGGTCTTCACAATAATTAGTTTACAAGCTGCCTGTAAAATCTAGATTAAATATAATGCGTAATCAAGTTAAATGTCTGGAAGTTTGCAAATGCTAAAAAGCCTGATTGCTCAGGCTTAACTCTTAAATCAGCTAATCAGCATTCCGCCTAGGGCTCCAGCAATGACAACAACCCAAGGAGGCAGCTTCCAAAAGACAAGCATCACAAACAGAATCATGGCCAAAACAAAATCTACGGGAGCTAGGATAGCCGTGATCCAAAGGGGGTTATATAACGCAGCAAGCAAAATGCCAACAACGGCTGCATTAATACCAACTATTGCTCCTTGGACTTTAGCGCTCTTGCGCAAAGTGTGCCAGAAAGGCAGTGCTCCTACGACTAAAAGATACGCCGGAAGAAAAATAGCTGTCGTAGCGATAATCGCCCCTTTCACTCCGCCAATCATCGTCCCCAAATACGCCGCGAAGGTGAATAACGGTCCAGGGACAGCTTGCGCGGCACCATATCCCGCTAGAAAGTCCGACTTGCTGACCCACCCTGTCGGGACGACTTCTCTTTCCAGCATGGGGAGAACAACGTGGCCCCCGCCAAAAACAAGCGATCCTGACCGGTAAAAACTATCGAACATGGACAACCATTGGACATGAACCATTTGCCGAAGTGAAGGAGGCAGAATCAGCAGTCCAAAGAAAACACCCAAGGATAGCATTGCAACATTTCGGCTAATCGGAATGGAGAGGCTTGTCGTATTCGATGTCGGCGAATTTTTATACAAAAACATTCCTACAATTCCCGCAATGCCTATAAGCAAAACTTGGCTAATAGCTGTCTGCCACAGGACGGTAACAGCTGCAACAAGAACGGCAATCGTTGCTCTATTGCGATCAGGAGCAAGCTTCTGCCCCATGCCCAAAATAGCTTGCACGACGATAGCTACTGCAACGATTTTGAGGCCATGAATCCAACCGGTGCTGCCAATATCAAACCCTTGCAGCAGTAAAGCAAACAGTACCAACGCAATGACCGATGGCAGTGTAAAACCAAGCCAGGCTGTCAATCCGCCCAACATGCCAGCGCGAACGATCCCAACGGCTATGCCTACCTGGCTGCTTGCCGGACCGGGCAAGAACTGACATAGGGCAACGATATCCGCATAATCCTGCTCATTCAACCATTTGCGGCGACGTATGTACTCGTTATGAAAATAACCGAGATGCGCAATCGGCCCGCCAAATGAAGTTACGCCTAACTTCGCGGACACAGCCAATATTTCAAGGAGGGCCCGTGGTTTGCTTATAGGCGTCTGTTCCTTTGCGATCGTATCTTTTTCCACGAATTGTGATACCTCCGATTAGATCGTTCGATTTCTTGAAAGGAAACAAGGATAAACATTGATAAATTACCACCGTTTTGCTCGGCGGTCAATTACAAATTCTTAATAAAGCGAAATGTAGGCGCATTCGCACACCCTGCATGGCGGGGCAACGCTTGGCAGCGCTCCCCGACTTTCTAACGGACTCAGACGCTCTTATTCGGCGTAATATAGCCGTTTCGAAAATCTAACGGACTCCAGCGCAGCTATTTGCTTGTTTCTACCGTGATTTCGTCTCAAAATCGGCAAATAACGCTTCCTGTGTCCGTTAGATGTGAAACAGGGCGATATTCACGCTGTTAACGTCTGTGGAGTCCGTTAGAGTTGGCTGTCGAGTTGGTGCGCCAGGTAAATCCCCTGGCCGGCACGGGAAGCGGACTGGCGGGGCACGAAAGAAAAAAGCAAGCTAATTCCATGAGCTCTCTCACTCAAAGAATTAGCTTGCTTCCTTCTCTTATTGCGCAAATTCTCCGCGCAACCGATCTTCAAAATATTCATCCATATAGGATTTTATGAACTGGTTACGCACTTCAATATTTTCTTCTTTCTTGAATAAGCCAATCTTTCGAATCCGTTCATGTTCCGGCTTACGATTCCAATGCTCGAAGGCTTCCTTCTCAAGTGCCAAATTGATTCTGCGGATGGTGAGGTACTCATTGGTTCTTTCGCTGCGTTCTTTATCGAGATCTGGCGCTGGCGGAATCAGTTTTTGAATTTCCTCATTCTGACGCTTCAGTTCTTCATAATGCTGCTGCTCTAGCTTCTTTTGTTTTTCATGCAGCACCTTCACTTCATCTACGAGCTCTCGCTGCTGACGCTTCTCTTCCTCTACGTCCCGAGGAGCTGGAAGCATAGTTCTTAGCTCTTGATTTTGGCTTAGCAGCTGTTTATTCTGGCTGGTCAGATCCGCTACAAGACCGCTTAACTGAGTGACGCCTTCGATGAGCGGTTTCATCGCGGTATGGATGCGGTCTTCCAGCAGTATCGCAAAACCCTCCTCAAACTTCTGTTTGAAGACGTCTGGAGAACGCTCAGTTACCGCTTGGGATGCTTGAGGAGCAGCTGGGGAAACCGCTGGCGCCACAGGAACGGGTAGCGTTCTTGGGACGTTCTTGCGAACATGGTTCATCGTTGAGCTTGCCGCAGTCTTCATGCTTTGACCAGCATCCAGCCGTTGTTTCAGGATTTCAAAAATATCGATGTCATGTTGCGTGAAAATCCGATTGCCATTATCTTCT
The DNA here is from genome assembly GCF_009757995.1 of Paenibacillus anseongensis. Taxonomy (NCBI): domain Bacteria; kingdom Bacillati; phylum Bacillota; class Bacilli; order Caryophanales; family Paenibacillaceae; genus Paenibacillus; species Paenibacillus anseongensis. The sequence continues at coordinate 113,421 of NZ_WSEM01000037.1, forward strand.
TTACGAAACTTATAGCCTCTCGCTTCAAGCGCCATCGCATATTTGCGTAAACTGGAATCGCTTACCCGGAGATGCTCATGCACCTGTTTTGGACTGTATACCAACTCTAAATCTAAATTTACCATATCGCCATCTCCTCACTATTTCCAAGGATAAAATGCTTTTAATAGTATTCTAGATTGATAGAGTTGCATTTACAGTCGAAATAGGAGTGTCGAAATCTGTTTACCTTTGCGTACAAGAATTTATGAATTATTTCCCAAGAAATAGTTTATCTCAAACAAAAACAAGCAGATACCCGACTGGCACCTGCTTGCTTATTTGCTAAATTCCCGCTCCTATTTCCCTGGGCTGACGGCGTTTCATATTGGCTATCATCACACCAGCCAGAATCAGGATGCCTCCGCCTACTTGGGCCGCTCGAATCGGATCGCCCAATAAGAAGAAACTCACGATGATCGCGATAAATGGCGGGATATTCATAAACATTGCGCTAGTAGACGGCCCGACGACGGCGATGCCCTGGTTCCACCAAAAGCCAGCCACCCCTTGGCCGATGACGGCTACGCCAATCAGCAATAACCAAGTCAGCAAGTGATGGCTCGCGTGAAGATGACCTTGAAGCGCTTCAACTCCTACCGCAGGTGACATTAAAATAGTCCCAATAACCGTTGAATATATCGTTACTTCGTAGGAACTCATCCCATTAGTTAATCTGCGAATGAACAACAAGCTGATCGACATACCCAGCATAGCGAGCAGCAAATATACATCGCCTTTTGAAATACCGAGTGTCTTTCCTCCGTAGAGGACTATACATACAACGCCAACTAAAGCTACGACAGATCCGCAAAGCTTCAGCCATGTGACTTCTTCTTTCAGAAACAAGCGCGATAACAGCAGTGTAGCTATGGGAGAAAGCGCAATAATGAGCGCTGCATTGCCCGCTGTTGAGTGCTGCAGCCCTGTAAAGTAAAACAATTGGTTGAATAAAGTCCCAAAAATACCGGCAAACAATAGAAGTCCCCACTCCCGCGAGGTTGGGCGTCTGATGGATTTGTTAATGACCGCTACAGAAATTAAAAACAGTGACATGACAACGAGTCGGGCGAATGATAAAAAAATAGGCGAGAAATCTCGCAGCAAATAGGCGCTTGCAACATAGTTGAAGCCCCATAGCAGCGATACTCCCCAAAGCTTCCATAAAACATTACGTTCTGGCATCTCTCTGAAATCTCCTTAACCTCTAAATCAAATTTGATGATTTGCCTGACAGTGACAGCAAACAGATCATTAAAAAGATATTCGCCCGGACTCCTGGAATTCCTCCCATAAACGAGAAAGCCGGACATGGAAAATCCCATGTCCGGTTTCATCATTTTACAATGCCTAATACAAAACCATCATATCCTTTACTGCCAACCGTCTGAATGGCCGTTGCCGAGATCCTCGGTTCATCCGCCAGCAGATCATAGAATTGCCTTACTCCCTGAACACGGGGATCTTGACTTTCCTCATTGATGACCTCGCCATCACGGATGACATTATCTCCAATAACCACCGTTCCAGGATGTGAAAAATGCAGCGCCCATTTTAAATAATGAGGATTATTGGGTTTGTCAGCATCTATAAATATCAGATCAAAAGGCTCAACACCTTCATTGTCCAACTGAGCTAATTGTTCTAGTGCGTCTCCTACACGAAGCTCGACAAGTTCACTCAACTGAGCATGGGATATGTTTTCACTCGCCACTCGAGCATGAATCGGATCCAGTTCCAGTGTAACTAACTTTCCGTCTGATGGTAATGCCCTCCCCATCCAAATGGTACTATATCCGCCTAATGTGCCAATCTCCAAGATCCGTTTAGCGCCTTTCATTTGAATCAACAAATTTAAAAACTTACCTTGTGTAGGTGAAACATCATATGCGGGCAGCCCTGCAAGCTGATTCGCGGCCAAGGCATTTTCCAAAACAATATCATGTGGAATCAACCGTTCTTTAATATACTGATCTACTTTTTCCCATGTATTAGTTGCATTCATCGTTATCACTCCTCTTTGCTATTTACCTTCTGGCTTCATTATAAGCCGAATCTAATCATATAAATAATATATCTTTATGTTAGAATCATATATATAATGTATAAATCAGAAACAAAGGGAGCCTTCTAATGAATTTACATGCCTTACGCTTATTTCATACAGTTGCAACCAGCGGTAGTGTGACACGCGCTTCCGAATTGTTAAATATAAGCCAACCCGCCATTACTGCACAGATCAAAAAATTCGAAAAGGAGCTGCAGCTTCTCCTGCTGAAACCTCTGGGAAGAGGGGTAACGCTAACGGATGCCGGTGAAGAACTTGCTTTACTTGCAAAAAGGCTTTTTGCGGTCGAGCAGCAAATTGAACAATTCGCTCACAATTACCGCAGCGGCACAACCGGAAGTATTCGGCTAGCCGCTACCTACTTGCCCGCTCATTTCCTCATTCCAACTTGGATCGCAAAGTTTAAGCAGCAATATGAACAAGTTGAAATGATGATCAACACGACCAATTCCAGCGGTGCCTTAAACCAGCTGCTAAATGTAGAAGTTGATATCGCCATTTATGGGGGCATAGCCGAGACCTACCCGGACACCATTCTGACAGAGGAATTGTTTCAGGACGAGTTATGGTTTGTCGTGGCTCCTAATCACAAATATGCCAATCAGCAGGTCTCTCTATCCGAAATGATGAAAGAACCTTTTGTCATGCGTGAAGAAGGCAGTTCAACTCGCGAGAGACTGCTGTCTTTGTGCCGCACCTATCATTCAGCCGTTCCCGCCATTTCTTTGCAATTTAACGGACTCCATGAAGCGATTACTGCCGTGATTGCCGGGTATGGCGCTAACTTCGTGTCTTCCCTCGTTGTACGCGAATATGTAAATCGTGGAGAGCTGTCCCGCGTGTATGTTGAAGGAATCCAACTCAAGAATACAATCGCCATTTGTACACGTAAAAATGAACCCTTATCTGCTTCAACAAACAATCTCATTCAGATGATCCGTCAAAATCCTTATAACAAGCCGTTCTTGTAATCAGCGAGCACTTCATTGATTGTGCGCCGAGAAATCTCTGCGAGGACAAGATTCGTTTCTAAATAATAGGCTAGCGCGATTAAGCCGAAAGAAAGTGCCCACCCGCTCCCGCGTAACCAAGCTGCATCATCGATAGGCAGGGCTGCGCGGAAGCGTTCGCGGCCTTGAGCAGCAAGAAATGTCCACGCGACCATGAGGTCGCACGAAGGATCTCCCACGCCCAGAGTTCCAAAGTCAATAACAGCGCTTAGCCGGCCATCTTCGATCAGCAGGTTCCCTGGGTGGAGATCACCGTGAATCCAAACCGGCTTGCTTTGCCACACCGGGGCCTGCTGGGCTGCCTCCCACACAGCGGTTGCTGCGTGAGTATCCACAATATCATGCAGGGTTATGATAGCAGCACGAACAGCTGCATCCCGCTTCACCAGAGGTTCGCCACGACCCGAGTTATGTGCGCCTGGCGGAGGTCCTCCATCGGAATCAATCCGCTGCATGGCGGTTACGAACTGAGCCAGTGCGTTAGCTGCTTGGTTTTGATCTTCCACTTGTCTGACCGTCGCGTTCTCCCCTTCCAACCAGCGATACACAGACCACTTCCGGGGGTAGCCTTCAGTCGGCGCCCCAAAAGCTATCGGAGCATGAATAGGAATCGGCAGCAGCGCAGCCAGTTGTGGCAGCCATTTCTGCTCCTTCTCCACCTGCCCGACCGCCCATTCCGCCCGCGGCAATCTCACGGCCATATCCGTGCCGAGCCGATAGATCACATTGTCCGTCCCGCCGGAAATGACCTGCTCCATCGGAAGCTCTGCCCACTGTGGAAATTGTGTGGAAATTAAGCTTTTCACAAGTGCTGCATCAATCACAAGATCGTTTGCGTGGCTCATTTGAACAAAACCTCCCAATTATTCGGTTCGGAACCATTCGGTCCCTCGCGTTTAATGCCTAATTCTCCTCTTGCTCTGTCTGCCGCTCGAAAGCTTCCGTGCTCTTCCCTGAGAAGTACGGAACCATGAGTGCGCAGGCAAGCGCCAGCATAATTAAGAAGATAAACGCTCCTCCGCGGATATCTTTTACCGATAAAGCCAGTATGAGCAACAGTATCCTCGAAGCATTCAAAAAGCATTCACGCCATAAGAAAATTCGAGCTTGCTGCAGGGCCGTTTGCTTGGCAATAATTCGGAATTGTCTCGTGTTCCACACCGTCCCGAAATAAAACATTCCGATAGTCGTTAAAATATTGGAAATGATAAGGATGGGAGCTTTCGGCAGCAGCGGCAGAAGAATGCCCACTGACACGAAAATCATTCCGATGGCCAGCCATACCCCTTCACGCGTCTTCAGTCTTCTATACAACATCATAGCCCCGATGGCAAAGCAGGCATAAAGCACATTAAGCATGGCGATGACCAATTTATCCTCCGAGACCGAAAACGTAAACACCAACGCAAACAGCACCTGAAATTGCAAAAATATGCCCGCCGCCAGCAAAGACGGAACCATCCATCGCAGCGCACTGGTCGCAAATACGAGCCGAAATTGGATGCCGCGAAATAATGGCACAGATTCACCAGCGAGGGTGATGGTAGGAATATAAAACGAAACGGTCAATAACAAGCCCACGAACACGAACATCAGTAAAAAGGACCCTGAGTATCCAATCCATTTGATAATGAGCGCAAAGGCAATCGGATTAATAATCGATACGAGCTGATTAATGATATTGGCGATTGAAAAATACTGCTCGAAATCCTTCCCTTTTCCGTACACACTTAAGGTAATATTTTGCGCTGCGGCATAAAATCCCCACATGACGCCGATGGGAATGGCGATGATTGTGATCCATAAAAGCCTATTTTCCAGCTCCAGCACGGATAAAAGCAGAAAAACGACTCCGCCGCAGACCGCATTCGTGCGAATCAACACACGTGTCGTGTAACTGGTTAACAATCTGGAACCCACCGCAAACGCGAACGTCCATGTGATAAACATAATGAGGTTGAACCATACCACCTCAGAGATATTGTTGTTCTTCTCCCAAATGAATAAATTGACGAAAATACCAATGTAGTTAAATATGACTGTTGATGCTGCATTCATGAGCAGCAACCGTTTCATCTGACCGCTAATCTGCATCCCTTTCATCCGCCTTCTCGAGTGTTCATGGACATCCACTACAGATTCGATTAGGGCAAATTGATTTCCTGCCTAAAATAACTTTTCCAAAGTGTCAGCAATCCTATCTTTATTAAAAGGCTTGACGAGGAAGTCCTTTGCGCCTGCTTGAATGGAATCAACGACCAGCTTCTGCTGACCCATGGCAGAACACATGATGATTTTGGCCTGGGGATCCAATTGTTTAATTTCCTTCAGCGCCGCGATTCCATCCATCTCAGGCATGGTTATGTCCAATGTCACCAAATCCGGTTTGAGCCTTTTGTATAACTGTACAGCTTCAAGACCGTTTCGGCCCTCCCCTATAACCACATAGTCCAAAGCTAAAAGCATATCTTTTAACATTGCTCTCATAAATGCAGCATCATCTACAATCAAAATCGTATTTTTCACATGAAACCTCTCCTTATTAGTAAAGTAATAACTTCCATAATTGAAAAGAGGACAGATCTTAACGATCTGTCCTATCGATACAGCCTCCTACCTGTCATAAAACTGAATAAGTCTGTAAATCAATATCGCTGTTTCTTCACGCGTCATCGTTTTGCCCGGCCTAAACGTTCCGTCTTCATAGCCATCCATTAATCCATGTTGACGAACTTGCTCCACATAGCTTTTTGCAAAGTCCGGTATGTCACTGGCATCTGCAAACGTTTCAGAAGCTGCTGCTGTCTGGCTGTTGCCCCCAAGCACTCTGCCTAGAATCGTGACAGCTTCCGCTCGGGTAACTGGTGTGTTGCTGTCCAAGACGAGACCTTGTTCCGTTTGGCGACCTCCTAGGATATTCTCAATGATGGAGGTATACATGTAAGGCTTAGCCCAGTCCGGAACCTGATGCCAATCTTTAAACTCGCTTTCTAGATTACCAGTTTGAATAGGCAGCTTCCTCGCAGAGGCAAGCAGTTTGATGAACTCCGCCCGTGAAATACTGCGTTCCGGTTGGTACACCATGTCTTTCCCCTCTATTAAACCATCAATGATGCCTAAAGATTGGAGTGCATAAATGCCCGAAGCCGACCATCTTTCTTTCGAAATATCAACGAACTGGATGGGGGCGCTCACGTTGAACAAGGCGTATTTGCCCAACCGATCAACATGTACCGTAACCTCATGAAGTAAAGGATCCACTTTGCCCGGAACAACTTCCCATTTCTGCATATACTCATTGAATCGGTACACGGCTAAACCGCTCGAATCCTGAGCACGCTCAACGTCGTAATGGAACGTCACTTCTATGGGTTGTTTCATTTGCTTGTTTTTACTCGCAAGTCCGAGCTCATAGATGCCAGTAATCGGTTGTTTATTTTTCTTTTCATCTGATGATAGATACTTCTCAACGTTGCCTACTTTGCCAATCAGCAATTTATCAACCTGATTAACGGCACCTTTGTGAATAGAGATAGAAATTTCATCGACACGTTTGTTCAACAAATCCGTATCAGGAGTGAGATCGAATTCGCCGGCTCCCTTCGTGTTGGGATCTACTGGCTTTGGATTCCCAGTCCCAGTCCCACTTCCCGCTCCATTTCCGGAAGAAGAACTTTCTTGCTCCACTATGGTGAACGTCTTTTCAGCCTGAAGCGTTGTCCCATTATCCAGCGTATAGGTGGCCTGGATGCTGATACTTCCTGCTTGCCGTGCTGTCAGCTTCCCAGATGAATCGATGAAAGCGAGCTCGCTGCCCTTGGTTAGCTTCCAATTGATCTTCTCTGGATTAAGCGCCATTGCAAGCCCTTCGTCATCGATACCGGTCAACTTCAAGAGAAGCGATTCGCCTGCTATCATTTTAGCTGCATCCGGTGATATATTTACGCTTTTAAGCTGAATCGTTTTCGGATCTCTTTCAATATGAATGTTCATCACATCTTGAACCGTCGAACCGCTGCTAAGCCTGTTGGACGCACGAACCGTGATGTCGCCTTTCGCAAGTGCCGTCAACGTACCCGTTTGGTCGATACTCGCAAGAGAGGCTCCGTTGGTAATTTCCCACGTCACACGGCTGTCGTCGAGTGTAACAGCTGTATCATCATCCCTCAAACCGATGAGGTCTAGTTTCAAGGAATCTCCGATGAACATTTTCTGTATATCAGGTGTCAACTTCACGCGACTAACCGGTTTCACATCCGATTCCTGACCGACCTTGATGACAACGGCATCTTGGAACGCATAAGTATCCGTTACTTGATACGAGGCAAGTAGAACGATATCTCCGTCCTGCTTTGCAGTCAATCTTCCATCCGTATCCACGTGGGCAATGGATTCACCCTCCATGAACTCCCACTTCACATACTGGGGATCAATATTCATTTCGCTGCCTGCTGCATCATTCTGAATCCCTATAAGTTGAAGCTGCACGCTCTCTCCAGCCTTCATTTTCTCAATGCTCGGCGTTAAGCGTACCTTCTTCAGCGGCTGGATGGCTCCGTTAATCACCTGCAATTGGGAAGTTGTCGTATTCCCGACGGCATCGGTAGATGAGACGGTGATGTCATGCTTGAAATGGTTGCTCAGCGGAATGGAAGCTTGGAAACGACCTTGCTCATCCCCAGTCACTTCATGGCCGCCAATTACGACCCTGGCTCCTGCTTCCGTTCTGCCTCTAATCTCGGCTATTCCGTTCGGAGCCATCGAGTCGGACGCAGGACTGTCCAGCATGATCACTGGCGCCTTGGTATCAACAACGAACTTCACCCGCTTCACGGCCATGTCTCCGTCTTTGTTCTTGGCAACCAAATCCACATAATGAATGCCATCCGTTAGTTGATAAATGGTCAACTCATCCGATTCACCGTGCATCTGTTTACTTGATTTTACAGAATCAACGTAAATGTCCGCAGTGACATCCTCCTCAGCGCTCAACATGAGCTTGACGTCGCGTTCCTTAACGCCCGTCATCTGTGAAGATAACCCTTGAGCGCTGTCATAAGCTTCCGTATCGCTGATGAGGACGCCCTCCGTCGATTTGCCAGCGACACCAACAGTAAACTCAGGAGGTTTCGGCTTAGGCAGCTCTACTTCAGCACTGACCGTGGTTGGCCCGTAATAAGATTTACGCTTCGTGCTGTCGTGGAAGTCGGTTTCTTGCCGCACTGGCGTAATGCCAATTGTATAGGTCTTGCCTGTCTCCAGTCCTAGGATTTCAGGCGGCTTTCCATCGGCTGCAAGCCCTTGATACGTTCCGCCAATGATGACGCTGTAATTGCCGTTCGCATCCTTCGTCGTGTTCTTCGCGTCAGCATAAGCGACGCCAAATTTATCGACCGCATTGCCTTCCGTATCGAATACTTCGATGTTGTAGCCTGTGGTCGCTGGATCCGAGCTTGCCGGCCACGCTGCGTGCAGCATGCCGTTGCCGTTCTTCGCGCCTTGCACGGAAGACACGGCAGCCGGTGCCTTCGGATTCACGATGTGCAGCTTCTGTGAATCCTGCTCGCTGTATGACATTTTTTCCGTCGATAAGCCGAAATGGACATAATAATCACCGGTCTGTAAATCCTCCGGAATGTCTAGTGTCTGCTCACTGGTTTTTGGATCAACCGTAGCCAGCACCCTGCCGACACTTTCCTTCTCGGTCGACAAGGAAATAATGAGCTTGGACGCTTCTGCCGGGTTCGCCGATTCTTTATAATTTTGGCCGCTCCAGCTCAGCTTCAACTTGCTGCTGCCCTCAAGCTCTGCGTTTGCGCTCGTCAGCTTCGGTACTGGAAGTACTTGCGCCAGCTTCGTTTCAACTTCATGATCCGAAGTAAGCGTATAGACGCCATTGGCAGGCTTTTCAAGACCAATGACCATGTAATGCTTCTGAACCCCGTTAACCTCATCGGTACGGAGGAAGTAGTTCCCTTTTTCCACCAAATCAATTGGCGTACCGTCAGGTTTTGTTAAATTTACTTGAGGCAGATCGCCTTCATAAGCCATCTCGATTAAATAGCTGCTAGACGAGTCACCTAACGTAAACATATGCGTCTTTTTATCGTCATCTGCTGCAAGAGCAGTTCCCGTTCCGTAAATAGGTGCCTCGTTATCGCGAGTCCACCCATCTCTCGAAGCCAGAAGCGACATCGGCTTCGAGCTGCCGATGATCCGCATATTCGTGCCGTACATCATTGTACCTCTCTGATTCCCGTCGCGGACTGGCATAGCATAAATGCCTTTGTTACGCCCTAGACGAGGCAGGTAGGCTGGATCGGAAGAAGCGATGCCAACCCCAACATCCAAACCGCCTGACCAATAATAATCTGCTGTCAGTTCAATGGTAACCAGAAGCAGATTGATTTGCGCCGCTGCCCAAATCTCTTCGTTATTGATGCCCGCCGAGGCTTTCGCCAATGTTTCACCACCAATAAAAGGAACGGAACGCGGTATTTTCAGCTCAATATAAGCTCTACCGTCAAGCCGCTTGTCAGAAATGTAGACACTGCCTCCGCCTGCGATCAGCCCATCCAAAATATCGATGGTACCGCCCCCTGTGACATAGAAGCTCTCATCCGTACCTGTATCCCAGGAAGCTTCCAAATAGGCTGTTTTGAAAATCGGGAGGGATGCAACGTCCAGATTGCCGTCAATGCGCATTTTTCTCCGATTGAATTTCCCTTCAAATTCACCCTTGAAAACTTTCACCGCACTGATGTCGCTAAGCACGACCACTGTAAAAATTTCAGCCCCTCCGTAATACGGATTGGTCAGCTCAGCAAGATTCTCAACGCCGCCGCCCAGCTTGGTCACATACACGCTTCCAGGCACAACAGGGATACCAGGATCGCCCTCGCCTGACAGAATGAGCTTATTTAAATACCAGGTGTCGTTTTGGCGTTCACGCATAATTTCAAAGCTTACCTCCGCTTTGACAACGCCGATTTCAGCAGATCCGTCCACGGTGTAGTGTCCATGAAAAGTATCAACGCCAACATTAGCTTCAATCCCTTTCACCATACCAAAGTTCGATAAAGAGAGCTCGCCTTCTGCAATTAGTCCTTCGTATCCCTTGAGGGAGAAGAGAATATCCTTCGCATCGATGGAGAGAGACCCTTTCGACTCCTCGCCATCTGCGCTTTTTTTGCCCCCAAGAAACGGTAGGGATACCTTGGCTCCGAAGGACAGCATATCTTTATCATCCCGGTTAGCCAGAATGAGCTCGTTAATATCGATCGGCAACCCGGAGAGCATGACGTTCAGGAACTTGCCAACGCCGCTCATTTGAATGACAATTGTTTCGTCTTTCGCCCCTTCACGATCCCCTTCCAGGGTGTAAGCCTGACCGTCCTGCAGGGCAATGTTAAAGTTGTCATACCAGAAGTCAAAGCCATTTTTGGCATTAACGCCCAGCAGGCCTTGGCCTTGAATATACACGAATGTATTTTTCAATTGATTCAATTGATCTTTGTTCAACCCGGCTTGCCCGGAACGATAGGGATAATCGATATCAAAGCCCGTATTTACCGGTTTAAACGTCTTATCGAAGCCAAACTCCGGCAAACCCAAATCAGCGTTCGTGTCAGGCTTCACCTCCGTTCCTTGCGGAAGTGCTCCACCTATCGTGTCAAAATTCCATGGGAACCCAGGATCAAATGATGGGATCAACGCATAGTTAAACCCAAAATTAAAGGTTGGATCGATGTTCAGCACCTGCTGCTTATTGTCCGAAATAATCATCGGAACCGGCGAGCTATAGGTCATGATATCGTTGATAACGGCTTTTTTATTCGCGGAGTAAACCAAGTATTTGGACACTTTGCCCGTGGTTGTCCGCACCTCGCGAATATCACCTTTCACGGTAAGAAGTACGCTTCGCTCAGCACCGCCGTTCTTCGGCATAGCCGCAAGATGGGCCTTGAGCTTCTCCAATTGATCTTCGTCTTTGAGCGGCAGCACCCGGTAAAAGTACATCGGATCGCTGCTCGATCCCTTCAGCTCGTAATCTTTGAGAACCGCGAGAACGCCATAGTTTCGGGAAATATACGTTTTATCCTTCGTAAACATCAGCTTGAACGGCAATTGCGTTCGCGTGCTGTCTTGCTGTTCAATAAGAATGTTGTATTCTCCAACTGGCAGTTCATCTTCCAAGGTTGCCAAAATCGTCGTATCATCCGACACAGAGATTTGGTTAGATGGAATTTTCAACTCCTGCTTCGTGCCAGCATGCTGCAGCAGCAGCTTCCATTTGGTGGTGTCTTTGTACATCTCAAAGCCCGTTCCTTTGATCGTGAACGAACGTTTGCCGCTGTAATAAAGCTTATCTGGGCTTACGGTATTGTACAGCGTCTTCGGCGGGCCGCCATTTACGCTCGGCAACAAAACAAAACGGCTGCTCGAATAAATATCGGAGGTGTTCACCTTACCGTCAGGCCCGATCTGCCGACTGTCATAAACATCGACACGGTACTTCTCCATTTTGTAAATATCCTGAGGCAGTGCCCTCACCCGCCATGTAAACGCCTGCTGCTCGCCTACCTTAAGGAGACGTTTGACCTTCGTGCTCTCCTCGCCTTTGACTAGCTGCAGCCCTTTCTCAAAAGAAATGGAGGCCGTGGCATCGTACACGTCGGCGGAATTAGGCAGGTTATTTTCCACATAAGCCGTAATCTCAAACTCTTCTTCCTTGTACCCGTCGTACGTTTCATTTACGTTCAATTTGCTGATCGAGGACAGCTGGACGTTGTAAGAGTATGCCTTATCCGGCACTTCCCCGATGCCGTAATACGTTTCAAAAACCGTCCGCTCTCCGCTCGGAAGTGCAATCGGATTCCAATAAAAGGCGACGGCCGTATCCTTCTTTCCATAGTCCGATTCGATTGTAAAATTGCGATCAGGCTTCACATCGTACTCCCAGGTTGATTGGGACAAACCTTGCCAATGGCCGATCGTCATCGCATCCGGCGTTTTGTTGCCCCAGCCGCTTGTTAAACCATAGGAGATTACGCTTGGGGCAAACTCATTGTCGCTCGCGCGCCAAATTTTTGGCACGTCGCTGCCTGTATATGTCTTTTCTGTATCGATAAAAAGATTGCCAAGCTTGATGCCTGCGCCATCATTCGTCCCCGTCATGACATCGAGCAAGATCCGACTGCCTACTTGCACCGACGTCTGAGAGTGATTCGTCACGCCATACTGAATGAACACATTGCCGTAGTTTGGATTGTCTTTATCCATAATGAGCTCCAGCTTCTGCTTGATCTCCACACCGTCGACATCCCAGGTCGTCACAATAGCTTTGCCTTGAATTTCGGGACGGCCTTGCAAAGCAGCCTTTCTGGCTAAGCTTAAGCCGTAGCCCTCACCGAATATATAATCTTCATCATTAATTCGGAACGTCGTGAACGACGTATCCGGGCTTTTATCCTGGAACAGCAACCACTTGTCATCGTCACTTTTTCTCAACGGATTGCCTTTGACGGTTTTAATCGTGTAGTGACCCTTGCTGTCAACGACCATCTTCACGATGCCATTGTCCAACTCTAAAGGAGGGTCACCTACAACTGCCGCATGGGTTAGCTCAGCAAACGAAAACGTAAACAGCATTAAAGCGACCATAAAACAACTTATCCATCTATACACAGCCAAGCTCCTTTCTTAACTCACTGACCTCCAAGGAAATAAATGTTGATAACCGCCGTTCGCCGATTCAAATCCTGAAAATAAAACGTATGCCATCCAGGCTGCTTGGCTGTGAACTTGACTTCTTTGGCAACTGGCTCATCTGTTATGTCATGTTCCAGAACCGTCGCGTTTTGCTTAAAATCCCCGCTTTTCAGCATGCCGTCACCTTTTTTGAAATCAGCCTTGTACTGCTCGATGAAGTTAACGACTTTGAAAGTCACTTCACTGCCTTCAACCATATACTGGGAGCTAGGCTCAAACTTGCCGTTCACCAGAACAAGGAAATCCTGCGGCGTTAACACTTGGACAGGGCGTTTCACCTCAGCCGTGTTGCCTGCCTCATCCGTCGTACTATAAGTGACTACGTACGTCCCGCCTGTCGAAGCATCCACTTCCGGTGGATTCAGAGTGACGCGATCCGGTGCGATTGCGCCATCCCTGTCATCATAAGCTTCAAAATCGTTCAAAACGATCTCTTCACCAGGCTCAAAAATCATATACGGCTTGGCAAATTTAATGATTGGCGGGGATTTGTCAATGTTCTGAACCTTCGCGAGAGCACGAACGCGATTGCCGGCTTCATCCGTGACAATAAAAGTGAAGGAGCCGTTCTCTTTAAAAACAAGACTCGTTTTCTCGTCATTATTGATGGCAATCAGTTTGTCACCCTCTTCGCTGTAGACTGAAGCCGTTACGTTCTGATTAGTCAATCTCGTGGAGCTGTATTTGATGGTTACCATAGGCACAGTTCTATCGATTCGATTCACTGTCGCTTTAACCGAGGAGGTATTTCCCGCTTCATCTTGCAGATCAAACACGAACTCACCGTTCTCTTTAAACACAACCTGTTTGCTGCCCTGATTGTTCAGCACCTTGAAATCTTCCCCAGCAATCACCGTTGCGATGACATCTTGGTTCGTTGGCCCGTCCGTGTTGTATACGATTTGCCCGATCGGTGCTCTACGGTCGATATTGTCTACCCGATAGGTAATATCCGCCGTATTGCCAAGCGCATCTGCCACTTTGAACGTGTAATCACCGTTTTCTGTAGCCACGATGGTGTGCTGACCGTCATGATTGATGATGTCGCCGCCTTCCGGCAGATCCAACGTCAACACGACATCCTGCTGTGTAGGATTCGTTTCCGAAGCCGTAATCGTGCCACGTGGCGGTGTTTTGTCGATCCAATTGACGCCCGCAACGACAGTGCCCTCATTGCCTGCTCGATCTTGGAAGGTGAAGGTGAACACGCCGTTTTGTTGAAAAGTAACCTGGGAGCCGCCTCCGCTAGTGACCGTCACAGGTTCACCGAGGTCGTCAACCGCCAATAATTGGGCAACCACATCCTCATTGGTCAACGCTTTGGTGCTGTAGACCACAGTGCCCGTCGGTTTCTTCTTATCAATGTTCGTAACTTCAACTGGAATTACGCTCTCATTGCCCGCTTGATCCCGGATGATAAAAGAGAACGTGCCATTCTCTGTAAACGTGTAGCTGGCTTGTCCACCGTTATTCATGATGGTAACAGGCGCACCGCTGTTGTCGGCAGCTAGCAACGTCACGGTTACCGGCTGGTTCGTTGCCTCCGTCGTACTGTATGAGAGACTTGCCGTCGGAGCCTCGTTATCAATGTGCGTGACTTCCGCTGTGATGGAAGATCGGTTCCCCGCTGCATCCTGAAACTCGAACGTAAACTGACCGTTTTCTTCCAATGTGAAGGTATTGCTGCCATGATTGTTCAAAATGGCTGTCGGCGACTCGTCTGCCAGCTGCAGCGAAATACCAACACCGCTTCTTGTCCAGTTGGAGCTGCTGTAACGAAGCGTTGCCGACGGAGTCTTTTTGTCGATATTCCACACGGGCACTTTCACAGGCTGATCGGCCACTTCCCCATTCCTATCTCTAATTACAAATGAAATAAGGCCATTCTGTGCAATGCTGTAGACGGATTCCGTCACCGCTGCGCCATCTGATTGACTGCTTACGAACTGCTCGCCCATGCCCGCATCGAACATGAAATCGGCTAACGTAAATCGGTTATTGGTCGTTGCCATCGTAACCAACACATCTTGATTCGTGATATCCGTGGTTGAAAACGAAATGTCAGCCTTCGGCAGGACCGGATTAATTTGATCGACGGTCGCCAAGGCGCTGCTGCGATTGCCAGCTTCGTCTTCAAATTCAAAAGTGAAGAAACCGTTGGCACTGAACGTATAAAAAGGTATACCCCCTGGTGTATTAAGTATGCGAACACCAGCTTTATCAAATGTAACGTGTGCAGTTACTGTATTGGCAGTTGGTTCTACCGTGGAATAAACGATAGTGGCGAAAGGGACATTGCGGTCAACGATCAGCTTGTCGCTTGTTAGAACAGCGGTATTCCCGACTTGATCGACCGCTTTCACATGCAGGAACCATGCGCCGGATTCCAGCTCACTTTCAGTAATAAGCGCTTCATTCGCTATGGCTTTCCAATTGGCATCGGACAAATCAGGCGCTGACTCCGTAGGGGTCCATTGTGCAAAGAGATGGATATCACCTTTCGCGGTCAGGTTGTCTTCAGCGTAGACAGCAGCACCTACAGTTCGACTCGGCTGTTGCCCCTGTCCGGCAGCGATTCGAATATTCGGCATAACGTTATCGATATTCGTTACCTGAACAGGAATCATCCGTTCATTGCCGGCCTTGTCCACAATTTTAAACGTGTAACTGCCGTTTTCCTTAAAAGTATGCGTCTCACCGTCGGGCAGCTGGAGCTCGCTTGCAAGCGTCTCATTATCGTAGAGATTCGTTAATTGGACGGTAACAGGATTGCGTGTCTGTGCCGTCTCGCTATAAACGACTTCTGCCACGGAAAGCGTCTTATCTACCACAATGGACCGAAACATCTTATCGCTGCGGTTATGAACCTCATTTTCGAAACTGAACGAATAAGTATATGTCCCCTCATTTGCAGGCATCTCCAACGTTAACGCAGTTGATCCATCCGTAATTTCACCACTTTGGATTTCATGCTGATTTTGGTCTTCGATATGATAAGTATAGGGTTCTTTCGATGGGGCACTTATTTGGATTAAGACCTCATCAGCATTCGTCTGTGTTGGCATATCCAACTGGAAATCGGAACTCTTCGGCGCTGAATGGCTTAGCTTAAATACCCTTGATGTGGTGATGCTTTCGTTGCCGAATGAATCAACAGCTTTAATATGGAGAAACCAATTGCCATCGACATTATTTTTGGAAAGCTTCGAGCCGTTTGCAAAATGAAGCCAGCTGGCGTCCGCCATACCAGGTTTTGTTTCTGATGTAGTCCATTGATAGTAAAGCGCTGAGATCGTATTGGCATCCTTTGCTCTCACGGTAGCCACTGCTTCCTTGACCGTTGCTGTCACTGATGGCGCATACTGAAATACGACAGCGGGCGGTGTGTTATCAACGTAGAATGCACGGCTCTGGAATGCCTCATTTCCCCAAATATCGGACGCACGTACATGCAGAAACCATACACCTTCCATCCGTTGTTCTTCGTCGTCAGTTGAGACCTCGCGCCGTGAGCCGAGCTCCTTCCAAGTTGCATTTTTCGGATCGGCATCATGGCTCCAGCCGTACATCAACGATTTTAAATTGCTATTCGCGTCTACTGCGCTAATCTGCGCTTTTTGCGTACGCTGCTCCGTCAAATTGCCGTCTGGCGTCATATTTATTTCCGGTGGTTTCGTGTCCAAATAAAATGGCAAAGTGACGGCCTCCGACTTATTTCCTGCCCTGTCATTAGCGCGCACATACAACGTGTACCGGCCATGCCCAGGGAATTGCGGTGTTTGGACAGGGTGACCATTCTGGAAGGGGAGCCAGTCGAGTTCATTGGCTTCATCATCGTGGTACACCCATTGGTATTCCAGCTTGGCATCGTCCACACCCGCGTTCTCATCGGTTACGTTCACTTGTGGTGTCAGTGATCCCAGAAACTGATTACCACTGCCGTTAGGCGTAATCGCAATCACCGGCTGGATGTTATCGAAACGAATGGCTGGACTCGTGATCTGATTCCTATTGCCTGCACGATCCTCCAGCAATACCGCCACATACCAGTCACCATTCACATTGCTCTTCGAGATGGTAGGCAATTTGCCGTCCATGATCCCGTATGTCACCCAGGTAACATTCTGCTCGCCCGGAGATTGGAGCCAAGCATATTGGAGTACGTCCCCTTTCACACCAGAGCCTTGCTCAATTACGTTCAACTGAACCGTGTGTTGACGCTGAGTGGTCCCTTCTGTAGCAGACTGAAATAACACAGTCGGCAGCTTCGCATCGACACAGATCGCTACGCCATCCAGCGATAAAGGAGGGTTGTAGCCATTCTGTATCATCGGTGTGTTGCCATAATCGTCGGTGATCCCTAGATGTCCGATGAAATTGGAGTACGCCAGATCGTTCCCTTCATCTTCAGGCTGAACGACGTATTGGTAGGTGACTACCTTCGAACCGCTGCCTGATTGATACAGGGCTTTCTTGCCATTGTTGAATGTGATGTAGCCATCTGTTCCGGAAACCACATCATCCAGCAAAAGCTTAACGGTTAGTTTGTCTCCTGCTTTTATATATTTCGTCCCTGTAGACGTTGTTACTTGAACTTCATGGATAACCGGTACGATGCCGTCTACCTGGATCTTGCTGCTGTCCAATTGGTTATAGTAACTTGATCCGCCAGTGAAAGTGTAATTAGCGTCGTATTTACTTTTCCAGTTGTAAGGATTACCCATCGTACTGCCCAGCATTTCGTTATCCGAGAGATCCTTAACATTCGGCGGGAGTATCGCACCAATCTTATCGTCTCCGCCTTGATTGAGATCCCACTCGCTTGGTGCTCTGGTGCCGATCCCAAGGTATCTGCCCTGATTGTAGGGCTGCTTGCCAATGTCGCTTCGCGTCATATCGTCCGCTACGACCGTGTAGTGAAAGACGATGTCTTTCGTTCCATTACCCGAGAAATACACAGCCTTTTTCCCTGTATTCATTGGGAGCTCGAAGGAAGTGTCGATATTCACCAGCTCATCAAAATGCAGGACAAATTCTATCGTCTCTCCGAGATGAAACTTGCCATCGCCGGCATTCGATACAGAAATAGATTGCAAGCCGGGGCCAACCACATCAGCCAAGGACATTTTAATTCGCTCGTATCGGCTAAGTGGTGTATTGACGTCATCCAGCACAAATTGAATGCTGTTGCCGCTCGCTCGGAATGGATTCCATCCCGAAGTCATTTCGTACAGTTTGGCCATGCCAGTATCGTTGTTATCCTTGGCGCGCTTGTATTGGTTTCCATTCGTTACGATAATCATTGTGTCATTGTCATCAATTCGCACGGAGGCGTCCACCTTAAACTCCAACTGATTCATTCTCGCAGGATCTACGAGTGAACTCGGGAGATCTGAGGGTGCAATCCATCCTCCGAGCGCATAACCGTCTTCATCGGAATCCGTACTTTTTGGTCCTAACGTTAGGTTATTGGGGAACTTGGGGATATAGGAGCCATTCGCTTGCAAATTGCTTTCATCATAGTCATCATTTTCATTCGAAAATTTAGAAAAGGTACTGCTATAATTCACATACTGAAGAAAATTATCATCTGCCCACACTGGCTTTGCTTCCGCCTTATTCACCATCACGGCGTGTGCACCCAGCATTGCCAGCATCGCTACGAGGTACGCATATTTTTTCTTCATCCTGTCTTTTTTTCTTCTCATTCGTTTCTGTCTCATTCGCTAGTCCTCCCTGGGCATTCGATAATAGGACCCATAATATGACAAATTACTCATTGACATGCATGTTATCACACGCGTCTCCCAAGATTCTCACAAACTTTTCGACATAACTTGATAAAATCACCGAAGTGGTGCACTCCGCGTGGCGAGGAGCATCCAAGCACAAAAAGAGCTGTCCCGAAGTAGATTCTTCTACTCTCGGAACAGCCCCATTCCTGCGTTCTATACATACGTGGATGCCCTGTCTCTCATCGCTTTCGGCAGCTCGATACCCAGTTCTTGCCTGTATAGCGATTCGAAGCTGGTATAATGTTTGAATGCCAGCTCCTGCCGGCCACTAGAAACATAGATATCCATTAGTAATTGATGCATTTCTTCGTTTAACGGGTATAATGACAAATACACATCCAACCTTTGTTCTGCCTTGGTCCACGCCTCAACGGCCATTTCTTGCTTAATCAAGCTTCTCATTAGCACCGTATAATGCTTGGCATAGCTTTCCTCCAGCTGAGATTTCCAGATATAATCCTTCCGTTCCAAAAGAGGTCCGCGATACAGCGAGCACGCACGATCCGCTAGTGCGAGATCCTGCAAACCGTCTCGCACAGCATCTTGAAATTCCATTAAATCCAATCCTTCTTGCAGAGGATCAAGCAGATAACCTTCATTCGTTTTCACGATGTCCATGCCAATCTCTTGCTCTTTGAGCAGCTTTTTGAGACGATAGATCGTATTGTGCAAATTATGAGAGCCTCTGTCCTCCGGCATCTCCGGCCATAACATATCCGCTAGCTGCCATTTACTAATGTCCTGTTTCAAGTGACACAGGAGATAGGCAAATAATTCTTCCGTCTTTCTCGTAGGCCAACGGACAACCATGCCGTCTGAACTCCTAACATCGAATCCACCCAGACATCGTACTAGCGTGCGGCGTTCTTTCTTCTCCTCTGCAGCAGCAGGACCTGCAAGTTTGATTAGCCTGTTAGTCAAACGTTCAATAGCAGCCGGTGTAACCGGCTTTAGCAAATAATCAAACGCATAAACCTTAAATGCATCCACAGCATAGTCTTTATACGCCGTCGTGAATACAATGCGAGTATGCTCTAATCGTTCATTTAATCGCTGCGCGAGTTCCAGTCCGTTCATCTTGGGCATTTCCACATCCAGGAAGGCAATGTCCGGTTCCAGTTCCTGCAGCCCTTTAAGCGCCTCCACGCCATTGCTGAAAGTCCCCACAATCTCAAAGTGCCCGTTGCGACCGATAAGAACCTTCATAAGCTCGAGAATCGGCTTTTCATCTTCGACAATGATAACCTTAAACAATCTTCGCCCCCCTTTCCTCCATATTCGCAAATTCCGTAGATGTTAGTGGCAAATACATCACAACTTTCGTTCCGCGTCCGAGCTCAGAGCTTACAGTTACTGTCGCGCCAGGAATCGCATCCAACCGTTTGCAGATGTTCGCAATACCGATTCCGCCGGTACGTGACCTGCCACTGGCAATGCTGTAAAGCAGATCATCATGAATCCCGACGCCATCGTCTTGAACAGCTATCTGCAAATAGCGATCCCCCTCCTGAATGGATAATGTTACCGTGCCATGCCCATCCTTTTCAAACAAACCATGACGAATTGCATTTTCGATAAAAGGCTGAATACACAAGGAGGGAATCGATATATCCTTGAGATCGTCATCGACATAATATCTAACATCAAAGCGCTCACCGAAACGCGCCTTCTCAATCTCAACATAGGCGTCAATCAATTCCAGTTCCCGTCCCAAACTGACGTACAACTCATGGCGGTCCATGTCTAAAATATAGCGTAAATACTGGCTGAGCTTCGATAATAGATAGGCTGCTTTCTCCCCATCCGTATAACAAAACGAAATGACGCTGCTCAGCGCATTGTACAGAAAATGCGGCTTAATTTGAGCCTGATGAAACGCGAGCTCGCTCATAATCGCCTCTTGGATTGACGTTTTCATAGCAATTAACGTATGTATTCGTGCAAGCAGCGTTTCTGCTTCGAACGGTTTGGTCAAATAATCGTTTGCTCCTGCCCTGAAGCCAAGAGCGATGTCTTGCAGCGTATCCTTGGCTGTGGCGAACAAAATCGGAAGGTCAAGAATGGAGTGATGCGTACGCAGCATACGGCACAACTCGATACCCGAGACACCTGGCATCATGACATCAAGAATGACCAGATCAATCTGCGGATACTCCTTCATTTTCGCTATAGCTTCTTTAGCTGAAAACGCAGTAACCACATTGTAACGGTATCTTTTTAGAATGCTCAGCAATGTGTAGATATTGGAAGCTTCGTCATCTACAATCATTATCGTAGAAGCATGCTCTTCCAAAATGTCCAGTGAATCGCGTCTGGGAATGACTCGACCTGATTGCCCCTCCAATTCATCATTCGTGTGCTCGTAGATAGGAGCTTTCTCCACGGCCTTGGACAATGAGAAGGTCATACGTGTTCCCTGACCAACCTCAGACCAGTCAACTCCAATTCGTCCCCCCATTCGTTCGACGAGCTTTCTACTAATATACAAACCAACCCCCATACCCGTGTACCCATCATCCGGCAACCTCATCTCCAGGTGATCAAAATACTCGAATATTTTCGTATGCTTATCTTTCGGAATGCCAGTTCCGGTATCTGCCACTGTAATATAAACGATTCCCTCAACAACGGTTACTGTAAGCGTGATACTTCCTGTATATGTATGTTTGATAGAATTATGGATCAAATTGTACATAACTTGGCGTAAGCGATTCTCGTCAGCTTCAACCCAAACATCCGGCGGAACCTGATTATCCAACCGCACCATTTTACCAGCTAGTTCAAATTGCAAAACATCAAACACAATCTGAGTTACAGTCCTGACATCTACAACGCCCATTTGCAGCCTCAGCTCACCCTGCTTCAATCGAGAGACATCGATCAAATCGCGCATCAGCATAGAAAGCTTGATCGATGTATCCTTGATGAGCCACAGACTTTCCTTTTGCTTCGCTGACAAATTATGTTCATCATCATCAAGTAAATAGGAGGTAATATTCATAATCCCGTGAAGTGGCGTTTTGACCTCATGCGAGGTGTGCATCAAAAACTCATCTTTCAGCTGGTTGGAAACGACTAATTGGTGCGTCAGCAGCTCATTTTTTTCGTAGGCGTTTTTAAACCGTACAGCCAGTAAAATATTCATTAAGGTAATGAAACAAATAACTCCTACTTTACTTAAAAGATCAGAAGCAACCGCATTCTCCGCATACAGCGAACCATCTATCAAAAAAATGAACAATGAGATGATTGCAGCGATGAAAAGCAAGATCTCTTTCCGATCGTGGCCACCACGCTGACTGCGCACATATAACTGGACCATTCTTATAAGAATATAAAGTGGAACAAGTCCGATGTAGACAAAAAATGCATATCTGACTTCATTATAAAGCGAATAAGGCAGTACGATAATGACAGCTAAATAAAGTAGAATTGGTGAGAGCAGCCACATCATCTTTTGACGCGGAATTAACCTTTTGTCTAGGGAGCAAAAAAACAAAATACTTAAAAGGGAGCTGAGGAATTGACTTACATCCAGCGCTTTATAGACGATATCGAAAGGGATATTCGGCAGCAGCCGTTGAAAAATCTTTTCGCCAAAAAGTAATTGAACAATAGAAAGCGAGAACAAATATAACCCACTGAGCAAGTAAGTTTTCTCCTGCTTCCGCAGAAGATAGAAACTGATATGGTACGTTCCGAACATCACCAAAACAAAAATAGCCACCATATCGCTACCCGTTAATATATTATCCAAGCTCGCAATATCTTTGTGTGATCCGAATTGAATCGAATTGACAATTCCCCCCGTGAAAAATTCATAGTTAGACACTTGGATGATGAACTCAATTTCCTTGGCATCGGTATGGAAAAATGCGCTGTAAGGCGTATTGCCTGGTGCATGCAAGGCCTTGCTTTCAGCTGGCCGCCCGCTCTCCCCCTGCAATTGGCTGTCAATGTATAGTCGATGCGACATTCGGATACTTCTTAATTTAACCCCATAAATGTCATCATCGTTCCCTTGGACAAACACCTTGAGTCGATAGGTTCCAAACCCTTTCCGGCTCATTCCTTGTTCGTTATCTTTGCCCTTCCATGTACCAGGTACCGTTAAATAGGTTACATCCGGTCTAGGTCCATTACGAAAATCTCCCGGTTCCAGGAGCTTCCCCTCGTAGAACTCCCACTCTCCGTCCAGAGAGGTCAACCCCTGTTGATGAAGATCCCAGTTCCTTAAATCCAACACGCCATGTTTCGCAGGCTGATTAACCTTATTCGGAGTGGCCTGCGAATAAATGCCTATGAATAAAAAGACAGAGAGAGAAAAAACCATTGCGATACCAATGAACTGCCGAAGCTTGTGCATGAAGACTCCCTCTTTCTCTAAAAACAACAATTCGAGTCATTCTATCATTTCATACTCACAAAAAACTCACAAGCCAAAGCTATCAAGAAAGAGTGTCAAAAATAAAACATGTCCATAAATGCAAAAAAGCAGCGCAGGGATGCGCCGCTAAGAACTTAAACATTTATCATCGCTTGTTTTGAAGAGCTTACGCCGCGGAACTTCACATAACTCGTGATGCGCCAAGTCGCGATGTACCCAAAGGTAAAGAGGTTGCACATAAAACTCAATGTACTGGGATCAATTGATTTTATAGTCGCCACGGCTAGAAAACGTAATGCAAAGATCACAATCAGCAGAACGAACACCGTTTTGTTACGCTTAATAAATGTGTTGCCATTGTCCCGGACTTCAAAGTTAGTCGTTAAGATAAGGGGGATGGAGACAACCATACCGATCAAAAGTGCAAGAATGACTTGCCCTTCACGGATATGCAGCGATGGATCGAACAACTGTGTGAATGAAGTTGAAATATATAAAATTGGCAGCAGCAGCGTTACTCCTGATTTTTTGAGCGGCTTATTCATTCCACTTAATTGTCCACGCAGGATAAAAAAGAATATTAAAGCTGAAATCATCATCGATACTGTTGAATTCATAATTTGAACACTCCCTTAAAGGATTTATTGATTTCATTATCGCCTTTGAGGGAGTTTTTCAGAAGTGAATCAAGTCATCGGTTCGAGGTGACAATCGTCATATTTCGAGAGGAGCTGCTAACCCGCCGCCTTCGAGGGGATACGAGTAACAACTTCGCCCACTAGAAGCAGTAAAACAATCGAAGAATATATACTAATCGTATAGCTCTCCGTATAGAGGAGGCCGAATCCCTTGTGGAGGATTGCAGTCAACAGGTGAATGGAGAAATTGGTAAAAACAAATGCGTAACTTCTGATCATCCACTTTCGGTGGTGGTTCACTTGTTTTTTTCTGATTTTCACAATCGCCATGATGATCAAGAACATCCATATGATATTTAACAAATTAAAAGCCATGCTGCTAGTCTTCCCACCCGTCGCATAGGGAGCCATGTAACCGGACGTAAGGTCAACGATCATAACGGATAGAACGTACAAATAGCCGTTCAAGCGATGGAACTTCCGGTATTTTTTAAGAAGGATAGAGGAGAAATTAATCGCACCCGCGATCATCGCCAAGCAAGCAAATGCGACATGCACATGCATCACCTTCAGCCATACCGCGACATGTACAGCTCGTTTGAGATCGATCTTTTGACTTAGAAATGCGGTTGCTCGTGGATCAAAAACGAAATTGGCGTAAATACTGTACACAATTAAAACAACTGTGACGAAGACTAGCAGTAGGTAAGCATTTTTTCTATTGAGCATCTGTATAACCTTTCTCTATTTCATCCATTCTTATACTTGGAGAACACTTTGAATGACTGACTGAGCATCCTCCGTATTCCTCTATTAGTGGCTAGTATGTTGTATTTTTTACAACCATTTGGCTGTAATTGAGCCTCAGATCGCCTCCATGTTGTACTTTTTACAACGATTCATGCTCTAAATCGCTTTCATCTCACCTTTTCGCAATAAATGGTTGTATATTGTGCAACGAATGACCGAATTTCGATCAGACCACGCCTTTATATTGTATAAAATGCAACATACGCCTTCAATATTGCTGATCAGCTTTCATGCCAGTTACTCCTCTCCGCGAACGAACATCAAAAAAAGACCTCCAGCAGCAGCGAGCAGCGCTGGAAGTCTTTTCTCTGAGCAAATCTTATGGCAGCACATTGCCTGCCGCGCGATAAATCTCATACCATTCCTGACGTGTCAAATGAACATCAGCCGCTTTGCAGCAATCCATTAAGCGCTCAATCGTCGTCGTGCCAGTAACCGGCTGCATCCGAGCTGGGTGGCGTAATAGCCATGCGATCGCGATAGTGGTGTTGCTCACTTCGTATTTTGCAGCAATCTCATCGATTTTCAGATTCAGCTCGGGGAACTTCTCGTTGCCAAGGAATACGCCCTCGAAGAATCCGTATTGGAAAGGAGACCAAGGCTGAATCGTGATATCGTTCAGTCTGCAGAAATCAAGTACGTTGCTGTCACGGTTCACAGCGGATTCATTCAGCATATTCACGTTCATGCCGTTTGAAATCATCGTGGAGTTCGTTATACTTAGCTGCAATTGATTGGCAACCAGCGGCTGCTTGACCGATTTCTTCAGCAATTGAATTTGCATCGGAGTCTGATTCGAAACACCGAAGTGTCTAACTTTTCCAGTGCTTTCAAGAAGATCAAAAGCCTCGGCGACCTCTTCCGGTTCTACTAAAGCATCCGGACGGTGCAAAAGCAGAATGTCCAAATAATCGGTTTTGAGGCGCTTCAGGATATTGTCCACGGATTCCAAAATATGTTCTTTCGAGAAATCGAACATACCCTTCCGAATGCCGCATTTGGATTGCAAAATGATTTTCTCGCGAATATCATCGTTCATATGAATGGCTTCGGAGAAGATTTCTTCACACTTGCCTCCACCGTAAATATCAGCATGGTCAAAGAAATTGGCTCCTGCATCCAGCGCTGACTGGACGAAGCGCTCGGCCTCATTTTTTTCCAATGAATTAATCCTCATACAACCTACCGCGATAACCGGAACTTCCAAGTTGCTTGTACCAAGTTTCATCGTTCTCATTGTGCTAAATATCCTCCTTCAAGGCTTCCAACTTGTTGACTCATTATATGTAACACCTTCATTGTCACACATTAGGCTAGTAGTTTTCAAGAACTGCTGTTATTAAGTTTTTTTAAGTCATTGTCAGCTCTATGGCTGCTTCTTTAAGCGCCTCACTAATCTACTCATCTTCTTCCACTAACGGCTCTCGTACTATTCGAGGATCTGTAAACAGATCATGCTCGTCCCGGCTTGTACTAGAAAACTCCGAAACGACCGCTCCGTCCTCTCCAGCTTGAAACCAGTGCTTGATCCCAGGGTTTATCGTGTACTGCTCACCAGGATACAATTCAATTTCGTGAAAAACCGAATAATAAGCTTCGCTTCCTGCAGGAATAACTGCATTCAAGCTTATGGCCGCTTCACCTTCCACATACAAAAAAACCTTTCCGGAACGGCAACGAAACGTTTCCATTTTACCGGGATCTTCACCCACAGGTGGGTGTAAGTGCTCTGGACAGGTTTGCCGTGGAAAAAGAACGAGTTCTTTGGCACAATAACGATCATTGTTGACATAAGTCACTAATTCAAGCCCCTGCACGTCCAATTGGCCGAGTCCGAAACCAGCCACTTCAATATGCCGGATTTCCTCCTCTGTCAGCACAATACCGCTTGCCTCCAGCATTTGCGCAGCCCGCGCCTGCGCCTGGCTTACTTCACTTCTTTTCATCGATTACCGTCTCCCTTCGGTTATCTTATGATGCGATCCGATCCAAATTTGTCCACAAAACATCCTGACGGTCTATTGGTGTGTAAACCCATGTCAGAGGGGTAACCTCATCTTAGCATTAACTTGCTCAACGCAACACCCTTGAGGAACTACAAGGAGCTATTCTAGTAAATTAAGCCCGTTTCCAAGTTCAGCGGAACTACAGGTCCTTATTTGACAGCCTAATCCCGTTTTCTTTAAGAAAACGGACAAATAGCGGCCCACAGTTCCTCTCCGCACGAAAAAGTGCCTGTTTCGCAGAAATAGAGCCCCGTAGTTCCCCTCGTCAGGGAGAAACCACTAGAGAGATAGCGTGGGGTTTTGACCGGCGCCATGCGTAGGCGACACCGCGTGCCTAGGATTCGCGCGCGGTTGGAAACAGCAAAGTTGGTCGGCGGATTGCGCCTGGATCATTTTTCACAAGCAACGCCGTCATTATCTCGATCAAGTTTAGAACTATATCCAGGTTGACCTCTTTTGATATTATACACGCCGGCTGCCTTGGCTTCCGCGCAAGAATTGTAAATAACGTTCGACTCTGTCGTTGGCGCAGGCTTCACCGTTGGTGATGGCGTTGGTTGCCCAGCTGTCGGCGCAGTTGTCGGTGAAGCTGTCGGCACTGGCGTCGCGGCTGCTGAAGGACTTTGTTTGTCTTTCACGGCATTCTCGTGAAACCCGTCTTCTTGGGCGTAGTTCTCCACGCTCCAAATGTTAACTCCTTTAAGCTGAGCTGCCTTTTGGATCTCACGAAACTTATCGACATATTTGACATTCGGCGGGTAGATATAGGCTACTCTCGCATACCCATTTTCGAGCAGCATTTCATTGAACATTTTATCCCCTATGTATAAATAGCAAAGCAGCCTTCCATATTTATCCCGCTCGGATACGTCCAGTTCCAGACGCACATCTTTATCCGTTAACGTATCCTTGGCGAACTTGGAAGCTTCCAGAGCAAACGGTTGAACAGGTTTATCAGGAGCTACACTCTCAGGCGTATCCACCAGCAGCAGTCTGATTGTTTCTTCTTTTACTTTTCCCGACTCTTGAAACGACACTTTCATGGTATCCCCATCAACGACACGTACGATCTTCGCCGGTATCATCTTGCTGTCGGCTGGTACGGATGCAGGCGTTGTTGACGCACTCGGTGATGGCGAGACTACTACTGTGGGAACCGCTGTTTGTTGCGAACATCCTGTAACGATAAAAACGGTTAATGCGATTGAACCGATAAGTACCTTTTTAAACATTTCATGCAGCATTTGAAGACCTCCAAGTATGACTGATCTATACGACTTCGCCATTATAACAAATCGTGGGATTAGAAAATAGGAAAAGGTTGGTCATTCGCCATAAAAGACAAATGAACCAACCTTATTCGTTCCAAGTATATTAAGCGGCAGGCTGCGCTTTTCTCCAGGTAGACCGGAGGTACGCAATCGCGCACACGATGGCTAGAATGACAATCAGCGTAAGTCCCCAGTAAATATTACTGTAAGCATGTGCTAGTGGGAGATCCTTCTGCCAAACAAGGGCGCTTGCCGTCGCTGCAACCCCGAATGCACCGCTGAAAAATTGCAATAGCTGAAACAATCCAAGGCCAGAGGCAATCTGTGATGGAAGAAGCAGTCTCGACATTTCGTTGGAGATACTGCTCGTTAAGATCGTATAACTTACGCTCATTAACATATAGATGAACATGATTGAGAAGAAGGAGATGCCCTCGAATAAGGCAAAAAGAATGACAGATGCCAGTAGAAGCAGTGGCGTATAACGAATGATCGAGCTATTGCCGCGTAAGTCAATGATACGGCCAACTTGACGGGAAATGATCATCGCGAGAGCTGATCCTGGGAAAATCACCAAACCCGCTTGAATCGCACTTAAGTGATACTGTTTAACCAAAATCTGCGGCATGAGAAACAAGGTTGCGAAGCTGCACAAATACGCGGCCACACCCACAGCGCCTAAAATTAGAAACGAACGATTCGCAAATAACGACGGGAGTACGAAAGGATCTTTTGCAGACCGGATGCGCACAATAAAAAGAACGATCGAGACAAGCCCGGCAAGCAGCGCAATGAGAGAATGGTTTGTTAAAAATAAAAGAAGTCCTGTCGTACCAACACCTATGAATAGTGCGCCTAGTGCGTCGAAGGAACCTTTGCGTGGTTCTTCTTTTGGAATGAGCTTCATATAAAGTGGAACTAGCACCAAAGTGATAGCCGTCACGACAAACAGAAGATGCCAGCCTAAAAACTCAACAATAAATCCACCGACAACAGGGCCGAAGCCAAGTCCAAATGCGACGGAAGACATAATCAACGCCATCGCTTTACCTCTGCGTTCCAATGGAATGTAACGGGACAAAAGGACTAACGCCAGTGCTGGAATTGAACCCGCTCCGGAGGCTTGCAGAATGCGGACAATTAGCAGAACAGCGAAGCTGTTGCTGAATAATCCCATGATGGCCCCAATACTTAGCGACAGGATTCCGATAACGAAGAGCCTTCTTATTGGAACAAAATCGGCAAGTCGACTATACGTAATGGATGAGATCGCGAATACAATGGAATATCCCGTTACGATCCATGACGTGGATGCGGCTGTGAGTTGGAACGCTTTGGCCACATCGGGCAATGCTAAGTTAAACATCATCGTGTTCATGATGACGAGTACAATCGTTAATCCGAGCAGAAAGAGAACGACTCCTTCTTTTTTGATGCCGCTACTCTCTTGTACTTTGTTTATTTCCTCTATCTTTTGCATGGCGTTTATTCGCCTCCTCATCCAATTTAATAATTCGATAATTATCGAACAATAGAATAATAACATGAGTTATGCTATAATACAATCGTTATCCCGAAATAAATAAGGGGGCTCTAGAATGAAACATTTACATCATCCAGATATTGCAGACATTCATTTGTCCACCGTCTTATATGCTTTGAGCGATCCTATCCGCTTACATGTCGTCTCTGAACTCAGCACTTTGAACGAACGACCTTGCGGCGACTTCCAAGTACCTGTTGTCAAATCAACCATGTCTCATCATGCTCGAACTTTAAGAGAAGCCGGCGTTGTGAATATTCGCGTTCAAGGCACTCAACGGCTTATATCATTAAGAACAGAAGATTTAGAACAACGTTTCCCTGGTTTGCTTTCATCTATTCTTGCTGCTTATGATGCTTCCGATGAGAAAAAGCGGCTTTTGTGCCCTGAGCAAGGATGACTGCCATGGCTTCGGCGTTGAAAGGTCAGCTGTGCGCTGTCGTCATGAACAGTCACTTGTATCCATGAAAGCGTACTCACTGCCCTCCCATAGCAAGACATCAGCATAAAAAAGAGCCAAGCGCATAAGCCGCTTAGCTCTTTTTCATTATTCAGCGAGAAACCCCAATCGTTACAATTTCACAACGGCCAACCGGCAGTGTCAAACGGCCTGATGCATCGGTATCCACACGCTCACCGTGATCTTCCAAGATTGTGCTCTTGTAGAAATAGTAATGCGGTGTATTCGAATGTAGCTTCAGTTCAGCCGCATGAGACCTCATGTTGTACCAACGCAGCAGCAGATCGCCCGTACCTTCATTCATTTTCAGCGAAGAGAATGCCAAATCTCCGCCTTCCCACTCGAATGTTGCATATGTTGGCGCAATGCTGCCAACGTGAACTCCCGTCTGACTTAACGTCCACGGGATTTGGAATTGATAAGCCTCCGCATACGCGGCAGACTGCATAGCTTGATCACTGTACGGAATGATTTCCATACGAACTGTATGCTCGCCTAAACATTGTGCTTCCGGCGTAGGGAACAAGCCCCAATCACCAAGCTCGCCAACGGCACGAAGCAAGGTCACAGCAATTGTATTACGCCCGTCCTGCAGGACTTCGTATTCGTTCAACCCGAGGTTAGCCACAACAAGTCCTGCTCCCGCTTCACTGACATCAACAAAAGCCTGTTGGTGCTGGGTATTGCTCGGATTTTCCCATTCCGCTGCCGGCTTGTTGCTGCGCTGCGGTATTTCAAACATGGAGTCCACCTGGTGAACACTCGTATCCAAATCCGTAGGGAAAAGCATCCGCAGACGGTGGTCTTTCGCCTGATTGTTGAACGTTGCTTCAATCTCTACACCTTTACCACCACGGCTCAAAGAGACAACCGTGCGAATGGTCATAGGCACCATGCGTGTGGAACGCTGGGCTTTACGATGCGGGAAGTAGATCAAATCGCGCTGCTCTTCATCCAGTTTCTCATCGGCCGATGCAGGGATTACCCATTCATGGATGATTTCGATCGCGGCTTGATAAGCCGTATCTTGCAGCACGCGAATCTGCGCGACGCTGCCCTTGGTCGTACGCGGCGTCTCGCCGTCCGGCTGTTTGTACATATATTCGTTACCGATATCCCCGGTATTCTCATATACACCTAAATCGCGGTACGTACGGCCGCTCTTTTTGTCCAACAGACTGAACGAGCCGTCATCTGCAATGGCGATTTTCAGCTCGGCATTTTCCAAGACACGGTCTGCCGTGATCAAGGAATCCTGCTGAGTTACCGTCGACTCTTTTTTCACCCAAGCATACGTCTTCAAGCCTAAAGCAGGCACCTTCTCCGCTTCAAAAGTCAGCTTCACCTTGCGGCTCATATACGGCTGGCGGAATTTATCGTCCGGCAAATCGTAGCCGAACTGCAAACCGAGATCTTCCATAGAACAGGAAATCTCTGTCCCCTGCTCATCTACGAGTACACGCCCCGTGAGATCCGCTTCCTTGGCAAGACGGCTTGCCTCTTCGAGCTTATAACCGTCTCGGAAGTACAGGCTAAGCGCATCAATTTCAATACTGACAACGCCGGTACGTTCCCAACCCGAAGTGTTAAAAACAACAACCGGCAGGGCATCTTTGCCTGCTCCCTCGAAGCTCGAAGTATCAACCGCGTCGGCAAGCGCATGAGATTTTTCCTCTACAATCGCTTCCGCCACGTGGCGGCTTTTCTCGAAACGAGTGACCATTTCGCGGTGCACTTCATCCACGCTGCACCCGCAAATACTGTCATGCGGATGGTTTTGCATGAGTGTTTTCCACGCATACGTGAACAGATGATGCGGGTATTTCTCCCCGACGCCAAGCGTATGTGCGAATGCAGCCAGCGGTTCTGCGACTTTCTCCAACATCGCTTGGCCCAGTTGGTTCATCTGCTTCAAATAAACACGCGCCGAAGCCGTGTTCACCAACGTAGACCAGCCGTCCGTGCGTTGGCTGCGAAGTTCGCCTTTGACCGTAGAAAGCTCATGCTTCAATGAACGCTGAACAGACTGCAAGTAGTCGTTGAAATTCGAATGGATAAATACCGTGTCCGGATGCAGTTCCCGAGCTGTTTCAATCGCCTCAGGCAAATCAAGCTGAATTGGTTGATGATCGCAGCCGTTCATGAAGAGCAGCTCGCTCGTCGAAGCGTATTTTTCGGCATCCGACAGCTTCCGCTCCCAATATGCCTTAGCTTCCTCGAGATCCACAGGGACTTCATTTCCGTTCGAGTACCAGTTTGCAAAAAGAATACCCAGAACCTTTGAACCATCCGGTCCTTCCCACATCAATTCAGAGAATGAGGATTCATAGTCGCTATCAGAGACCGTATTGTTAAAGCCTGTAGGCTTGACCCCACGGCCGAAAAAAGCGTTCGTAATGCCCGATTGCTGCATCAATTGCGGCGTTTGGCCTACAAGCCCGAACGTATCCGGGAAATAGCCGATTTTGGCTACGGAGCCATACTTCCTCGCATCTTGATGTCCAATCTGCATATTACGTACATTGGCTTCACCGCTAGTCAAGAAAGCATCCTGCAGAATATACCAAGGACCGATGATGATTCGGCCATCTTGGATATATTTTTCAAGCTTCCCTTTTTGATCAGGTCGGACTTGCAAGTAATCCTCTAGAATAATGGTTTGTCCATCCAAGTAAAAACTGCGATAATTCGGATCGTTATCTAATTTATCCAGCAAAGTGTCCACCAATTTGACAAGGCGGACATGATGTTTCTCGTATGGTAAATACCATTCCCGATCCCAGTGCGTATGGGAAATGATATGAGCTGTTCGTTTGATGCTCATGACTTAGCTCCTCTCAATTTGAACTTCATCCGGTCGGTAGACAGATAAGATTTCGCCCTTCACATTAACTGCAAAAAGTACGGAACGCTCTTTCTCTAACCTAAAGGCATAAGTTGCCCCACTATCCGTATCTTTCACTTCGATGTCCGCGTCCCAGGCATATTCGGAAACGAAAATGTACAGGAAGCCTTCCTTATAACGCAGTTTCCTTCCATACACGCCGGCGATATCGCCGCCTTGCTTCCACTGCAAGCCGCTATCGCAGCCCGCTGCTTCCATCGCGTAGCGGTACAAAGCAAGCACGGGTTCCGACCGTTCGTTCAGTTCAACGGGCAGCGGACTCCAAATCAGCTTGCCGCGTCCAAGCGGAATCTCAACGACTGAATCACCCCGGCTGCCGTCTACAACGGATGAATCCGTGCGCACTTCCTTAACCACCTCGGCAATGCGACGTTGGCCGAAAGATACCGGCAGCTTCTCGCCATGCAGCAAAAGCAGTTCTTCCCGGCGCACATTCTGAAGCTCCGCTTCGCCCAGCACATCGGTTAAGCGTGGCGTTTGCTTCCAGTAGGCGTCAAGACTTAGCGGTCCCGTTGCAAGCAGCGTCGCCCCCGTCGTCTTCACGACCTCCAACAGCTTATCCCAAGCCTGCTCGTCGATATTATGAGCGCTCGGAAGCACAATCAGCTTCGGCGGTTGGTCCATGAGCACGTCCAGATGATACTCCGAAGCCGCTCGAAGCGGCATGTTCATCTGATACGCCAGGACGCGAATCATTCGCGTCGTAGCATCGAAGGCCAGTTTCCGATTCGAGAAATCGTTCGAATAAGGGAAAATCGCTGCGATGTCTTCCAGCTCTCGATCTTTGAATAGGTCTCTAATTTCAGCCATAAATCGTCCGAAATCATAAGAAACATCCGCTTCCGGCTTCTCCGTGCCGTCTGCGCGCAGCGCGCCGATATGCGATTCATTCGCATTATCCATATAGAAGTTCGTATTCCAAATCCAGTGAATAGCGCCAGCGCCGCCGGTAGAGAATGCGTAGGCATATTTGCGTTCCAGCATGCTCCGCAGCTCGTTCTCCGAGCGTTTGGCGCGACCATCAGGCGTTTCTACATACATGATACCTGTTTCTTGAATAACGTTAGGTTTATTATGTGTTTTGGCAAAAATACCGTCCCAAACGAGATTGTCGTTCAGCCACCACGAATGTACGGTCGTATAGTCGACGGCTTCCTGATAAAAGAACGGCGAAGGCCGCTGCGCACCAAGCGCCTCGTCCTGACCAACAACGACAAGGTGATTCGGACAAATTTCTTTAATCGTGTCGTAGAGCTCCTTCGCCCAACGATTATGCATATCCATCGAGAACAGGCAGTAATCGAGCCAACGGGTTCCCTTTTTGGCCCGGTGCATATCCTGCACGTCAAAGTTGATCTCATCCGCCTCCGGAATGACAGCCGCTTCAAAGGTCGGAAGCTGTTCCGGCGACATATTCCACCGCTCTTGCAGGAGCGTAATGTTTTCGTGACGCTGCTTCAGCCATGCTGTGAAAGCGGCCTGCTCGAAGGAATCCCGGCTGGAGCGAGGGCCATTCGCAAAGATCTGAGCCGGATCAAACATGGACGGCTCATTGATCAAGTCCCAGTCCACGTGTGTCGACTCACGGTGGCGCGACACAATAGAGCGGATAAACCGCTTCTGTGCCTCTACGCTTTGCGGATCCAGATACGGATTCACGCCTTCCCAAGTCTCCGGTGTAAAGGAGAAGAAAGTGAACGTCACCTGCAAATTGTGCTTTTTAGCCGTTAAGAAAAAGGCGTTGATCGCTCTCAGCACTTCTTCGGAAGCATGCCCATCCACCTGCATCACATTGCGGTACGCCGTCCAAATGCCCGTACGAATCCAGTTAATGCCCGCTTTCGCCATCTGGGCCATATCCCGGTCCCACACGTCCGCGTTCGGCAGGAACAAAAATTTCCGAGCGACATCTGAAGTCATGTACGTCATGCCGACAACGGGCAGTGGGCGTCCATCTTTGATGAAATAATCGCGATCGCAAGTGATTGGATTGCCTTCAGCGAGCAGCTCCGCATCGTGACCCCAGAAGCCCTGGCGAAGCACCCGAATCTCTCCATCTTCAGCCTCGGCCACACACGTTACACGATACAAACCGCGCTCAATCTCTAGAGGTACTGGAATGCGAACAACGTTAAATTCTTTGTTCACTGCTGCTGTTACTTGATGCGTCCAACCAGCCCCAACGCCGTCTTCACGTTCGACAGTCAGATCAAACTTCCATGAAGGAGTTTGGACTTCCGCCAAGTTCCTTCCCATCCGTTGCGTTTGAAGCGTCAGCACCGCATGCTCGCCAGGCTCGTAGCTGGCATAATTCGGCTTGATCCACAGATCCGTAACCCCTTTGGCACAAAATGCCGCCCAGGCGAGCAACGCCTGAGCTCCGCCATCATGCCAGAAACCAGCGCTCAACGGGACATTGACAAACAGCCAACGCGAACCCACAAAATCACCGCGGGTGTTTTCCCACAGAACAACAGGTGCAGCAACTTCACGGCCTTCCTTGCCGATGCCCTTCATGAGGGGATAAATCTGCGTGCTCATCGTTCCAGCGGCACCCATTTGATGGGGCAAATCACTGTTGCGCGTCGTATGCGGCACCATGTTCCATGTGTCGGCAATCGCGAACATCGATTCTTGCCCCTTCAGCAGCGGTATGCTGTCTAAAGCCGCATAGCTGAGAATCGGGCTCGACTCGACTCGGAGCATCTCGTGGATGAATAGCTGCTGATGGTAAGCGGTTTGCTCCGCTTCCACGTGCCAGCCGTCAGCCTGCCAGCGAACCGGCCGCTTGAAGGCTGCGCCGCCGACGCTTAACAATCCTCCGCCGCGTTTCAAAAAAGCCAGAATTTCCTGCCATGCGGATTTAGGAAAATAAGGGGCATGCAGGTTGACGAAGCATCCTCCCTCCGCTTGCCGAAGCGTTTCCGCCAGCGAGTCGGCGTCAGCAAGGATTCCACCTTGTGCTGTCAACTCAGCCGCTGGAACTTCAAGTGAAGCGCTGATCGGGAAAGCCGGATCATAGAAAATGACGACAGGATGGCTCGGACTCATAGCAAGCCTTCCTTCATCGCTTTATACACGAGCTGGGAGAACAGACTGTTCGACCAAGCGAACCATTTTCGCGTAAAAATGGTTGGATCATCGACATGAAAGCCTTCATGCATAAATCCGGTGTCCGCATCCGTTGCTTCGAGCATGGCGATCATCGCTAATTTCTCTTCGGCTGTTGAGGCCGTTATTCCTTGCATGGACAAAGCCATATGCCAAATATAATTGTCCGGCGTATGCGGACTGCCGATCCCTTTTGCCACTTTCCCTTCAAAATAGAACGGATTCTCTTTGCTCAGCGCAAATCGTCTAGTGTTCTGATAGATCGGATCGTCAGCAGACACATATCCCAGATAAGGAATCGACATGAGTCCTGGCGTTCCCGCGTCATCCATCAGGCAGTAGTTGCCAAAGCCGTCGGTCTCATACGCATAAATCGGTCCAAACTCCGGATGGCGATAGATGCCGTAGAGCTTAATCCCGTGATCGATATCCGCTTCCAGCTCCTTCAAATCATGTAAGAAATCCATATCCCGGAACACCCATTCCGCGAATTCTTGCATATGGCGTAGAGCTACAACCGCGAACATATTCGCTGGAATGTTGTAATGGAAATCGCAAGCATCATCGCTGGAACGGAAACCCGACCAAACCATACCGGTATAATTCACCGGCATCCCCAGCCCGTTATTGCGCAGTGAATCGGTCGGAATTCCGTTATTTCTAGTGAAACGGTAAGGAGATTGCTCGAAGTGATGCTGTTCCGTTTTGAAAAGCTCATAGATTTTGATCATCGCCGCTTTAAAACCGGCATCGAAGATATCCGTTAGTTCCGTTTCCTTCCAATAGGCGTAAGCCAAACGCATCGAGAAACACAAGGAATCCAGTTCAAATTTCCGTTCCCACACCCATGGCGACATTTCCGTCTGATCTGCTTTGTTCCAATGCCAATCGTTCGCCGATTCGTTAAAAGCGTTCGCGTAAGGGTCAATATGAATATATTGCACATGCCTTTTAATTAACCCGCTAAGAATGCGCCCAAGATCCGGATCGTTTTTCGCAAACGGCACATAGTGCATCACCTGTTCAACCGAATCACGCAGCCAGGATGCCGGGATATCCCCCGTAATGACGAATGTCGTGCCGTCCTCCATCATTTTCGTAGTCGTCTCCAGCGTGTTGGGAAAACAGTTTTTAAATAATTGCAAAAGCTTCGGACGGTGCGCCAACTTTTCTTCGGCTTCTGCTAATACGTCTTGAATCGCCTTTGGCAACTCCAGCTTCGGCATTGGAATTTTCGGCAGTCTGAATTGTTCCATGGTAAGTCCTCCAAAATAGTTATGATATACAAATGTTGTATGAATTCGTCTGTCTTACTCTTTCACTGCGCCGATGGTCAAACCTTGAATAAAGTACCGTTGGAAAAACGGATAAGCGAAGATGATCGGTCCCGTAGCCAGCACAACCATCGCCATTCGGGATGTATCCTGCGGCAGAGACTGCAGTAAGCCCACGCCAATCGAAGGATTGCTCGTGTTTTGCAGCAAAAACTGCATACTGTTCTCGATCCGCATCAGCATGGATTGCAGCGGGACGAGATTAGGCGAATCGATATAGAGCAGCGCATTGAACCAATCGTTCCAGTAACCTAACGTACTGAACAAGCCGATCGTTGCTAATCCCGGAAGTGAAAGCGGCAGCACCAATCTGACGAAAATACCGAATTCACCGGCACCGTCGATTTTTCCGGACTCAATAATCGCATCAGGCACCGACGTGCTGAAGAAAGTCCGCATAATCATCATGTAGAAGGCATTACCGGCAAGCGGCAATACGAGAGCCCACAAGGAATCCTTAAGTCCCATTAATTGCGTAACAACGATATAAGTCGGCACGAGGCCGCCATTGAACAACATCGTAAAAAACGCAAAAAAGCCGAAAAAATTGCGGAATTTAAAGCTTTTTCTTGAAATCGCATAAGCAAACGTTGCTGTCAATATCAAGCTTACAATCGTACCGACAACCGTTACTAGAATCGTGACTCCGTAAGACATGAGCAATTGATCGCCTGCCTTAAACAAATAACGATAGGCTTCCAGACTCCACTTTTCAGGAAAAATTCGATACCCGTTCGCGCTTAGCGTCTTCTCATCCGTAAATGAAATAATCGCTACAAATAGAAATGGAAACACACATGCCAAAGCAAAAATCCCTGCGACGAGGTTGAACAGGATATTAAGTACCGGCGGCAATTTATGAAAATCACGACTTTTCATCCGTTTTGCTATCATTTTAAAGTTCCTCCTTTCCCTGCAATTCCTTAGAACAATGCATTATCTTTATCAAATTTTCGAACAATATAGTTGGATGTCATAACGAGAATGAAACCAATAACCGATTGATAGAGACCTGCTGCCGTACTCATCCCGATTTCACCGGTAGATTTGAGGCCGCGATAAACATAAGTGTCGATAACATTCGTTACCGAATATAGCGTTCCTGAATCTCTTGGCACTTGCAAAAATAATCCGAAATCTGCGTAGAAAATACGCCCGATCGCGAGCAGCGTCAGAATGGTCATCAGCGGCTTCAACATCGGGAATGTGATGTGCTTAATTTGCTGCCATTTGCTGGCACCGTCAATCATCGCAGCTTCATAAAGGGACTTATCAATCCCCATGATAGCGGCCAAATAAACAACACTGCTATATCCTACGGATTTCCATAGATAGACGAAAATAATAATAAGAGGCCAGTACGTTTTGTCGTTATACCACCGGATCGGATCAACTCCGAACGCCGAAAGAATATGATTCAGCATCCCTTTATCAAAGCTAAGAAAACTAAATACGAAGTAGCCTACAATAACCCAGGATAAAAAGTAAGGCAGGAACATCCCGGTTTGGTACAGTTTCGCCAGCTTTTTGTTGGCAATTTCCGATAAGACAATGGCTAACGCCACTGAGAGCACGAGACCTGCAACAATAAATACGATATTGTACAGCAGTGTATTTCGCGTAATGATATAGGCATCATTTGTACTGAAAAGGAACTTGAAATTTTGCAATCCGACCCATTTGCTTTCCATAATACTTGCCCAAAAACCGTCTCGGCTATAGCGATACTGCTTAAACGCAATCACCATGCCCGCCATCGGTAAATAAGAGAAGAACAGGAACCAAAGCGTTGCCGGCAATGCCATGAGCAGCAGCACTTTGCTTTGTTTAACATCTTTTAGAAATGCTCCTATTCTATTCATAAAACCACCCCTCACATTTGCGATTAAAAAGATCAGGCGAATGCGTGACATTCGCCTAATCCGA
Organism: Paenibacillus anseongensis; assembly: GCF_009757995.1. Classification (NCBI taxonomy): domain Bacteria; kingdom Bacillati; phylum Bacillota; class Bacilli; order Caryophanales; family Paenibacillaceae; genus Paenibacillus; species Paenibacillus anseongensis. The sequence goes on from NZ_WSEM01000037.1 coordinate 152,495, forward strand.
ATTCGGTCTTATTTTTTGTTTGCCGCTTTCCAAGCATCGATCTGACTTTGTGCTTCTGCAATGATTTTATCCAGACCAGCTGCTTTGAACTTCTCATTAGCTTGAGGAATGAATTTATCAGGATCAACGGTACCCGTCATCAATGTAGCCCAGAATTCTTCTTTCACGTTCTGAACCGCAGCGATTTCAGCTGTTACTTTCGAAGGATCGAAGTTGAAGCCAAGAAGCGGTGCAGGTACGCCGGTATCATTAAACTTTTTGAATTCTTCCCACTTGTTCTCAGGATCTTTCTTGTCTTTGTATGTCAGTAGAACGTTTCCAAGTGAGAAAGTCGGCATATCATAGTTTTTGGAATCCGGCAGGTTTTCCATTTTATCGTTATCGACTTTTTTGTAGTGAACGCCTTCGATACCGGAGTCAACCATATTGCGTAGAACCGGATCTGTATTCAGCAAGTTCAGGAACTCCATCGCTTTCTCAGGATATTTGGAATTGGCTGAGATCGCTTGCATGGAACCCATCACGGACCAGTTGTAAATCAAAGCTGGGCTTGCTTGCGTGGAAACAACAGGATATCCATAGCTCGCAGACCATAGGTTATCTGCGAAAGGTTGGTTGGTCGCTTTGTCCGCGAACCATTTGCCCGTCACTTGAACATCGTTCAAAGAGCTAAGCGTTGCTGCTTCTGTCGGGATGTATCCCGCTTTGTAGTATTTGTTCATCGCTTGAAGCGCTTGCTTCATTTCCGGTGTATCCAAAATGTTGACGACTTTGTAATCCGGGTTGTCGATTTTAACAGCCATCGGCATTTTTTCAATGACATAGTCATAAGGAACATATGGCATGAACGTTTTGTCCACGGCTAAGCCATAAACATTCGGCTCTTTTTCTTTAATCGTTTTCAGTAATGGCTCCAAGCTTTCGATGGATTTTACGTTATCGATTTTCAAATTGTATTTATCAAGCAGGTTTTTGTTAAAACGCCATACGTCCTGTGCCGGAAGCTCTTTATTGGCTGGAACACCATAGTTGTGGCCGTCAACTTTAGAGCCGTTCAAGAAAGCTGGGTCCAACGCTTTGACAATCCCTTGTCCATTTTTTTGGAGAAGATCATCAATCGATTTGAAAGCGCCTTTACGCGCGTTTTGCACATAGTCAAATGCCCATGAAGACGTGAACATAATGTCCATAGGTGTACCGGAAGCGGTCATGACCTGCATCTTTTGCGGATAGTCGCCCCAATCGATCATGTTCATTTTCACAGTTACGCCAATTTTCTGAGCTGTGTATTTACTAACTTCCGTCATCACGCGGTCAACGTCTTTTTGCGGCGTCCCGATCGTGTACCAAATCAACTCTACCGGTTTATCTGGCGTTCCCGCCCCATTCGTATCGCTAGCATCTTTGCTTCCACATGCACTAAGTACCATTGAAGCCGCAAGCGTTAGTCCAAGTGTCGCAGTCCATCGTTTTTTAATCTTGCTCATCTGTGTGTATCCTCCCTGTTCAGTGCTCTATTGTATAACGCCCGAGGGGCTATATTTACAGTAACCTATGAAAGCATTTACAAATAGACGATAAATTAAATGTAAGCATGTACAAATCAAAGAAAAAACAAAAAAAGGACTGCACTCCAGTTTACCCTAGAGCAGTCCTCTATAATCGGTCGGGGATATTCCCACATACTTTTTGAACTGTTTATAGAAATAACCGACTTCCCAATAGCCCACATCTTTGGCAATGACATGAACTTTCAAATGGGTTGTTTTGAGCAATTCCTTGGCCTTCTCGATCCGGTACCGGTTGATATATTCCGTAAACGACTCGTTAATTTCCTTGTGAAACAGCTGTCCTAAATAGACCGGGTGAATATGATAATGAGCTCCTAGCATTTTGAGCGAAAGCTCATCCGCGTACGATTCGTGAATATATTTCAATACTTGCTGCACGATTGGACTTCGAACGTCAGAGATTAATAATCCGACCGTCATCTCAGCAACTTCCAGAATCGCCTTTTCCAAATCGTCAAGCGTCACCGAGCTCCTGATTTGTTGAAAAGCATGATTGTATACGTCCTGTTCCTCGGTATGACGGATCGCCTTGAGTTCCATTTTGAAATGAATCACCATCTCAAAAGCAATATCCTGAAAATGCTGCGGCGTAATTCCCGGCAGCGCCTGAATCCGCTTGAAATCACTCTGAATTTGCAGCTTTAAATGTTCCAGATCTTTGGCCACGATCAGTTTGGCATAACTAGCCCAGTCTATGATCGAGAAATCCACCTTAGGATGGCCTTCATGGAACGCTATGTCGCTAACATCAATCAGAAAGAGCTCCGGGTATACCCAGAAATACTCCTGTGCTTTCTTCGCGCTTGCATAACTCTCTCCTGTTTGTTCAGGAAGCTGTTCAACACTGCCTACCGTGATGCGGAGTAAACGATCATGCAGATCGATTTGGAATTGTCGAAGCAAATCCTTCAATGCTTTTCTGCCGCGTTCCGCATCATCCATAACCGCAAGCAACACGATATCGCCATCCATATCGTAGAAGGACGTCAACCCGTCATGTGCCTCCACTCGCTGTGAGAGTGTCTCAAAAACCTCCGCGGCATTGGCTTCTGTCCGCAATACGGAAACTACCATATACGGGCAATCCAGGTTGAAGCCCAGCAATTCCGCTCGTTCGTAGAATTCCGTCGGCGCAATCTGATGCGTCAGCCAGCGCTGCAAGGTGTTGTCTTTCAGAATTTGCTTACTGTAAGCTTGAACCAGCCGGGTCTCTTTCGTAGAATTCAGCTTCTCAACCGTATTATGCAGAGTTGCTTTGAGCTCTTTGATATTGATAGGCTTCAGCAAATAATTTTCAATGCCCAGCATCATGCCTTCTTTCAAATAACTAAATTCATCGAATCCGCTGAGCACGATGACTTTCAGATCTGGGTGGTGAACCCGGGCACCCCGAATCAAATCCAACCCATTCATCACAGGCATGGAGATATCCGTCAAGAGGATGTCCACGGTCGTTTCCTGTAAAGCATCCAGCGCTTTTTGACCGTTGCCGGCATGTCCAACAATCTCCAGCCCCATTTCCGCCCAGTCGATAATGTCGTACAATCCTTCTACAATAAATGGTTCATCATCCACGATAAAAACCCTAAACATCGTAGTCCTCCTTCCCGCCGTCTGCAGGCAGCCATACATCTACAGTCGTTCCATGCCCTGGCGTGCTTCGCAGCTCGATGCCATATTTACTTCCATAGAGAAGCTTCAGTCGTTGATGAATGCTCCGCAGACCAAACGATTCGTCTTCCGACTCCTCCATTTGCAGGCGCTGCTCAATCTCTTTCAAACGTTCTGGTGTTATCCCATTGCCGTTGTCTGTCACTTGAACGTGCAGGAATTCGTCCATTTGATGGACTCGAATTTGCAGCTTGTTATCGTTGCTCTCATTACGCAACCCATGCACGATGTAGTTCTCGATAATAGGCTGCAGCGACATTTTCATAATGCGAAGAGGAGCGAGCTTCCGATCCCATTCGATTGTGTACGTAAATTTATCTTTGTAGCGAATCTGAAACAGCTCCAAATACAAGCGGCAGGCTTCCAGCTCATCCTTCAACGTGTACACTTTCTTCTGCTGGACAAAACTGCGAAATAACGCTGATAAGCTGTAGATCATTTCGCCAACGTCGTGAGCGCCTTGGGATATCGCCCGCATGCGGATCACTTCCAGTGTATTATATAAAAAGTGTGGATTCACACGAGCTTGCAGCGCTGTTAATTCCGTATGTTTCTGCTTAATATCCGCCTTGTATACGCGCTCGATATATTGGTTCAGCTCATCGATCATCTCGTTAAAGCTACGAGAAATCTGTCCCAGCTCGTCCTCCCGAGTGTCCTGAATCCGTGCTGTCAAATCGCCTTGTTTGACCTTCCGGGTGAAGCGGATAATCAGGTTCGTTCGCTTGGCGACATTCAGCACGACCAATGATGGCAGCAGGATCGCGATAGCAATACACACGGCACTAATTGAAAAAATCGTGCTCCCGATTCGCCACGAAGAAGCGGAAAGCTCCTCTTTGGGCATCAGGCCGACGACGATAAAATCACCTTTATTTTGCGTAAGCTTCGTCACATAATTGTTATTATTCATCTCACTGTGCTCATACATCGCATTCACTTGATCCATGTACGGATAAGGCTTGCCATAATACTGATCTGAGGAGTCGAACAGGACGCCGCCTTCTGACGACAGGACGAGAATCGCCCCTTTCAGATCCTTCTGCTCATCGGATAACACTTTCCAAATGCTGTCCGAACTGAAATAAACAAGCTGTTGACCAATGTTTTTCAACGTTTGTTTATCATTGATCGGCGTCCGCACGGCATATAGATGGTTATCCCATTGATCCGCGGCTTCGCGCACCCAAATATTCGGAAGCGTGACACTCTTGCTGTCGAGCGCCATCACCTCCGGAATATACGAGTGCGCCGCGTTCGCGGATATGAGCCTCATCGGCCGGTTGTGGCTCAGAACGTACAAGTCCTGCTGCTCCACGCTGTACAACATGATATTGCGAATATCCTCGTCATCTTCCAAGTGGTTTTTGAAATACTCCAAACCATCATTCCATGTGCTGTTTCCACCCAAATTATTTTGTTCAAGGCTATGCTGCACATATTCTTGAAACGGATGCTGCAGCATGAAGGATACGCCCGCGGCCAGCGAACTATCCCGATATAACCCGAATAAAATGGACTGCGCCGCGTCATACTTCTGTCCCAAATAATTATTAACGTTCATCATAGCCTTCTTTTGTATATCCAGCTCCCGGTTGATCGCGGCTTGCGACATCGAGTGATACATGTAAAAAGAAAAGGAAATAATCGTAATAATCGTAATGAGTGAAAACAGGAGCAGCAGTCTCATGAATAAATTATTTTTCAAGTAGGCTAAATAAACTTTCGCGAACCCCATCCGACGATCATCTCCTGCTGTTAATCGGGTTCATTATATCATGTCGGGAGCTGCACAGGAAAAGCGGCGGATTAGCCGGCAATCATTACGCTTTTACCCACACGGACATTTCACCACGCCCCCTGTTGGCCCACGCATAATACGGAATAAACTTCAAATTAACCTCCTCCAGATGGGTTTCTGCGCTGGCCATGTACAATTGGTCTCCCCACTCGCTGGATGCTAACCGATAGGCAGGAACCGAAATGGTCTGAAGGCCTCCAACAACATCAGGCTCGAATTGAAGCTCGTAGGCCGACTGCCGCTGCAAAAGAACTTGTTGCAGGTTCGGTCCATTGTCCACCTCTTCGATGCAATACACCAGCGGTCCACGTTGAAGCGCAACTTTGCCAATGGTTTCACGCACCTGCGGATGACCCGTCATCCGGTTGACCGGCATCGCCAGATCCAGTTCTACGCGATCGCCTGGCTGCCATTTTCTATGGATATAGGCATAGCCATCTACACAAACATCAGGAAGTGAAATGAGTTCATTTTGAACGAAAAGCTTCGCTTCCCGGCACCATTTCGGAATTCGCAGCGCTAAAGTGAACTCGGTCTCCCTTTCAACGTCAATGTGAAAACGTACAAGCCCATTCCAAGGAAATTGGGACTGCTGCTCAATCTTTACCTGCTGCCCTTCTATTTGCAAGGTCGCCTGATTGCCGATGTACAAATTCGCATAAATCGTTCGCCCTTGAATGTTATACACATAGTGGCCTAACGAAGCGAGCAAACGCGCAATATTCGGCGGGCAGCACGCACACCCGAACCATCCTTGCCGCTCTGCCTTCACATGGTTCACCGTGTGATTTTTACCGATGGCATCCGGCCATACCTCTAATGGGTTCACGTAGAAAAACCGTTTCCCGTCGCGCGACATCCCACTGATCACGGTATTGTAGAGCGCTTGCTCCATGACATCCGCGTACTCGCTTTTGGCCTCCATTTGCAGCATGCGCTGTGCGAAGAAAATCAAACCGATCGAGGCGCAAGTCTCCGCATAAGCGGTATCGTTAGGCAGATCATAATCCAGCGAAAACGACTCCCCATACTCCATAGAGCCAATTGCTCCCGTTATGTACATCCGTTTGCTGACAATATTCCGCCATAATCGACGGCAAGCTTCAAGTAGTTCCGCATCCCCTGTCTGCGCAGCTACATCGGCCATCCCCGTGCACATATAAACGGCACGCACCGCATGCCCCTCTGCCGTGTGCTGCTCTCGAATCAGTTTATGGGCTTGACTGTAGGCACGATCATGAACGATATCTAACGCTGGAAAATGGACCTTTCCATTGCGGCGCTGATACTCCATTTCATAAAAACTTGGCTCTTTCCCTCTTTCGTCCAGAAAAAACTGACTTAATCTCAAATATCTTTCATTCTGTGTGACATTGTACAGCTTAACCAGCGCTAATTCAATTTCTTGATGCCCGTCATATCCGTTCAATTTATCCGGTCCAGGCCCAAACACCTGATCGATGCAATCGGCTAGACGGCAAGCTACTTCGAGCACCTTTTCTTTCCCTGTCGAGTTGTAATAAGCAACAGCTGCTTCAATAAAATGGCCTGCACAGTAAAGCTCATGGCACTCGGCAAGATTCGTCCATCTGTTCTCCGGTTCTTTGAGCGTAAAATAAGTGTTTAAGTACCCATCTTTCTGCTGAGCCAGGGCAATAATATCAATAACCTCGTCAGTCAATTGTTCCAGTTCCGGGTCTTTCCTTGTCTCCAATAAGTAACTCACGGCTTCAAGCCACTTCGAAACATCGCTGTCCTGAAAAACCATGCCATAGAACTCGCCGGTCTCCAAACCCGCCGCAATTTTGAAATTTTTCATCGCATGGCTTGGCTCCGCCCCCTCGATTCGATCATTCAACGCTTCCCACTGATAAGGAACAACAACTTCACGAACCAATCGAATATACTCGGACCAGAAATCATCCGTAATCTGGATTTGTTTCAATGGAACAGGTCTTGCGATCGATAAAGTCATGGAAAGGCTCCCCTTTGCTTTTCATAGTATCATCCATAGAAATCACAGCGAGACCCGTCATCCAAGGATGACAGGTCTGCCTTCGTGCAATTAACTATTCCTCGTTTAACCAGTCATCGAGAATCATTTTTGCCACTGCCGCCAGTGCATGAATGTCAATAACGCCACTATGGTAGATGTCGGCTTTCTCAACCAGAGGCCAGTTGGCATCTGAAGACGTCGTTCCGTAATACTTGGCAATTAACGACAAATCATTCAGCGTAATTCTTGTTTGACCCGGAATTAATGTGATGAAAGTGGTGATGTAAGTTTGTACAGCAGCTTGCAAGCTGACGACCGCTGCATCCACTTGATTTTGCGAAGATGCGCTGTTCGCTGTCACTTGTGCACGGTTGATCGCTGCCTGCAAGGCTGATCTCGCTGCTGCCGGATACGTACCGATGGTCGTGCCTTCTTTTGTCGTATCCAATTTGCTTTGAGCTTGCGATATAGCCGCGTTTAGTAGCGATGTATCCACGTTTTGCCTGTCTACGGTGATTTCAAACGCGTGAGTTGCGCCTTCTACCGCTCTGCCCACACCGTCTTTAGATATTTCAAAGTCGGAGATGTAGACGCTAGTTGTGACCGTATCGCTGACGGCTTGCGCACGAGCGTGTACAGTTAACAGCGGACCTGACTCGCTGACTTCGTTATTGGTTCCTTCACCAGCCATAAGAATCATAATTTGGCCTTTATCCGCTTTTACACCTGTATCCAGCACGCGGAAATTAGCTTTCGCAGGGCTCAGCACATTGTCTGCCAAGGAAAGCGTGCCGTTGCTATTCGTTTTTGTTTCAAATTGCACTTTGCTTGGGTCATAATTGAGCACCATATTCAATGTCGTGAAGCTGGTGCGCAGTTTATTCACGCCAATGCTCAAATCAAAAGCCTGAGCGCTGCCAACGGAAGAAGGCCCCGTTAATGTCGCTGCTGTGACGCCTGCTGAAACGACCGTAACATTCGCTTTTGCTTTGACTGCCGTACCTTGAACCGTACCATTTACAATGAATGTGCCCTCTTGCACATACTTGGATGGATCAACGGCATCCCACGTGACATTTACGGGCGATGTTGAGGAGTCGCTATACACCGCTGTTACAACAGTCGGTAGCACTGGAGCTGTTCCCGCTTCCGTCGTTACATTGATCTCGTTAATGCTTGCAATTTGCTTCCCTTGATAGATGGTCTGAACTTCTTGTGGACTCTTATCCAGATTATAGATTTGGAAATCATCCAACACACCGCCTTTTAACGGTGCGCCGTCCGAATAACCGCTAACGCCGATTAATTTAGGGTCGCCCGTTGGCGTAATGCCAGTTAGCGCTCCCTCAACAACCACCTGCTGGGCTGTGCCGTTTTTATAAATTGCGCCTTGCTTGGTAACCGAGTTAAACGTAAACGCGACATGCGTCCATTCATTTAGTGGGAAGAAAGTATTTGGTGCTTGGGCCACCTTGAATAGGTTCGTGCCGTCAATCATCATAATAATCGCGCCATTGAAGGTGATGAAAAAGCCCTGTCCCGCATAATTGCCATTCGGCTTGAACCATGCGACAACCTGTTCACCGCTGATGCTGGCTGTGCGCTTGAACCAGAAGGAAACGGTAATATCCGCCGGCTGCAAATCTCGGCTCGTACCGGCGTCAATTTTGCCGCCGTTCAAGTTCAATCCTGCGCCGTCATGGCCTCCGGCTACCCAAGTGGCAGAACCTCCGGAAGTTGTTTTTAACGTTCCGGTATTCCCTTTATTGGACGAATCGGTAAGCGTCGTTCCGCTGCCCTCGTCAAATTTGTACCAGAGCATTAAGTCTGTTCCTGCCGCCGGTCCTGGCGTTACCGTCACATTCGCTACGGCTTTTATTGTCGTGCCCGCAACCGTTCCTTCCACGGTGAACGTTCCCGCTTGCGCATATTTCGCTGCATCCGGCTGTTCCCATGTGACGCCAACATAATCATTGCTCTGATCCGAATAGTTAGCCTTCACGGTAGTAGGCAAGAACGGCGCTACGCCCGCTCTCGTGGAGACGGAAACCGGATCAATGCTTGTTAACGACGGCGTTCCAATAACCGTTACGATTGCCATCGCTTTCTCAGATGTACTTGGGACTACGCCATTAACGATAAAGACATTGCCTATTGTAGAGAACTTCGAGACATCGATTGGATCCCAAGTAACCGCTAATTTGGTCGTCGTGCCATTTTTAAGTATCGCTGTTACAGTCGTAGGTAATTTCGGTGCTTTGTTCACAACAGCATCCAAGGTGATACAAGGAATACTGAGAATGTCCAACGGATTCTCGCCTGTCGTGTGCAAACGCAAAACCGTCACCGAATATTTAGGCAAGCTATAGTCGAATAGTGGACTTACTGCAGAGATAGCCTGTGTTTGCGGGGCAACTTTTGTTGGATTCGCTAACGAGTTCTCGTCAGTCAAAGCGTTAGCGGCAAGTACCGTTGCCGTTCCTTCCAGCGACAGGTTGGCTGCGTTGATCCCATCCAGATGGATACGAGTGTTTTGCGCAGCACTGGAGTTGTTTACTAGTTTTACAACAATATCACCCGTTGAAAGGTCCTTACTGACTGCCGAGTATACACCTGCTAAGGCGCCCGAGTTGGGTTTGGATAGGGTACTAGGCAGTACATAAGAGCTTTTGCTCGTGTTACTGCTAAATAACTTCTGAACCTGGTAGGATGTCGTCCCATACACTTGTGAATTATTAAAGAAAATGAGATCAGGCCACCACTGCGTATACGTATTTCCGCCTGCGCTTCCGAGCTTGGCAAAGGTTGGCGCATACGAGGCAAACTTCACAATATCCCCATTGCGCTCTAAACCGGTCATATACGCCGCTTCGGCAAGTGCGCCTTTCATCGAGTTGCCTGTATTGCCATCGCCATTGTTGGCTGAGCCAGCATCATTTTTAACCGCATATTCGCCTACAAATACTTGCTTGGAATTACGGTCGTAACTATCGTATCTGTTCGTATTGTTCAGCATAAAGGAGGCGTTCGTGTAATAGTGCTCATCGATGACTTCCGCTCGGCCCTTTCCTTTACTTGGGTCGTTTATCCAATTCCAACCTGCGGCAACGTCCGCACTGCCACCCGTTGAAAAAATGAGATTCATATACGGATATTTGGCTTTAATCGCATCGTAGAACAAAGGATATCGATCATAATAATCCTGTCCCCAATGTTCGTTGCCAAGGCTCATATATTTCAGATTGAACGGAGCCGGATGTCCGGCCGCAGCGCGCTTAGCGCCCCATTCCGTGGAAACATCGCCATTGGCGTATTCAATGAGATCAAGCGCATCCTGGATATAGGGCTGAATCTCACTTAACGGCGTATTGGGACCGCCGACCAGGAATTGCTCAACCATGCCTACGTTTACAACCGGCAGTGGCTCCGAGCCCAGATCCTCCGCCAATTGGAAGTATTCATAGAAGCCTAAACCACCCGATTGATTTTGGGTTAGCGCCGCCCCTTTCTCACCTCGGTTGGCCGTTGACCAGAAATTAATGTTATTTGGGCGTTCCGCTACATCCCCAATGGTGTTTTTCCAGTTGTACGCATTGGCCATGTTTTTACCGCCGACAATGGCTCCGCCTGGGAATCTTAGAAATTTGGGATTCATATCCGCAAGCATTTGTACCAGATCAGCTCTAAGCCCCCCTGGACGATTTTTCCATGTTTTCTGAGGGAATAACGAGACCATATCGATATCAATTCGACCGGTATTTTTTGTTTTGATAAATAACTTGGCATTGGTTGCAGATCCTGTAGCCTGAATCGTTGCCGTAAACTTATTCCATGTGCCCTTGATCCCAGAGCCTGCAATTTGAGCTTCGCCATAGGATTGTGTCCCTGACGGATCCATGACACTGATCGTGACCGGTTCCGTTAACGCATCGCTGCTGCGCAAGTACACGGAGAAATCGTAATTGTCCCCACTTTTAATGGCCATGCCATCATAACCATCATTGGAAATGCCAACACCATCACCCGGCGCAGTCACGGACAGCTGTAAGTACGTTGGGTTTTTCGCATTTAACGGACTTGTTTTCAGTGCGGTAATCGTACCGACACCCGCTCCAGTTTGTATCAATTTCCAGGAAAAAAGTGGGGCCGGTGTCGAATTCGCCGTACTTCCCGTCGCAGAAAGAAATTCGAAGGAACGATTCTCAACCAGCTCGGCATACAGCCCTCCGTCACCGGCATAGTTAATATCCTCCAGAAATATCCCGTTCAAGTTCGGGCTTATCGTAGCTCCCCGCTGTGCTGCGTTGATATCTAGTTGGTAATCGACAGGATCGGCAGCCAGAACAGTTCCGGTGGATGCAAGTAAAGGAGCCGCAATCACGAAAGACAGGAATGCCGAACATACTTTAGTCAAAAGTTTCACGATCCATCACCTTTCTATTTAAACAATGATCATTTCATGTCCAGCATTCTAAGGATTAACGTTACTGCTTCCGCTCGCGTTGTAGGATCATTAGGAACGAAGGCATTTTCTTCTTTCCCTTGCACTAATTCGGCCTTAAGGGCTGCGGCAACAAATCCTTTGGCATAAGCCGGAATCGACTCGTAATCCGTAAAGGACGTATTCTCGGTTGCCTCTTCATTTAATCCGAGCACACGAACAATAGCCGTTACCATTTCAGTACGGGTAATCTGGTTATCGCCACGGAACGTGTTATCTTCATAACCGTTAATGACATTCTGTTTCACCGCTGCCGATAAAGGCTCTTTCGCCCACTGCGGAATCACATCGACATCGGCAAAAGCCAGATCTTGACTATCACTTGCAGGAGGTTTCAATGCACGCATCAACATCGTGACAAACTCAGAGCGTGATACTGGACGCTCCGGACGGAACGTACCGTCTTCATACCCCTTGACGATACCAAGACTGACGGCTCTCCGAATGGCAGCTTCCGCCCAGTGCTGATCAATGTCCGTCAGAAGGATCTGGCCAATCTGTATAGTTGCCAGCGTTTCTGCTTTTTGCGATGTCATCTTCAAATCGGAGTCGATTAATTTCACGTCTTTTATCTGAATGAGGGCGTCGCCCTCTTCAATGGCTTCAAAGTTAAGCGTGAAGAACGTGAGATCTCCACTCTGCCCCGGTGAACGTCCAACCTTCGTATGAGCAAAAGTTAGCAGGTCTCCCTTTATAATCGGACTGACAGTAAAGCCGGATATCGTACTTTTGCCATTTTTAAATAACAAGCGTTTGGAATCAAATTGCAGAATGAATTCGTAAGCAAACACGTCCGTCAAATTTTTACCCTTAACGGTAACTTGTACCTCTTTGCCTGCGTTTGTTTTGTCGCTCATCTCAAGGAAAAAAGAAGGAGAATCCGCCGCCAGCAATGTTTGTGGCAGCAACCAGGTAGTGAATAGCAGAAGAGCTAAGCTAAATGAAAACAATTTGCGAGTCATTAAGCCGATTCTTCCTTTCTATAAGGATCGGGGAGGGGCTGTAAGCCGCCGCCTCCCCGATTCTAAGAATTAGTTTTCCAGCATCCAATCGTCAATAATCATTCTGGCAACGGCTGCTAGGACTTGAATGTCAATTTCGCCATTGTTGTAGATATCTGCTTTTTCGATTTCGTTCCAATTTGTATCTCCAGATTTAGTACCGTAGTACTTAGCAACGATGGACAAGTCATTAATCGTAATTTTCGTTGCACCAGGAACAAGTGTAATGAACTTAGTCGCGAATGTTGCTACAGCCTCATTCAATGCAGCTGTTGCTGCATCCACTTGCGGTTGTCTCGAAGAGGACTTGTCAAGAACAACTTGAGCACTTGCAATCGCTGCTTGCAGAACCGCTTTCGAACCAGTCTCATACTTGCCGAGTTTGTTGCCTTCTACCGCAGCATCCAGCTTGCTTTGTGCTGCAGTAATAGCATCAGCTAATTGAGATTTATCAACTGTACCTGGTTCTGGATCTGTTTCCGTAATGACAGAGTTATTAAATGCCGTGACAGCAGCGTTCAGCTCATTCAGCGCAGCAGCTACTTCAGCTTGCGTGGATGAAGGGTTATTGCTTACTGCCGATGCTTGAGTAATAGCTGCCAGCAATGTGGCCTTGGAACCGCTTGGATATTGACCAACCTGAGTACCTTCAACTGCGCTGTCATATTTATTTTGAGCAGCAGCAATGGCTGTAATCAAATCAGCTTTATCCACAACGTTAATTTGGATATTGAGGGAAGCACCAGGGACTCCTGTTTCAGATCCTTCATAAGAAACTTTAAAGCCCGTCAACGATACCGTCGTGATGCCCGGTTCAACGCTTGCTTTGGTTTTGGCATGAAGGCTAAATAAATCGCCCGGACTGCTAATGGCATTGTTTGCGCCTTCGCTAGCCATGATAACCCGAATTTCACCTTTTTGGGCTTTGACGGCAGTACCCAGCACTTTAAAGTTGCCTTTCAGGTTGCTAATCGCACTTTCTGCCAAGGAGACGGCATTCCCGCTTGTAACCGTGTCAAATTCCAGCTTAGCAGGGTCGTATTTCACAATGACATCCATCGTCGTAAAGCTTGATTGCACGCTGCTTACTCCAACGGTCAAGTCAAACAATTGAGCCTGATTCACAGCTTCAGGGCCAATCAATGTAGACGAAGTTACTTGAGGTGCAAGTACCGTCACATTGGCGACTGCTTTAACCGATGTTCCGGCAATCGTTCCATTGACACTGAACGTTCCGGCTGCCGCATATTGCGCTGGGTCAATAGATGACCAAACGACGTTTACAGTGGCCGTTGTTCCGTCGCTATACGTCGCCGTTACGACACTCGGCAGAACAGGAGCTGTTCCCGGAGTTGTCGTTACATTGACCGGAGCAATGCTCGTGATAGCTTTCGCAGTGACCGTTAGCGTCAGGTGAGCTACAATACTTGTGCCTTGGACAGTACCGTTAAGCGTAACTGTTCCCGTAGCTGCATATTGTTCTGGCGTTATGCTCCAGACGACATTGACAGGACCGGTCGTACCGTTATCGAATACGGCTGTTACCGTTTGCGGCAATACCGGCGCTACGCCAACTGCCGTTGTAGCTGTTGCCGTTGTTAGAGAGGTAATCGTCCTTGGATACACCGTCACATTGGCTTTGGCTTTTACCGAGCTGCCTGGTACTGTACCAAGAATGGTGAAGGTTCCAGGTTGATTCAACAGATTCTGATCGAACGCATCCCATGTGACTTTGATGTTGATATTATCAACCGAGCCATCGTTATAATAAGCTTCGATCACCGATGGTAATACGAGAGGTTGCCCAGCCGTGATGGAAATATTCTCATCCGGTATGCTGTTAATCGTTACCTCATTTGTTACACGTACATATACTGTAGCTTCAGCTTCAATGTTTGTTCCTTCAACTGTACCTTTAACTGTGAAGCTTCCTGGCGTCGCGACTTGACTTGGCGTCACAACATCCCAGATGACACTTGCAGCAGCCGTCGATCCATCTTCGAAAACTTTCGTAACGGTCGGCGGAAGGACAGGCAGTACATCATGAAGTGTGCTTACTTTCACAGGTTTCACACTTGTTGTTGGCGTCGTGTAAACCTTCCACTCCAAAATTCCCGTCCATTGCGTGCCTCTTGTGACGGTCATGCGCAGCTTCGTCGTCGTAATCGGTGAGAACGTCGTTGTATTATATTTGTTGAGTGCAACACCATTCCCCACTGCATTTGGAACATCCACATATTGCGTGCCATTCCAGTATTGAAGCTTACTGTCCGTAGGTGCCAGAATACCTCCGTTATCTGTCCACCAATAAACATCCGATTTCGAAATGTTCACCGGTGTTCCCCACGTGTACTCAACCCACTGTGTTTTAGGGCTGCTATTCCAGTTTCCGTAAGCGCCGCCTGTTTTATCGGTGGAGCTGGTCGGATCATAACCATCATTGATTGCATTCAGATTTTCCCAAGTTGAAACAAAGGAAGTTGATGGCGTAGCTGTTAAAGCTACATTCACCGCATTCGGAAGAGGATCTACCGTCACGGCGACATCCACTTTGGTAGACAATTCACCGTCTGTTGCCGTAAGTGTTATGACATAGCTGCCTGGTCTGTTAAAAGTAGCAATCGTATTGCCAGCTGCATCCTTGGTAAAGATAGCCTGACCGCCTTGGACTCCGCTTTTCAGCGACCAGCTCGTATCCAGCGTACCGTTAGGCAGGCCGTCATCCGTCATATTGACCAGCAGTTTCGCTTTTAACGGAATTTTCGCCGTCGTATCTTGTTGGACCGTCACCACTGGCGGCGTATTCACAACCTCCGGAGCTTTTACACCGGTACGGAAGATTTGAAGTTCTTTGACACCTACATTGGAACCCGGCTTAGGAGTCATCAGAACTCTTACCTTTTGTGCTGTAATTTCAGGGAATTGAATGTGATTGTAGTTTGCCAATGTTGGTGATTTGTACTGTTTAGGAATAGCTACCCATGCAGATGTGGCTTCGTCGTAGTATTGGACGGTATACATGGATGGCTCTCTGTAAAAGCTTTGCGGTTTGTCGTTATAATAATAAATTTTGATATCATCAAATGTCTTAGGTGACCCCAAATCGGATTCTAACCAATCTTGCGCGTTGGTTGATCCTCTCGACCCCCAAATTGGCGGGTTAGCGGTAAACGCACCAGAAGTAAAGAAGTTACCGCTGATCGTGAACCCTGTTTTAGCATTTGCTGCTGAGGTTTGCGGATGCGTATAAGAAGCTGACATGGTTGAATCCAAAGCCAGGTTAACTGCATTGCCTGTTTCCGGCGTCAAATCCACACCGGCCTTCTGGAATAAGTCTGCCGCCCTGTCATACGTATTCAAATCAACATCCATAGCGCTCTTCATTTGTGTATTGCTGTTCTGTACGGCTGCTACTGCTCCGCTGCCGTCTAAGATCGATACGACACCTGTCGCCGAATTCCATTCCAGATGAGCCAGTTTATCTGTTCTCATGACTAACGTACCGTTCACATACATCGAATATCCTTCTTGAACATTCGGATAGTACGTAGTTCCGTCTCCTGGTTTATCCCAGACAATCGTTACGTCGTTGCCATGATATCGCAAGTTATTCACCGTAAAGTGATCCCAACCGATATCAATTGGCCATAGCTCAACCGTTGCATCAGTGCGAGGTACAAGGCCCATAATATCTTCAATGACTGAATAGTTGTAATTACCAAGAATATTGTGGTGAATGCCGGATCTTCCGCCGATTTGCTTCGTTGTTGGGTTCCAGTTATACCAATACTCATTGTTATCCAAGTAGTTGATATTCCCTTGATAAGCGGTTGACCAACCCAACCAATACATCAATTTCTTATACATATCGGCTGTTATGTAAGGCTGGTTCGGATATTTGCGAAGCACTTCTGTAAAGAGTCGAATATTTCCTGATGCATTCAAGTTGGCAAAGTTATTGGAACCGCCAACGCCTGCGGCTACCGATAAGGCTTTGTCCTTCTGGTTAGCCGTATAGAATGGGAATACAGGGAATTCGGCGCTGTCTCCCCAGTATCTAAGTGACTCTAAGTACTTAGGATCATCTTTGGGAACCAGTCCATCCATTTGGAACGCATAGTAATTGTTTGCTTCTTTCCATGGGATAAATGTATTCGTCAACAAATCCTTTTGTAAAAACATTTTCGAACTATCATCCCACATGATGGACAAGAACGAGGTTTTTAGCTTATCTGCAAAAGCGAACATTTCAGTTGCCTTTGCCGAATCGCCGGCCAGTTGGTAAGCTTTGGCTGAAGCCATCGCATTTCCATACACGAAAGCGCTCTCAGTTCTATTTTGATCAATATTGCCTCTCTTTTCATAATAGTGAAAAGCATTGCCATCGGCATCGTTCCCTGTTAGAGAACCCCAATCATAATTGATGACGCCATCTTTATTCGTGTCGAAGCGATCCAGCTGGCCTTTCGCATCCTTTTCCGAATATCGCGCCAAATTTTTCAGGATTTCCGTTTGACCGCCATGGACTTCATATGTTTGAAAAGCGGAATCCCCAATGTACTGGGAATAGCTGTTATTCCAGTTGGAAGGTTTACCTGGATTATCTGTAAACAGACTGTCCCTGGAAGTTTCGCCTGCTGACACCCAATCGCCATAGGAATAAATCGGACTTCTTAAATATTTCAGATCCTGCATATGCATCGGCTGAGTTAATACGATTGCGTTGTTGTAGCCTAAAGCTCCTTCAACGGAAATCGGGAACTGATAGTCATTCCCAGGAATGTTGGCATCGAGGAAATTAAATCGGCTTAACCACCATCTGTAATAGATGATTTTTTTGATATTCTCATCCGCTACATCGATGTACGGAACGTTATCTGCCCACCATTTGTTATATTCACGAAGTTGCGTTAGATAAGCGGTATTGGCATCATAATCTTTAAATCTATTGTAATCAACAAGCGATTGCGGGATTTCATTCGTGATGAAACCCATTTGAAATTTCACCGTTATTTTCTCATTAGGCGCCAAAGTGATGGATCTGGTTAAAATCCCGTTATTTGCCGTCATGCCCGTGCCGCTGAATTTTGGATACACTTTGGTCAAATTATTCCTGACATCAAAGGTGCCGGAAAGCTCCGTGCCATCACTGGATGCCGTTTTGGCAAATGGTGAATCTGCGGTTAAATCAAAGGTTTTGGACGTTGTCCCTGTATTCGTAATCGTCACATTGTCGATAGCTACGTTATTATCTGTAATGAATTTGGTTTCTTCCAGCGTATATCCCGTCGCATTATAAAAGGCAGACCAGTAACTTGGCGTCTGTACGCGTTTATTGGCATCCTGCGTGAAGGTTACGCCAGGGATCTGAACCGAATACCCCTTTTGATTCAGCAAATCAAAATACGCGATGTTATTGCCAAAGCCTATGACGGTGGCACTATTCGTATACATGTACAAGGCTTTACCCCGTGACATCAAATAGGTGCCTGTCGGATCATTCCCTTTCCGCGTGAGGATGCGATCCATCCAGTAGGAAGTACCGCCTGCGGCAAGGTCCGCTTGATACATATCCATCATTCGGCTGCTGCTCGCATTGAATGGTGCAGGTTCAGCAGGTACGACAACATTGCCGGCCGCATTCGTAAACACAGGCATTCCGGGATCATTATTATTCACGAAATTAGGATCTGCAGCGAAAACGGATGCGCCGAAAATGGATGCTAACGAGAACACTAATGATGTCGTCAAAATTTTTCTGCCAATTGATTTTTTGAACTTTCTCATTTGTTACCTCCTATTGAATTTTAGCCGTGACATGCCCCTTAGTAGCTACTGTCTGCCATCTAAACAATGACTTAGCGGAATGAACAGCCTGCTGCTACACATTTGCTTATCTACGATGCTGATCATTCCGTTCATGAGGACCACCCCCTTAAGGTAGTTAACTTCGCGATCCGATTATGCAACGTTCATCCCTTCACACCGGTCATCGCAATACCTTCTACCAAATGTTTTTGTGCAATGAGGAATAAGACCAAGGAAGGCAGGACAACTACGCTGGTTGCCGCCATCATGTAATTCCACTGTGCAGAGTACGTTCCTTGGAACAAGGTCAATCCAAGCATCAACGTATAGTTTTTCTCGCTTGTGATAAAAACAAGCGGTCCCAAGTAGTCGTTCCAACTGGCCAGAAACGTCAGCAACCCTACAACAATCATCGATTGCTTGCCGATTGGCAGTATAATTTTCCAATATGTCAGGAAATGGCTCGCGCCGTCGATTTTAGCCGCCTCGTCCATCTCTTTCGGTATGGACATGAAGAATTGGCGAAGCAAGAAAATGTTAAACACACCACCGCCAAACCAAGCTGGAGCAATTAACGGAACAAAAGAGTCCGTCAGATTTAATAATTTCCAACCGATAAAATGAGGGATCATAACGACGAAAAACGGGAGCATTAATCCGGTCAGAATGACGCCAAACACTCGGTCTCTCCCAACCCAGTTAATCCTGGAGAAGCTGTAAGCGCAAAGTGAGCTGCTTAATAAGACACCAACAATGGAAAGCCCTGTAACGATTGTGCTGTTGAGAAAATATCTATGAAATGGATGGCTGCTTAGTGCGGTCTTAAAGTTATCCCAATGAATGGTCGTTGGAAGAAAGATCGGGGGACTTTTAAAAATCTCCCCCATATCTACAATCGCTGTGCGAACCATCCAATAAAAAGGGAATAAGCAAATGAGACTGCCGATTACTAAAATGACATACACAAGAAGCAGCTTGAATGAACTCCTATTTGTCATTTGCGGTCTTCCTGCCCTTCGTAATACACAAGAGATTTTGAAAATTTGAAGAACACCCAGGTGAACAATAAAATAATCAAGAATAGAAGAACGGCACTCGCGCTTGAGGTACCAAAATTCGAGAATTGAAAGCCTTCTCTGAACAGATAGAGAACATATAAGTAACTCGCTTTATTAGGTCCCCCTTGCGTCATTACGTAAGGCTGAACAAACGTTTGAAAAGCGTTGATAAAACCGATAACCGTATTGAAAAATATAATGGAAGAGCTCATAGGCACCGTAATATAAACCAATTTTTGAAAGCTGTTCCCACCGTCCACTTCAAGCGCTTCATACAGATGAGCCGGTATATTCTGTAGCCCTGCCAGAAAGATGACGATCATGTTTCCAGTGGTCCACAAACTGATAAGAATTAAGGTCGGGATCACGGTTGCATCGGACGAAAGCCACAAGGATGTTGGCAAATGAAACGTTTCAAGTAGGAAATTGACGACGCCGAAATTCGGCTGCAGCAGCCAAAGCCAGATCATTGAAGACGCTGCTAGCGGAATGATAACAGGCAGATAAAATATGGCACGAAAGACCGTTCTTCCTCTTATTTTCATATTCAGTAAGATCGCAATGAAAAACGAGAAAATGATACCTGCAGGCACACTGATCATGACATAATAGAAGGTAGCCCTGACGGCTGGATAATAGAAAGCATCTTTGCCTGAAAGCAGGTGTACATAATTATCAAGTCCAACAAACTGAGGAGCGGAGACAATATTATATTTCGTAAAGCTTAGAAATACGGTATAAAGCACGGGACCAACTACGAAAATGAGAAACCCCAAAAGTACGGGAGAAGCAAACAATAAACCGTTGAAAAGCTCGCGAGTGACTCTTTTTTTCAGCATCTTCTTGGATGTCGATACAGCCAGTTTATTCTCAGTACTAATCTCCATCGCTATCTCTCCTGCTATCATTTGTTCGATTAGCCGGCACGAAGGCCGACTAATCGATAAATCCATTGCTGATCTCCTATTCAGTCATTAGTTAGCGCCAAATCGGCCTTTAATCTCCGGTTGAACTTTCGGAGCCAAATCTTTCAGCGCTTTTTCCGCTGTTGATTTACCAAGCCAAACAGGGTCAAGGGCGGAGAAGGTCATATCCGTGACTTTACCGAAATTCATCAAATAGTAACCGGCGCTTGCCACCCCATTATTCAACAAGTTGTTCATAAAGGCGTCTTTGAAGCCTTCCGGATGCGCAGGATTATTTTCCGCCCATTGTGCTACAAGTGCAGGATCGGTGTACCACTTCTTCATCGTCGGCATCCACAATCCGCCTTTATACAAATCAATGGCGCCTGCAGGATCAGCCAGGAATTTGGTCAGCATCCATGTTTCTTCCAAATGCTTCGTCGATTTGTAGATAACGCTCGCACCACTAATGCCCATTGCGATGCTTTGCTTCATCTTCGGTAGGGCACCAATGCCGTAGTTCACTTTTGCCGCTCCAAGATCAAGATTGATCCATTGTCCATGCATACTCATCGCAACGATTTTGGATTGCAGCGCAACAGCTTGGGACGGAATCGACTTCATTTGAGTTGGGGATGGAGCTACATGATATTTATTAATAAGATCTGCGAGTCTTTGCACCGCTTCAATCGCTTCCGGTTGGTCGAGTGCGAATGTTTTCCCATCTTTCGAGATGATATCGCCGCCGTTATTCACGACTTGAGCCATAATTGGCCCCCACCAGCTTTCAAAGGATACACCAAATTGTTTGATGTTATTAGGATCAAAACCCGGGTCAGCTGCATTTTTACCATTTTTATCAAGTGTTAATTTTTGCGCTGCTGCTACGAATTGATCCCACGTCCATGCATTTTCAGCTTTCGCAGGAGGAGCCTCCACTTTGGCCTCTGCAAACAAATCTTTATTGTAGAAAATAGCAAATGATTCTGCGGCTGAACTTATCGCATACGTATAATTAGGTTTTGTGCCGTTGAACCAAATATAGTCCAGGAAGTCGGATTTTTTGACTTCCTTGTCGTTTGCGAACAAATCGTTGATGTTAACGAATTTTTCTTCATTTTGCCATGCTTCCCCTAGCTCAGAGTGCATATAGCCGGCATCCGGCGATTCATTACCAGCCACCATCGCTGTAATTTTTGCGTCATAATCCGATTCAGGAATGAACACGGGATCTACTGTAATCCAAGGGTATTTCTCCGTGAATTTTTTCGTTGCATTCTCGATCGCTGTTTTTTCTTGCGGGCTCCCCCAATAGGTATACTTTAATTTAACGGGTTCTTTCTTCGCTTCCGGTGTTGCAGCAGCTTCTTTGCTTGGTTGAGCCGCCGTCGTTCCCGCTGGTGTTACTGCCGCCTCTTTCGTACTTGTACCAGTCGTACATCCGGTGAGCGTTATCATGGATGCAAACAACACCACGAGAGATCGTTTCATCATTCTTTTTTTCTGTAACAATTTGCTTTCCTCCCTTATCGCTCTAGCTTCTTCATAAGGTTTGACTTATGTAATACCACTATAACGAATGCGCTTACATCTTGGATATTCGAAAGATTTTGGTTTAGTGGACTATTCTTATATTTTCAATAAAATTGACGCCGTACTAAAAATTGTCCACACTACTCTCGAATTTGCGAAATGGAAACACCATATGCACACTCGTTCCTACGCCGACTTGGGAGTCTATCACGATTCCGTACTCTTGCCCGAACAACAGCTTAATCCGTTTGTCTATATTGCTAATCCCAACATGCTCCGAATCGTTTTTCATGATATGCTTCCTCTGGGAATCATCCATTCCCTTGCCGTTATCCTGCACAGTAAAATGCACCATCGATTCGTTATGCCATCCGATAATTTGAATCATACCACCGTTCTCAAGCGATTCGAATCCGTGAATAATGGAGTTTTCTATGATGGGCTGAAGAAATAGTTTAGGTACCGTGCAGTTGTCCAAGGAGGGGTCAATCTCGATTTGAACGCCAAAGATACCTTCATAACGAGTGCTCATGATATGCAAATAGCCTTTCAGCCACTTCATATCTTCTCGAAGAGGGACGACTTCTTTTTTATTATGTACGGTATACTCAAGCATCGTGGATAAGCTGATAATCATGCGGCTAATGTCATCCTGATTTTTATCAATAGCCATCCAGTTAATGATATTTAACGTATTGTAGAGAAAGTGAGGATTCAGCTGCAGATTTAAAGCCATAATCTCCGCTTCTTTCTCCCTTAATTTCACCTCGTAATTTTCGGTAATCAATTGCTGAATTTTCTCGTTCATCTGGTTGAATTTGGTGAAAAGAAAGCTGAATTCCTTATCCGATACAACCGGAATTTTCGTGGTGAATTTACCAATACCGATTAAATGAGTGGCAACTAACAATTTCTTGATCGGATTCGTCAACCAGCCGGAGAGAAAATAGGCAATGATAACCGACAACACCATGAGAAAGATGCTCAGATAGAGCGTATACGTCCGGAGGTTCGATAAGTTGACAATCAGTTGATCATACGGCACGAACGCTGCCGTGATCCAACCCGTCGTTTGCATGCGGTCGAAGCAGACCAGCAGCTTTTTGCCGCCAATCGTCGTAATCGAGGATCCGCTTTTTTGCAGCATGGCATCTTGAAACCAGTTTGAGTCTGCGTAGGATTTGATGTGATTGGATTGCGAGGGAGAGATCACCCTTCCATCCTGGGAGAGGACAAAAGTAAATGCCCCCGTTACAGGGAGGCTATCAGCGAACACGCTATTAAACATATCGATTTTTACATTAATTAACAGAACGGGCCGTTCGATGCCTTCACTCATGTAATGAATCGAGCCGTTTTGGAAATAGGTGCTGTTAATCGTACGGGCGGCCGCAAAGAAACTATTCACATTGTTATTCAGAATTTCTCCGCTTTTCACGATTTCGGACACTTCGTAATTGGGAACCCAAACAAGCCCTCCTTGCGCATCCTTTGCATCCTTATACACGCTGGAATCCAGCACCTTCTCCTGAGAAATAGATACATTATTGCTTCCAAAAGCATAGTAGCTCGTTAGCAGATTCGCTGAGAAAATATCGCCATTTTCAATAAAATACTGGTTTAATATTTCCTTGATCCGCTTGTCCATTTGAATTAGTTGCATATCATCATCAGTGCTCATTGCGTTTAACAGTGTATATAATTCGACATTGGAAATGGTAGATAAGGTGCTTTCTTGCAGTTTGTTTAGCCTGTTATCAATAATTTGATTGTCTTTTTTGACAATTTCATAAATATGTTTACTGGCATTTTCCAGAATAATTTGAGAGCTTGTATTGTAATATTTAATGCCAATCACCACAGCTGGAACTGTAATAAGAAAAATATAAGAAATCGTTAATTTGTCTCTGAACCTCAGCTCACTCAGCAATTGACCTAGCCGTCTCAAATATTTCTTCATTGCCGCATCCACTCGCTTTTTATTTATTCGCGTTGAAAATGTTCACCGTAATTCGTCTGTACTCCTCAGGTGTGACACCAAATTCTTTTTTAAATACGCGATTGAAATATTTCGTATCCTTAAAGCCGATCAATTTGGATATCTCATAAATTTTGGAATCCGTCTCCTCCAGCAACTCTTTCCCTTTTCTAAGCCGTGTTCGAAGTAAGTATTGGCTAAACGAAATGCCGGTGTTTACTTTGAAATAATGACTGAAATAACTCGTGTTAAAATAAAATTTGCTGGCCACTGCCTCCAGAAATAAATCCTCGGCATAATGCTCCTCGATATATTGCAAACACGTTTTGATAATCATTTCTTTTTTCCAATTTCTAGTCTTTAGAATCGTGTCAATCATCTCGCTCAACATGTCGATAACGGAAGTTTTCATCATGGCATAAAAGGGGCTATGTTTTAACGACTCCTCGGCCCTTCGCAATAAATCTTTGTAATAATCCTCAAGCATAACCTCTTTAAACTGATGGATCAGGTGCAGAACAATACGCAGAATAAACTCTTTAAAGGATTCAGGCAGCGGAAGCCCCTCATTGATTTGCTTTTCGAAAATAGCCGTGATCAAACGAACGGTTTTCTCTTTGTCCGACTCCCGTACAGCATCAAGCAGCTCCTCTTCTTCTCGATATTTGGTGAGAACCCTCCCGCTTGCCGCCGGCATAATCTCATCCAACGAAAGGATGATAGCGCTACCAAGAAAAAATTGATACGATAAAGCCCGTTTTGCGTCTTCGAAGGCTTGTTTAGCTTGCAGAATGATATCCTCGCATTGGCTTCCCAGCGCTATTGTGATCTCTAATCCGTCTTCCTTCATTTGTCGAATGCATGCGTGCAGCTTATCCTGCGTTTCAGTCGAGCAGATTTCGAATGAACGGGTGGAGATGACGGTAACGAGAATGCTTCTTCTATCCTCCAAGGAAAATGAAACAGAGCCTGCTGCAGGCCCCAATGTTTGCTCTATTTGCACCTTAAGAAACTGTTTGGCCTGGAAATCATCGATATAATCCGCTGATCTAAACGCATTGATCTCTGTGAGCAGAATCGTGCCCGCCTCGATAGGAGGTAGTAATTTACGCAATTCAGATAGACTTTTCCCCTCTATATGACCAGCAACCCATTGATTCATCAGATGATCATTGTAAATAGGGAGCGTTTGATTGAGCTTCATGAGCGCATTTTCATTTTCTTGCAGCTGCGTGTGATTGGCGGTAATTTCTCTTTCAATCTTCTCTAACGTATTCTTCAAGGTCGCTGCATCAACAGGTTTAAGCAAGTATTCGCATACCCCTAAGCTAATGGCTTTTTGTGCATATTCGAATTGTCGGTAACCGCTTAATACGACAAGAATGGGCGGTTTTTCGTAGGCATCCAGATGTTCGAGCAGCTGCAAGCCATCCATCTGGGGCATACGGATATCGCTAAAAACAATATCAATGGGATTGTCAGCCATAAGGCCAAGCGCTTCATTTCCATTTTTCGCCTTAAATACATGGTATTCCGGTCTTAATTTCCCGATCAGATTCGCTAAACCATCCCTATGTCTAGGCTCATCATCGACAATTAATAGTCTATACATCGAACGACCCCTCTCTCTATTTCGTGCAAAAGGAACACATCGTGTAAGCTCCTAGCAACAATTTCACCAAAAACACGACATTCCCTGCTAATAAATTTGCATTCGACAAAGGTTCTATCCGTTTTTCAAAAAGCAACATTTTCTTCAGTGAAAAGTCGAAGAACCGCGCCGCTGCTCAAAAGATGAGATTCTCGTTGACAAACTTGCAGTTAGAATCTATATTTGTTTAGATGATATCGATTATCATTATCAATGACTACGTGGTTTAGTTCCACCTATAAGGAGACTCCAAGATGAAAAATAAGCTTTTTATACCTATTCTCTTCGTGTTCATGTTCGCTATTTCTGCTTGCGGTAATAATGCGACGAGCAATAACCCTGCAGCATCCCCACAAAGCTCTAACGCGCCAGCCGCTGCCAAAGAGGTTTCCGGCACGATGACTTACGCATCCGAGACAGGACCTGTTCAGGTTCCGGCGAATCCTAAGCGTATCGTTGCCCTGACGAATGCGCCGAACGTGCTATCGCTAGGCGGCACACTGGTCGGAGTCGACGAATGGACGAACAAGAACCCTCTTTTCAAAGAAAAACTGAGTGGCATCCCTGTTGTTTCAGAGAATGAACTTGAGAAAATCATTGAGCAGAAACCGGATCTCATCATAACCGGCTCCGAATCGAAAAATATCGAAAAGTTAAAACAAATTGCGCCAACGGTCGTCTATACGTGGGGCAAACTGGACTACTTAGCCCAACAACTTGAAATTGGCAAATTGCTGAATAAAGAAAAAGATGCGCAAAAGTGGATCGATGATTTCAAGAAACGTGCGGCAGATCTCGGCAAAGAAATCAAAACCAAAATCGGTGAGCAGGCTACCGTATCCGTCATTGAAACAGATTCGAAGGACTTCTATGTATTCGGCAATAACTGGGCTCGCGGTACCGAGGTCCTCTACCAAGCGATGGGTTTAAACATGCCTGAGAAAGTTAAAAAGGATGCTCTTGGCCCAGGCTACTATGCGCTCTCTCAAGAGGTTATCCCTAATTATGCGGGTGACTATCTTGTCCTGAGCAGAAGCTCGGCAGCCAACAATTCATTCATGAAAACCGAAACATGGAACAATATTCCGGCCGTCAAGAATAAGCACGTCATCGAGATTGATACGGAAGCTTCCACGTATAGCGATCCGACAACGCTCGAATATTTACTGAATATTTTCAAGGAAGGCTTCCTTGGCAAAAAATAATCTGATAGAAACGCCTTCTTGCAGGTAGCAGAGAAGGCGTTTCTTGTCATCTTGTTGTCTCGAATCAAGTAACAATCGAACCTCCATTCACGAACATAACTTGCCCTGATATGTAGGAGGCATCGTCTGAAGCTAACAGGACGTAGGCAGGCGCCAGCTCAAAAGGCTGCCCTGGACGTCTGAGCGGCACTTCGGTTCCAAACGTGGTTACTTCTTCTGCCGTAAATGCTGATGGAATGAGCGGCGTCCAAGTCGGCCCAGGCGCTACCGCGTTCACGCGAATGCCTTGATCGGCAAGCGAGAGGGATAATGAGCGGGTAAAGGAAACAATGGCTCCTTTGGTGGCCGTATAGTCAATCATCATGCCCATACCTGAGAAGGCGGTATCGGAGGTCGTGTTAATAATGGCGCTGCCTGCACGAAGATGCGGCAAAGCGGCTTTGGTCATATCAAAAAACGAGATGATATTCGTTTGGAAGGTATGCATGAGCTGCTCTTTTGTAATATCCAAAATGCTTTTTTGATGATACTGAACGCCATGATTGTTAACTAGAATATCCAATTTCCCATAGGTTTTTATTGTCGTATCCACAACGGCCAGACAGTTTTCCTCATGTCTTAAATCTCCGGCAATTAACAAACAACGCCGCCCCAGCTGATGAATCATATGCTTCGTTTCGGCCGCATCCTGGTGCTCATCTAAATAGGCGATGGCCAGATCTGCACCTTCCTTGGCATAAGCGATCGCGACGGCCCTTCCAAGTCCGCTATCTCCACCTGTAATAATCGCAACCTTATCTCTCAGCTTCCCGCTCCCAACATAGGCCGGATTTTCTGATAATGGCCGAGGATTCATCAAATATTCGAAGCCTGGTTGTCGGTCCTGATGCTGTGGTGGAAACACGATAGGAACATTTGTGCATTGCTGCTTCCAACCCATATAAGGATACATGAAATAAGTCACTGCCTTCGACTCCTCCCGATTTCAGCTGCCTATCTCACTTTATTCCACGGGATTTATAAACAGTCCATGATCAAAAAAAGAGCCAATCCAAATGGATTGAGCTCTATTTTTCTAACTTCTTATGAATGCTCTACTCCCACTGGTATTCCGCTCGTTCAAGTAACTGCTTGAGTGCGCGGACCGCAGTGACAACACGTTTAGGATTACTCGCGTGCGGCATGTAATGCTGCAAATGCGGCTCTACAGACAGAAATCCGTCGTAGCCTCTCTCTTTTAGAGACAGCAGCAGTGCATCCACCTCTCCGTCACCCGCTCCTGCAGGAACAAATACCTTCGGTTCGAATGTAGCATCCTTAATATGAATGTAATCCGTATAAGTTTGGAGTTTCGGATACGCATCCTGCATCGGTTTAATATCATTCTTAACAAAGTTACCTGGGTCGAAAGCCATACGCAGGGAATCGGACGCGCAATGCTGTAAAATTTCCAAACAACGTTCATCCGACGTTCCGTACAAGTTATTATCATTCTCAAGAATGAGGACAACGTTGTTCTGTTCTGCAATTTCTGTCAATTGCTTCATTCTACGCAGCACTTCATCTCT
Source organism: Paenibacillus anseongensis (assembly GCF_009757995.1). NCBI lineage: Bacteria > Bacillati > Bacillota > Bacilli > Caryophanales > Paenibacillaceae > Paenibacillus > Paenibacillus anseongensis. The sequence goes on from NZ_WSEM01000037.1 coordinate 180,742, forward strand.
GCACGTATCGAGATCCGCATTTTCGGGCGGGTGATAGGAAAATATACGAATGTACGGGGTTCCTAACACATGTGCAGCATGAATCGCCTTCTGAACCGCTTGCACTTGGGGACCAAACTCTTCCGCAACTGGATATTTGCCGATGGGAGAAGCAATGGAAGATACCTGAAAACCGCGTTCTTTCAATATTTGACGAATGGAGGAGAGTTCCTCATCATTCAATTCCAAGACATTTTTGCCCCAAACATTCCGCAACTCGATATAGGAGACTCCCTCTTGCTGCAGCACGTCTAACTGTTCTTCCAAATCCTGCGAGATTTCATCGGCGAAACAAGTGATTTTTGCTTTAAGCATGGCTATCTCTCCTTTATTATTTGCTGCTGCCGAAAGAAGCTGACATATCTTCTTGCGTCTTAGACTCTGTAACGACTTTTTTCACAAATGTAGAGGATTTGATCAGTTCGTCCAAGTGAGATTGGAAAGCATCGCCGTCAATTGGCACCTCAACAGGGCGCTTCTGGAAGGAAGACAGCATGATGCCATTAGCCAGCGTCAAAGAGCCCAGCCCCTCTGGACCTTCAGCAATCAAGTCAATCTCCTTGCCCAAGAGACGGTCAACCAAACGGCCGGTTACGACATGATGGCCATTAGGAGCATCCTCATCTACTTCAACTTCCTCCGGTTCAATCTGCCAAGTGGCAAACTTTTGCTCCGTTTCTCTCGTGAACGTAAGCATGGATTGCTCATATTTATAGTGAAGCAGCTTCCCATTCTCCAACACGAGTTTGCCGGTATCGCCGACGATTTCCAGGCGGTTCGTTCCCGGCAGCTCAGCTGTCGTCACAATCAAATGCCCGATCATCCCGTTTGAATGTTCAAAGTAAGCGGTTACTTCATCTTCAACTTCGATGTCATGATATTTACCGATATGCGCATGACCGGAAATCAGCGAAGGCAGCCCGAACAACCATTGGTACATATCGAGCGTGTGCGGACACTGATTCGTCAAGATGCCGCCGCCCTCACCGGCCCATGTCGCACGCCATCCACCACTATTATAGTAAGACTGGGAGCGGAACCATTTGGTATGAATCCAAGTAGCGCGAGTGAGTTGGCCTAACTCTCCGCTTTCCACAATTTCTTTAAGTTTTGCATAAAATGGCAGCGTTCTTTCTTGAAACATAATGGCAAACTGGAGATCCGGATATGTCTCTTTAGCGGATTCGTAAGCATCAATCATGCGGTTGGCATCATTGACATGAACGGCAATCGGTTTCTCACACATGACATGAATCCCGCGTTTGAAAGCCTCAATGGCAATGTATGGATGATCGTAGTGGGGAACGGCGATAATGATGACATCCAGCCCGGAGTTGTCCAATAAATCCAAGACATCGTAATAAGCCGTCGTCCCATACGTTTTAGCATTCAAATCGGCCTTTTCTTTATCTACATCACAAACGCCCACAAGCGTTACATTGTCCATCTCACTCAAATACTTCAAATGCGTATTTCCAATATTTCCAATGCCAACAAGTCCAAATTTGATTTTTTGCTCACTCATAGGTAGTTCCCTCCCAAATCTATTGAATATCACACTATCATCCTATATCATTACAATTACCACTTCCTTGATGAAATTGCCTCAAAAGTGGATAAACTTGCTCTCATCACAGGAGGTCATTATCTTGATTTCGGAGTACTTGGAACAGTTTGATGAACATGTGAAATTCCGCCATGCCATTCGAACAGCCCCGTTTAATGTACATTTTCATTTGCATCAGGGCTGTGAGATCTTTTTTTTAATCCGTGGTGATGTGAACTATTTCGTTGACAAGACGATGTATCCCCTGGAATTCGGTGATCTCATCATTACCAATGAGCATGAAATTCATAAACCTGCACTCATGACAGACGACTTATATGAACGTGTAACGATTGAATTTAATCCGGCTCTGATTGCTCTTTTTCAAACCGAAGACTTGAAACCGCTTCAATGCTTCTATGATCGTCCCGCCGGTGAAAAAAATAAAATCAAGCTTAGCGAACAACAGTCATCCGCCTTGCTTGATTTATTTACGAAATATAATGAAATCATCAACCATCCATTCCCTGGGGATTCCCTTGTGAAACTTGGCTGTTTGATTGAGATTCTAGTTCTGGTTCACCGGTTCTTTTATACCAACAAAGCAAACGAAAACGGCATGGATTTGCCGAAAAGATTGAGCCCCATCCTGGCCTATCTGGATCAACATCTCACGGAAGATTTGACCCTTGAACGGCTGGAGAAAATGTTTTTTATCAGCAAATATCATCTAAGCCGACTTTTCAAAAAACATACTGGCAGCACCATCCATGAGTACATCATCTACAAGCGGATTGCACTTGCCAAAAAAATGCTCGCAGATGGTTACAACGTTACCGAGGCCTGCATGGGGTCAGGTTTTAACGATTACACTGGCTTCCTGCGCATGTTTAAGAAAAAAGTAGGCGTGCTGCCCAAGTATTATGCGAGCAAACAAGCTCTCAAATGACCCCTGATGGAATGGGGCTTATTTCCTGGTTTATTTCCCGCCTGTGGGCTCGATCAAGCGGTGTTTATACCACTTGTCGCCATAATAGCGCCAGAGGAAAACCGCCCCGCGCACGCCCCATTCCAATTGCATAGCCGCCCAAACCCCGATAACGCCGTAACCAAGGGTGATGCCGAACACATAGCCGAGCACAACCCGGAACAACCACATGGTCAGCATCGAAGAGATCGAGGTGAAGCGTGAATCCCCCGCAGCTCGCAGTGCCCCTGGCAACAGGAAACTGATCGACCATAACGGAATTTGAGCTAAGAAATTGACCAGCATAATGAGATACAGATCGTCCATAATCTCTGCCGGAGGGCTGAACATTCGTACAAGCGGATTAAAAAACGGAAGTAACAGCAGCCCCATTAATAAGAGGGCGCCTGATGACAGCCACATGAACGACCTCGTAAATTTGCGGGCATCCTGAATATTCCGCCTCCCGATACATTGCCCTACTACCGTGACTAGCGCCGTAGACAAGGCAATGGAAGGGATTTGCAGCAGCATGGCGATGACCGAACTGATCGCGTTAGTTGCAATCGCATAGGTGCCCAGGCTGACGATATAGATTTGGGTTAACATTTTTCCCCCGTTAAAAAATAACTGCTCCGCTGCGAATGGCAGCCCAATGAACATGATTCTCTTAAACATGGAGAAATTCCATTCAAGTACATCCTGAAGTTGAATTCGCAGGCTGGCATCCATCCGCAGTAGATAGAATAATGCGCAACCGGCTGCTACATACCGGGAAATATTCACAGCCACGCTCAACCCTAGAACGCCCATGTCCAAATAATGGACAAATACGACATTGAGCAGCACGTAGGTAAGGTTCATGATCAAAGACAGCACCAAGGTCACTCTGGTTCTGCCGATACCTCTAAGCGCTCCGTTAACCGCTTCCTTGATCGCGATTCCCGTGTAGGAGATACAGCTGCCCACCAAATAGGTACCGGCATGGGAGAACACCTCCGGCTCCGCCGTACCGAACAGCACCTTCAGAATGGGATGATAAAACAGCAGAACGAGCAGGCTAAGCGCTACCGCAACCAGCGTGACCGCTGAAAGCGAGCTGGCCGCCGCTTTGGAAACCATTTTATCGTTCCCGCTGCCCTTATACTGCGCCACTACGACTGTACCGCCGGTCGCTATGGCGACAAAAACGTTAACCAAAAACATGTTGAGCGAATCGACCATACTTACGGCGCTGATCGCCGCCACGCCCGATGAACTGATCATCGCGGTGTTCACCAAACTTAAGCCAACAAGAAAGGCCTGGTCGATGAGGATCGGCAGAAATAACGAGATCACCTGACGATAATCGATTGATTCCCCTGAAAGATATTTGTTTAAAATAGCATGGCAATAAGCCTTAAATCGTACCATCATGCTAGTGATTCACTTCCCATCCGTATTTGTCCGCAGTCCCCAGTTTGCTAATTCGAATTTCCTGAGATGATTCGAGGTGCCGGGAGCAGGTGCGGCCGTTCAATGAACATTCAAACAACACTGCTGCAGGTACGAAGTGAAGCTGGCCATATTCCTATGCATATGCCTGCTGTTGCCTTCTAGCTTACTCAACATAATGCCTCCTTCCAATAAGGAAAGGGCAAACGTAGCCAATGCATCTACATCCAAATCCCCCTTAAATTCCCCCAATCGTATGCCTTCATGAATAATGTTCTTCATCCTATCCAGAGTAGTGGTAAGGCTACGCTGCGCTCTATCACGCAATATCGGATGAGTATCATCACTCTCTACCGCTGTGTTCTGCAAGGGACACCCGCCGATGAACGGGGGATTGTCCGCAACGTCTTCATAGACATGGAAAAAGGCGAGCAATCGCCCCGAGGCAGACTCCTCTTTATTCATAGCTTCGGTAAATCTCCTGCCGACTGTACTAGCCGCATATTGATAGGCTTCGAGGGCAATTTCGTCTTTACTGCTAAAATGGCGATAAATGCCTCCCTTCTTAATGCCGGTGGCGGCAATAATATCGTTTAACGATGAACCCGCATAGCCTTGTTGATTAAAAAGCTCAGCAGATTTCATGATGATGTGTTCCCTGGTTCTATCTCCTTTTTTCATAAGCCCTCCGTACAAAACCGTAGTCGATAATTCATTATAGCAAATTTTTCGAGTGATCCATTGCCATTTATTGGATGTGTGCTACAATTAAAAGATACCATTCGGTATCTTATGTTAAGTGAGACCCCGAGTGAAACCAAAATGAAGCACCAAAATTCCATTCAAAAGGGAGCGTTGTCCCATGTCGATGAACGAACAATTGGAACAAACCAAGGCAGGTTTTATCGCGAAAGTGCCTGCATTGGCTCAAGAAAATATTTTTCGCCATATCCAGGAGCAGCAGCAATCCGGTATCGTTTTTGGTCTGAATAAGGGGGATCAAGCCCCCGACTTTACATTAGCCAATCCGCTCGGAGAACAAATAACTCTCTACGACCAGCTTGTCAATGGCCCGGTAATTCTCATCTTCTACCGGGGCGGATGGTGCCCGTTCTGCAATGTCCAGCTTAGAGCTTATCAGCAATTGCTGCCTGAAATTCAGAAGATCGGCGGCCAACTGATTGCCGTCTCTCCGCAAAGCCCCGACAACTCGCTGTCTCAGATAGAGAAAGAGCAGCTTACGTTCCACGTGCTTAGCGATCAGAACGGCCAGGTCGCTGACAGTTACAACCTTCTATTTGAACTGCCTGCTTATCTTCAAAATACGTTTACCGACATACTTGGACGGGATCTCGCCAAGTTCAATGCAAGCGACCGCTGGGTGCTGCCGGTTCCAGCGACTTACCTCATTGACAGGCAAGGCATCATCCGTTATGCCCACACCGATCCTGATTTCATGAATCGAGCGGAGCCACAGGAAATGATCGATCTATTGAAAAAGCTCGACTGAAGGGAACAGGAGTCCTCTATTTGGAGAAATACGAGCAGTTTCCTGTCTAAGCGGAACTACAGGATCCTATTTGCCCTCCATTCACGTTTTCAGGTGAAAATCGACGGAATAACGAACTGTAGTTCCCCTCACATGTGTGAAATGTGCTTTTTCGGGCAAATAACGGACTGTAGTTCCCTCCAAATAAAAAAAATGGAATCATGCTAAAAAAGCCATGATTCCATTCTTCTTATTGACTCAATACCTTCTGTGCCATTTTCGCCAGATCTTCAACATCTATTTTGCCATCGCCATTTAAGTCTGCTACTTTAGCAATATTCCAATCCGGGCTGCTGCTATTTTTCCCATAATGAGTAGCAAGGATTGCCAAATCACCAATCGAATATCTACTGTCATGGTTCAAGTCGCCATCCGAGACATAACCTTCAATGCTCACCGTAAGCTCAGCAGGCACGGCTTCTGTCTCTACCCCTTTTTCATCGGCCAAAATGGCTTTGAGCACCGAGATGTTTCCTGAGGAATTCGGAGAACCCTTCGTTTTCAATTGCAGCGTAACCAGCGGTGTTTCATACTTGCTTCCATCATCTCCCCCGATATTCGCGAGCACCATGCGAACGCTGCCCTTGTGATCATCGACATAATGAACAACGGCAATAGCGTCTGCAGCCGAGTCTACCTTCTGCAGTTCGAACAAATCTGCCGGATACTTCAACGTAACATCTGATCCGTAGACCGAATTTGTAACACTGGATACACCAAGCTTCACCGCGAACGTCGAACCTTCATTGACAAGGCTTGCTCCGTCTAAAGTCATGTTCGGTTGTACCGCATCTTCCATTTCAGTCACACGAATATTATCGAACGTTGCATTAGCCTTGTATGTGCGTACCCCAATAGCACCTTCTGTGTAGGTACCGTCAACCGCACTAGCCACGAGCTTATCATCGACATAAACATTAATGTTTGGACCCTTCGCTACAATCTTTAATCGGTAAACCGTATCTACGGTGATTGAAGGGAGCGCTTGATTCGCCAGTTCTGTCCAATTGTTATTCAGCTTGCCCACTTGAACACGACCAGCCAATGTAATGCCCGCATAATATCCTTGCAGGTTATCCGTTCCAAGCGTTGGATTATTCACTCTGAATATGACGCCGGCATTAGCTAAATTAGGGCTGGCACTCATGGAAATATCCGTTTCATAAGTGAAGTCCTTGAATTTCGTATCGTTAGCCACAGCTTTATAACCTTCACCGTTAATTACGGTGTAGTTGCCGTTAGCAGCACTCCACTCACCGCCATAGGTCGTCCAACCATCCGCATTCCGATCATCAAAAGTATCAACAAAAGGCAGCGGATTATTCGCTCTATCGAGGAATTGCTTCGTGGCTGCATCCAGCGCAGCTATCGCTGTTTTAATGCCGTCCGCGGTAGTTTGTTCATTGTCGTACGCAGCTTGTGCACTTACAATGGCCGCTGAGAAAAGATTCACGACTTGCTGCTTATACTGGCCCGGTCCATCGCCTACAACGGCGTTATCACGAAGTTGCTTCGCCGCTTGAATGCTGGTCAGGAGATCGGACTTATTGCTACTCCCGATTAATTCCCTATGTGCTGCGGCAACGCGAGCGAAATCAACCTTTTCCACTTTGCGGTCATAGCTTAATAATCCATTGATTTCGTATTCGACATCCGAGATTTGGGTGTATACGGCCGCACTGAGTCCAGGTTTATCTTTCAGTGTTTTGATCGTGTTGATATAACGAATATACTGATCCGTTAACTCTTCTTTCGTGTTCATCGCCAGTCCGGCATACACGGTCAAAGGACTGAATTCATGCCCTGGCACGCGAAGTCCTACGCCCCCATACTCGCCAAGCGTGGCTGCCCGATAGTCCGAAGGTGTCGGCGACTCGGGTGCTGGATACTTGTGCCAATCCAGGAAATGGCCTGCTTTGGACTCATTGGCCCCGCCTCCGGCATCATACCACCCGGTAACTCCATTAATGAGGCGAGTTGGATCTGCTTTTATCGCATGTGCAATTGCCTCTCGGGTATAATCACCACCGTTGTCGAATTGCCCCCACCCTTCATTAAAAACAATATAGACAATGATGGAAGGCGAATTCTGCAATTGCTTAACCATTTCATCGAATTCTTTGTAATATTGCGGTTGAGCCGATACATCTCTGCTGGTTCCACTTGGCATGTCCTGCCAAACGAGAAGTCCCAACTTGTCTGCCCAGTAGTACCAACGAGCCGGTTCAATCTTAATATGTTTGCGGATCATATTCATATCCATCCGCTTCTCGGCTTCAATATCGAATTTCAATGCCTCGTCCGTTGGCGCTGTATACAGGCCGTCCGGCCAATACCCTTGATCCAAGGTTCCCATTTGAAAAACGAATTTCCCATTCAGCAATGGACGCTGGATGCCATCGACTTTTCCCAGCTTCACTTCTCTCATTCCGAAGTAACTGTCAACGTTATCGATGATTGTTTCGCCATCTTTCAACGAAACTTTGAGATCGTAGAGGAACGGATCGTCAGGTGTCCACCATCTCGCATTCGGTACCGGAAGCTGCAATTCAGTGCCCGCGTTTCCGCTAACGCGTCCGACTTCTACGCCATTTTTGAGTGCTATGGCCTCTACGGTTTTACCTGTCCCATTTACCACATCAACAGTTAGCTTCAGTTGACCATTCCAAATATCCGGCACCATATTCATCCGGTCAATGCTTGCGCTAGCGACAGGCTCCAGCCAGACGGTTTGCCAGATCCCGGACACCGACGTATACCAGATGCCTCCTGGTTGTACAACGGTTTGTTTCCCTTTAATTTGATCACCTTGGGTATCCGTATAATCAAGTACATGAACAATCAATTCATTTTCCCCGGGTTTCAAATGACTTGTTATATCGAAACTGAATGACGTGTAGCCGCCTTTATGGCTTCCTACCTTTGTTCCGTTCACATAGACGTCCGTTTCGTAATCCACTGCGCCAAAATTCAACTTCACATGTTGGCCGTTCCAATTTTGCGGCACCGTGAAATTTCGCTTATACCACATAAGCTGCTCTTGGCGTTGAATACCTGAAAGCCGTGATTCCACGGCAAACGGTACCGTGATGTTCTCTTTCAGCGTTTGACCTGTTGGAAGGGCGTCCCCTTGCTTGGCGGGCTGGAATTCCCACTTCCCATTCAGGTTTAGCCACTGATCGCGAACCATCTGCGGTCTTGGATAATCCGGCAACGGATTATTCGAATCGACTTGGCTTGCCCATGGCGTTTCGATCTGATAGGTGGAGTTATTTTTAATTGCAAGATAAAAATCTTTGAGTGGCTTACTGGTTGCTGCATAAACAAGAGCACCGCCGCCAGTATACCCTATATTGGCCATCGGGGCATCTTGGTAATACATCGGATATTCAAACTCTATCTGAATTGTTTTTGGATCACCGGTCTTTAAAACCGCCGATTTAATCGGCCAATCCTTCCCGAGCACATTAGCCGAAAGTTGCTCACGCGCACCGCTACCCAGCTCCTCCAACGCCTCCGCAAATGTGAATTCGGCATGCAAACCATCAGGCAGAACCGCTCCGGCAACAGGCCCGCTATTCTCAAAATCGGCAGGCAGCGTGAAGGCTGTCGCAGGTACGATTTGCTTTGGCACACTTGGGCTGCCCCATCTTAGATACAAATTGGACCCGCCGTCATTCTCGAAATATTCCACTTTAATGTCGTATTTCTTGCCGGCTACCAAGGCAATCGGACTGCTTGTTTGTTCCTTATCCCAGTCATTAACCCAATGATCAATGATTAGTTTGTTGTCGATCCATACTCTGAAACCGTTGTCACCAATCATCCAGAACGTATAATTCTCAGTGAATTCAGGTGTAATCTGCCCTGTCCATCTCACATTCACGTGATTGTTTTGCCCTACCAGCGTTGTGAATGCTCCTTCCAGTGAACTAAAATTAATGTACGGATCGACCACGGTCGTAACCAAGTCTTCAAACCTAAACTCATCGGGGCCCGAGTTCTTGTAATAATCAGCTTTTAAACCATAATTTGTTGCATTGGGATTGGAGTCTGCCGCATGGCTTTTGGATAAACTATACGGAAGAATCATACAGATCAGCATAGAAAAGATAAATAACTGCACAAGCCTTTTGGTCGTTTTCATTTGTACAATTCTCCTCTTTTGAATTACTGGATTTACAGTTTATAAAACGAGTTTTCTTGCATATGCCTCCTCTCCTTTTCAACTTGGCATTACCCTCAAATCAAAAGTGAGCGCTTCTCAAGCATATATGTCCCTCTACTCATTTGTATTTACAGATTTCAGGCATTTCTTGTAATTTTATGGCAATCTATTGTGAGGGGCACATCGCATTACACCTGGCTGCCGTCTATTCAGACTGATCGCTGTGCAGCAACTACTCCCACCCCTGCGATTTGCATAAAAGTTGAACGAAGGTTTTGCTTAGAGGATCTAGGGTACTCTATTTGGAGGAAAATGAGCTGTTTTCCTTACCGAGCGGAACTACAGGATCTTATTTAGCCTCCATGACCTGTTATTCGCGTGAAATTGGCAAAATAGTGGACTGTCGTTACCTTTTAAATGGGAAATAGTGAATTTACAGGAAATAGAGGACTGTAGTTCCCTTTAAAAAACTACGAGCTATTAGCACGTCACAGACGCGCTGTGGATATGTGAAATTGGATGAAATCCAATGTCAACCGCAAACAGTGGCCACCGCCATCACTATATTGCATTTTGTGCAATATTAAGGCTCCATGTCGGCCGCTATAGCCTTCTTCGTTGTACAAAGTACAACGATTTGGGGAGGATAGTGCTGTTTTAGCGCTATTTGCATTGAATTCATTGTACTTTGTGCAAGGAAGATCGGCGTGGTGGGGTTAAATGCTGTTCTATGGTGTACTTTCTACAACATAGACATGGGAGCGAGGGCCGAGCGCTAAGCGGTGATGCGGCGTGGGTATGGTCACTTCGCGCGAGGCGGGCATGCTGAGCAGATTGGCCACTTGGTGCGAGGCGGGCATGCTGAGCGGGTTGGTCACTTGGTGCGAGGCGATCATGCTGAGCGGGTTGGTCACTTGGCGCGAGGCGATCATTCTGAGCGGGTTGGTCACTTGGCGCGAGGCGATCATGCTGAGCGGATTGGCCACTTGGCGCGAGGCGGGTATGCTGAGCGAGTTGATCAATTGGTGCGAGGCGGGCACGCTGAGCAGATTGGCCACTTGGCGCGAGGCGACCATGCTGAGCGGGTTAGTCAATTGGTGCGAGGCGGTCATGCTGAGCGATACGGTCTACTTGGCGCGAGGCGATCATGCTGAGCGGATTGACCACTTGGCGCGAGGCGGGTATGCTGAGCGAGTTGATCACTTGGTGCGAGGCGGGCACGCTGAGCGATACGGTCTACTTGGCGCGAAGCGGGCATGCTGAGCGAGTTGGTCAATTGGCGCGAGGCGGGCATGCTGAGCGAGTTGGTCAATTGGCGCGAGGCGGGCATGCTGAGCGGTAAAGTCACTTAGTGTGAAGCAGACATTCCGAGCAAATTTGTCACTTCACGCTAAGCGACAAAAAAGCCCAAGACAAGTGTCTTGGACTTTTTTCATATAACTATTTGCCTGCACTAGCAATCACAAACTCGAACGAGATCTCTTGATCAGCCGGAATCTGATATTCCTCGTGAACAGGAGCTCCCCAGCTGTCGTCGCCACCAACACCCATTTGTTTGCCGGCAACTGTTACAACCGTATAATGAACATCCGGCAGCTCCCAAGCATGGTCAGCATGCTCAAGCTCAAATGCCGTATAAGGAGACAAGTTGCATTCTACCGGAGCTTGCGGGTCAGCTTTAATCATAAGACCGTTCCCCTTCACATCCGTCACATTCAAGCGACGAACACCAGTTCGATTACCCGATTCCTGTGGAACGAGGTACGGTGTCGGCAGCTGATCAACCTGACGGCTGAAGATTCCCAAACGAGCTCCAAAGCTGCGATCGCTATAGTTTTCTTCCGGTCCCATTGCGTACCATTCGGACTGGTTATAATCAGCCGACATTTTGAAGGAAACGGCAAGGATCGGAAGATTAGGCAGACCTGCTGCTCCTTTGTAATTCGTGTGAACCCGAATGGTTCCATCCGCATGCACCGTATAAGCAATACGAACGCTGACTTCAGAGCTAATGCTGAATCTGTATTCAAAGGCAACCGTTGCCGAGCTTTTCTCTTGCTTCAACTCTGTGCTGACACATTTGCGTGCCAAACTCGAGGCATACCAAGCGCCGGCCGTATAGCCCATTGCGGTACCTTTATCGTTGTCTGTGGTTGCCCGCCAAAATAACGGTGCCGGAGGCATCGCAATCATCTCACGACCATGATATCTAAGCGAAACAAGCGATCCGACCTGCTTCGAGAAAATTACGGCGAATCCTTTCCCAGTGACGCTGATATTGACGTCTCCCTCTACCACGTTGACTTCACCGGCAGGTTGTTCATTTTGACCGGTTGCTTCTACGATGAAAGTGGATTGGCCAAATGCCGTCTCAAACCCGGCGTCGGCCCAGATCTCAGATTCTTTGAGCACCAATGAAGCCTGAATGCAATATTCGCCTGATTGCCCATTCACGTCCGGCAGCTCGATCGGAATAATGCTTTCGCTCTGCGCTTCAACGGCAACATCCTTAAACCCATTGCCAATTTCTATGCCTTCATGATAAAGGCGATATTCAAGCACATACGAATCTGTATTCACAAATAGATTTTCGTTAATTATTTTAATATGGCTTCTTGTAGGCTCCAACTTGATATTCTGATAAAGGAATTTAACTTCCTGCATCTTAGGCGTCAGCTGACGATCAGCGAATACCAGTCCATTTCCGCAAAAGCTGTAATCCGTAGGACGGTCTTGGAAATCCCCGCCATAGGCCAAGAACTCACGGCCATTCCGATCTTTTTTCATAATCGCCTGATCGATATAATCCCAAATAAAGCCGCCTTGATACATCGGATATTTGTTTTCCAGCTCCGTGTACTTATGAAGCCCTCCGACGGAATTGCCCATAGCGTGCATATATTCGCAGCTAATATACGGTTTACCCGGTTGGCTGTTGAGGTACGCTTCAATGTCTGCAGGCTTGGCATACATTCTGCTCTCCATGTCACTAGTTGCGTCATAATCACGATTATGGAATACGCCCTCGTAGTGAACGAGTCGGCCTGGGTCCGTCTCACGGAAGTAGTCAGCTACGTTCAAAATAACTTGCCCGGCATAAGATTCGTTTCCGCATGACCAGATGAGAATCGAAGGATGATTTTTATCGCGTTCAACCATCGAAATGGCCCGGTCAAGCACGATGTCCTGCCACTGCATATCGTTGCCCGGAATGTTCCACGAAGGCTCGACAGCCCCCATTTTTTGCCACGAGCCATGCGTCTCCAAATTCATCTCGTCGATGACATAAACGCCATACTCGTCACATAACTCATACCATAAGGTCTGATTCGGATAATGGGAAGTCCGGACCGCATTGATATTGCTGCGTTTCAGCGTTTGAATGTCCCACAGCATATCCTGTTTCGTGATGGCTCGTCCGCTGCGGCTGTTGAATTCATGGCGGTTTACACCTTTGAATACGATTCGCTTGCCATTCAAGCACATCAGCTTGTCTTTCATCTCAAAGCGGCGGAAGCCGGTTTTCTGCACGATCGCCTCGACCAAATTTCCGTTCTCATCGTAGATCGAGATACAAGCCGTATATAAATATGGATTTTCCGCACTCCATGGTTGAACAATGCCCGCTGCGAGGTTGAAAGACAGCTTGCCGTTTCGGAATTCACCCGATTCTGTGAGAATCGCCTGCCCTTTGGCATCTTTTAATTCAAGTTTAGCACTCGCTGTTTTCGCATGAGCGTCTCGGAGGTCAAGATCAATTTCAAGCAATCCTTCCACATACGCATCATCCAAGTCTGCCTTTACACGCAGATCCCATACGTGCACCTTAGGAACCGTATATACGTATACATCTCTGAAAATACCGGATAACCGCCAGAAATCCTGATCTTCCAGCCAGCTTCCAGTACTTCTCTGATAAACCTCAACGGCCAGCTTATTTTCACCTTCACGAATATAAGGCGTAAGATCAAATTCCGAAGGCGTAAAGCTGTCTTCGCTATAACCGACGAATTCGCCGTTAAGCCATACGTAGAAAGCTGATTCAACACCTTGGAAGGAGATATAAACCGGCTTTCCTTTCATCGTGTCAGGAAGTTGGAAATTTTTCACATAGCTACCCACGGGATTATGTTCTTGCGAGATGAATGGAGGACGCAGTGCTTCTACGCCATCCCAAGGGTACATCGTATTCACATACTGCGGCTGTCCCCAGCCCTGCAACTGAATATGTCCTGGCACTTGGATATGTTCCCAGCTGCTGCAGTTATAATCCAATTGATAGAACGATTGCACACGGCTCGCTGCGTTTGGCGCATAGCTGAACTGCCAGCTGCCATTCAAGCTATGCCTCATGTCCATGGATGCGCCTGCTTCAGCAGCAGCCATCGAGCGATAATAGCGGTGGTCGGAATGAGCGTCCAACCTGTTGACTCGAAATACACGCACATCTTGCAGCCAATCAAGGCTTGGTACCGAATGTTTCATGAATAATGCCTCCTGAGAAATAAAACTGAAATCACACCTATGTTTTGACTGTTATCAGCTCCTATTTTACTGAACCAACCATACCTGCAACAAATTGTTTTTGCATAAGGAAGAATACAAGCGCTGTCGGTATTGTAGATATGACAATGGCAGTCATAATGACCCCGAAATCCGGTGCATAACTAGATCCTAAATTTGAAATCAATAAAGGAATTGTTCGTTTCTCTGGGGTTTGCAGCACGATAAGCGGCCACAAGTAATTGTTCCAACTGGACATGAACGTAATAATAGCTGCAGCTGAATAGGTTGTTTTCATGGTCGGCATATAAATTCGGAAAAACAAACCTAATTCCGTTAACCCATCCATGCGTCCTGCTTCCAATAGCTCTCTCGGAAACATTTTTGTGCTTTGGCGAAAGAAGAAAATGAGAAACGCCGTTGTAAAGGTTGGAAGAACGACAGCATTCATCGTGTTGATCCCGAGAAAAGGAACCGTCTTCGACAAGCTGGAGAACATTTGGTAAAGCGGAACCATCAATGCTGCGAATGGAATCATCATGGAGACAAGCAGCAAGTTGAACACGACGTCCTTCGCTTTACTCCGATACACTTCAAAGGCATATCCAGCGAGCGAAGCAACGAGCAGTGCCAATATCGTGGTCGATAAAGAAATTTTAAGGGAATTCCACAGGGCGGGAAGGAGATTGATGGAATCAACCAGTTTGTTAAAGTTAGAGACAAAATGCGTACCTGGCAGCATTCTTCCCTGAGTGACATCCACAGAAAGATTCGTTGAACTAACGATCATCCATAGAAATGGAAAAATCGAAATCACGGCTACGACAATAAGGAAGACATAGACAATTGTGCGATTGAGAACTCTCATTATTTATCACCTGCCAATTTGATTTGAAGGACAGATAACACAATGATCATAGCTACAACCGAATAGGAAACTGTCGCCGCATAGCCAAAATCAGGTGTGTACTTGAAGGAAAGATTGTAAATATACTGCGATATGGAGAGGGTTGCATTACCTGGGCCACCCTTCGTAATATTCATGATCTCGTCGAACAATTGCAGGGTTCCGATCGTTGATGTAATCGACGTAAAGAGAACAATAGGTTTTAACATCGGAAATGTAATAAAGAAAAACTGTTTGATCGGAGAGGCTCCATCAATGCGTGCCGCTTCATAAATCGAATTATCGATATTTTGCAAAGAGGAAAGGAAGAAAATCATGTTGTATCCTGTCCAGCGCCATGTAATGGCAATAATAATCGTAATTTTCGCCCAGAAGGGATCGGAAATCCATTGAATCGGTTGTGCAATCAAGTGCATTTTTACTAAAGCCAAGTTGATAAGTCCATCATTGCCAAATAAATATTTGAATACGACGGAGTAGGCAACAAGCGAGGTGACACAAGGCAAGAAAATGGCTGTACGGAAAAACCCTTTGAAACGTAGTTTGCTGTCATTCAATAAGACGGAGATCATCATCGCGAGAATGATCATAATCGGTACCTGAATGATTAGAAATAGAAACGTATTTTTTACAGCTGTGAAAAAAGTTTTATCGCTCAAAAGCCGCTTATAGTTGCTGATGCCATTAAAATGCAGATTAGCTCCTGCGCCGGTTTTAAACGACAGCAGCAGCGCCTGAATCATGGGATAGAAGTAAAACAAACAAATCATCAATACCGCTATACCGATAAACAGCCAACCTGTCAGTCTTACACGGTTACTCATCGAGTAGTTCAATTTATCCAGATCCTTCCTATATTGCATTTAAAAATCGAAACGCTGTCCCCCGCTTGCACCATCATGCAATTCGGGGGTCAGCGCCCTTAGGTTAATTGGAAAAACTTACTTAATTTGAGACTCCGCTTGAGACTGAGCATCACTTAGCACTTTATTGATATCTGTGCCTTTCAGGTAGTTCTGCATTTCTACTTTCAGAATATCTTCAATCGCATACGTATGCATGCCGTAGTTTACTTTAGGAATTTGAGTCGTCCACGTTGCGAAATCAGAGATAACCTTTTGACCTCCGAAGAAATCATCCGCTTTCGTGTAAGCTTCACCTGTTGCTGCCGGTTTGTACGTACCGATAACACCAACGTCTGTCACTAACTTCTGGTACAAATTCACGTCGGAACCGAGTGTTTTACCAAGGAACTCAGCTGCCGCTTCTTTACCAGGGTTGTTCAATACATACCAGGAGCTGCCTCCAAGGTTTGATGCGTGTACGGAGCTTGCTGTATTTTTCAACTTAGGAAAAGGTACAACTGCCCATTTCCCGGATTGATCAGCTTGCGATTTAATGGAAGGCGTGATCCAGTTTCCTGTCGGTACAGCTGCTACACTGCCGCTGTTGAAGCCAGCCAGGAAGGAATTCCAATCTGACGTGATTTTAACAATGTTAGCGGACATCAACTCTTTGTATGTAGCAAAAGCATCTTTCAGAGCTGCATTATCTTTCAGATCCGGTGTAGACCCGTCGCTTTTCAGATACCAAGCGCCTGCGGATTGAATCATCATACGAATTAAGCCAAGGTCATTCGGATCTTGCGTTAACAAATCCTTGCCTGTTTTAGCTTTAACCGCTTTACCGATTTCAATCAATTGCTGCCAGTTGATATCTTTCAAATCGTCTAGTTTATAACCAGCTTGTTGTAAATAGTCCGAGCGAACGTATAAACCTGTTACTCCGGAATCAAATGGAAGACCATATTGTTTGCCATTCAAGCTTGTTGGACCAATTTTGTAATCTGCGAAATCGGAAGCTTTGATGGATGCCGACAAATCTTGAAAGGAATCAGGATACGTTTTCAAGAAGCTTTGAGCACGATAATCTTCAATCAGCACAACATTCGGTAGACCCGTCGTTGTCCCGGAGTTCAAGCCCGTGTTCAACTTCTGAATAATATCATCTTGTGCGTATTCAACAATGTTTATTTTCACGTCAGGATGATCTTTCGCATAAGCCTCTTGTGCCAGCTTCATCGCTGCAATGTTGAAGTTCTTATCCCAGGCCCAGACCGTAATTTCCTTCGCTGCTCCCTTGTCTGTTCCAGTTGGAGTCCCTGTCGCTGTTCCAGTCGTGTCAGGTGCCTTGCTTGAGCATGCAGTCAACAGCAAAAAACTAGCCAATAAAATGGTAGAAACTTTCTTTTTCATGTGCGCCCCCCGTGTAGTTTTGATTTTTTGAAAATGCTTTCTTTTAAAAGAATAGCATCTCGGAAATCCCTTCTGTTAGAAAAAATTTTGTCATAATTAGCGAAAATCTTGTGTTTTGTATCCGCTATCATAATGACCATTTTGGTACTTTATTTATAATTTGTACTTTCTTTAGATTTCTATACATGGGGGGACTTGCTAAGTTCGCCAGGGAAGACTAATGGCAATTTTTGTTCCTTGCCCAAGCGTGCTCGTAATGGAAACTCCATATTTATCTCCGTATAAAAGCAGGATGCGATCATGCACATTGCGAATGCCAATCCCTGTAAAAAGCTGCCTGGCACTCGTTGAGGTACGCTGCTCGCTTTGCGCTTCCGCAAGGTCCATGCCATCGCCGTTATCCACGATTTCACAGTGCAGCGTATCGCCTTCCTTCGTGATAATGACATAAATATATCCCGTCGTTTTTTTATTAAAAGCATGAAAAAACGCATTTTCGATAAATGGCTGGAGCATCAATTTAGGCACTTGCGACTTCAAACAGTCCGGCGAAACGAAATAATCTACCTTAATGCCATTCCCATAGCGCACCTGATTGATGAATACATAATGTTTTAAATTCAAAAGTTCCTGCTCAACAGATATCGTATCTTTCACATTGCTAATTGTATTTTGCAGGAGAGAAATCAGCGCATGAATCGTGTCCGTGGCCTTTTCTTTACTCCCTTGTTGAACCAGAATATTAACGGAAGTCAGCGTATTATAGAGAAAATGTGGGTTAATTTGCTGCTGCAGCGCAGCTAACTCGGCCTTCCGCTGCTCCTCCTGTGTCTCCACCAGCTGAATAATATAATCGTTAAGCTCATCAAGCATATAGTTGTAAGCATTGCTGAGCTCTCTTGTCTCATACGAACCGGTCACCGCCATGTAGTTGAGAAAATTCTTTTTGGTGATGTTCGACATCTTCATGACAAGCGTTCTTAAAGATCGCGTTACTCTGCGAGTGATAAAATAGACAACAAGCACAGCCGTCAATACGATACCAGCGCCAATCATAAATAAGGCCTTTCTGTTGAGCATCTGTCCCAGTGTCATTTGCTTATCAATCACATTGACGAGATAGAAATCATACATGGGTAAATAATCTGCCAAAACGATGACGTCATGATTAAACAAAGTCATTTCTTGACTTGTCGCTTGAGATTGCTGGGCTTGCTTGGCGCTCGACAAGAGTTCCTCGGAAATCGTTCCAATCAGGTCCTCCCTGTTGCTAGAGACAATCAAACCATTTTGATTCAAAATCATGACATCATTGCCTTGACTCGTGAAGCTCGCATAGATTTTCTTAAAATCACTCTCTCTAATCATCATGTAGAGCGATCCGTAACCTTCTTTGCTTTCTGAAGAAAGCAGCGCTTTGGTGGCAACAATCCGATCTTCATTGGAGCCCCATGTTCCTGCCCTCATGAAGCTGTATAATATCCTGCCTGGCTGCTTCCATGTCTCTTGTGTTAGTGGGCTGTTCTGGAGCTCCTTCGAGGAGCCGGACCAGTAGGTGACGTCGCTCACGTAGCTCCTGCCATTCATGCCCAGGACGCTGATGCCAATATTTTTGGCCCCAATCCCGGACTGAATTCGCTTCATCTGATCACTCATGCTGAAATTCGTTTTGAAATTCGTTAACGAATCCGTATCCCCCTCCGTTAGGAAGCTTCTAATCGCGCCGCTTTGCGCGACACTAATGGCAATATTTATATTGGAATAATGAATGGCGTCTAATCCCGTTTTGATCTGGTTGATAATTTTGGAATTGGTAATACTGAACGTTTGGACGAAAAGCTTCTGCGACATTTGAACCGATACCCAAGAGGTCAGAATCGTGACGGAAATAATGCTTACGACCATCACAATAAACATTTTAGAAAACAGACTTTGATCGGTTATTTTTTTTACCCAGGCTCCCATTATGGATCGTAGTCCCTTCGTGCTTATTTTTTGCGATAGTGACTTGGGGAAATTCCCATCAGCTTTCGGAACACCTTCGTAAAGTAGCTGTGATCGGAGTATCCGACGAGATTGCTTATTTCTGAAATGGAGAGATTAGGATTTTCGCGCAGCAACGTACAGGCTTTATCTATCCGAATCCGGTTCAAATATTCATTAAAACCTTCTTTGTTATGAACCGTGAAGTAATTGGACAAGTAGGAAGGATTGAAGTGGAAGTGTTTGGCGACCTCAGTTAACGTGAGTGGCTGAGAAAAATGTTTGTCCATATACAATAAAATTTTCTGAATACCCGGAGATCCCGTCCGATTATCGCTGACGCATGATACAGCCTCATTCAAAAACTTTTCTAACAAAAGAATAACTTCCCCAATATGCTCAGCCTCATGAATCGCGCGAAAATACTCGTATTTGCCTTCATCCAACGAACTTGCCTCATAGTGAAAATGCTTTAGCGTAACAATAATATTAAAAAGGCTGTGGTCCAAAAAAGATTTAAACTCAAACATGTCGGTATCCAGTCTGCCATTCATCGAGTGAGTGTATGTGCTTAGACGCCCAAAAGCCAGATCGAACTCTTGATGATTCAATTCTGCCGTGAACGCCTCCATGTCAAAAGGAGCGCCTTTCTCCGCCTGCTTCTCCAATTCGTTGACAATGAGAAGTCTGCGATCCGGCAGAAAGAAGCGGTGATCCAAGACTTTCAGCATGTCATTGGTATAAATATCGTGCAGCTCAGATAGCTGCTCAAAAACATGGCTGAGCGCCACGACGATGGACATATGCCCTTTATCACCGGCTTCAAGCAGCTGCTGGGCGATCTGTACGGCGTCCTCTTGTGCCGAGTTGTCTAGATTCAGCAGGTAGCGAATATAGCCGTCTTGATGCGAAAGACGGCGTGTAGCGACGGGTCTATCCCTATTTTGAATGATCGCTTTCAGGGCCGCTTCTAACCATTCCTCATTTCGGGTCAAGGACACGGATTTATCCTGAACCACCGAGAGTAAGACAAAACTGGAATACGGAACGATCGCACTTAATTCATTTTTATCATAATCAACGGAATAACCCGAAATCAGCTTGTCCAGGATGTAATCGACGGACTGCTTTTTCTCACTTTTCCACTCCGAGTGTTGAAAAGCAGGAATCCGTTCTGCCGTTTTCTTCAGAACAGCTAACATCGATACCGCGTCCAATTTGGGCTTTAACATATAGTCGGCGACACCGCTTTGAAACGTAGAGCGAACATATTCGAATTCTCCGAAGCTGCTGAGAACCACGATTTCCATCTCCGGGTACATACCCTTTACGATTCTCGTCAACTCCTCGCCATCCATCACTGGCATGACGATATCGGTCAACACAATGTTCGGTTGGTACAAATGAACCATCTCTAACGCTTCTTTGCCGTTGGAGGCCTCACCTACAATTTGAAACCCTTCGCTTTCCCAATCCAAAAGATGCCGGATGCCTTGGCGCACCAACATCTCATCATCAACAATCAGAACCTTGCAATAAATCGTCATAACAGACTCCTTATCCAGATTTACATCATCTACCACCAGTACGACGTATTTTGTGCGATATCTTGCACGATTATAAATGAATTTATGGCTCTTGACGAGCGTTATGCTTACAGCATGAAATACTAGGATACCAACCTTTCTTGAAAAATGGAATACAAAAAAGAGCTGCCGTAGCAGCTCCTAGATGTATAACAGAAAAGATTGTAGCTTCTTTTTGGACAGGGGCAGCAGGAATTGAACCCACACCAAAGGTTTTGGAGACCTTTGTTCTACCTTTAAACTATGCCCCTATAACATGGTGGCTCGGGACGGAATCGAACCGCCGACACGAGGATTTTCAGTCCTCTGCTCTACCGACTGAGCTACCGAGCCTTAGATAAAATGGAGGCTGACGGGATCGAACCGCCGACCCTCTGCTTGTAAGGCAGATGCTCTCCCAGCTGAGCTAAGCCTCCATGGGATAAAGAAGAAAATGGCTCCCCGAACAGGACTCGAACCTGTGACAACTCGATTAACAGTCGAGTGCTCTACCAACTGAGCTATCAGGGAATATGGTAGGCCCTAGTGGACTCGAACCACCGACCTCACCCTTATCAGGGGTGCGCTCTAACCAGCTGAGCTAAGGGCCTGCAAAAAAATACCCCATAGGGGTACTGCTTGGCAACGTTCTACTCTCCCAGAACCCTGCGGTTCAAGTACCATCGACGCTGGAGGGCTTAACGGTCGTGTTCGAGATGGGAACGCGTGGGTCCCCTCCGCCATCATCACCAAACAGTCAAAGCGTGGTTTGCGCCTTGAAAACTAGATACGAAACTTGCGTAAAGGTTTGATTATCTTAGGTTTTGCCCTTAGGGGTTAAATCCTTTGGGCCCCGTTAAAGTACTTGAG
>NZ_WSEM01000038.1:0-37205 GCF_009757995.1 Paenibacillus anseongensis
GATTTCTAAGAGCAACGTTACTTTCGCTAACAACTCTCCGGAATTAGGGGGTCTGACCGCTCCCTGACTAAAAGCGCCTGTTTTCCTCGAATAGCTCCCTCTAGTTCCCTTATTTGCATGCGCAAAAAAAAAAGCAGCAGGCCGTTAATACTGCGCGGCCGCTGCTTCTTGATGACTACGATCCATGTTCACGAATTTGTTAAATTGCTTCAAGAACGCCAACTCAACAGTTCCTACCGGACCGTTACGCTGTTTGGCGATGATAATCTCGATAATGTTCTTCTTCTCGGATTCTTTATCGTAGTAATCGTCCCGGTATAGGAAGGCTACGATGTCGGCATCTTGCTCGATGGAGCCCGACTCCCTAAGGTCAGACATCATCGGACGTTTGTCCTGCCGCTGCTCAACACCCCGGCTGAGCTGCGAGAGCGCGATAACCGGTACATTGAGCTCACGCGCGATTTGCTTCAGCGTACGGGAGATCTCAGAGACCTCTTGCTGACGGTTATCGCCTTTGCCGCGGCCGGCAATCAGCTGCAAGTAGTCGATGAGAATCATGCCGAGCCCCTTCTCCTGTTGGAGACGGCGGCACTTCGCACGAATATCCGCAACTGTGATCTGGGCCGAATCATCGATGAAAATATTCGCTTCCGACAAGGCGCCGATGGCCATCGTCAGCTTCTCCCAGTCATCGCCTTCGAGATACCCCGTCCGCATGCGGTTCGCATCGACGTTCGCCTCGGCGCAGACCATACGTTGAACGAGCTGCGCCGCGCCCATCTCGAGCGAGAAAATCGCGACGGTTTCCTTGGCGCGTACCCCGACGTTCTGCGCTACGTTCAACGCAAACGCGGTTTTACCTACAGAAGGACGCGCTGCCAGAATAATTAAGTCGGAACGCTGGAATCCGGACGTCATCTTGTCCAGGTCAACGAAACCTGAAGGAACGCCCGTGGCTCCCCCTTTATTCGAGTAGAGAGACTCTACCTTCTCGAAGACTTCCATGAGCACATCGCGAATGACCACGAAGCCGCTCGAGCTGCGGCGCTGCGAGATCTCAAGAATCTTCGCCTCCGCTTCGCTCAGCATGGACCCTACATCGTCTTCATTGGCGTAGCCATTGGTGACGATTTGGGTGGCTGTGCGGATCAAACGGCGAAGCATCGATTTCTCTTCGACGATAGCCGCGTAATAGTCGATGTTAGCAGCTGTCGGCACCGCGTTCGCGAGCTCGGACAAATACGTAACGCCGCCGATCTCTTCCAGCTGCTGTTTATTCTGCAGAAGCGATGTTAGCGTGATCAGGTCGACAGGCTCTTGATCCTCCGCCAGCTCAACGATCGCTTCAAAGATGCGCTGATGCGCCCCTCGATAAAAGTCGTCGCTCGTAATCCGCTCCATCGCGGTAATCAAAGCGTCACCGTTAATCAAAATGGCGCCGAGTACGGCTTGCTCGGCTTCTATATTTTGAGGGGGTACGCGATCCATAAACATATTGTCTCCGCTCATGCTTCAGTACCCGCCTTTCTTTTCATAGTTTAGTAGTCTTGGTACCAGACAATAGATAAGAGCCCCTCCTAGGGACTCTCATTTGCCTTCTCAGTCACTTATTTCTCTTCCAGAACCTGTACGTTCAAACTTGCTGTAACTTCGCTGTGCAGCTTCACAGGCACCTTCGTAACGCCTAGCGTACGAATTGGTTCGTCAAGCACGATTTTGCGCTTATCAATCACGATCTTGTACTGCTTCTCCAAAACTTCTGCGATTTGCTTGCTCGGAATTGCGCCGAACAATCGGCCGCCTTCACCGGCTTTCGCTTTGATTTGAACCGTCATTTCGTTCAACTTCTCGCCTAGCGTTTTGGCATCGGCTTTCTCTTGATCCTTTTTGCGTTGTTCCGCTTTTTTCTGATTATCCAGCACCTTCACTGTCCCCGTTGTCGCGGGAGCTGCAAGCCCCTGAGCAATGAGGAAATTCTGTGCGTAGCCCTCGGATACTTCTTTGATTTCACCTTTTTTGCCTTGGCCTTTAACATCTTTTAGTAAAATGACTTTCATTCGAAAAGTCCCTCCTCTTCCTGCATCTCATCGAGTACTTTCTTCAATCGGTTCGTTGCTCCCTCTAACGTCGTGCCATCGAGCTGAGTTGCTGCATTGGTCAAATGACCACCGCCGCCCAGCCGTTCCATCACGAGTTGGACGTTCATCTGCCCCAGCGATCTGGCGCTGATGCCGATCAGTCCATCCGGCCGTTCAGCGATGACAAAGGAAGCCATAATATTCGTCATATTCAACAATGTATCAGCAACCT
This sequence comes from Paenibacillus anseongensis, assembly GCF_009757995.1. Lineage (NCBI taxonomy): Bacteria > Bacillati > Bacillota > Bacilli > Caryophanales > Paenibacillaceae > Paenibacillus > Paenibacillus anseongensis. Next base: position 2,311 of record NZ_WSEM01000038.1, read on the forward strand.
GTGCAATCATCAACTGAGAATATTTGCGATTAGGCTCAGCAACTGCCAAAGCGATATGCTCATGGATGGTTTCTGTATGCTTGATCACTTCGGCTCGCTCGATGTACGAATCGAGATCTTCCTTCAGCAAACGCTGAATCAGCGCGGAATCTGCGCCATTACGGCGCAAATACGAAGCGGCTTCGAAGGTTCTCGCCCCTGTGCGGAGGGAGAAGCTCTTCGTGTCGACTACGATGCCGGCCAGCAAAGTCGTAGCCTCGAGCACTTCCATCGTCAGCTTCTCATTGATGTACTGCAGCAGCTCGGTCACCAGCTCGCAGGTAGAGGACGCATAAGGCTCCATATAGACGAGCGTCGCGTCATTGATGAACTCCTCGCTGCGCCGATGATGATCGACCACAACGACCCTGTGCGTCTGCTGGAGCAGCTTAGGCTCGGCTACCATGGAAGCCTTGTGCGTATCCAACACCACAGCCAAAGTCCGCTGTGTCGTAATCTGCATCGCCTGCTCCGGTGTTATGAACCAGCGATGCAACCGCTCATCACCAGCAATCGTCTCCATCACTTTCTGGATCGAGGGATTCACTCCCTCAAGCACGATGTATCCTTCTTTGCCAATCACTTGCACAGCCTTCAAGATGCCGATCGATGCGCCGATGCAGTCCATGTCCGGAAAGCGGTGACCCATAATAATCACTTTATCGCTGTCCTTCATCAAATCCCTTAAGGCATGGGATATGACCCTGGCCCTAACCCGCGTGCGCTTCTCAACCGCATTCGTTCTTCCGCCATAAAAGCTCAGCCTCTGGCCCACTTTCACCGTCACCTGATCGCCGCCGCGGCCTAAAGACATATCCAGCCCCATCTGCGCCATTTGACCAAGCTCCATTAATTGCTCCGCACCAGATGCGATCCCAATACTTAGCGTCATCGGCAGCTTGTTCTCTATCGTCAGATCCCGTACATCGTCCAGAATTTCAAATCGCGTTTGCTCTAATTGACGCAGCGCTTTCTGATCCATCAGAATGAGGAAACGATCAGAGGACGTCCGGCGCAAATAAAGCTGATTCTTCTGAGCCCATTCGGTAATTTCACCCGTCACTTTGGCCAGCATAATGCTGCGCGTTTGATCATCCAGACCTTGCGTTGACTCCTCCAGATTATCCATCATGACGATACCAATCGCCGTCTTCTCATCTTCGTACTTTCTCGCCAAATTCGCATGCTCCGTGATTTCCCGGAAATAGAGCAGTCTTTCTTCGGGCCGAATCGAGACTTGATAAATGGACTTCCCGATGGTGAGATCTACTTTATCGCTTTTATCTTTTCGGTTTTTCAGGTCTGGCAAATATTCGTACAACGGCTCGCCGATGACGGAATCCTGCCCCAGCATTTTCGCCACAAACGGGTTGTGCCATTCGATGCGCTTCTCTTCATTATATAAAATAATTCCGATAGGAAGGCCGCTCATCACTTCATTTCCGGCTTTTTTGACCCGATGCGTAATCGTTCCGACATACATATTCAGCTCTTTGCGAAAAGCTGTTTCCGCTTGGAGCGTGAAGTACGCCAGAACGGCGCAAACCAGGAACGCCGTAACGCCCAGCCACCATTTGAACATATAGATGGTAGCTGACATGATGATGAGCAGAACGAAAATCCACACGATGTGTTGACCGTGCCATCGCTTCAAAAGGAACTTCGGCATTCGAACTAGCTCCTAATCCTATAAATTTTTCTTAAACCGTTCACGGATTGGAAACGCAACATCAAATACCCCTAGTAAGCTGTAAACGATAAAAAGTGGCGGCATGAAACAAAGAATGATCATCGCCACGATCGGCAAAATTGGCTTCCACTTGTTCGCATGCGCAACAAAGAATAGAAAACAGATCGCTTGAATAGCGAACGCCAGCATCAATAGTGGCATCGCATTCATCATCAGCGTCGGAATGAGTGAATTGGAAGCTGGATTCATGAAGAGATCGAGCACAAACACGATCAAATAAATCCACACCAACGATTTCTGCAGCATCCACTCGCGCATTGGGCGCAGACCTGGGATGCCTTCTCCTGTTTTGTTGAGCAGCCAGCGGCTAATGCCGTGAGTGACAAAGGTGTAGAACAACGCCACAAAGATCAGATACAAAGGTATTACTTGCACAATGAAATTCACATACCAGTCCTGGTCTTTTGGTAGAACCTCCCGAATCCCCGGCGGCATACTTGCAATGCTGTCCATCATGAAAAGTTTGAACTTCGCTACCGGATCGAATCCGAGCGAATACCCAATGAGCAGACTAAGCAGTGACTCCGCCAGAATGGTGATAATTCCTGCTGTAAGTACGGTTCTAGCGGCGGCTTTGCGTTTATATAAGTTACCCATGACCAGTACCGGCGGCAAGAAGAACAACGATACGGACATGAGGGATATCCCATGCCACTGGGTAAGCAAATAAACGACGAGCAAGCTGATGACATAACTGATGACGAATCGTTTGGTACTTGATTTTACATATAACATCAATACAGGAATCATGAGAAAACTAAATGTGAAAATAATAAAAGGCGTCATTAGAGATAGCAATGAAAGGATCGTCACCGCACTCCAAATGATGCTTTGCCAACTTCGATTCCCCAACCGGGCTCACCTCTTACGTAAATGTTCTTCGAGCGATGAAATGTCGCCGTACCAGTCCTCAAGTTGATGGCCCTCTTGGCGGTGCTTCTTCATTTTCTCTACAATGGCTTCGTCCAAATCGCGATAAGATATACCCAGTCTTCTCCCCAAAATATAGCCGCTTGAGATTAAACTGGCTAAGCCATCCACGATTCTTACATGGCTGCCTTCCCATATGCCTTTAAGCAGGTGCGCTACGTGATCTACGACTTCTGTCTTGAGCCACTCAATGACTTTGGCTCGTCTGGCTAGGTCTACATCCTTTTCCCTATTCAGCAACCGTCATCTCTCCTCATCCTACAAAAGACTATAGCGTTAATTATACCACAAAATAGGGGGAGAAAAGAAAGCCTCTACAAAGCCGCGAGATCTCTCCTCTCGCCTATGGACTTCTCGGCATACAAAAAAGACAGCCGTATAAACAGCTGCCTTCTTAGTAAACCCTATTCCGTTGTGTAAGGCAACAATGCGATTGTACGGGAACGCTTGATAGCGATCGTCAATGCACGTTGGTACTTAGCGGAAGTACCAGTTACACGTCTAGGAAGAATCTTCCCGCGCTCACTGATGAACTTTTTAAGAGTTTCGATGTCTTTATAGTCAATGTGCTTGATTTTGTTAACTGTGAAGTAACAAACTTTACGACGTTTACCTTTACCGCCTTTACCACGAGGAGCAAATTTGCGATCGCCGCGATCTTCACTATTGTTATCTCTTTTTTGGAAAGCCATGAATTTGTTCAGTCCTTTCTACTTTAGAATGGCAAGTCATCATCGGAAATGTCGATCGGTTTTCCGTCATCGATGAAAGGATCTTGCTGCTCGCGTGACCCACCGCCACGATTGCCACTGCCTCCGCCGCCGTAGCTAGCGTTTGCGTTCGATCCACCGTCTTCACGATTTCCGGCACCGTTACTGGATTCAAGGAAGCGTACATTATCGGCAATCACTTCGGTCACGTAAACTCTCTTGCCCTCGTTGTTGTCGTAATTACGTACCTGAATTCGGCCTTCCACTGCTGTCAAACGACCTTTACGCAAATAGTTCGCGCATGTTTCGGCAAGCTGCCTCCACGTGACGATATTGATAAAGTCCGCTTCGCGTTCTTTCGAACCTCCGCTTGTGAAAGGACGGTCTACTGCGAGAGTAAACTGTGTAACCGCAACGCCGGCTGGCGTATAACGAAGTTCTGGATCTCTGGTCAATCTACCGATAAGAATGACACGGTTCAACATAGAACATTCCCCCTGACGAAAATACTGGCATGCAATTAAGCTACGTCGTTTGTGATTAAGTGACGGATAACTTCATCCGTAATCTTAAGTACGCGATCAAGTTCAGTTACAACAGCAGGTTCTGCGTTGAAGTGTACAAGCACGTAGTGCCCGTCACGGAACTTATTGATCTCATACGCAAGACGGCGTTTGCCCATCAGGTCATGTTTGGAGACTTCGCCTCCACCGTTCGTGATGATGCCTTGGAACTTTTCTACTGTAGATTGAACAACTTCTTGCTCAACGTCAGTACGAATGATGTACATCAGTTCATATTTGCGCATGTATGTCACCTCCTTTTGGACTAAGCGGCCCCTGTTCAAGCTTGTTCGCACAAGCGAAGGAGCAAGGAGCGAGGATTCTTTTTCAAAACTCGCACCTGAATACTATAGCAAATTGAACGCCAGATTACAAGTCTTTCTCTCAAGGATGAACATGGCAACGCCTATCGTACATGCTTCCCCTTCAGGAGGGTAATCTAAACCTGATTGAAAATCTTTCGAAGAGGTGATCAATGTGGGTGAATGGACACAGTTCAATGAAGGCGATCATGTACCTAACGACGGCGTATACATCGAGATGGGTGAGAATGCCGTCCACATGGGTATTGAGAACCCGAAAATAGTCACGTTAAAAAAAGGAGACAGATTTCCGGCCAACAGCAACCATAATCGGAAATGGCACCGCAAAAAGCCTTAACTAGGAGAAATTCACCATGAGAACATCCACGTTTACTTGGCTGTTTACCTTCATTGGTGCAGCCCTCTGTTTAGGTCATTATTTATTTCACGATCATGATGCCTTTTACATGATCTTCTATGCACTTAGCGTTCCTGCCTGGTTTGCATCCACATTCACGGACATCTATGAGATCTCGATGTCTCGGATGCTCGTCATCTATGTATTAACGATCGCTACATGGGCGCTAGTCGGCTATGTCATTGATCGTTTCTCTATCAGTTACAGAAACCGCAACAGGAGCTATTAGCGGCTGAAATGAAGGAAAGCTGGCCCCTAGGTAGTTTAATTTACCTGCTTAGGACCAGCTCTTTTACACAATAAACCTGTACCCGGATCCCCAAACCGTACCTATGTACTGAGGTTTCGACGGGGTCTCTTCGATTTTCTCTCTGATTCGGGCGATATGAACCGTGACGGTCGAGGCATCACTCATCGCATCCAAGCCCCAGATTCTCTCAAAGAGCTCTTCCTTGCCAAACACCCGATTGGCATTCTGCAATAGAAATAGAAGCAGGTCAAATTCTTTTTGCGCCATAACGACTTCATTTCCGTTCACAAAGACGCGCCTTGCCTCCTTTTGAACCTCCAGACCTCTAACTTGAATCGTGCTTCCTTCATTCCCTTTGCCAAACCGTTCTTTCATCCGTTGAAACTTTTTCAAATGAGCCCCTACGCGCGCAACCAGCTCGCCGGAGCTGAAAGGCTTGGTAATATAATCGTCCGCCCCAAGGCCCAGACCATTAATTTTATAAATTTCCTCTGCTCTTGCCGATACCAGAAGAACGGGAATATCGTCATGCTCGCGCACTCTCTTCAATACCTCAAATCCATCTATATCCGGCAGCATGATATCCAAGATGATCAGCTCAAAGTCTTCATCCTTGAGAGCTTTCAATCCCGCTAATCCACTGTTCACTGTCTTAACAGAGTAACCGCTCAACTCGAGGTAATCTTTCTGGAGATTGGCAATACTTTGATCATCTTCAATAATCAGAATTTTTTTCATCATAACCTCCAAGCCTACTAGAACTTCTTCAGAGATATCATTATCTGAGTACCCTCTCCTACGGCACTTTTCGCCCATATTTTCCCGTCGTGACCTTCTACAATTTGCTTGGCGATAGCAAGTCCTAGCCCACTGCCGCTTTTTCTTGAAGGGTCCACCTGATAAAATCGCTCAAAGATATGGGGAAGTTTATTCTCCGGTATTCCTTTTCCATTGTCCTTAATTTCTACGATCGCAGATGTTCTTGTTTCCCTGAGGATAATCTCAATCTTCCCATCCGCTTTCTCTACATATGTCATGGCATTATCAAGAATGTTCTGTATGACCCTCTTTAATCTTTCACGATCAATTAAAACTTTGACTGGCTCATTAAGTTCGTTGATTAACGATAACGATAGGTTAGCCTTTTCATATTCATATTTATGATCTGCGACACAATCCTCGAAATAGCTCGCCAAATCACTCTTTTCAAAATGATACGGAAGCTGGTTCAAATCAAGCTTGGAGTATAAAAGTAGATCATCGATCATAGCGTTCACGAGAATCGCTTTGGATCGTGCCGTTTCCAGATACTCGTCCATTTTCTCAGGTGTCTTAGCGACCCCATCGATAATTCCTTCAATATATCCTTTGATCGAGGTCACAGGCGTTTTTAAGTCATGAGATATGCTTGAAACCAGAAATTTTCGGTTATCATCATATTTTTGCTGCATATAAACCGATTCCTTCAGCTTAATTCTCATGAGCTCCAGCGTCCTGCATAACTCTCGAACTTCTCCTTCGCCTTCTTCTGCAATCCCTTGGCTTAGATCACCTTCGCTAATTTTATTAGCAGCAGCCTTGAGCCTGGAGATCGGCGATATAATGCCGCGGGAGAATCGATACGACACCCAAAAGTTCGTTAACAAGAAAACAACGGTGAATACACTAACTGTAAATATGCCGAGCAGCATAAAAAAGTTCGTTTTCAGCTTGATTGGCGCAAGCAGCAGCAGAACACCGGGATCGCCAGCCGGCACCTTATAATCCACTCTTGTAATCATATACGTTTTACCGGCAAGTTCGACCTCATCGCGAGTTGCTTGGTTGTCTGAGAGCATAAGGCTTCTCTCAATATCGATCCTGTTGAAATTTTCCGTAGCGTATACAACTTCTCTATTTTTTAAAATAATCGCACTGGCATCCAAAGCGTTAACCCGATTAGCAAGCTCTTGTTGAAATTTCGCATCCAGTAGCTGCTCGAACTTAAGGGACTGTGCTTCTCTTTTGATCTCACTGATCGCCGCTCGAACTTCGAAAGCCTTCTGAAACTCCTTCGTATCAGCTTCGCGGCCAAAAACCTTCGTATAAGCAGCAACGAAAATAATGACAGCCAGAACTGTCAAACCAACGGAGAGCAGCACAGCCAGCGCATTCATCGTGAAGAAACGTTTGGTTAAATGCATGAAGATCCCTTCCTATATATCCTTACTGTCAAACAAATAATAACCTGTTGTAAATAACATCATACCACAGCCCGACATGATTAGAATCTGGCGGAATATTTTAAACACATTCATTGTTTCCGATATCCATAATGTATACCAATCCAGCATCGATGTAATGAAAAAACTGGAGTAGGATGAGAAGACAATGCCCAATGAATTAAAAACGATAAATATCAGAATCGAGAGGAAAAATACAGCTAGCCCCCCTTGTATCACGTTAGACAACAAGACGACAATTAGGGCAAACACAAATACGGGGAAAAAGGTTAATCCGTACGATAAAACAACCTTCAAGATCCCTGGCAAGCTAGCCGATGAGGGATTAAAAATAAACCCCGCTAATAACGAAAGAATCATCACAAATAAGAGATTGCCGGCAATAAATAAAGCTAAATTCAACACTTTTGCGCTAAACACACTGAATCGCGAGACTGGTCTCAAAAGTGTTATTTTCATTGTATTCGATGAGGATTCACCGTTAAACATATCGATCGCCACAAAGATGGCAAACAACGGCAAAAGCGTATAAGTAATAAACGATAGTACGACGATAGGAAATTCAACACTTCCTACAACCCGCAATCCAAGCCCATGCTTGATGGTTGTTACAGCGATCTGTCCGACCAAAACAGCAAGGATAGATAAAATGGCAGCCGCCATCATTTTTTTCTTTTTCAACAACTTCACGGATTCATTTATAAATGCGGCCTTAAACCCTTCCATTCCGGTCCACCTCACTAACAAAAAAGTTCTCCAACGAAGAATAATACGAGAGGATATTCTGCGTATATTCTACATTTACAAGCTTGCCCCCATAAATGATACCGATTCTTGTGCACGTCAGTTCCACATCATGAATCAAGTGGCTTGAGATAAAAAATGTCGTGCCTTCCTGCGAGAGCTGTTTAATCAATTTCCTCATCTCCAGCATCCCTTCAACATCTAGTCCGTTGAGGGGCTCGTCCAGAATTAATAATTTAGGTTTCGACAGTATCGCAGCTGCGATCCCCAGTCTTTGTTTCATCCCCAGTGAAAACTTTTGAGATTTCTCATTTTTATATTTCAACATGCCTGTGAGCTCGAGACACTCATCAATTCTCTTCTGATCAACATGCGGATAAAACCTAGCGAACATCTTTAAATTATCATTAGCTGTTAAATAAGGATAAGACTCCGCTGTTTCAATCAAACAACCCACATGCTTCATGGCGTTAACATAGTCGGCTAAAATGCTGGCACCGAAAATTTTCACATCGCCACGGTCTGGCTTCATCAGTCCAGTTATCATTTTCATAGCTGTCGTCTTCCCTGCACCATTCGGTCCCAAGAATCCGAATATATCGCCTTGATCAACATCCAGGTTTAACTCTGTGATCCCTCGGCCATTTTTGAATGCCTTCGTTAATCCACTTATTTCAATCGCCTTGACTGTCAATTTCCATCATCTCCCCAAAAAAACGCTCAGGAAGCCGCATCGGCAGCCTCCTGAACCTCTCTCTTCTATTCAAATATGCGGCTAAACTCTCCATCGTAATATGGTTTCGAGATAGATCTGTATGAATTTTCGTTAACAATCTCAACATTCATTTCAAAATAAACTTTGCCTGTAGCACCTTGATGAATGGAACCATTCTTCTGCTCGCCTTTTGCATCCTTATACGTGAATGTTGAGGACACGGCTGGATCATATTCAAAGTCGAAAACATCTTTATTCGGATATTCGCTCTCATAACCTGGAATAACCGTTTCGGAATATTTCCCTTTCACTTTATCGTTGTCTACGCTTGTGATCTCAACCATTCTTTCGCCGATTTTCACAAACTTACCGTCTTTCTCCATCACGATATCGTTTTTATATTTACCTACATACTTACTGCTAAATCCATTGGAGTAGCTAACTTTTTCAACTTTCGCGCCAGTTAGATCAGGTAGTGTGATTTTCGTATTACCAACTTCAGAAAGCTTTACAATGACATTCAGGTTCAAATCATGTTGAACACCGTTTTTATCTTTTCCGGACAGCGTAATATCGCCTGTTACATTTTCAAGGTAGCCAGCTTTATTTTCATTAGCCGAGCCTACCACCTTTTTCACAAATACATCGCTTTCTATAGTCGGCAAATCGCGCTCATCGTTCAGCATCTGTTTGATACCAAAAGAGGAGACAGCATTCAGGACGGCTGGTACCTGAGTTTCAGACAAGCTGCCCGAATATACTTTTCCACCTTCAGGTCCTTCCTCTACTTGCACGTAATCTTTCAAACCGCCAACCACAGCGTCAACGATTTTTTCAATCTCTGGTGCTCCCTTTTCTTTAAATGGATTTTTAAAATCCACGGTGCGATTTTTGCTGTCACTAGCCGGATATTCCATCACATAATAAGTATTGTCTGATCCATTTTTATTAACTGATTTCGTTATGTCGGAATAATAGTATCTTGATGTTGTTTCGCCATTGGCGTCTTTCGTCGTTGTGTTCTCTTCCTTCATATGTTTTTCAACATCCATCTTTTGCGACGTTGATCCTTGAATTAAGGTTTTATCGTTATCTTTCAACGTATACAGCGCTTCGAGAGTGTAATTCTTCATATCCTTTTCCATCATGTTTGCAGTTGTTTTTGCTGAACCTTTTAACCGGTCATAACCCGATCCAAGCAGTGTATCGGCGAATGCCGTGGATACGAATAAACACGCTCCAATCGTAAAGGACAGTACAGTAACGGATTTTTTACTAAGTTTCATCTCTTTTCTCCTTTTTAACACAATGTACGGGAAACGTTTCCTTATATTTATATTAATATAACCTTATTGAATCCATCTAAATGGAATATTAACAAAGTATAAACTCTTTTTTATGAGGAAGGTACTAAAAAAGCCGCACAGCTTTCACGCTGCACGACTTGATTTATTTCCTAAATACTTTCTTTTCAGAGATCATCCCATCTGCAAAATAAACAATTTCCGCAATGTAGCCAGGTTGATTAGAGATGGCGAAATCATAGGTTTTCTTACCATTCTCGTCTTTCACCAACTTGCCCTTTGCTCCTGTCTGCTTCACCAGATCATCATAGGTGCTTGTCATGCTTATCTTATCAGCTTGCTCCTTCGTTATCTGAGGAAGCGGCTCATCCTTTGTTGTATCGTTGCCACCGGCTGCTGGCGTTGCTGTGGCAGATGTTCCACCACCTGTCCCACTTGTTGCACTAGGCGTCGCTGAAGCCCCTGTGGAAGGCGTTACGGTCGCTCCTGCTGTTGGGCTTGGCGATGCACTCTCTTCACTCTTTTTAGCGCATCCTGTGGCTACTACAGCTAGTACCAGAAATATCATCATCCATCTTTTCATTACGCTTACCTCCTTCTTGTTGCTAACACATCAATATGAACTTATTCTGCTTTTCCTTTAGCCTTTTTATCCCTACTAGTTAGACAAAGGACTGAAAGCAAAAGAGCCTTCTACACCCTAATTGACGTTTTAAACTCCTAAAATGTTTCACGTGGAACTTAATAATGGAATTAATATGGTTCTGGACAAAATAAAAAAGTCTCCTGCAGATGCAGAAGACTTTCATTCCTTAGCTAGTAATAGCTTGTACGGAAAGAGTGGGATTCGAACCCACGCACGCCTCGCGACGCCTAGCTGATTTCGAGTCAGCCCCCTTGGGCCTCTTGGGTACCTTTCCAATAAAACGCGAGAACAGGATTTAGTATATCAAAAAATTCCTGTCCCCGCAAGTACTTTTCCACAGCATTTTTATGAGGATTCTTCCTCTTTTTCTGGGTTGGATCGAAGCACTTTCTTCAGTTTACTTTCGAACTTCGTTCTTGGTACTAGAACACTGTGTTTACACCCTACACACTTAATTCTAATATCCATCCCCATCCGTATGATTTCCATTTCATTCGTGCCACACGGATGGGGCTTTTTCATTTGCACAATATCGCCAAGTTGATACTGCTTTTTCTCCATACGTCCGCCACCGCCTTTTCAACTACATCGTCTCAATTTGCACACTATCGAGTCTCTTCTTAATTTCTATGTTCAAAAGCCTCGTCACATTAAATTGTCGCGTTGGTTTGCACTCTGCAATAATGCGAATCTTCAGATCCGTCGTACCCACCACTTGAACACCCAGCACTTCGGGCTGCTTCACAATATCCTCTGTAAGCTCTTGCACGTGCTTGACAGTATCCTTGAGAATTTGCGTAGCATCGTCAATATTTATATGATGAGGAATCGTCACATCGACCACGGCTAAAGAATTGTACGTAGAAAAATTGGTCACCTGTTTGATATTTCCGTTCGGAATGATATGGACCTCACCCGTCCAACTTTTAATCCTTGTGACTCGGATGCCGATCTCTTCAACGGTCCCTTTAAATGAATCAATTTGAATGACATCCCCTACACCAAACTGATCCTCAAAAATGATAAAGAAACCCGTAATCACATCTTTCACCAAACTTTGTGCTCCGAAACCTATGGCTAAGCCAAGCACTCCTGCCCCTGCCAGCAAAGGCCCAAGATTTAAACCAACTTGTCCAAGGATCAACATAATACAAATGAGGTTCACGGTGTAAGCTATTAAATTATGTATAAGGCTTCCTATCGTATTCGTTCTACGTCTATCAAACTTCAGTGGCGACTTGTCTCTAGCAGCCATCATATGTGCAATCGTTTTATCTGCAATTTTGATACATACTCTAGCAACAACATATATGAGAACAATTTTTACGATAATCCAAAATAGCGAAGCTAGTATTTCAGGGTTCGATAGATGCTCTCGAATCCAGTTCATCAAATCCGTGAAATACTTCGTAATAAAGGCCACGGTTTAGACCTCCTTTTTCATTCCATGGTAACATATTTATCTTCTTTTTTAAAATAGATGCCTCTGATTTCTACGTTCTCTGATTCAATAATCTCTTGAACTTGTGCTAGATTTTCTCCAGGAAATTCAATAGAAAGAGCGCAGCCGGCTGTAACTTCTTTCGGAGTAGGTCTGATGTCAATTTCTATGTCCGCGTACTCTAGCAGCATCTCGGCGCGCAAAGCCTGCTGCGTAGAATCGAAGGCTAACAACATAACGGAAATATTCAAGGAAAATCCCTCCTCTCCTACGTATAAATGTCTCTATCTATCCATATACTAGTAAAAAAGAAGAAGTACTTTGGAGGGATATAATGAAATTCCAAATTGGTTTCGACGGAATGAAAGACACGGAACTGACCCCACTCAAAATTCAGCACACAGACGCCGATACCCCTTTTCTTCTCTCTAAGCATTTGCAATCCATTTTTAGTAAGCTACCAACCTATCAACCTATCGTTGTTATCTGTGTGGGCACCGACCGCTCTACGGGAGATTCACTTGGTCCGTTAGTTGGCTCTCATTTGAACCGTACGACGAATCTTCGTAACCTTCACTTGTTCGGTACTTTAGATGAACCTGTCCATGCCATGAACCTGTCTGAAACCGTTGATAAAATTCAACGTCAATTCGATAACCCTTTTATCGTTGCCGTCGATGCTTGTTTAGGCCAAGTATCTAGCGTAGGGTGCATTCAAGTTGCTGATGGTCCGCTTAAACCTGGTGCCGGTGTTAACAAAGACCTTCCTCCGGTTGGCAATATCCATGTGACGGGAATCGTCAACGTAGGCGGATTCATGGAATATTTCGTTCTTCAAAATACGCGGCTCAGTCTTGTCATGAACATGGCGAATGTCATTGGCGATGCGCTTCACTCAGCATTACGTCGCACTCAAGCCTATGTACCAAGCACTAAGACGGCTTTACAGATTGATTAATTGCCTCTTTCTCTTCTGGACTTAATGTGTAAGTGGATTGTCCATTTTGAATCGGCTTCGCATACAAGTACATCTGCTCACGGCTATGTATTCCTGTCAAAACTACACCATCTTGATAATCATCCAAAATGGCAATTGTGAAGCTCAGGTTACTTCCTCCATCATTGAAGGCGTTGTATCGATGAATCGCTACTTTGGATTTCATCTTCGTTAGGGATTGGCGAATTGTATCAACCTGGGCTGACGTCATTGCTGACTCGGCCTTTTGATCGTTGATGGCTTGCTGCATTTCAATGAGGAGTTGCTCCATATTATCTGAACTTGAACCATTCATCATTTGCGTATATCGTTTACGCAAAGATGATAATTTCACTGAAAGTAAAATGATGATAAAGAATAAAACTAAAATCGATGCCAAAATGGCTAATACAACAAAGTTGCCATTCAATCCGAACAGTTCCCCCATGGTTGATCCCTCTTTCTACTTAGCATACTGCGATTGGATCTCTTTCACTGCATAAACAAGAGCATCCACTTCTTCATCTGTTGTAAAATAACCTATGCTTGCTCTTACCGCTCCACTAGCTAATGTACCTGCCGATTCATGAGCAAGCGGCGTACAATGATAGCCGGATCTAACGGCGATTTGAAATGATTGATCCAATATGAAAGCGACTTCCGATGAATCCGCGTTGTTCACATTAAAGGAAACAATCCCTGTTTTATTTTGTCCAAGAGCTGGACCAAGAATCGCAACTCCTTCAATTCCCAGTAAACCTTCCATCAGCATTTGCGTTTGACGCCACTCTTTTGCATGGATCTTCTCAATCGTTTCAGCTATTACAAATTTCACGCCTTCGTTTAATCCAGCAATACCAACTGTGTTTTGCGTACCTGCCTCATAGCGATCAGGCCTTACCTTTGGTTGATGAATGGCCTCTGATTGACTACCTGTTCCCCCGTGTAAGAGCGGCTCCAAATCAATGTCAGGATGGATGTATAAACCACCCGTTCCCTGAGGTCCTAGAAGCCCTTTGTGGCCTGGGAAAGCCAGCATATCAATATTCATATCTCCTACGTGGATAGGCAGTATACCAGCGCTCTGAGCACCGTCTACAAGCAGCTTAGCGCCATGTGCACGGCACATCTCCCCGATCTCTGCCACAGGCATAATCGTCCCCAATAAGTTAGAACTGTGATTAACAACTACAAGTGATGTATTCGACTGTAATGCCTTTTTGAAATCTTCCAGCTGGATATTTCCTTCTTCATCATTACGGATATAAGTCAGTTCTATTCCTATCGTAGCCTTCAAATGTTCCAATGGTCTGCGTACAGAGTTATGCTCAATATTCGTGCAGATAACGTGATCCCCGGGTTTTACAAACCCTTTGATTGCTTGGTTCAGCGCATGTGTCGTATTCAATGCAAAGGATAGATCATTCGGGTTTTTGATTCCAAACAAGCGAGCTAAGTTTTTCCTCGTTTCAAATAAGACCCGACTAGCTTTCACAGCCATCTGATGGCTTCCCCGTCCTGGATTAGCCGCATAATCTTGCATACATGTCATCATGGCATCCATTACAGCCGGCGGCTTTGGCCAGGAGGAAGCCGCTTGATCAAAATACATAACACCTTTCATATGTTCACCTACCCTCTCTCACGGATTCAGAATTCTACTCATAAATATAGCATACCTTAGTTTGATCTTTCTGCTCGAAAGAAAACCATCGGTATGCTATCTAATTTTAAGAGATTTTGCCTTGAAGCAATTCTAGCAGACGGTTCAAATCGTCCTTTGAATAGTAGAGAAGTTCGATTTTACCTTTATCCTGCTGATTTTTGATTTTCACCGTAGTACGGTAAATATCTCTTAATTGATCTTCAGCTTGGTTGATATAAGGATCTCTATTCTTTTCTTTTTGCTTCGTTTTTTCTTTCTCTTGACCCGGTGATTCCTCGAGCATTTTCACGGCTTCTTCGAGTTCGCGAACACTCCATTGCTTACTAATGGTGTTTTCTGCAAGCTCTTTTTTCACCTTGTCGTCTTTGACACCAACAATAGCTCTTGCATGACCCATTGATAATGTTCCACGTGAAACATATTGTTTAATTGATTCCGGTAATTGAAGTAGTCTCAGGAAGTTCGCAATATGCGAGCGGCTTTTCCCAACCTTAGCCGAAAGCTCTTCTTGGGTTAACGAGAACTGATCGATAATCCCCTGATAAGCAAAAGCAATCTCCATTGCATTTAAATCTTCCCGCTGAACATTCTCAATCAAGGCGATTTCCATGACCTGTTGATCCGTAAAGTTTCTCTCGACGGCAGGAATCGTTGCAATTCCTGTAACCTGAGAAGCTCGGAATCTACGTTCACCGGCAATGATTTCATACCCTTTAAGAACCTTACGAACAATAATAGGCTGGATAACACCATGTTCTCTAATCGAATCCGCTAACTCTTTAATGCTATCTTCGTTAAAATGCTTTCTAGGTTGATAAGGGTTAGCTCTCAATTGTGCTAAAGGAATTTGAATGACTTTATCGCTCTCATCAATATGTAGTGATGTAATTAAAGCATCCAATCCTTTACCTAAACCTTTGTTTAGGCCTTTGGTCATATCGAGATCACTTCCTTCGCAAGCTCTAAATACACTTCCGCGCCTTTTGATCTAGGATCATAAGTAATAATCGATTGTCCATGACTAGGAGCCTCGCTCAAGCGAACATTCCGCGGGATAATCGTTTGATATACTTTTGTTTGGAAGTATTTCTTAACTTCCTCAATGACTTGAATGCCGAGGTTCGTTCTAGCATCAAACATCGTCAATAAAACACCTTCAATTTGAAGCCCTGTATTAAGATGCTTTTGGACCAATCGAACTGTATTCAACAGTTGGCTTAATCCTTCAAGCGCGTAGTATTCACATTGAATTGGAATGATAACAGAATCAGCAGCAGTTAAAGAATTAATTGTAAGAAGACCTAAAGATGGTGGGCAATCAATAAGAATATAATCGTACATATGCTTAACAAGTTGCAAAGATTTCTTCAAGCGTACTTCTCTTGAAATGGTTGGAACAAGCTCAATCTCAGCTCCTGCAAGTTGAATCGTCGCAGGTACGATCTTAAGATTTGGAACATTGGTATCCACTGTTGCATCTTTGGGGTGGACATCGTTAATAAGCACATCATAGATGCAGTTCACGACATCGGCCTTGTTAACCCCGATCCCACTAGTCGTATTCCCTTGTGGATCGATGTCAACGAGAAGCACTCTCTTCCCTAGTGAAGCCAAGGAAGCACCCAAATTCACAGAAGTTGTCGTCTTGCCGACGCCACCCTTCTGATTCGTTATTGCTATAATTTTAGACAAAACCATTTCACCTCAATCGCTTATGTTCCAAATGCCATACTAAAGCAGTATATCTATCTTAACATATCTATCATTCAGTTACCTTATCTATATTTGATAGTTTTATCTCATAAGATGCAAAAAAACGGCTTGCGCCGTTTAAGGTAGCAATAAATGCTCAATTATTCTTAGGAATTTTAATTATAATTTCGTAGTGATCCTCATGATCTTTCTCAGACGTGTTAATATTCAGGCCTGAGCTTGTAACCATCTCAACAGATTGGCGAATGGTGTTCAAAGCGAGTCGAACATCCTTTGAAAAGGATACGCGACGTGACTTTTTAATCTTTGTTGCTTCCTTTAAAAAGTTAATCTTAATCTCTGTTTGTTTTACGTTCAGCTCTTTAGCAATGACTTCTTCAAGAATTTTCACTTGCAGCTCTTCTTGATCCAAAGCAAGCAAAGCTCTAGCATGACGCTCCGTGATTTTTCGCTCCATCAATGCCATCTTAACAGGTTCGCTTAGATGTAAAAGCCGGATTTTATTCGCAATCGTTGATTGGCTCTTACCGAGACGCTGAGCTAAGCTCTCTTGCGTCAAATCATGCATCTCAATCAATTGCTGATAAGCAGCAGCTTCTTCGATTGCAGTCAAACCTTCACGCTGCAAATTCTCGATTAGAGCAATGGATGCAGCTTGAGAATCATTGAAATCTCTTACAATTGCAGGGATTGTATCAAGACCTAGCTTCTTAACAGCTCTTAGGCGCCGTTCTCCGGCAATGAGTTCGAATGTATTGTTTTTGACTCTGACAACGATTGGCTGAATAACACCATGCGTTCGAATCGTTTGGCACAATTCATCAATACGATCATCATCAAATAAGGTTCTAGGTTGATATGGACTTGGAATAATAGTATTAACCGGTATGTTTTTGACCTCATCCGTCGACGAACGATCAGCAAGTCCAAATAGCTTTGAAATTTGTTCTTTCATAGGAAACCCTACCACCAACTCTTCCCGTAGTTTAAGCGACCATTACGATCCAAAGATAGACGACCTCTTCGTCCTACAGAACGAAAACGCTTGTCAAGAATACGGCGAAGTATGACAAGTGCAATCACATAAACTCACTACAAATAGAATAGATTCTTACTATAATATATTCTTCATCGAAGCAAGATTTCCTGCTTTAAGCAATTGTGAAACTTAATTGAATAATGTTTCACGTGGAACATTTTTACCTTTTCATAAGAGGCTCTTTCAGTGGAAGTCCAGCCTTTCTAGGATACTTAGCCGGTGTTGCAGCAAGCTTTTGAATTTCTACAAAATGCCTCAACGATTCCTCAACAGGCAGCTGCATCTTAAGAACTTTAATAACTTTCCCCTTCAACTCAGATAAGCTATAAGCAGACTCACTTAGCTCTTCTTCAATCTCAGACCCCTTCATTGCAATAAACGTACCATCCTTCTTCACAAAAGGAAGACAAAATTCATTCAATACTTGAAGTCTAGCAACAGCTCTAGCTGTAACCAGGTCAAACTGATCACGATATTTAGGGAGTCTAGCAATATCCTCTGCTCTACCATGAACGCAATCCGTATCCGATAAACCTAATTGTGATACCAATTCTTTTAAAAACAAGATACGTTTATTCAAAGAATCGATAATCGTAACCTTTAGATGAGGAAAAGCAATTTTCAAAGGAATGCTTGGAAACCCGGCGCCAGAGCCAATGTCTGCAATCGTAGATATAAAGCTCATATCAAAATTAAAAGAAACAGAAAGAGAGTCGTAGAAATGCTTTAAGTATACCTGCTCTCTCTCCGTAATACCTGTTAAATTCATTTTCTCATTCCACTCTACAAGTGTCTTAAAATATTGCTCGAACTGTTCCAGTTGTAGAGCGGAAAGAGTAATCTGATGTTTCTCTAAAAATTGAACAAATTGTTGTTGAATAGCATCCATATGTTAACCTCTAGCCGCCGTGACTCTGTTATAGTGTTCCAAATACACAAGAAGGATAGAAATATCGGATGGTGTCACACCTGCAATACGCGATGCTTGACCAATCGAAATCGGACGGATTTTAGCGAGCTTTTGCTTAGCTTCCGTTGCAATCCCATGAATTTCGCTATATTCGATATCATCCGGAATCTTCTTCTTCTCCATTTTACGCAGACGCTCTACTTGATTACTTTGTTTCTCAATGTAACCCGCATATTTAACTTGAATCTCAACTTGCTCTTTCATTTCATCGTCCAGCTCAAGTGGTGAAGGAGACATCTGTTCAATATGTTTATATTCAATTTCAGGGCGACGAAGCAGCGCGATTGCTGGAACAGAATTATTCAAAACTACACTTTCCAAGCTTTCCAAAAGCTGTTGAACATGCGGTTCCGGTCTAATTTTATCCGTATTCAAACGCTCGATTTCTTGGTCAACTAATGCTTTTTTATTTAAAAACGTCGCGTAACGCTCCTCCGAAATCAACCCAATATCATGGCCAATTGGTGTTAAACGCAAATCAGCATTATCGTGGCGAAGCAGCAAACGATATTCCGCACGGGACGTTAATAGACGATATGGTTCGTTTGTCCCTTTTGTAACTAAGTCATCAATAAGAACACCGATGTAACCTTCGGAACGATCTAACACAACTGCTTCTTTACCTTGGACTTTGCGAGCCGCATTAATTCCAGCCATAACCCCTTGCCCAGCTGCTTCTTCATACCCCGATGTCCCGTTAATTTGTCCGGCAGTAAACAAACCGCTAATAAGCTTAGTCTCCAAAGACGGCTTCAATTGAGTTGGAACAACCGCATCATACTCGATGGCATAACCGGTACGCATCATTTCTACTTTCTCAAGGCCTGGAATGGAGCGCAAAATACCAAGCTGCACATCTTCCGGCATACTAGTTGATAAACCTTGTACGTAGTACTCAGATGTATTACGGCCTTCCGGTTCCAGGAAAATTTGATGCTTCGGTTTATCGGCAAAACGAACAATTTTATCTTCAATGGATGGGCAATATCTCGGCCCAGTACCTTCAATCGCACCTGAAAACATTGGAGCACGGTGCAGATTCGAATTAATAATGTTATGCGTCTCTTCAGATGTGTACGTTAACCAACAAGGCAATTGCTCATTAGCAGCCCCAGATTTTGTCTCAAAAGAGAAAAACTTAGGTTCTTCATCACCAGGCTGAATTTCCGTTTTACTAAAGTCGATTGTATCTTTATGAACCCGCGGCGGAGTTCCTGTTTTGAAACGCACGAGATCAAAACCTAATTTGCGAAGCGACTCCGATAGTTTCACTGAAGGCTGTTGATTGTTCGGACCGCTCTCGTACATAAGCTCACCCATGATAACTTTCCCTCTTAGGTAAGTTCCTGTCGTAAGGACAATTGCTTTAGCATAATACTCAGCGCCTGTTTTAGTAATAACACCTTTGATCACGCCATCTTCAACGATGAGCTCTTCAGCCATACCTTGACGTAACGTTAAGTTTGGCGTTGCTTCAATCGTTTCTTTCATTTTGTGCTGATATGAAAATTTGTCGGCTTGTGCACGAAGAGCGTGCACAGCTGGACCCTTGCCAGTATTCAGCATGCGCATTTGAATATAGGTTTTATCGATGTTGCGGCCCATTTCGCCGCCGAGTGCATCGATCTCCCGAACAACGTGGCCCTTTGCAGGACCACCAATAGATGGATTACAGGGCATGAAAGCAACCATATCCAAGTTAATTGTTAAAAGTAGTGTATTACATCCCATCCGGGCAGATGCCAGAGCAGATTCGCAACCTGCGTGTCCAGCGCCAATGACAATAACATCAAATTCACCAGCATGATATCCCATAGTTCAAAGTCCCTCCCTCTTTTATGAAAACGAAAATGCTGTCGGTTTTCATTTACCTAAGCAGAATTGTGTAAAAATTTGATCGATCAAAGACTCACCAACAGAATCACCAATAATCTCTCCAAGCTGCTCCCAAGCCGCTCGAATATCGATTTGTATCATATCAATTGGTACGTATTGCTCGTTTGCTTCAAGCGCATCATGCAACGAGCGTTTTGCTTGCTTCAATAAGGATATATGTCGAACGTTGCTAACGTACGTCAAATCACTTGACTCTAGTTTGCCCTCAAAGAAAATTGCCGCAATCGCTTTTTCTAAATGATCGATACCTTTATTCTCAATCAGGGATAGCTCGACAATACGTTCCTGTGGAAAATAACTTAACACTTGATCGATATCTAACTTTCGACTGAGATCAATCTTATTCAAGATAACAATCGTCTGCTTATCCGCTAATTGCTTCATTAAAGCAAGCTCATCCAACTGAAGTTCTTCATTACTATTCAGCACCAGCAAAATCAGATCCGCTTCAGCCAAAGCAGTTTTCGATCTTTCCACTCCGATTTGTTCCACAATATCTGTCGTTTCGCGAATCCCCGCTGTATCCAACAGTTTAAGCGGAATACCGCCAACATTGACAAATTCCTCAATGACATCCCTTGTCGTTCCTGGAATATCGGTTACAATCGCCCGATTCTCCTGCGCCAATTCATTTAACAACGACGATTTCCCTACATTCGGCCTGCCAACAATCGCGGTCTCAATACCCTCACGCAAAATCTTACCTTGCTCAGCGGTCACCAAAAGACGGTCAATTTCAAGCATTACCGTGTCACATTTACTCTTTATGAAAGCATTCGTCATTTCTTCAACATCATGCTCTGGATAATCAATATTGACTTCCACATGAGCCATTAATTCTACCAACACATATCGTAAATGTTTGATTTGCTTCGACAAATTTCCTTCAACTTGCTTTAATGCCACTTTAAAAGCTCTGTCCGATTTGGCGCGAATTAAGTCGATTACAGCTTCCGCTTGCGTCAAATCAATCCGACCATTAAGGAAAGCTCGCTTCGTGAATTCACCAGGCTCCGCCAAACGTATCCCCTGCTGCAGCAATAAATCCAGCACCTTCTTAACAGAAACAATACCGCCGTGGCAACTAACTTCGACAACATCTTCCATTGTAAAAGAACGCGGAGATTTCATTAAAGTAACGAGAACCTCCTCTACCTTTTCGGCAGAAGCAGGTTCTATAATGAATCCATAATGTACCGTATGCGTCTCAGCATCAGATAATTTCGTTTTTGAGCGAAAAACACGCTCCACTAGTGGAACTGCTTCATCCCCGCTCACACGAATAACCGCTATCCCACCCTCACCGAGCGGCGTAGAAATAGCAGCAATCGTATCATTTAACATAGTATTAACACCTCGAATTTACCTCATCTTAAAGAAAAAGCAATGACTTATGCTCATGTCATTGCGGCTAAGGTTATTTGACGGCGATCACGACCCGACGGTTCGGTTCTTCGCCTTTGCTATAAGTTTTGACAACAGGATGCCCTTGCAATTCAGCATGAATAATCTTGCGTTCTTGCGAATTCATCGGCTCCAATATAACTTCTTTTTTCGACTTTATGACACGATTGGCCAACCTTAAAGCTAGCTCTTCTAACGTCTTTTTACGTCGATCTCGGAAATTTTCTGCATCTAAAATAATCCGGAAATGCGAATTTGCATAACGATTTGCGACAATATTGACTAAATACTGCAGCGCATCTAGGGTTTGTCCTCTTTTACCGATCAAAATACCAAGCTCCGAACCACTCATATTCAACTGGTAGCCTTCGCGATCCTTTGTCGTGTCTATGGTGATGGAAATTTTCATCGCTTCGAACATATCTTGTAAGAAAGCAATGGCTTCCTCAAGCGGATCTGGTATCAATTCAAGCTCAACCTTAGCTTCTTTGGAACCAATAAACCCAAACAACCCCCGGGAGGGCTGTTCCAAAATATGAATCTTAACACGATCCTCCGAAACCTGCCATTGAGAAAGACCGGCTTTCACCGCAATCTCAATAGTTTTTCCAGTCACCACAATTTTTTTCATTTGGACAGGCCACCCTTATTATTTTGAGATCCAGGATTTTTTTGTTTTCCAGGAGAACCATAAATAAAGTAAGACTGAATAATGGTGAAGATGTTACCGTAGATCCAGTAAAGTGGCAGCGCAGCTGCGAAATTCATGGACATCACGAAAATCATAACCGGGAAAATGTATAGTAAGCTTTTCATTTGTTGATTCATTTGAGAAGACATAAACATTTGTTGAACGAATGTGGTTGCCGCGGCAATGATCGGAAGAATGTAATAGTGATCGGGCTGTCCTAAATTCATCCATAAGAAAGTATGCTCTCGAATATGGTCATTACGCATGATAGCTTGATAAAGCGCAATCAGAATTGGCATTTGAACAATGATCGGGAAACACCCAGCTAACGGATTCACACCATTTGACTGAAATAACTTCATTGTTTCTTCCTGCTGCTTCTTCGCATCATCTTTATACTTTTCTTTAAGCTTCTTCATCTCAGGCTGCAACTCTTGCATCCGTTTGGAGCTCTTATACTGTTTCAGCGTCAGAGGCAAAATAATGAGACGAATAATGAGGGTTACGACCAGAATGGATAAGCCATATTGACCCCATAACTTGACGGCGAACCAGTCGAGTGTCTGCGAAAGCGGGTACACAAAATATTTTACAAAAAAACCTGCCGTATTAGGATCAATTGGTGCCATAGCAGAGCTACTAGGACTACATCCTGACAACAATAAGATCAACGCAGAAAGAGCTGCAAGCAAATAAAGTCGACGAGTCAAAATGAGATCCTCCTAAATATCTTTTCCAACATAAACTATAACACAATTTAAGCGCGAAAAGAAATAATGCTTCACTTTTTTATTGTGTCATTTCTTTTTAATAAAGAAGCCTTTCGGATTACATGCCAAATGCTTTTCTCCATCTCGGCATATTCCATATCTACCGCGGGTTTCCTAGCCAGCAAAATGTAATCATAATGCGGCGTCAAATTCTCTTTTTTCAAACGGATGATCTCTTTCACCATTCGTCTCAAGCGGTTCCGGACAACCGCGTTCCCCACTTTTTTACTCACCGAGATGCCAAGTCGGAAATTTTCCATTTTAGGCTGAGGTAAATAGTAAAGAACGAATTGATGATTGGCCATTGATTTGCCATATCGATAAATCTTATTGAAGTCTTCTCTTTTAGCTAATCTATATTCTTTTTCCACAGACATGTACGCTCCAGACCGTTAACTTCAGATAAGCAAATTACCACTTAGGCATCTTATCTATTTTTGACCGAAATGACGGCATATAAACTGTCCATCCAAATGCAAAAAAAAAAGCCCCTTCCGGAGCCTCTTTTTACGCGCTAAGAACTTTTCTTCCTTTAAGACGACGAGCTTGTAGAACTTTACGACCGTTCTTCGTGCTCATTCTTTTACGGAAACCATGATTCTTCTTACGCTTTCTCGTATTAGGGTTAAACGTCGGACCCATCTATAGCACCTCCCTACCTGAGGATATCCATCCTACAAAATTTCTACTACTCATTAAATCATATATCACTCAAGAAAGTCAACCTACCCGAGCGTGCAGAAGGAAATGCCAAAATGATCACAATAGATCGAAAAATAATAACCTGTGTATAAAATTTATCCACCGAAAAGAGAAGCTTGTCGAAAATCAACAGAATATTAACAATATCTTGTGTTGTGAACAATTTCTATGCACAACTTGTTGTAATTGTGGATAATCCCAAACAATCCGTTGATTAACAGGCTATCTTTTGTTAAGATGATAATGTTTCTGTTGTGGATATACACGACCACTTCTCCGATTTATCAACAGTCTGTGGATAACATTGTGAACAAAATTCCCTCTACAAGAATAAGTCATTTTAACCGATTCTTAATAATGTGGATAAAACGACAAAAGCCGTCCTTTTTTGACCCCATCAGACATGTTGGTTCTTTTCGCAATAAATCGCGCAGAATATACTCTGATTGCGTTCAATCTATGCGTTTTTCGGATCGCTCCAGTTAGAGCTTCAACCATAATGATTTATACACAGATCGCATTTATAGGAAACCTGGCCTTTACGCCACATGTTTGATTTTAAAGGAGTGAATTACTGTGGAAGGCCATTCTACGGACTTATGGCAGCAAATCTTATCGATTATACAAACTAAGCTCAGCAAACCTAGCTTCGATACTTGGCTAAAATCAACCAAAGCGACAGTTTTTAATGACTCGACTGTCGTTATTTGTGCGCCCAACAATTTTGCCCAGGAGTGGCTGGAAAGCCGCTATACCAAGCTGATTGAAGGCACAATTTATGATTTTACCGGCAAACACGTTTCCGTGAAATTCATCATCGAGACCGAAGAACAGAAAGCGCAGTCTGCTGCGACTCAACCGGCCGTTATACCGCCTAAAGGTCCTGCCATTGTGGCAGGTGAAGAAAATTTCACGAATATGATGAATTCGAGATACACGTTCGATACTTTTGTCATCGGATCAGGCAATCGATTTGCGCACGCAGCTTCATTAGCTGTGGCCGAAGCGCCAGCTAAAGCCTATAATCCGCTCTTTTTATACGGAGGTGTTGGTTTAGGTAAAACCCATTTGATGCATGCAATCGGTCATTATGTGCTGGAACATAACCCTGGGGCCCGTGTTTTATATATTTCATCAGAGAAATTTACGAATGAATTCATTAATGCTGTTCGTGATAACCGCGGTGAAGGATTCCGTAATAAATATAGAACGATCGATGTGTTACTAATTGACGATATTCAATTCCTCGCCGGTAAAGAAGGTACACAAGAGGAATTTTTCCATACATTTAACGCTCTTCATGAAGAAGGTAAGCAAATTATTATCTCTAGTGACCGGCCTCCCAAAGAGATTCCAACGCTGGAGGACCGCTTGCGCTCTAGGTTTGAGTGGGGCTTAATTACCGATATTCAGCCGCCTGATTTAGAAACGCGCATCGCGATTTTGCGGAAAAAAGCGAAAGCCGAAAATCTTGAGATTCCAAATGAAGCGATGATCTATATCGCGAATCAAATCGATACGAACATCCGTGAGCTTGAAGGTGCTTTAATAAGGGTAGTTGCCTACTCCTCTCTAATTAATCAGGATATTAGCGTACATTTAACCGCCGAAGCTTTGAAGGATATTATTCCGTCAAATCGGCCAAAGGTTATAACCATACAGGATATTCAGCAGCGTGTTGGTGAATTCTATGGATTAAAGCTTGAGGATTTTAAAGCGCGCAAACGAACTAAAGCCGTAGCTTTCCCTAGACAGGTCGCTATGTACCTGGCACGAGAGCTGACGGACTTCTCTTTGCCGAAAATCGGAGATAATTTTGGTGGCCGCGACCATACCACGGTTATCCATGCCCATGAAAAAATATCGCAAATGTTGCAAGCGGACCAGGAGCTCTATAAGATCGTTCATAATCTTACCGAGCGTATCAAAAACCCCTCTTAATAACATTTGATTTCGGGTGAGCCTATACACAATCTATTCACATGTGGATAGGCTTGCTTTATATACGGTTCATCCACATATCCACATATCCAGAGCCCCTACTGCTATTACTAATAAAGAATGTTATTATATAAAGATATATGCTAACGCACCCCAAAAAAGAACTGCAGGAGTGAAGTCATGAAATTAACGATCCTTAAAGACCATTTAATAGAATCCATTGGTCACGTTTCCAAAGCAATTTCGTCACGTACAACAATTCCAATCCTTACAGGGATCAAAATAGATGCAACCTTAAGCGGTGTAACCCTTACGGCAAGCGATACCGATATTTCAATTCAAAGCTTTACACCAAGCGAAAATGGTACGAACAAAATTATTCAGTTATATCAAGCCGGGAGTGTTGTGCTTCCAGCTAAATTTTTCGTTGAAATTATCCGTAAGCTCCCTGCTCAACTCATTGAAATTGAAGTAGGTAACAATTTTCAAACCATCATTCGTTCAGGTTCTTCAGAAATTCAAATTATGGGACTTGATCCGGATGAATATCCGCTGCTGCCGGAAATCGAAGAAAGCAAAATGCTGCGTCTTCCAAGTGATTTGCTTAAAACAATGATTAAACAAACGTCTTACGCAGTATCAACGAATGAGTCTACGCCGATTCTTACGGGTGTACTTTGGAATATCACTGGTGATAAACTGAAATTTATTGCTTGTGACCGTCATCGACTTGCCAGCCGCGAAGTTACTGTTGATAACGATAATGCGCACAATTTGCCTAATATTGTTATTTCAGGCCGAACCCTGAATGAATTAAGCAAAATTTTGCCTGATCAAAACTCACTTATAGATATAGTTATTTCGGACAATCAGGTTTTATTCAAAATTCATTCGATTTTATTTTACTCACGCATTTTGGATGGTACGTATCCGGATACATCGAAGCTCATTCCTCAGTCCTTCCAAACGGAAATGGTCGTTCCGACAAAAGAATTGGCTGAAGCTATCGATCGCGCTTACCTCCTCTCCAAAGAAGATAAGACGAATATTGTTAAAATGATGATGTTGGAAGACCAAACCATCGAAATTTCATCCAGCTCCTCTGAGCTCGGCAAGGTAACGGAACAAATTAATCTGCAGCATATTGTCGGTGATTTACTCAAGATCTCTTTTAACTCCAAATATATGCTTGATGCGCTCAAAGTTCTCGACTCAGAGTTTATTCATATTGGATTTACTGGAGCTATGCAGCCTATCATCATGAAGCCGCAAGATTCGACAAACATTCTTCAACTGATCTTGCCATATCGAACAACGAATTAAGGAGTGCTCCAGTATGAAGCAAATCGCTATTAACACGGACTACATTACGCTCGGGCAGTTTCTCAAATTATCGGATTGTATATCCACAGGTGGACAAGCCAAATTTTTTGTTGTGGATACAAAAATCGAAGTGAACGGACAGGCAGAAAATCGCAGAGGACGGAAGCTCGTTCCGAAAGATATCGTTACCGTGGAGGGTTTCGGACAATTCGAAGTCGTAAGCTCCTGATTGGGCCAAGCCAGGAGGATGAGTAATCATGTTTTTGAACAGACTCGCGCTTAAGTCTTACCGAAATTACGATCAGATCGAGTTGACCACGGATAGCAATGTCAATATCTTCGTTGGACCTAACGCACAGGGCAAAACGAATTTATTGGAATCCATCTATGTATTGGCAATGACCAAATCACATCGTACTCACCAAGACAAAGAACTGATCGGCTGGAACGGTGATCAAACGCAGCTGCATGCACAGATCCAAAAGCGATATGGCAGCTGTCAATTGGATCTCTCCATTTCAACCAAAGGCAAGAAAGCAAAAATTAATGGGCTCGAGCAAAAAAAGCTCAGCAACTTTATTGGAGCGCTTAATGTTGTTATGTTTGCGCCGGAAGATTTAGAAATTGTCAAAGGCACGCCTGGTATTAGACGAAGATTTCTCGATATGGAGATTGGCCAGGTGCAGCCCTCCTATCTTTATGATTTATCGCAATATCAGAAAATTTTGCTGCAGCGTAACAATTATTTAAAGCAAAATTTCGCTGGAAAAGGCTCACCTGACGCGATGTTGGATATCTGGAATGAACAATTAGCACTGTATGGTGTTAAAATTATGAAAAAGCGTCAAAACTTTATAAAGAAGCTGCAACAATGGGCTGAAACGATCCATCGAGGAATAACGAATGACAGTGAAGAGCTACTCATCCGCTATTCCCCTTCGTTTGACATGGGCTCGTTTGAAGATGAATCTGTTTTATTAAACCAATTTATGATAAAGTTATCTTTGGTCAGAGATCAGGAATTCCGAAGAGGCGTTACACTTGTGGGCCCTCATCGCGACGATCTTCTTTTTTACATCAACGACAAAGAAGTGCAAACCTACGGCTCCCAGGGGCAGCAGCGCACAACTGCACTCTCCCTTAAGCTGGCGGAGATTGAACTCATCCATGAGGAAGTTGGCGAATATCCTCTTTTATTGCTTGATGATGTGCTTTCAGAGCTTGATGAATATAGGCAGACGCAGTTGATCCGCACGTTCCAAGAAAAAGTGCAAACGTTTATCACCACGACGGGTCTAGAGAGTGTCCATTTGGACCAACTGAACCATGCTTCTTTGTTTCATGTTTTGAAAGGAAATGTAAGTGGCAGGAGCTGAGGAGCATGTTTATTCATTTGGGTGGAGAAAAAATTATTCGAGCTTCCGAACTGATTGCTATATTCGATATCTCGATAGAAAAATCCTCAAAAATATCGAAACAATTCATTCAACAAGCTGTTAAGGATAAAAAAACAGAAAAAATCGGTGAGGAAGAATGCAAATCTCTCGTTGTTACGAAGAGTAAGGTGTATTATTCCCCGATCTCCTCTACCACGCTCAAGAAAAGAGCGCATCTTTTGTTAACGAACTAACCTTTTGTTGTTCACATAAGAGAGTATAAGAGGTTTATCTCACTATAAAAAAGCAGGTGGAGATTAACATGTCTGTGAATCAAAATGCGTACGATGACAGTCAGATTCAGGTTTTGGAAGGGTTAGAAGCCGTTCGCAAAAGACCGGGTATGTATATTGGTTCAACCAGTGCCCGTGGACTTCACCATCTCGTTTGGGAAGTTGTCGATAACAGTATTGACGAGGCGCTTGCCGGCTTCTGTACGAAAATCGATGTAATTGTTCATAAAAATAATAGTATTACCGTCGTTGATAACGGACGTGGGATTCCGGTCGGGGAAAATGCGAAGCTCAAACGTCCAACGCTTGAAGTCGTACTTACCGTCCTGCATGCAGGTGGTAAATTCGGTGGCGAGGATTCCGGTTACAAAGTATCCGGAGGGCTGCACGGTGTAGGTATTTCCGTAGTTAATGCGTTGTCCGAGCATCTAACTGTGAAAGTAAAGAATAAAGGCCAAATTCATCAACAAGAATACCGCCGCGGAACACCGCAATATGATGTGAAAGTGGTTGGGGAGACGGAAGAAACGGGCACGACGGTTACGTTCCAGCCAGATCCGGAGATTTTCAAAGAGACAACGGAATATGACTTTGATGTCCTTCAATCAAGGATTCGCGAGCTTGCGTTCCTGAACAAAGGAATCGAGATCAATTTAATCGACGAACGTACGGATACGGCCACAACTCACATGTATGAGGGCGGGATTATTTCCTTCGTTCAGCATTTGAATAGAAATCGCGAAGTTGTCAATGAATTGCCGATCTATGTAGAGGGTTCCAAGGATAATATCTCTATCGAGATTGCCCTTCAGTACAACGACAGCTATACAGAAAATATCTACTCCTTCGCCAACAACATCAACACACATGAAGGCGGTACGCACGAATCAGGCTTCAAAAGCGCGCTTACACGGATTTTGAACGATTACGCTCGTAAATCGAACTCCCTGAAAGAAAGCGATTCTAACCTTTCCGGTGACGATGTCCGTGAAGGGCTTGCTGCGATTATTTCCGTGAAAATTCCGGAGCCTCAATTCGAAGGGCAAACGAAAACGAAACTAGGAAACAGCGAAGTCCGCGGTATTGTCGAGTCTTTATTTGCTGAGAAATTGCAAACGTTCATGGAAGAAAACCCGGCGGTTGCCAAACGCATCCTGGAAAAAGGGATTCAAGCGGCTAGAGCCAGGGAAGCGGCACGCAAAGCGAGAGAACTGACTCGCCGTAAAAGTGCTCTGGAAGTCAGCGCTCTTCCAGGTAAACTCGCAGATTGCTCCTCTAAGGATGCTTCTATCAGTGAGATTTACATCGTAGAAGGTGACTCTGCGGGCGGATCAGCTAAGCAAGGACGTGATCGTCACTTCCAAGCGATTCTTCCACTTCGCGGAAAAATTTTGAACGTAGAGAAAGCCAGATTGGATCGTATTTTATCGAATACGGAGATTCGGGCGATGATCACAGCTTTCGGTACGGGAATCAGCGATGATTTCGATATCAATAAAGCTCGTTATCACAAAATCATTATTATGACAGATGCCGACGTTGATGGAGCGCATATTCGTACACTCCTTCTCACGTTCTTCTACAGATACATGAAAAAGTTAATTGAGTCCGGTTATGTATATATCGCACAACCTCCTCTTTTCAAATTGGAGAGGAATAAAACGGTACGTTATGCCTACAACGAAAAGCAAAGAGAAACGATCATGCAGGAGTTTGGTGAGGGTGCCAAAGTCAATGTACAGCGTTACAAAGGACTTGGTGAGATGAATCCTGAGCAACTATGGGAAACCACGATGGACCCAGAAAGCCGAACTTTGCTGCAAGTGACGATTGAAGATGCGATTGAAGCGGATACGCTCTTTGATTCTTTGATGGGAGATAACGTTGAGCCTAGAAGAGATTTCATCGAGGAACACGCAATTTACGTGAAAAATCTAGATGTCTAAACGTCTTAGACGTTGTTAACGATGTAAGCTTTCAGGAGGAACATTCATGAGCGAAGAATTACGTTCGCAAGTCAAAGAAATTGACATTTCTACCGAAATGCGTACATCCTTCTTAGACTATGCGATGAGTATCATTGTCAGTCGTGCACTGCCAGATGTAAGGGATGGTCTGAAGCCGGTTCATCGTCGTATTCTATACGCGATGTCAGAACTCGGTATGTCTCCAGATAAACCATATAAGAAATCAGCGAGAATCGTCGGCGAAGTTATCGGTAAGTACCATCCACACGGGGATTCGGCTGTTTATGAAACCATGGTTCGGATGGCGCAGGACTTCTCTCTTCGTTACATGCTCGTTGACGGCCATGGTAACTTTGGATCGATCGACGGCGATATGGCGGCAGCTATGCGTTATACGGAAGCTCGTCTGTCCAAAATTGCGATGGAACTTCTACGTGATATCAACAAAGAGACGATCGATTATGCGCCCAACTACGATGGTGAGGAACAAGAACCTGTTGTTCTCCCATCCCGCTTTCCTAACTTGCTGGTGAACGGAAGCTCAGGTATCGCGGTAGGTATGGCTACGAATATTCCTCCGCATAACCTACGGGAAGTTATTGAGGGTATTCAAATGTTGATCCAGAATCCTGAAATAACACCTTTGGAGCTGATGACAGCGATCAAAGGGCCGGATTTCCCGACAGCTGGATTTATTCTGGGCCGTGAGGGCATCAGACAAGCCTATACGACAGGTAGAGGCTCAGTTACGATGCGTGCTAGAACCGTCATTGAAGAAAACAACAATAAGGCAAGAATCATTGTTAATGAGCTGCCTTATCAAGTAAATAAAGCTAGATTGGTTGAGAAGATTGCCGAACTCGTTCGCGAGAAAAAGATTGACGGTATCACGGATCTTCGCGATGAATCCGACCGTAACGGAATGCGTGTTGTGATTGAGCTTCGCCGGGATGTGAATCCGAACGTCGTTCTCAATAACTTGTTTAAACAAACGGCTATGCAGTCCAACTTCGGTATCATCATGTTGGCACTTGTTAATGGCCAACCAAGAGTACTGAATCTTCGTGAGATGCTTCAGTACTATCTCAAACACCAACAAGAAGTCATTCGTCGCAGAACCGAGTATGACTTGCGCAAAGCTGAAGCACGCGCTCATATCTTGGAAGGCTTGCGAATTGCATTGGACCACCTGGATCAAGTTATCGCGTTGATTCGTGCTTCCAGAACTACTGAGGAAGCTAGAGATGGCCTCATGAACACGTTTAATTTGAGCTATGACCAAGCTCAAGCTATTCTGGATATGCGCCTACAGCGTTTAACTGGATTAGAGCGTGAAAAAATTGAAGCTGAATACGAAGAACTCATGAAGAAAATCGCTGAACTTAAAGCGATTCTTGCTGATGAGCAGCTGATTCTAGCAATCATTAGCGAAGAGCTTAATGAGATCAAAGAGAAATTCGGTGACGAACGCCGTTCCGAAATTACAATCGGTGAGGAAAGCATCGAAGATGAAGACCTCATTCCACGTGAAGATGTCGTTATTACGATTACGCATACAGGTTACATTAAACGGTTACCGGTTACTACGTATAAGAACCAGAAGCGTGGTGGACGCGGGATTGTCGGAATGGGAACCAAAGACGACGACTTCGTGGAACATTTGTTCGTAACTAATACACATCATTACCTGATGTTCTTTACAAATAAAGGTAAAGTGTATCGGTTGAAAGCTTATGAGATTCCAGATTTGAGCCGAACTGCGCGCGGGACTCCGATCATTAACTTGATCCAGATCGAGCAAGGTGAAACGATCAATGCTGTGATCCCAGTTGAGAGCTTCGAAACAGATCAATACCTATTCTTTGCGACGAAGCAAGGTGTTGTGAAGAAGACGCCAATTGACGATTACTCCAATATCCGTAAAGGCGGTCTAATCGCAATTAATTTGCGTGAGGACGACGACCTTATCGGCGTTAAATTAACCGACGGCAATCAAGGTATCATCATGGGGACCAAGTTCGGTATGTCGATTCATTTCCCAGAGCAAGATGTGCGTTCAATGGGAAGATCGGCTACTGGGGTTAAAGGTATCCAGCTTGATGAGGAAGATGCTGTAATCGATATGGACGTAGTCCATGAAGATAATAGCGTATTGATTGTAACGACTAAGGGCTTTGGAAAAAGAACGCCTGTTTCCGAGTATCGTATCCAAACACGTGGTGGTAAAGGGATCAAAACCTTAAACATCACGGATAAGAATGGTCCTGTTGTGGGTCTTAAAGTCGTTCAAGAAGACGAAGATCTTATGATTATTACTGCTTCAGGCACGGTCATTCGGACAAGTATGGATGGTATCTCGGTTATGGGTCGTAACACGCAAGGTGTTCGTCTAATCAACATTCGTGAGGATGATGAAGTAGGAACCCTGGCGAGAGTACAGAAGAACGAAGATCAAAATGAGAACGAAGAAGACGGCGATTGGGAAGAAACCGATACGGAATCGACGGATACAGAATAATAATTTGCAGGGATGGGCTTACAAACCCATCCTTTTTATTTTACAATAGCATGTATAAGATAAAGTAAGGTGAGTGAGCGATCGTGCCGACAGTAGCCGTTTCTCAAGTAAAGTATGGCGAAAAACTAGGAGACAATGTAACAACGAAATTAGGGAATGTCCTTTTCAATAAAGGTAAAATCCTGAATGAGAGAGATCTTGAGATTCTTAAAGCTTTTTTCATTGCTTCTGTTTATATTGAATCAAAGAACGGCATTGAGCCCGAGGGGGCCATTGAGGATGTGAAAGTGAAAGAAGTTGTTTCAGTTCCTCCTTTTTATATAGAGTATCAGAACATGTTAAAGCTACTTAAACGCGTCTTTCTGCTTGCTAATGGTGGGCAGCCTTTACCTATCCTAGACATTCGAAACGGACTTGAAGCACTTATTCAGCATATCGATACCTACAAAGTACTCACTTTTACCCCCAAAAATCGCAGTTTGCAAGATTACATATACCACAAAAGCATTATGGTCAGTTTGACCTCGTATTGCTTGGCTAGATGGCATGGTCTTCCCCAAAAGGATTTAATGCAAATCGCACTAGCCGGCCTCCTGCATGATATCGGCATTTCCAAAGTAGATGCAACCATCCTGGAGAAAAAGGGCCGTTTGATGGAATCTGAGATGGAAGAGATCAAACAGCATACGTTGATAGGGTATCAAATCCTAAAAAACATTTCGGGGATCAATGAGGGCGTTAAATTAACAGCTGTTCAGCATCACGAACGTGAGGATGGATCCGGCTATCCTTTAGGAGTGAAAGGCGATAAGCTTCATATTTACGCTAAAATCGTCGCAATTGCTGATATTTATAATGCGATGACGAACGAACGTCATCACAAAACGGCTATGTCCCCTTACCTCGTGTTAGAGCAGCTCTTTACGGAATCATTCGGAAAAGTTGACCCGACCCTGGTTCAAGTGTTTATAAACAAGTCTACACAAATTAGTAATGGAACCCTAGTTAGACTCAGTGATAATCGTGTCGGAGAGATTATATTCTCGGATCGCTCACAGCCGACAAGACCTTGGGTGAATGTCAACGGAACGATCGTCAACTTAACAATAGAGAGAAGCTTATTTATTCAAGAAGTAATCGGACAAATATAGTGAAGAGAGGCCCCTTATTCAGGGGTTTTTCTTTATTTTGAAAAGATTAAATAAAAATGCTTGCATTCTGTTTCTAGATTTGTTATATTACTCCTTGTCGCTTCGGCGGTCGAACGAAAGAACGAAAGTAACTGAAAAAAAGTTCTTGCAATCGAATAGGCTGATGTGGTATATTGATTAGGTCGCTTTTGAAGGCGATGGATGAATAAGGAAGACATTGATCTTTGAAAACTGAACAACGAGTGAGTAAGCACAGTCGAGTAATCGACTATAAATGAGATGAATAATCTCGCTAGCAAGTCAATGAGTACAATCAGCTTTTCTATTATGGAGAGTTTGATCCTGGCTCAGGACGAACGCTGGCGGCGTGCCTAATACATGCAAGTCGAGCGGAGCACTTCGGTGTTTAGCGGCGGACGGGTGAGTAACACGTAGGCAACCTGCCTATAAGACTGGGATAACTAT
>NZ_WSEM01000039.1:0-643948 GCF_009757995.1 Paenibacillus anseongensis
TTCGATAAACAGAGGGCGAAAACCTTCAGTTGTATAATTATTCCGCTGTAGTTTTTTTTTGCTAA
This sequence comes from Paenibacillus anseongensis, assembly GCF_009757995.1. Classification (NCBI taxonomy): domain Bacteria; kingdom Bacillati; phylum Bacillota; class Bacilli; order Caryophanales; family Paenibacillaceae; genus Paenibacillus; species Paenibacillus anseongensis. The sequence continues at coordinate 66 of NZ_WSEM01000039.1, forward strand.
TACATATAAGCTACCGAGTATACTATACTGCAATGCGCCTCCTATAGGGCGGGAATGAATCGCAATTACCAATGGTAACATTTTTTAGCTATAAGCTCCGAGTAGTTCGTTTTCTCTTATTCTCTCTTGTATGTGATCTGTTTATTTATATCATGTTGAGAACGATTGGTAAAGAACTTTTTTTACTAATCATTCTCGTATGTCGTGCCTATCAGAGAAGTATTACTTCCTTTTAAACATAAATGGCTGATAATCAACAAATGCTCATGGAATTAAACGCAAATTCGGTTGTGCTCATAATTGAATGAATAAAATAGCTTGACATGGGAATTCTATTTCAACAAATGGAATCGGGAAGTGATCACTGCTCATGCCAAACGCTCACGTCGATATGATCGCTTATTTAAAGGAAAAATTCAAACATGGTACCGACTTTGTGATCGAAGAGCTTAAGGATGAATCAGGAACATCATTCGTGGTCTTCTATTTAGCCAGCTTGGTGGATTCCACGCAAATCGCGATTCACCTAAAACGCTTACGTTGGGACAAGCCGGAGACTTATACCTCCGTAGAAGGCAAAAGCAATCTTTCTAAAGAAGAACTCGTGCATGAAATTCTGGGTAATCGAGTCGTTGTGGTGCATGCAAAAGGCAATATGTCACTGCAAATGAAAACCCGGAACGTATCCAGATCTATCGATAGCCCTCAAAGCGAGAGTTCCATCGAGAGTTCTGAGGATTCTTTTACGGAAAGCGCCATCACTAACTTAGGCATTCTCCGTACCCATCTTCAGAGCTCGAACCTGGTCTTATCTACCGTAGCTTTGGGCAACATTCGAAAGCGATACATTTCTATCGGTTACATGCGGGACACGGACGGAGAATCGTTAGCTCAAGAAGTGAATGCCTTGCTGTCTTCGACCGATATGGACATTTTGAGCATTCATGATTTGGCCAAAGCGTTGGGACAAAGGCGTTGGGGCCCTTTTTCTATGTTTACATCAACTCAGCTTCCTGAGCAAACCGCCAGCTTTCTGATGCGAGGACGAATCGTTTTGTTTCTAGACCAGCATCCTTATGCGCTAATTACCCCTCCCTATATCGTCGATTTGTTTGCAGCGTATTACGACCGTAATATTCCCGGGCTGCTAGCTGTCTTAAACGTTGCTTTGCGATTGATTGGAATTCTCGTGGCCTTAATAGTCCCCGGTCTCTACGTTGCACTTGTCAGCATCAATCCGGAGCTTCTCGATATCAACTTAGCGCTCGCCGTTGCTCGAAGCCGCGAAGGGGTTCCTTATCCGGCGTTGATCGAGATGTTGCTAATGAGCATCATCATCGATATAATGGTTGCCGCAAGTATTCGCCTGCCTAAGAGCATTGGGCCAACTATCACCATGGTTGGCGGCATAATTCTCGGACAAGCCGCGGTACAAGCGAAATTGGTCAGCAATCTGCTGCTGATCGTGCTGGCCGCCACCATCATCTCCAACTTTAATATGATCGGCATACAGAACTCGTTAGTAATTCGCCTCTTCAAATACTTGAATGTAGTGCTCGGAGCTATTCTCGGATTAGTTGGCATTTTGACGGGCTTGGTATTTTTTATTTTCTATATGGCGAGGATAACAACCTTCCGCAGACCTTATCTGCGTATCCCAAGCGAATCGGCAGGTGAGGATTATGAATAAGAATTGGGCCTTAGCTCCGTTGTTTTTCGCGGTTCATTTAAGTTTAATTTTTTTCTTATATCCAGACAAAATGATCGGAATCGCACACTTCGGACATTGGGCATACATTTCAGCCGGAATAGCGCTCGAATTTGCCTTTCTCTGGCTGCTCATGTCCGGTTTAGCCGCCGCGCCTGGCTCTTCTTTGACCGGTTTATTCCGCAACTGGGGGGCGTGGACAGCCAGATTGTTGCTTTTTCCCCTATCCGTATATTGGTTCATGAGCCTCCTGGTGGGCTTTCGCATACATGCGGAGACGTTAATCATTATGTTTTTGCCCCGCACACCCGAATGGGCAGTATTATTTGTGCTCGTTTTACTCTCACTGCAGGCTTCGCTAATAAGTCTCCGCGGTCTTTCAAGAGCTACGGTTACATTGCTGATCCTCTTGATGCCCATCTTGTTGTTTTCCTTGGGAGCTTGCTTTTTAAATGCAGATGCACGTTATTTGATGCCTCTTACACCGAATTTAACATTTTGGCACAGCCAAAATTTTTTGAATGGGTTAGCATCTCATTCCTGCTTTTTATTTATAGGGATGGCCTCTGCCAAGTGGGATTTTTCCGCCAGATGCGTGCGCAGAAGCTTATATGTGGCTATGGCGACGTTGATTCCTTTTTACTTTTTGGCGGTCTATATTCCGCTTTTGATTTTTTCGCCGGGCAATGCGAACAAGTTTCGTTACCCGTTAACGGCAGCTTTTGATACCGTCAATATTGACTGGCTGATGCTGGATCGCATTACCATGCTTTACGTGGTCGGCTCCGTTACTTTTATTTATATCTTCGGCGCTTTGCTGATTAGGATGAATGCAGAACTGCTTAGAGATCTGTTCCTTCCTGTTTCCAAGTCCGTTTTGTCATGCTTGCTTGCCGCACTCGCATTTTCCCTCGCTTTGCTTGTGCCAAACTGGCATATCGCGCAGAATATTCTCAAACTGGATACTCCATTACGCTTATACAGCGAAGCGATCATTCCCTTATTAGCTTCTGTCATCGGCAAGCTTACAGCAAGGAGGCGTGCGCAATGAAATGGCGCAACATAGTTAAAACCGGAATCCTCCTGTTACTAGGCACGATCCTTACAGGCTGCTGGGATTCTAAATCGATTGACAAACAGTTGATGCCGCTAGTGATGGGGATAGATCAGACGGATAACGGGAAGCAATACGTCGTGCGATTGCTGGTTCCTCATCCTAACGGGGGCAGCTATAGCATCGAAGGTCAAGCTGAGACAATTAGCGAAGCGATCGACCAGATGAAGATGAATCAAGAGCGGGGCATTGGGATCGTGCATGTGGACTTGATTTTAATCGGTCACACACTAGCCAAAGCGGGAATACATGATGTGCTAGAGTTTGCATTCCGGACCCGCGAACTGAAGTCCAGGGCTAAACTGGGAGTCGTAAAGGGCAATGCGGCCGACCTAATCGCACAAATCGAGGAGAATCAAGGGAGTACCACGCGTATTCAAGACTTTTTTAGCTCCCATTCAGGATGGGATCCTAGTGTAGCTCTAACTTATTTGTGGGAAGCGTTCCGTGATGTTTTTTCGGACACGACTGATATGGCTCTTCCTTATCTTGAAAAAGGAAACAAATCCATATTCCAAGTGCTCGGTTCAGCAGTTATGCGGGATGATCGAATGACAGGCGTGATTTCATCAGATGATACACTTCTCTACAGTGCCTTTCATGGCCATGGGATGGCCGGGATTATTGAAGTTACGCCGTCCGCGAGCATGCAGATTCTTAGTACCACCCTGGACTACAGCAAGGAATGGCGCGCAGGCATCCCAGTCCTGCACACTACGTTGAAGATGGATTGTATGGTCTCAGCCACAAAGCAATCCGGAAACAAGATCAGCACGGCAGCACTAAAGAAAGAGTTGGAAAAGTTGCTCGATGAACGTTATCACAACCTATTCCACCGTGTACAAAAAGATAAATGTGATATATTGGGGACTGGTTTGATGTTCAGAAGCAAGCTGGCTGAAGACCAAGTCGATCGATGGGAACAGGAGTACTACCCGAAGTTGGAATTTGATTACCATACCGTGGTGAATATCAGAAATACCGGGGATTTGAAGCTTTAGAAATATTAATGTTGACTCTATTTCCGACCAAAAGAAAACCGCCTTGGAGGTTTAGGAAAGTCATCGTTTCTAGTGGCCGAGGATAATAAGCAAATTGTAGGCTACGCACAATTAATCCAATTAGGTAATACTGAATACGAATTATATCGAATATATATAAAACCAGGATTGCAAAAACAAAGAATAGGCACATCGTTTTTAAATGAGTTTAATAAAACGATGAAATCTGGGGACATTTTAACTGTTATTGTAAAAAAGGATAATGAGATGGCGAGAACTTTCTATTCAAAGAGTGGCTTTAAGCAGATAGAAGAACATATCCTAACACTTGAAGAAGAGCCAATTACCGTTATTAAATACGAAATGATCATTAAATAATCAATTCATGGAGACAACGGATTCAGGTATATATTGGTCATATAATTTTAGGATGAAGTTTAAAGGTTAGTGGATCGGACGTAACATCGGATTCAACTTCTACATTTTTCGATCACACAGAATTGATTAACTCGTTGAGTGCAAAGTTTAACAATGAATGTCATGAGCTAGATAAATTCGTCCATTGAATTACGAAAGCTGTTCAAAATAAACGTGGTCCAGAACAAGCAAAAGACTGATTAACAAAGTCCTTATCAGCTGTAGGATACGATAGCTCAATCATGAAACGACGACAACCAGCCTCAGAATGAAGTGACCCCTTTAAGTTAAACAAATGTTTGATGCAACCTGTTGGGCATGAGCTCGGTATTGTACCGGGCTCATGCCTTTTAGTTTTGATTTGATACTTTTTGTATTGTAGTAATCCATGTATCGCGCTAATTCTTGCTTGAAGTGATCCACACTTTCAAACTGAGCCTAGTGCCTGCTTAAGTTGCAGTCTCATTACTGGGAGCTTCATATCAGGTCTCACAGTCGAAATGGATTCTCCCACAACTACTGCACCAAACCCTTTATAAAACCCCTTAACGTCATTCTCGGTAAAGAAAGAAAAGATAGTCCATAGTCTCATTTCCTAATTGAGTTTTTAATTCGTTAAGTTATAGTTCTCCGTTGATTGCAATCTACAAGTCTAGATCATTTTTTTATTCAGGAAGGCGTTAACTTCCATGGCGAATTCATGCGGATACTGGAATAAGAAACCGTGATTCGCATCCGGGTAAATAATCAACTCTGCATTTAGAATGTGTCCAGCAAGCAGGTAGGAGTTGACAGTAGGCACCATAATGTCATTGTTACCGTTCGCGACAAGCGTTGGCTGGCTAATTCCTGCAAGACGTGCCAGTTTGCTCAGATCCGGAATGCCCCAATCGATGATCGCTTCGGCTTGAGCATCGCGTACTTGCAACAAAGGCATCTCATCACGATCTTCTGTCCGGGTGAAGATACGTCCTACGAATTCAAGACCTTTGGCCTGACTGGTCGATGTCGGAGCAAAGAACAAATAGAATATGTCTTCAGCGCCTTGGACATCCTTGTATGCATGACTATTTACTTCGTCGTTCCAGCCGTGCATATCGCGGCCGCCCTGCGGACCAGTCCCGGCAAGAATCAGACGTCGTACCATATGCGGACGAAGGAGTACAACTTCTTGAGCAACAAAGCCTCCCAATGAGAAGCCGAACAGATCGACACTTGTCAGTCCTAGTGCGTCAATGAACTCTAAAACGCCGTGAGCCATTTCAGTAATGGTGCGCGGTGTTGACCCTGTCGTACCTCCAACTCCTACGTTGTCAAAGAGGATGACTTCACGTTCAGCTGCGATATCATCAACAAGCGCTGGATCCCAGTTATCGATATTTCCGCGGAAGTGCTGTAGGAATACAACCGGGGTCGTACCGGCTTTGCCGAAACGGCGATAAGTGAAAGTGGTTTGATTGCTTGAAGTGACAGTCAAGTTAGGTGCAGTGTAATTAGACATGGATTTATTTCTCCCCTTATTTTCATTTTTTTCGTTGCTTGCTTTGTTACGCATAGTATTCTTAATTAACAATAAAAAACCGTTTTGCAGTAGTTTTTTACGAGAACTATCGTTCTTATTAGAGTAAAAAAATTAATATTAAGCGGAATTAACAATTCGGTTTAATTTCTCTTTGCCAGTCGTTGTACGGGCATAGACGCACAACCCAATCATCGAGTTATGAATATTTTCAGTGATCTCAACTGCATCGAGCTTTTCATTAATTTCACCGCTTTTTTGTCCTTTCGAGATTAATTCTGCGATAAACTCTTCCATGATGTCGAAGTTCTCTTTACCATAGAGTTTGAATCTGAACTTCGTGGTGCAAGTTCTACAGCCGTATTCACAAATAAGCATCCTAGATAATTATTGGCCTCATCATTCCTTTCAATAATGAAATCAAATAGAGATCTCAAAGCTGCTTTAGAACTTTTGGTAGGAGTAATGATGAATTGAATATGTCCATACAGGAATTTCTTATAGCGTTTCAATACCTTCTGAAAAAGTTGATCCTTACCGGCAAACGTATCATACAAGCTTCTTAAGTGAATATCCATATACTCGACTAAATCATTAATCGATGTTTTTTCATAGCCTTGTTCCCAAAATAATCGCATTACCTTTAACAGAACTTCATCTCATCAAATTCCTTAACCCTGAACATTTTCCCTGCACCCCCCCCTCGAAAATAGTTATATCATATTGAGAACGATTGGTAAATATATATTTTACTTATCGTTCTCAATTTAAACTGGTTTTACTGCTCTTGTCATGCTTGCAATCAACTCCAGGTGGTACTAACCCGGATAGAAGCACCTTGAAACCAACAAACAGGTGAAACCAATACTTACTTGTAAACGTAAGGCTGCCCGTTAGTTCAGCGCCGTCGGTGAGAGTCTAATAACTGAAAATGTCCGCCATCGACTCAAAGAAGCCAAATCCCTTCAGGATGGTCCGTCTGAACGCTTCCAGCTCTTCTGGTTCGCTAACAGCCCTAACCTCCAGACCATTCATTACCGGCCTCTGAATGCCATCCCTCGAGTAACAGCCCTTGTCCGTAAATAACCTCAACGGGCTTCATATCATTAGCACTTAGCGCCTGTTCGATAGCCTCATCATGATCATATGAGTAAGTCAACAAAAGCATTTTTTGGCCGCGATTATCGTAGAGAGCCTTTAAAGACTTGATTTCTTCTGCAAGATCAGTCGATTTCGAACGTTCATAACTACCAACGCTGTTGAATAACCCAAAAGAGATCTCGGATTCGAAGCGTTTCATATGGTCTGTCTCCACATGTGTGTATAGATTGCCAGCTATTTTTTCAGCAGCGCGAATTATATTGTTAACGATCAGTTCCTGAATAGATGACATCCAATCTCCTCCATTTTCGTTTTATATATGTGAATTATTACTATGAGCTTTTAACCATCGCTTGGCCATCGGCCATGGTTAACAACAGCACAGCTATTGAGATCTATTATTCTCATAATGAATATGAATTCCCGAAGTGTAGCCATAGAACATTTGCAGGTCCAGTCTTTAAACACAGAAAAATACTCAGGGAAGTGAAAGTCTATCCAACGGATGATTCGGTTTTGCAGCCGTACACTGTTCGTCACCCAGTAATCTCGATCACTCATAATTGTTCGCAACCTTTGAAAGACAACGGCCTGTCGTGAGTACTCATAGTAGAAACCTCGGTTGATCACATCAGCAATAACTAATGCATCTTTAGGATCATTTTTAGATTGGCAATTATCGCGGTTCTCTTTGTTTCGTTTGGTGGTAGCCGGGTTCACCATAACCATGCTTATACCCTTTGTGGAGAGCCAATTCGCCAAGTTAAATCCGTAACGTTCTGTTGGCTCCATACCAATAACGAGTCCTTTCAAACAATTTTTTTGCCCAATTCCCTCAACCCATTGCATTAATTTTTCGAAGCCTTCGATTGTATATGAAAAAGATAGGTGCCGCTTTGAAAGCACTATGCCACGAAAATTTGTTGCTTGTGCGACATGAGTATCCTTTGCGATGTCAATACCCACGACCAGATGAGATGTAGTAATTCGTTCTACTCGTTGTATTGTCCGTCAGATTGTTTAAACTTCATAAGTAAGAGCGCCTCCTTGATGGGATTGGGTTCCGAACCCGTCGACAAACCCATCATACCGAGACGCTCCTTTTTTGACAAAGCCCATTTCTTAGCCTTAACAGCATGTTTAGCTTGATGCTCCACTATAGTGCAACGGTGCCCCGTAGTGTGAGTAAGGTGTTATCTTAAGTAATTGTCTTCGTAATGTCACTATTAAAGACTGCTCTGCTAATATCTTTGATTGTGAGTTCAGAAGTTCATTCAAATGTGGCTGCCATATCGGCAGCCACATTTAGTTGTTATTTTTGAGTTGTACTTCTCCGTCATTCTACGGGTCATCACAGTATTAAATTTAAAGAGCGCATTCACCAAAGAGGTGAATACGCTTGTTGAATGCGGCGAATAGAAATCTGCTGTATAATCTCATGGTAATAATATTCTTAGCTAACTTTTCGTTTTCCGTAATACATTCCAACTGTCGCGATTAATCAGGCTCATGAATTAGTTCTTCTTGCTGAAATAACTTATCGAAATACTTATTTTTGGCTTTTCCATCTTCTCTCTTAATTCAATTTCAGTCTTGCCATTAGCAAAACAACCTGGTAATTCCTGTATGGTTCCAAAATAAAATGGGGGATTGCTTTCAACAATTTCTACAATCATATTATAAGGAAGTGTCATGTAGTAACTAATATCTTTAGTGTTCATTGTCCATGCCTCGTTCTTCTTTAAGCTATAGTTATCCGTCAGTTTAATTAAGGACCTGACCCTGATTTATCGGCAATCCATCCTAATCTTGTTTTTTTAACATAAATATAACTGGAGCTTAGATCACTAGCATAGAACAAGTTTCCTTCGGATCCCCTTTTTCCTTGATTTTTCAATTCAGTTGTAACAGCGAGTATTGGATGCCCAGTAAATAAAATGTGTTTTCTTACTTCAATATTTGCTGTAGGAGAAGGAAAAAAGAGAAATAGTATTACTATCCCTAAAATTGTTATGTAAATTACACGCTCTTTTTTGCTCACCATTATCAACTCCATGTTTTAGTATTAATCCTGAATTACGAAAGTAAAATCTCCTAAACATAGTAAAAAGGTGCCCGATCCCTTGGTATAATGGAGTTTGCGAAGACCACATTGTCCCAAGAAAGGAGCACCCTTTAGGTGAAGTCTATCACATCTGTATCTAAAATCAAGACCGAGTTTTCTCTTCAAAACGCAACCTCCAACGGAGGAATAAAGATTTTTCTGGATTATCTAGAAAAAATCAAATTTTCCCAAGCCCTAATGGATCTCCATTGCAGCAAACATTGGAACGCTGTGTTTCCTGTCCACCGAATTCTGCTGTTTCTCATTGTAGGCTGGATGCTCGGTTGCCAGCGGCTCTTTCATTTTCGGAAATTACAAAACGATTCGTTAATCCAGCGTTTGTTAGGAGGGCGTTGTCCTCATCACACCCTTCTGAATAAAGAGTTGAAACGTCTCAGTAAAACTAATCCTTTCCTTATTCCTAATCTAAAGAAGCTCAATCAACAAGTGATTGCACCGAGCTTACCCACCGAAATAATTCTCGATCTGGACTCAACGGTTGAGACTGTTTACGGTAATCAAGAAGGGGCTGCGGTCGGAGCCAATTCACATAAACCAGGACGAAAAAGTCTGCATCCCCTCCTCGCCTTTGAAGGTCAATCCCGTTTGTGTTTAAATGCAGTTCTTCGCGCAGGAAACGTTCATTCCTCGCGTAATGCAGGGGATTTTGTGCAAGAAACCTTAGACTTGCTTGGTGAGCGAAGGGTCAAATACGCTCGGTTCGACAAAGGTTTTGGAGGTGAAGAATTCTATAGTCTATGGGAACTTCGAAAGATCGGCTATGTCGGGAAGATGAAATGGACGAAGCGTTTGCAAGCCGAAGTCAAGCAGTGCCGTTATTGGAAACGGTTTGTAGATGAAGAATGGGTCATCGAAGGCATAACTCTCATTTACCAAGCAACCTCATGGAACAAGCCAAGACGCGTCATTATTATTCGTAAAGCACAGCAGTTCTATGGTGATCAGACACAAATGCTGCTGGAATCGGATTGGCAATATGAAGCTATCGTAACGAATCTAGAGTGGGAGCCGATTGATATTTGGCGCTTTTATAACCAGCGTTGTTGCATGGAAAACAACATCAAGGAAGCCAAATATGGATTTGCAATCGACCGTATCGTAACCGATGATTTTGCAGCCAACGAGATCGATATGCAAACCAAATTGTTGGCGTACAACCTTTATGAACGGTTTAAGAAGGATTGTTGTGAACCGATTCAGCAAGGGTATACCATTGCTCGTTTTCGATTGGAATTCTTCCAATGCGCTGGTGTCATGGTTCAACACAGTCGTAGAATTGTGCTGAAACTTGTAGATGACTTTTTTAATCGGCATTCATGGCAACGAATCGCTGATAAGGTCGTCTTACTGGAATAAAACTGTGTACAATATAAACTGGAAAACGAGTAGACCGCTCTAATGGGGAGGGGGAAAGTCTACCCTGAGAAGTTTTAATTTCTGAATTTCGATATTTGAACAACCATTTTTACCATCAGCTTCCTAATATGTTTCTAGGGCACTACCAGTTGAAGAAGAACTTTCGTAATTCAGGATAATATTTCTTCTTTGAAGTACTTACCTTGAAACTCATCTGGATCCTGAAAGGGATCAAAAAGAGGTTCAGGAAACTCAAAGCGATACCTTGATAGCCCGCCTGTACCTACTTCCTTTATCAAATGTCCTTCCAATTTTGATTTTATGTAATCGCCAAGTTCAGATAATGATAAATCTTCTGAGAGTTTTATGTTCTCTCGAAAAAAGAGCTCCTCCTGCATATTTCGCCGAACATAACCTAATCTAATACTTTTTTCAAAAATTTGTATATCGTCATAAATTGTATACTTTTTTTGAATTGTCTTTAATTGTAGTTAAAATAATCTACAGTTATTTCCCATTCTTGTAGTTGATTAACTTTGCAGCCCATTAAAATTATATTTTCAATTTCATTAGATAAAACATACTGTGCCGAAACATTATAGTGGCTGTCGTTTTTTATACCAATAGTCGTATCATATAAATAGATGATATAAGAAATACTATCACAAATTTCTTCATGACCATATCCTACAAGGTTATGTTTGTTAGTATACTCGTGAGAACGATTATTTGAGTAAAACACTAAATCTGCGTAGACAAGAAGCTCTTTAAACAAGGCTTCTTCAACAAAAATATCCCCAACTCGAATCCTTCTTCGATTACGATGATGCTCATTAATATACTTGACCAAGTCTTCTTCAGTTTTTTTATAAAAATCAAACATCCACGATAACAAAAGTTTGCTAGCTATAAATTGTTTGGTTTTATCCAAATAGGTTATTAGTGAATAGGTATTTTGAACTTGCCGTAAAAGGAATTCAGCACAGTTACTTTTAAACCCCCACGCTTTGTATCTAAATACTCCTTTTTTCCGTGCTTCTTCGATTGCTTCATCGGGACACCAAATTGAATAGGCTAAAATGACATGAAATATGGAATGAACATCATATTTGCGAAACTCACTTAATTTTTTCAGCAAAAAACGCTTATCACTCTGGGACAAATCCTGTTTTTTCTGTTTTAATTCTATAATGGTCTGATCAGTCAACAATTGATTGAGTGTAACAGTATTCATGAAATCAAGTATTTCTTTTATATTCATTTTATTTCATTACACCTTTAATATTTAATTTTCTCTATAGCATATCACATTAGTGGAATATTGTGGTTGTTAAGCCGAATCATAAAAAAGGGGGTATGCCCTACGGCAATCTGCTCCCTGTAAGTGGTTAAGTATAGTTCTCCCGTTAGTTGAATCCCCTATAAAAAACGAGTTGTCTTCACGAATCCAGCTATTCATTAAATAGAATTACTTCATTCCCATTTTTATTCATATGAAACCCGTCAATCACAGGAAGTTGAAATCTTTCTTTAGTTGTTGGGTTAAATTGTAATACACATATCGCTTTATGCCCTTTTCCAATCTTATCCACGGGTAAATATACAAGAGGGTTTATAATTGTACAAATTCTGCATTCAATTTTTTTAATTGCTTTTGGATCATTCCTGTAACAATAATGGTTAAATTCTTGGCCAATATCAATTTCTTGTTCCACAAATGAGACAAAAGCATAAATTAAGTTTTCAGCTTCATAATCCAATTTTAAAAAATCATGGATAACCTCATCCCATTCTTGATTTATTTTATCCTTATATCTTTTGATTTGTTTGAAAACTACATCTGTTTTATAGGTACTTATAAACTCTGAAGGGAGCATACCCTGAACTGTAATAGTACTCATTTTGACTCCTTTCTATTTATGAATTCTGTCCATTAGGTGAGCGAAAGGCTACCTTTCGTGCCGGTAGCCACCCATTGCTGTTTATTGAACAAACGTTATCCGTTAGCGCAAAGCTCTTTGTTCGATGTACTTTAGCAAGAACTCTTTATCTTCTGGACAGGAAAAATGAGGTCATTCAGTTGCTCAGAGGTCTTCCAAGCAATTTCATATATCAGTCCATCAGGGTCATGAATTGTTGGTTGGCCACCTAAAATCTCAACCTCAAAATATGTAACTTGAAATTCAACTGGACCAAATGCGCCTGACTTACCCTTTATTTCTCTGTTAATTTTACAGCGGTAACCTGTCTCCTCATAAACTTCCCTAATACAGCAATCTTCTAGTGTTTCATTTTCTTCTTTGCCCCCTGATGGCACCGACCATCGTTTCTCTTCTTCTGGTTTACGCTGTAGGACCATAAGTAAGTGTCTATCAGTATTGACACATACAGGTTATTTATTAGTCAAGTTTAATAGTCTTATCAAAGCAGTATGAATCTTTATCATAGCCATTATGCTCATAGAAAGCATGGGCACCGGTTCGCTTCATCCCGGTACATAAAATAATACTTGAAATCTCACAATCTTTCGCATAATTTTCAGTATATCGAAGAAGTTCAGTTCCCACCCTGTGACGCTGAAAGTCTTTATTAACAGCAAGTCCAGTTATATGCATATAACCATTCCTAGTCCCTACAGCTAGTGCATGAACGATAGATATAAAACCAACAACATGATTCTCAAGTAACGCTACAAACGTTTTGTAATTACCGGCTTTGTTCATCTATTCCATCGAAACGCGAAAGTTCTCATTTGTGACCGTGCGCACTCCAAGTACATCGTTCCATAAGACAACAACTTCGTTATAATCGTCTGCTGCAATTTCCCGTATCTTAATTTCCATTCCCTACCTCCCGTTAATAAATATATTCGCACGAACAAAGAATTCGACAATTGATGTTGATGTATCCTTCCTGCTCGTTAACGTAATGAAGCTGCCGATTGCCGTGGCAGCTTCATCTAAGTGGTTTATTGAGCTAATGTTCCCAGTTAGTTCAATGTGGTTCAATATTCTCCTATGTGTAATTAGGGTTTTCATTAACGATGAGTTACATAATACTTTTTATAAATTCAACAGATCTCTTATTCTCTCAAACAACACATATGAATTTACCTTCTCATAGTTCCACAACATGATTATATTCACTTTTTTCTCAGGAAATTGCCAAATGTCTGCTTTATATCCCGGAGATCCTCCAGGAATCCACCTAAAATTATTCCCCAAAAACCAACCATAACCATACTTAAATTTAGGATCAAAATCTACAGATGCATATGGTGTAAACATAATATCTCTAGAAGCTCCTGATAGAATTGTTTCGTTTAAAATAGCTTCACACCATAAATTGAGATCCCTAACAGTTGAATATAATTCACCTGGTGCTTCAATTTCAACCAATTTATCGTAATCTGCGTTCCTAAATTCTCCGTTTTCAATCGTGTATCCATACGCGCGATTAACAACAATTTGTCTGGGATTATGAAGTCCGGTACTTTTCATATTTAGTGGATTAAAAAATAATTCATTTAGTAAGGTTTCAAATGTTTTTCCTGTAACTGCCTCAAGTACATACCCCATCATAATAAAACCTGTACTGTTATATTTCCATCCTACACCTGGGACAAACAGTTGTTCCTGATTACTCAAATAATTAAGAAAATCACCTTTTTCGTTGTTCAACTTGCTCATTTCAAATCGAATGTTCGGTATCGCATAAATATCATATAATCCAGAGGTATGAGATATTAGTTGGTGTAATGTGATTTTATGATGCATATGTTTGAGCGTATCAATATAAATTCCTGGATGTGCATGCAGATTAATTGCAGCTTCTTCATGTAGTTTAATAGCAGCGGCAGCTATGAACATTTTTGTTACTGATGCAATAAAAAACTTCATATCCAGAGTATTTTCAACACCGAACTGCATATTAGCCTTGCCATATGCTTTCTCAAATAATACTTTACCATCTTGTGACACTAGTAAAGTGCCACTCAAATGGTTTTCTATTTTATAATCTTCAACTATCTTGTTTATTTCATCCCCAACATTAACCATACAAAAACCTCCCCTTTAGTTGAGCAAAAGCTGCCGATCATGCCGGCAGCCCCATTTTGATTGTTATTTATAAACTAACGTTCGCCGTTAGCTCAACGGTACAAAGTGGTAAGGAAAGCCAATTTAATGTGCACTTGTACTTGTTCTCTGACTTATTTAAAGTATTGGTCTATCATTCTGTTGTCCTTTAAAATCAATGAGTTAATGTTATCCTGAGTGAGCATATTCAAGATCATCGGTTTACTTTGTTTTTCAAATCCAGTATTCCATTTGAACATCTTCATAAAAATATTAAATGTTGGTTTGTAGTTTGCTTTTTCAACCCCTAGTTTTTGCAATATAAATCTTTTTGTAATCCTAATTATTCTTAGTGCATACGGGGTGTCCAAGAAAATAATTAAGTCAGCATTCTGAAAGCTTTTGAAAACCCAAGCATGACTGTGAGCACCTTCTACAATCCATCGGTCCGAACGAATAATATTTTCTAAGTACTGATCTCTTTCTACGTCAGATCTTCTAATATCTTCGGCCCCATGTCTTATCCAAACCACGTTATCTAATTCATAGTAAGGAACGGTGTACTTACGAGATAAATTTCTAGCAAGTGTGGTTTTACCGCTACCCACTGAGCCAATAATATGTATTTTATTTGGAATGTTATTTTTCAGACGGATCACCGCTTTTTGTAAAAGTTGTTAATCCTTATTTCTGTTAAACTGCTTAAATATCCTTCCAGGACTAACTTGTCTGCTAAATTAGAAAGGTAGTCGATCCGTCTTTATTAATTGAACTATCATTCTTTAATTAGTTGAACCACTCTTCGCAATTAATGACTAATCCTGATTGTTAAGTTTCAAAATTAATTCGAGTAGGAGTATCTACATAGTCATCTGCTTGATTATCTCTCCACAATTTTTCTACTTCTGATGGACCAATATTGATCCCCAAAAATGAAGGGTCCAAGAATATTTCTTGCTTATTTTGAAGTGTTATTTTCAATGCATCACATAATATTTCGTTAAGATTATTTACTTGTAAGTTATAAAACTCGATTTCTGCAACTTTATTATCTATTAATGGATTATTAAATATTATATTGCTGATTCTTGATTTTGCTGGGATGACATCTTCCAGATCAATATCTAATTGGACTGATTTAGTTTGAGAAATCGATAACCTCGAATATTGCTCAATTGATTCTATTTTTAAAAGATTACTATTAAATTCAAAAAACAGGTATCTCATAAGAGCCGTAAATTCAGTGACTCCTGCATTATCTGTATCTACGAAACCAGTTAAATAAATTTCATCTATGCAGCTGTACTTAATTAAATCGAGAATTTCTTTCAAGAAATAACCCCCGCTTGGAATCACTCTTTTATGATTTATCTGATCACGCTTAGTTACCATATTCTGTTCCCTTGTTTTGAACTATCGTTCCCCGTTGGTTGAGCGGTCAACTGTTGAATTACAAAATAATCTTCTCAATTTCCTGTTAGATTTTAATTTCCTCATTTTCTATCTACCTGTAAATCCACCTTCTGATTTAATATACTGACCTGTAATCCATTGAGCTTCATCACTGGAAAGTAAGGAAATTATATTTGCCGCATCTTTCGGTAGTCCGATACGCCCCATTGGAAATAATGGTTGTAGATATGTCCTGATTTCATCATTCATCCATCCCGTATCAGTTGGACCAGGATCAACACAATTTACAGTAATTCCTAAAGGTGCAAGTGCTACGGACAAGGGCTCGGTTAAAGCAATAAGAGCACCTTTCGTTGCAATATAAGCAAGATTGTCTGGATCAGGACCTTTAGAAACGAGATATATTATTCTCCCAGGAACTAGCCCTTTAAGATTTTGTTCCAAATGCTTAGCAAACTCCACGCTGAGAATAGAACTTCCTCGAATATTCACATAATAATGCTTGTCAAGTATTGTACTAGATAGATCCCTAAACCCACTATTAACACTATAACAAGCATTATTAATGAGTATAGAGGGGGCTCCAAGTTTATTATTAACCTGTTCAAGTATTAGTTGCGGAAGAGCTGGATCAGTCAAATCAGCCTCCATTTGAGCCGCACGCACGCCAAAATGCGTTAATTCCGAACATAGTTTGTTTGCCCAATCGTATTCCGCACCACATCCAACAGTTTCGTCATAACGACTCCAGTGGGTAAAGAAGATATCTGCTCCCTCAGCCGCTAGCATTCTACATATTGCAGTTCCAATTCCTTGTTCACGACTTGCTCCAGTAACAATCGCTATACGACCATCGAATCTTTTGGTCAAAATAACACCTGCTTTCAACTAGAAAGTTACTCCTTCATTCATTAGTTTATATCAGCTAGTAATCAGTATTTCTATTGCCACTGACCAAAAGGCAAAGATCTCTACTAATTTATAATTAACCCTCTTATTGAACAAATGTTCTCCGTTGGGGAAATATCCAGCTCTTCCACTAATCCCACGTTTTGAAATCAGAGCCTAATCCTTTAATTCAATCCGATTTCCTTCGGGGTCTATAATTACTCCAATCGTTCCCCAACTATGCTTCTTTACATCAACAGAAACGCCACGCTGTATCAACTCTGATACGGCCTCTTCAAAGTTATTTACGTTAAAACGAATAACTGTAGGATTCTCTGCCCGTGTTTTTTCCTTTACCGAAGCTACCCCGTTATCCTCTAACATGAGATAACTACCTCCGAAGTCTAATACGGATAAGTGCTCTCCTTTTTTGCGAACATGTAACCCTACTTTTTCAGAATAAAATTTTAATGCCACATCATAATTTTCACAAAATATAATGATTCCGGTTTCATTTAAGTTCATTGAGATCCTCCATTTTTAACCAACTGTCATTCTAAAATAATAACATAATTACCCAAATTCTTGTTGAGGAATTCTGCTCACGGTTAAAAGAAAAAAGAACAGCTGCCGGTCTCGGCAAACTGCTCCCTTAGCTTTCCACTATAGTATCCGTTACTTTAATGCTTAGTATGTAATCACCAATGTTTTTCCATTACTTCTTCACATCGAGCAAATCCATTTCTTTCATAGAACTCTACGCTGTTGCTACTTGGCCAAAGAATAAGAAACTCTACATCATTTTCCTTGGACCATTTTTCCATTTTCATGTGTATTTCTGTTCCAATGCCTTGGCTTCTAAAAGCTGGACGAGTATAGACATTAGTAACATATCCGTAGTAAGGATCTCGAGTTTTCCCCGGTCTCGGTACTTTATGTATTAACTGTACGTACATATGTGAAACTATCTTTTTTTCAACTTCTGCTAACCAAATATACCAATCCCCGCTTTCAAACGCTTTAACTAGAAACTCGCTACAAGTATGATGAAACTCATTGAAACTAACCGTACTAACTCCATAATCCTCTATAGAAAAGTCCCAACGCATTTGAACAAGTTCATCTACATCGTCTAATGTTGCTAATCGTACAATTGCCATTCTCTCATCCTCCTCGCTCTGGTCTATGAATATTTAAGAAACTACCAGTACGGTCTCGCGGCAGCTTCTACTGTATAGCATTAAGCTATCGTTCTGCGTTAGCGTAACGACTTAGTTCACTCGTATGCCTTCCCAGCCAATAATGAGGTTGCAAAGATACTCCAGGTAGGCGTACTAGAAGCGGAATTAGAATCACTTAACCAAGCTTCCATTGCTTCCAAGAAACTCTCTAGCGTTTGGTTCTCCCAGCTCGCAGTATTCTCAATTAAATCATGTCTCAATGTATTAAGAAATGTTATCAAGTCTTTTTTTGTTGATACATTTTTTGAGTTCAAGCTATCAGGTCCTCCTTCTTTATTAAGATTCAACTAAAGTCTCCCGTTAAGCTTGGCTTAGATCCTTCGCCAGAAGTGCTTTATCAAATCCTGGTAACCTGCCTCAATCAAAACTGCATTAATTTCATCTCTTAACGAATTATACACCGTTTCACCAGCTAACCATTGCTCGCATAGCGATACAATAATCGCTCCTTGTTTGTGATTGTTTTTCAACCAGATACTTTGCCACTTCGGATACGGGTATGGTTCATTCCGAGATAGAAAAGGTAAAACTAATGCAGCTTCAATTGTTTTGCTCATCATAATTGTTTTACCAAGAGGTTCTCTAGCCGCTGAGACCGTTACTCCTGTCCTAAAATCTTTATATGTCTGTGTAATGGAATCTGAAATTACCATTTGGAAACGTTTGGTTGCGTCATCGAGAAGTTTTGCTAGGATCTGTTCTCTATCCTGAACAGAAATCGCGTGTTGGTATATCCAAAGAACCTTTGGATCGCGGCCAGTTAAACGGTTTTGGAGCCAAGTCATTGGCCGGATTTTTATATCAACTAAGGGGTGATGATCCTCATCATGAACCCACAGGTATTGGACTCCGCCAGCTTCTTTGATTAAAGTAGTATGTTGCGAATCAGGTACAATGAATTCAATATCAAGATCTGATGTTTCGTCAGACATTCCAAATGAATAACTACCCGTTACTAAAATTAAAGCAGTATCCAAAGCTTTTAAAATAAAGGGGTAAGCACTTTGTTGTTTTAGCGCTCCATTAAAATAATCAGAAACCAGCTTTTGGACGTTTGTACTCATATCCACTCCACCTTAACTTTGTTGGTATGCCAATTTAAATAGTCATTAGCTTTTCAATTTGGTTTGCATAATAACATAAATTGTACCAATAATTTTACCATTTACTGAAGAAAACTGCCCGTTCGTATTATGAGGTTAACCAGTTTTTACTGGTTGACCTCTTTTGTATTTTAGAGGTTTAGTAACTGTAGCCGGGGTCGAACGTCACTGCCCGTGGGACCGTGATCCCGTGAAGTAAACTGTTCACCCCCTACTTGTAGAAACATGTTTGAGGCTGGTTGAGACAACGATCTCGAATAACAAGCGAAGCTATTACACTGCAAGAAGGACTAGGGGCTACCGACAAATTCAGTTTTAGGAGGGATTGAAGAATGAATCCAGTAATTGGTCTGGATATTGCAAAAGGAGAAAGTCAGGGCCAGGCCTTCTTGGATAAAGGACAGCCCTACGGAAAGAGCTTTACGATCATTCATACACGAGAGGGACTGCAGCTTTTCCATCAGCTTTTAAAAGATCTTGAAGCCACGACTGGACAAAAACCTACAGTTATTTTAGAGGCTACAGGTCATTACAATGCTCCTGTCACCCAGTTTCTAGATGATCAGAACTACTTCTACATTGTTGTTAATCCGATTCTGTCTTATCAAGCGAAAAAGTCTTCGAGCTTACGTAAAGTAAAAACAGATGCCATTGATGCCTATGCATTATGCGAATTCTTTTACAAGGAGGAATTTGATCATCATAAGACTAGAGGTGTGCAATTACTAAACCTGCGTAATCTCACAAGACAGCATGGATCGGTAACGGGACAATTCGTTCAGATCAAACTTCAATTTCAGGCAGTATTAGATCAGGTATTTCCGGAGTTTAGAGGCGTTTTCGGGGCTTTGTACTCTGCGGTGTCTCTACGAACCTTGTTATCTTTTCCAACGTCTGAGGACGTTCTCAGTGCCGGTGAAGCTAAATTAACCGAAAGGATAGCAGTTTTATGTGTAGGTCGTTCCGAAAAATGGGCTAAAGAAAAGGCTCAGAAGCTCATGGCAGCTGCAATTCGAAATCCGTTCCGAAAAGCGCCATATCAAAGTCACTTATTTAGTATGAATATGTACATTAGTATGCTCCTCCATTATAAAGAGCATCTATCGACCCTAGAAAAGCAAATAGATGCACTCGCTAATGAAGTTGAAGAATATGAGATTATCCAATCCATCCCCGGCATCGGTGAGAAAATCGCGGCAACGATTATCTCTGAAGTTGGTGAGATTGATCGGTTTAATCATCCTAAAAAGCTCGTTGCCTTTGTTGGCGTAGATCCCAGTGTTCACATCTCGGGAAAGTTTACGGCTACGATTAATCGGATCACAAAACGTGGCTCCAGCAGACTCAGGCACGCCTTGTACATGGCTGTTCTCTGAGGGTTGAGGCGTACTGGGAGTAAGAAGCTCAAAGCTTTTTACGACAAAAAAATGGCCGAAGGAAAACCTCACAAAGTAGCGACTATCGCATGTGTGAACAAGTTACTACATTGGATATTTGCCATGCTTAAACGAAAAGAAGCATACCTTGAGTTGATTTGATTGGAAATCTAACGAAATCAATGAAAAACTTTCCAACAGCCTCGTCTTGGTTTCTTATTGAACAAACATTCTTTCGTTAGTTCAATATTGCTTATTAGTTACTAATTTATTGTAAACTCTCCACACAAAACATGAGCTTCATAGGATCTTTCCTTCAAGGGTACCAGTACTGGAGAGACAACCCTATAATTTCCTGATGGTATATTATTCGTATATTTACTTATATCGTATGTGTATGTGATTTGAGTATGAGGGTCAAAGCTTATCTTGTCTTGAGAAAAGCCAACTGCTTTTTCGCGATATACGTCCTGCCATTTACCATCAATTTTCTCTTGGATGTAAAAACTATCTTCATACGTTAACTGTTTATCTGTATCGTTTTTCCATGTAAAAATAATTAGCTTTGTATTAGGAGAATATGAAGATTCTTGTGAAATCACCGTAACGCCTTTTGCTGCGTTCTGAGCAACATCTTTATAACTAGACGATGTCGAAATGCTATTTCCAACCATTGGCTGAGAAAACTTCGCTTCAATTATTTTTATTTTGTATTTATTCCAAAGTTCATCCTCACTGATAATCCCGCTAGCAGTCGAGCTTGATATACTTACACGTCCCGGGTTATAACTTGTGTATTTTTTGTATCCTAAATAATATTGAGGATTCCCGAGATCATAATTTATGAATGTACCCCCCTGACCTTGAACAAAACCATTAAATAATGTAATGCTAAACTGATCTTCATTGGACATTAATTTTTGTGTAATCTTTTCTCCGTTGGCTAAGTGCTCGTCCCATTTTATATATTTTCCATGTCCCTCATCCATACCAATTCCGGCATAATCACAAATGATTGTATCGTCAATCGTATATTGTTTGTCATCTACTTCATAGACCAAATGAAACGGAAATTCCCCATGTTTATTCATAGGCGTAGGTGGATTGGGCTCTAAATAAATGCCTATGAATATCAGAAGCCAAGGTAAAATTAGAAATGATGCTATCGCAACTACCAGTAACAACGGAATTCCGAAACCTAGTAATAATATTTTTTTGCTATTCATAAAACCTCCCTCACTAAGTTATGAGCATAACTGCCCGTCCAAATCTTTAAAATATTTCATGGGCTCTTAACACTCCTGAATTCAGATGTTTGTAATTTTTTTACTATCTAATAATTCTAAATTAATACCACCTAATCCTCCCTCTATGGAGAAACGCTTTGCTCTTAAATACTCTCGTTTTCTCAGTCTTTGACCATTAATACCTTTTAGCAGATAACATTTCAATGGTATGAAGTTGTAGAGGAAGAAATTTATGGATATGCTGATGGGCAAAAAACTCTCTACCTAAACCACCTGTTGTAAATAACGGATGGTATGGTAATCTATGGTTGCACCTTTGGATCTCCACATGTGCTCATGGCGGTCAACCCTCCCACATCTCGCAGAGTCTACGCTCCCACATTCCTTCATTCAACCTGTCCATGAGGTGGAGGTCAGATATGCTGCCCGACAGGATCTTTGTCCGTAAGGATAGTGCCTTTCCGACTCATCCGTGCTTCTTGTTATCTTACTCTAACCTAGGTCATCATCTAATAAAAGCGATCATTATGCTGCTTGTGGCATCTCCGTAAATCGAGGGATATTCTGAATCATCTTTTCTTCACTAAACTCATGGCCCTTCTGCAAGATACCGAAAAGAATGCGTATGAGTTTGTTACATAACGCAATGAGAGACTGCATCTTTTTTAATGGATTCACTGGCCGTTTGGTGTAATACTCGTGTAAGGTTCGAAAGGCTGAATTTTTAGCGACTAGCGGTATCATCACTCTAAAGAGCAAAGCACGAAGCCGTTTCCTGCCCCGCTTTGTTATCCTGGTTTGTCCTATGTGTGTGCCGGATGAATTTGTTTTCAAGTTCAGTCCAGCGAGCTTCGTGACCTGCTTCGGATGTCGGTACTGGCCAATGTCCCCTACCTCAGCTAGAAAGCCAGCGATAGTGTCCCGGCCTATCCCTTTCATAGCCAATACTTGCTCTACATGAGGGATCTGCAGTAGTAGTTCATCCAGCTTTGCTTCCAATTCTTCAAGTTTGTTCTTAAGCCATTCGTAATGTGTCAGCAAAAACTTTAACTCCATTTTAGCCAACTCGGAGCCTTGCTTGATGCCAACAGAACGGCTCGCTGCTGCCTTCAGATTCTGTATTCGACCTAGACCAAGCCCGCGCTTTGCAGCTTCTCTTAAATGCTGCATCAATGTCTAGTCTGGCACAGAAACAAGCTCAAGTGGCAGTAGATTAAGGCTTAGCATTTGGATGGCAGACTAGGGCCAAGCCCCTTAACGGAATGATGTTGACTTGCCATCGGAAACTCATTAAGTATGGCTAGGATTTGCTTCTGCATAATACGTTCCCATACAAATTATAACGAACGCATGTACTTATATAAAAATAAAGTTTAAGCCGTGGATGTTGTACTAACTCAAAATTCTAAAAATAAAAATTACCACTGAGTTTTAATCGGTGGTAATGGTCTTGTTTCACTATCAGGATTATCTCATGGCATTTTATTTATTTTGACATAACTTCTTTAGGCGAGACTGAAGTCCCATTGACATTTCTTTTGTGTCTATAAAAGACTTGTCTTTTTGAAACCCTAAAAATTTGATTAATCCCCTAATAACTCCCTTGTTGTATCAAAATCACTAGGTCTTCTTAAGAAATCAGCGTTACATGTAGAGTGGTTTCCAATTTGCCCTTCACGTGTAATCTACTAGATTGCCTCATCACTCTAAAAAACTCCAATCAATTATTATACTACTACATCAAAACCGATTGATTGCATTTTAGAAACAAACTCTGTTTTGAAGTTATTTACTTTATCAAGCGAAACATAAACATCTAGTTTATTCATTGCACGAGAACAGCCAACATAAAAAAGTTTATATGCAAGTATAATACCTTCTATTTTATTAATTGCAGATAAACATTTTTTGAAATTAGATACATTAGAACTTGAGAAGTATGCTACAAAGACAGTTTGAAATATGATTGAATATAAATGATTATGTCGCATTATTCTGGAATCGAGCTCAATTATATAATTATTTAGATTAACCTTATTCGCTTCATAACTGTCTTTTGTAATACTACTTGAGATCTTAAATCCAACTAATTTTGTATAATTTTCTTTTAAAGCCCTTATATCAGGAACAATTTCCTTCAATTCTGTATAATTAAACATATCTTTAGCAATCAATTCAAGAAATAAATACATTTGAACATTGGGACTATGCGCTCCATCTGTAATTTTAAGGGCAATACTGGGATGTCCTTCGCCCTTTACAGCGTGTTGAGTGGATGTTGTTTGAATTTTTGATTCATTATAGCATCTCTTGAATTCGATTAATTTAACTGTAGCAATTCTTTCTTTAAAGTTTACATTCTCATTTAGATTATTAATAATTTGTTCTAAGTAATTTGCATCAAACAACTTAGTTCTTTGAAGAAAATCAATTAACTCTAATATGGTAATATCTTCATTAAATTTACTATTAATCTCTTGTAAGTACATATTTATACGTAATTTATCTGAATGCTTATTAACTCTCCACTTCTGTTCATTTAAGTAATTAAAACCTACAATTCGTTTTAAAACTTCTCCATATTTTTTATTAGAATAATAGTATGTTGTCTCCATAATAAATATAAAGAGCTTCATTAATTCGTCCGGATTATCTGTCAAATCCAGTAGAACTTGTTTTGAAGTATGCTTGTCGTTAAATGAATATTTTTGAAGAAATGCTCTGTAAAGATTTCCAGCACCGATTCGATCGAATAGGTCGCTATTATATAATACCAATTGCATGACATCTTCTTCCGTTTCTACCTTATCTACACTATCTACGAGGTGTAACTGCGGCTTTTGGCCTCCCATTATCTGAGGATCTTGAGAATATGAAGGGTCAAAATATAAATTATTTAATATAGTGACAATATGTTCATTTGAACGCCAATTTTTTTTAAGAGATCTATCTTTTTCAAAAAATTCTTCTAGTACAGGCTCAAAGCCTTCCCCTCTATCGGCATATATTTGCTGCATCTCGTCACCTAGAAGCACTAATTTAGTTTTAGTACTTTGTGTGGCTTTATGAAACAACTCTAAAATTTCTGTGTTAGTATCTTGATACTCATCTATGAAAACATAAGAATATTTTTGAGATATCAAATTATTAATCTTTGTAAACTTACTCAGCACATCTCTTGAAAACAATAACAAATCATCATGAGACAAGCCACCATATAAATAAGATGAATACTGCGTTTCACTGTAATATATCTTCTGCATATTTCCAATAACAAATTCCCTGTCCAATAACTTATCAGGACTAATATTGTTTCGCAGCTTAAACTTTTCAATCTTTTCTAAGTTAGTTGGATCAGAACCACTTAAAATTTGCTCAATATTTAATGCAAAAACCTCTCCATAATACTCTTTGATTCCGACTTTATTAAAAAATGGAAGCATAAAATTCGATATAAATGAATGAATGGTGCTTATCTCAACTTGTTCGTCATCGATTTTTAACCTCAGTTGTTCTGTAGCTCTATTTGTAAATGTAATACATAATATTTTTTTTTCAGAGGAACGGAGAAGGACTTTAACAAGCTTTGATATTGCCGTCGTCTTACCACTTCCAGCCGGAGCATTAACCAGTGTAAATGAATTTTTTATTTCTAAGCCTGCAACCAAATCAATCCCTCCTCGATATATTTAGGTATCGCTTTACTTAACCTTTCATTTTCAAGTAATGAATACATGAAATCCGTTTTTTTACTTAGCTTTGCAATTCGATCTCTAATTGAAGTTATTGATCCTTTTGAACCTGCTAAGCATAATTTATTGGTTTGAATTAAAGAATTCATTTCTTCCCTAGTCACTTTAGTAAATACCGTTCTCTTGTCAAATAAATTAACCAGAATAGCATCTTCTAATGTGCGAGCATACCCATCTTTAAAAGTTTGAAATTTTAAGCATATTAGATTATTAGCATCAAATACACCTTTTTTACTAATTTGAAAATTGTAAATATCCTTCACAATTTTATGGCCTGTTATTGTAATAATTGTTTGGTTTGATACTTCTCTTAGATGAACTTCCCCAATTAAAGATAAAGCTTCTTTCTTCAAATCATCATCTTCATATTCATAATCAAGATCCGATAGTAAAAGAGTTTTTATTTTTAAATACTTAATTATTTTTAAGTAGTTATGAGCGTATGCCCCACCCACTTGTATATATGATATGTACTGTGAAGCGAGACTTCTATAATTTTTATCAGTAGCAACTAAATACTTTATTAAAAGTCTTTCCGCATCACCTTCAAAAAGTATTACTTTATCAGCAAAAATCATTTCTATCATATTAAATTGAAAAAATTTATTGTAAAACTGAACTTCATCAGGTTCTAAACCTATTAAGAACTGCTCTAAATCGAACACAGATGATTCGATATGACTTTGAGGTCTTATTACTCTTACACGTGATAGTTTTATTAACTTGGCCATTTCACTCGAATGTGTCGTAATAAATAATTGAAATAGTTGCGGTTTCTCCTTATTAACCTCTTCCATTGAAGAGGCTGTAGCTACTTCGTTATAAACATCAAAATTATAAGAACTAATTAAATTGTACGAAGACGAAATTGCAGTCAATGCTGTTAAATGGTTAGCTTCTTTACTTTCCTCCGAACCATTAATTCGATTCAAATATTGAATGAAAATATTTTCCATTTGGGGATGTAAGTGTGCCTCGGGTTCCTCAAATACTAATAAATTCACCTTAGCACTATCCATCTTATCTTTGAATATTTGTGTTTCGAGCAATAAGTAAATCAGATTACTATATCCTAATCCCTGTTTTTGCTCTTTTATTTTTCCACCGCCGTCTTGTTCAAAATAAATTTTTGAAAACTCAAGAATTACCTTATGTATATCCTGATTTTCTAATCTAAAATCAATTCCTAGCTTCCCTGTATTTCCACCATTAGTTTTTGAGAACTCAAATAAGGTTTGCTTAATTGTATCTATTGTAAGTGCATCCATTTGAGAAGATAAATCTTTTTCAATTAGCAATTCATTAATGTCTTCTACTAGTTTATCTAATCCATTACTCCATCTCTCATTATTTTCTACAGTTTTAAGTAAACGTTTACTTAAAAAACTCTGCTTTTCTTCTGAAGTATCTGATAACCTTCTTAAAGCATATACACAGTGAAAATTAAATAAATTATAAAATACATCTTTGTTTTTTATCTTTATTCTGTCTTCACCATTCTCATCGCAGTAATAAATTATAGATTCCAAAGAAGAGAATAATTCCTCTACGTTTTTATTTTTAATAATTACATCTTGTATTTCTTTAAGCTTTGCTATTTTATATTCAAATTCAATAATGAAGTAATAATTTTTTTTTTGAGGATCGTAATCAGATAAATAGTCTGAAAATAAGTGCAAATTATCGTCATCATCATATTCTATACTAACAAGTACTGTGATCTTATTTAAAAAACTATAAACTTCAAGTAGCCTCTCTAATTTTTCATCATCTGAAATACTCTCATCATTAAAAATACTTTGTATTCTTTGAATATCATCTTTCCGAGCACTATAACTTATATCCTCAACACTTAGAGACTTTCCTGGTGTAAAAATACTTGACATAAGCTCGACAATTGAGGTCTTACCTGCATTATTCGACCCTGCAATTGCAGTTAAAGTAGCATCCATTTGAAGATCTGTATTATGAAACTTTCTAAAATTTTTCACTTTTATTTTTTTAATTCTTAACATAGGCTCATCCACCCTCATTTACTTATTTAATTAGAAAATAGTCTTTGTTCCCAACATAAATTCTACAAATTTAAGCGAAACATTCCAAATTAATACACTATATATAGTATATATATTACAATTATTTTCTTTGACTTGTAAATATAAGGAACTTATCTATTTCGAATGCAACGGCTGCAGCACCACCGTGCACGATATGTCAGAGGATATCGCCAAACTATTCGGCGAAACTTCCAAATCCGTAATTTGGAGTTGACAACGGAGGTTGATTATGAGCGCCGCATCGCCGAATGTATGAAATGTAATGACCATCGGTTTGGTACAACGTGCCGATGGTGCGGCTGCCTGATGGAAATTAAAGCGAAACTTAGCGCCGCCCTCTTCCTGAGAAATTGATAAAAATGATTTAAGTTTATGTAAGTGTGGAAAAGTCGGGGTTGATGGTGGTCTTAATAATCTACAACGTTCAGGCAATAAGGAAGATTATGTAGAGTTAGTGGAATGGATTTAAGATGAAATCACCTTTTCAATACTAAGTTTTCAAAATAGCAAATTTTAATGAATTAGGGAACTTTGTTTCATATATAATTGATAGAAAGTTCCCAAGTAATATTAAAAAACAGACTCAATTCAAGCCCCTTTACTGTAAATCATTATAACTGAACTGGACATTCACTCAATTTGTGTGACATTTTAATTTACTATCCAGTTGCAATTTACAATCTCGTTGTTTAAATTCTAAAAACCGATGAACGTCAGATGAAATATCTTTCCGTGGTAGAGTAATAAATAACGTGGGAGCGGCAACACTTAATCTTTCTCTCAAATATTCAATGGTTGGTAAATCACCGTTGCACCTATTAAAGACTATAGCTTCTTGGCAAATATCCCAGTATTTTAAAATTAGGGATGCTGCCAATTTTGCTATTAGCCATTTCAACGTCGCGGCATATTGTCTATCCTCTGGTTGATTAATTCTCCAATAATGAATAAAATCGCTCAACTCTTTTTTAATCAATTGAGTTGGGAAATTAAGTATATAATTGTATTTGGTTGGTTTTGCACTTAAATTGACTATTTTGTTATAATCTTCACTATTAGTCAAAATAGAATTCCGCCATATCATGTATGATGTCGAAAATTCACATGTCCTCTTAAAGTCGTTTCTAAATAGAAACTTTCTCGTTACGTGTAAACATTTCTTATGATTAGTTCTGACTCTTTTTTTTATATTCAGATCTATTGATTTGAACACTTCTAAAACAGTTGCATAGATTTCGTCATTAAATCGCATTCCTTCACTAACTAATTTTTTTTGAGTCAACATTGAATGTTCGCAATTAAACCTAATATTACCATTAATAAGTAATGAAACTGGGGATTCATCTCGAACTTGTTCCAAAGCACTTAATGCTAAATCGATACCATTTTCTAAATTAAATATTCTTTTCTTAAAGAAAAATAGTTTATAACCAGAGCTAGCATGTTGCAACCACTTACTAAGTTGTACAGCATTTATCTGTTTGCTTTTTGACCATGATTCAAACAAATGCGCAACTGTTGATGAAAAAAAAGTATAGCCACACTGACACGTGTAAGGCGGAATATCTTTATCGTACCACAACTCATAAGGAAAAATCATGCGGCAATTTAAACATACATTCTCTAATTTAATGTGATGAAAAGGGCATTCATGTATTAATTTAAATTGATGAAATAGGCTATGCAATCCCTCCTGCAAACACATCGGACAATACACAAAGTTATCATTAAAATGCAACCTATAATGAGAATCTCTTGAATTTAACACAGATGTGATCTTATCCAAATTATTCTTATTGATTTCAACTATGTTACTTTGAAAGGCTGAGGTTAACAATTCTTCTTCAAATCCTTCCAAAGTATACAAATTTCTTATTCCACGTCCTCTCAATCTTGTTTTTATCATCTTTACTTGAGTAGTTCCTAAGGTTCTAAGCAGTTCAATAGAATTAATCTCATTGGCATATTTGAATTTCTCAAATAAAGACCAAGGTGATTCGTAAGTTTGTATCCAGTTTTTATTCCAACAGAACATAGAATTCTCCCTAGAATTATTTTACTTAATGGGATGACTAATAAGTCCAGCAATACTAGTTAGTTTCTAGAGAATCAAATATCTCTAATGAGATTTTATGGAGCATTTTTACATCTTTTATCTTTTTTGTTCTCAGAAAATCGCTGTGCTTTTGAATAATTTGTTCTAATTCATAATTTACATCATTGATATTTACTTCATGATATCCAAAAATGTCGCCTGGTCTTAGACCAAGAGCATTTATTATTTTCTCTAACGATTCGAGTGATATGTTTCTAGCCCCTCTCTCTACATCGCCTAGGTATCCTTGTTTTAAATTAGCTTTGAATCCTAACTCCTGCTGCGTCATCCCTTTTATCTTTCGGAAATTTTTTATTTTTTCTCCTACAATCATTTGCAAACTAGTCATCCAGATCCCTCCCAATTATTGTTATCTCCAATAAGTTATATAATTAATTGTTAATAACCCTTTTAAGTGATATAATATAAGTATTCATTGCCAATATTGTTGCCGAGGTGAGAGTTTTTGTTGAGTACTCTTAACATTAAAATTTCAAATAACGTATACCTACTTTACTTTTTGCCTTTTGTGCCAGTAACTGAGCAAATATATTTATTATATCAAGAGGAAGGTGGTTTTCTTTAGATGGATCTAGGGAAAATCACGGTTGGATTGCTTTCCAAACTTAATTTAATACCTAGTAATCAATGTATATTACCAAATAGTTTTTATGATTATGGCTGGGCGGAGTGGCTTCCTTTAGCCAATATTACGACTTTACCTCAAATTAGTTATTGTGTCTCAAAAGGACTTACAAGAGATGCCACTGTTGAATATCTGCATTCACACAATGCCGAGCAACTCTTTATAAACTTTGAAGAAATAAATAGAAATTTTATCACTGATTTCCAAAGAAATGAATTCTTCCTTATTTACTCACGAGAATATTCAATAAAAATAAAATTAGAAGAAAATGGTATGTTTTATCCAAGTACCATGGAAGAAGTGATCGAATTATTTCTTCAGCTTGGCTTCCTATTACAAAACATTAATCATTCTGGCAATAAAACACTCGATTTGATAATACGTCCATTTCCAAAAGTATCTGATCATTTTAAATACACATAATCACAGGAGTAAATACATCATGAACAACACATTAGCAAGTCCAATTGTGATTGAAAACATTATCCAATGTAAAATTCGCGGAAAAATTGCTTATCAAAGTCATGTCCCTTCAACAATAGCTTTAAACCTAACATTCGTTAAACCTTTTGATGATCCATCCGGTAAAGGTTATCAAAGACCCGTAGATCCAAAAAGATGTAATGATTTTGCCATATATTTATCTAAGGGAGAAGATGCATTGTTTACTCCCATATTGCTCAATGCTGGAGGTCAATGGGAATTTTCAGCATACGATAAACAACGTCCTACTTTTGGTCGAATCATCTGTAATGGAAAAGCCTCCTTAATGGATGGCCAACACAGATTAGGTGGAATTAAAAGATATACGCAGGAAACAAATGCAGAAATCAATATTCCTTTCCTAGCCTTTCATTCTTTAGATGAAGATGAGGAAGTTCGCCTATTCGATACTATAAATACTAAGGCAAAAGGAATTGGCTCCTCTTTAAGTAAATATCTTCGTAGAGATTCTGACGACATGAGCTGGATTGCTACCGAGCTGCTCATCCGATCTGAAAGTCCATTTTATAATATTGGAAGCATTATTGGAAAAAGAAATAAAGGACGACATATCACACTTCAAAATTTATATCGAACCTTACACTTACTTACTAAAAACAGTAAAATTTCTTTTTATTCTCGGGAAGACAAACTAACAATGGCGTTGACCTTTTACAATGCTGTGAAAGAAAGCTTTCCACAAGAGTGGCTTGATTACAGCAGTCACAGATTAACACATATTGTTTGTTTAGATGCACTTTCCATTGCTGGATCTACTGTACTGGCAAATTGTTCAACGGAATCCAAACGTCAATTCGACTATAGTGGTATCCCAAGAGCTGTTAAGAAACTTGGGAAGATTGACTGGTCCGCCACTGGACCATTTAAATATATCAAGGGAATGAGCGGATCCAAGAGCTTGGCGTTAGATCTTGAAGAGCGAATGCTTTCGTAAATAAGGTAGGACCTTACTGGTCCTACCTTATTTTTATTGATTGCCGCGGGTGAATCTAAGACTAACTTTGTGAAAGAGAATTTAAGTAGCATTCTAATTTTATAAAAATAATAAATATACTAATACAGAGTATTTAAACAGTAAAATCACATTATGATAATACATATTGATGTTTATTTAATTCTCTGTCATGTTGAGTGTTTTGTTTACGATTGGGCTCTCTTACTTTTCACAGTGTTAAATGGACAATTTAAATTACTTATAATCAATTGTTGCCCCCACCAATGAAACTCTAAAGGTTTATTCCTATCTTTAGGGCGGATAGCAACAAAGAATGGAATCTTATCATATTTTGTATAAGGAAGTGTACTTGGGAACTTTCTTCGATCTATATAACTTTGTGAAGCGCTTAACATGTTATTAAAATGGTTTATAGAAAGATGAGATATTACTCGATTAAGAAACCACTTTAGCGCAGCCCTACTTTCTAGAGTAATATCTTCAATATCACTTCCTAAAAACTCATAAAGATTCTGCATAACCTCCACATCAAATTGGGGGAATTCAATATGATTTTTAACTAGCCTCTTTGGGCTTCCATAATTATCAACACTTGTGTGATTACTAAAATTTTGCGAATATTCCCTCCAAAATACATATGCAAATGCATATGGACAAATTTGCATTTTATCATTAGGATTTTTAATTAATCTATTAATACAAGTCCTGTGCTTTGATAATAATGTTTTTCTTAATTGACCAGCAACTCCAGTTATTGTAGCCGTATAAGATTGATAAATCTCTTTTTGAAATTCATGAAATCGAAGTTTTCTAATGGCTTCTTCATTTATTCCTGGGAAATTAACCTTTGTATACTTTTGTATTTCGTATTTCTCTTTCTCACCTCGTATTTTTTTAACATTCGGTGCACTTGTCACAATGAAATGTGCATTATCTTCAACTTGTGAATCTTTGAAATCTAATATTGAAATAATATTCTCCAAAACATTAGGGTAAGCATCTAATTCAATCTCTTTAAATAAATACATATCTTTGAGTCTGAGCATATCACCAGTAGTTAGATTAAGATATTTATTTACATTGTTACAAGTAATTCTATCTAGATTACTTGATACCCATTCGTTAGAAAAAAGTAATTTTGATTGTGGTTTAAAAAAACGATATTCACATTTACATTGAAAGGGCTCAAGCGTATTCAAGTCACTTAGTTCATAAGGAATTTTTGCAAAACAAGCCGGGCACTCCTTCAATAATAGAATGTCATGATAAGGGCATTTTTTAATTAATTTAAACTGAAAAAAAATACTATGAAAACCATTTTCCATACAAGTAGGACAATAAGCTATTGTATCTCTAAAAAAAAATGAGTAATCATAAATCGGTTCATTTTTATATGATTTTTTTGTTAAAGGTCCTAGCATGTGTGCTATTTCAATTTTGTTTTTATGGTAAAAATCAATTCCTAAACCATCCCTAATTAAATTAAGATCAAACTTCATGAAGTTCAAAAGATCGTATTTGCTTTTGCTCTTATTCTTTTGATTTCTTACTTTCTCATCACCAAACAAGGACATAATATCCCTGGAATTTGCATTGTTGGCATACTTGAACTTTTCAAAAATACCCCAAGCAGATTCATAAGGAGATATCCATTGGTCATTCCAACATAACTTTTCTGTGACTTCATTATCTGTTTCTGTTAACAATCGAAAGACCAAATCGAACACCCCTAATTCAACTGCTAAAGATGGGAAGCC
Organism: Paenibacillus anseongensis; assembly: GCF_009757995.1. NCBI lineage: Bacteria > Bacillati > Bacillota > Bacilli > Caryophanales > Paenibacillaceae > Paenibacillus > Paenibacillus anseongensis. The sequence goes on from NZ_WSEM01000039.1 coordinate 33,517, forward strand.
TCTGCTTCTAAATAACCTGAACTTTCTATCGCTTCTCTCCATTTGGTTTGCGTAATTACATCTAAGTTTTCGCCTTCTACCCCAAACGTTCTCAAAGCGTATTCAATTGTCAATGTTACATATTGCATTGGAATTTCGAATTCTGTTCTTATCCCAGCCTCAAGACGCATCTCTGAAAAAATGTTAAATAACTCTTTTGCAAAAGCTGCTAAGGAAAAATTCTGGACATTTGGAAAAAAATATCTAGTAAATGAGCAACCACTATCTTCAGGGAAAAATGATTCCTCATCGTAGCTTACCAAACATTCTTTTAAATCATCAATCGTTTTGACACCTGAAAACTGATGTTGATGAACCATAAACCTACCAATAATTTGTTGTTTACCTTCTTCAAAAAATACATTTCTTTGATTGATTAATTCCTCTTGACCTACTAGAAAGACCGTTAAACTTATACCTACACTGTCAAGTTCATTACAAATATCCATTAGCCATCCATATTGAATTACATGTAATCTTTGAGCATCATCAATAAAAAAAATGATTCGATTTAATCCAACGCTTTTTGCTTGCTGTACAAGAAACTTAAGTAGCCTCTCACGTTTTGCAACCGCCTTACCCGTTGTGGACAGACTATGTCCAATATCTCTTAAAATTTCAGTAAAAAAAACATCTTCATTTGGTTTTGTATGTTCTCGACATAATAACACATAAATGGGTAAGTTTCCGAAATCATCTGGTAATATATTCATTAAATATTTTATTGCTCTCGACTTACCCAACCTTGGCCTACCGTGTATTATTGCACCAGGAAAACGATTTTGAATACATTTTTTCAACTTTTCATATAATTTAGATATTTCATTCGTCGAAAGTAAATACCTTCCAGTATATACTGGGTGAGATCCTTGAACAATTAAGGGACGGTTAATTGAAGTTATTTGAATTGGTAATTCTTCTATTGTTTCTTCCATGGTTTTCACATCCTTAAAATACGATAGTCCTACGAATTTTATTAGGCTTTGGCACTTCGACCTTTGAAACTTCTTCTGTTCTTCGTTTTACTTGAGCAAGTTCTATGATTTCTTCATTTACTTTTTCTTGGAGAGTTTCCTCATGAATAATTTCAATGTTATCATTACCCTCCGATTCACTATTTTTTCTTGTTAATTCTAAATATTTATTTCTATTAGTTTTCCTAGTTTTCAATGTGGATTCTAGATACTTTTGGTAGATTTCTATTGGATCATCTGATGCAGTAAAGTCCAGCAATTTTTGTCTTTTTAATGCATAAATTTCTCTTCGTACTTGCAATGAATGAGGTGTGATCCCCCAACGACCTGAAGCTCTTAATTTTCCTAGTTCGGAACCATCTGGAAGGAAAGCTTCAATTACTCGAAGATCATCGATATTAACAAGTAAGCCGAGTTTCTTACCAATTAAGCCTGAAGAACGAGCTAATATATCATTTGTATATCTGGCATTTTCATATTGAATGTAGGGTCGTCTACCTTTTTTAATACTACCTTGAACTTCTCTGGTAGCTTTCAATGATAAGAAATTAAGATTGCTTCTTTGCTCTTCTGGCATCTGATTCACCTCATAGCGTTTTAATCTATTAAGCATAGCTTCTAAAGGTGTAGAAAAATTAATCCCTTCACTACGGGTTCCGTTATACTCAGCAAATAATACTTCTACCAATTCTTCAATATGTTCAGCAGAAACTCTATATTTAACGGCTTGTTTCTCGGGATTTCTTCTTTTAGGATCTTCAGGGTGACTTCCTGTTGTAGTTGGCAATCGTTGAATACCATTTTGTTCAATAAGCCCGAACAATCTTTCAATATGGCTTCTCTTAACAGGCGACTTTATTCTTCCCGAATTTACAGTACATCTTACTGTCTGTTTTAATCGATCTTTTACAATTTCAGCTAGATTAGCTTTGGCTTGATCATATAAAAGTTCATTCCATAAAGCCCATTGTGCTTTTTCAATAACACCTGATGGAAATCCCCCTTGTTCTGGATATTTCAAATTTGGAATTGTAAATTTTTTCGGTTTCCATGGAATTATTGCATTCCTAATACACTTCAAAACATCACTTGGCGTATACTCTTTGTTATAGCTTACATAATGACCTAAGACTGCCTTTGAACCAACATCAATTATTGCTAATAACCAAATGCGATCAATAATCGTTACAATTTCATCTCCTTCAGGAGTATATAGAACTAAAGCAATTATTACATCTAACCGGTGTCCATCGAATTGGACTTGTTCAAAGGGTCTAATAATTTTTTTAATAACACTTCCTTGCCCCGTTGTATTTGCAATAAGGGCAGCATCTTCTCCATATCTTTCAGAAGCCTTTTCGAAATGAGCATAATTTAACTTCTTTAAATATTCATATAAACTTCTTCTGGCTAGTTCAACAGTATTAAAGGGGTATTGTGTAGGGGATTTAATTCCAAGTTCAGTGCATTTTTTTATGAATTTTCTGTGGATTTCTTTCCCTCTTATAATAGGGTCTGAGGCAGATCGAGAACTTTGCTTAAAATATAGATTTTCAATTAATGTCTTAAGTTCTGGATAACATGCAAGTAAAAATTGAAACGCACCATTCATGCTAGGAGGTGTATGACTGTGGGGATCAGTATCTGGCGTATTGGTACTTTTATACGATTTTAAGTGTTTATGAGGTATTAGTGCTCTGTATCCCCAAATAACTCCATTCTCATCAAAATCAAGACACCGCTTAATAAATTTGCTTAAGTGATTTCTATGAATCCCAGTTAATTCCAATATTTCGTTGTTTGATAAATTTTTTAAATACAAATCAACGGCTAACTTCCGTTTTTCATATATCTCCTTTAACTCCGAACTAAAATTATCGGTTAACACTATTGGCCATAAACTAGTATCAATACGATCAGAAAACTCTTCACTCTCAATAATTCTCCTATGTGCCATTGCTCCATACCTCCATCTTGGATCCAAATGCAACTTCATGCATATTACTTTGAATTTCTCCTGAATAAATCATCCAGCTTATTGATTCAGTAACTCGTGATGGTGGTATTACACCTAGTAAATTAGTTTGAAGTTCATTAATTGTAATCCTTTTTGTTATTTTCTTTGCAATCAAATGTTTGTCAGTATCAATGGGTAAAGGCCTATTTTTTATAAAAGATAGTAATAGCTTTTTATTAGACAATTCTATTGGATTCTTCCTAATATCTAAATCCGTAATTACTTTATAATTAAAATTATTTTCTTCACACCAGCATTTTTCAAGCAATTCTGCCGATGATATTGTGCTTTTTATTTTTTTTGTCCGATATGGAGATGCGTATCTGACTTTCAGAAAAGTTTCTACACCACTTTCATCTTTAACCCACATGCTAAAAATTGATTCAATCTTCTTCCCATTTATGAAACCTTCAATTTTTTTAGGTCTCTCACAAAACGTTTTAATGTTAGGGTCAGTTTCTACATAAATCCAATGATCATACTCTAAGTCACCTAATAAATCTATATTCCTATTTACTTTTATACTAATTCCATCCCAATGTCCACGCCTGTATTTGTCTGCTTGAGTAATAGATATAGGTATAAAATCCACTGTTATCTCCTCGCAATCAAATGGTATGGTAATAGTTTACAATGTCGCCGTACGTTATGCAACCTATTTTAGTTCAATAATATTTTATGCAACCACTTTTACTTCACTAATTTATTGAAGTAAAAGTGGTTGCAATCAAAAAAAAGCCCTGAATATCAAGGGCTTTAATGCAACCTACTTATGTTCACCGTACACTGCGGCTGCACGGTTTTGTAGTTGCAGTTGCATTGCATTTCTGTTTCTGCCACTCTCCGGATTGAACGCCGCCTGAGCCAGCCAACTCTCGTTTTACGGAAAAAACCGCCATTTAGGCGGATATTATTTAGCTCGTTAATAATTAGCTCGTTCTTGTCTTCGAAAACACGCTTCCCGCCAACGCTAACGAAAAGGTCGGAATGCCGTGCGAAGCTCCTCGGAGAACAGCATCGGTACCTGCCACGCTGCGAAATGTCCTCCACTAGCGACACGGTTGTAATAAAACAGCTTCGGGTACGCATCTTTCGCCCAACTAAGCGGAGCCTGATAGAGCTCGTCGGGAAAGACGCTGATGGCGACCGGGATATTATTGACGCCTTTGACCGAGAAAAACGGGAGTTTGTTTTCCCAATAGAGACGTGCCGCAGAGATCGGCGTGTTCGTCAGCCAATAGAGTGTTACGTTATTGAGGAAATCATCCCTCGAAATGCCCCCGGGGTGTCCGAAGAAAGCACCCGAAATAAGATCCAGGCTTTTCACATCATGATCGACATTGAATGCTGCGAGACCCGCCGGCGAATCCGCTAACCCTGTCAGCGTTTGCGGACGCCTTCCCATAATTGCGGAGTAACCGACATGTTGATAAAAGAAATCCATCTGCATCCAGGCATTCTTCTGTTCTTGTGTGAATTCGGCGGGCATCTCTTCCCCATTAATGATCGCCGTCTCGTATGCGGGAGGTACCGTGCCGGGCATATTGCTGTGAATAGCGAACAACCCCGGAACCTGCTGAACCCCCATCATGTCCGAGACTAATGCGCCCCAATCCCCCCCTTGGGCCGCGTATTTCGTATAACCTAGCCGGTTCATGAGCACACCCCAGGCCCGCGCAATTCGTGGAACATCCCAACCGGGCTTGCTCGGCTTGCCGGAGAATCCGTAACCTGGCAATGAAGGAATTACAACATGGAACGCGTCCCAAGCCGAAGCCCCATACTCCGTCGGCCGAGTCAGCGGATCTATGACTTTCAGCAGTTCGACAATCGAGCCCGACCAACCGTGCGTCAGAATTATTGGGATCGCCCCCTCATGACTCGACCGAACGTGAATGAATTGAATATCCAAACCGTCAATTTCCGTCACGAATTGCGGAATGGCGTTCAGCCATGATTCGAATTTGCGCCAGTCGTATTCGGTTGACCAATAACGCACGATGGTTTGAATTGTCTCAAGTGGAACTCCTTGCACCTGACCCGTAGCTGTTTCCTTATCGGGCCATCTTGTCGCGGCAAGTCGCTGGCGCAGGTCCATAAGCGCTGACTCTTGAACGTATCCAGGTCTAAACGGTCGAATGGCGGTATTGTCTCTCATTGACAATCTCCTTTTGTTTCAAATGGTAGCCTTTCCCCGATTTATATGATGGTAAAACTCGAATTATTATTGATAATCAACGCGAATAGAATATCAAAAAACGCCACCCACATTGTGGTGACGTTTATAATCCTTCTATCCCTGTTTACCCTCGACAGCAATCAGTAGCACTGCGGCAGCGAGGCCCAAACGGCGATCCAGTTTGTTGTTGTGGTCTGCAGAGAAATCAAGGATTAGTTTTTGTACGATTGGGTTGAAATTCTGTTTGTACTCTGCGACTTTAGCCCCATTCATCTCCACAATGTAATGCTGAGGGATCAAGTTCGTCAGGAATCTTCGCAAAAGAGCAAGAAGCACGTTGTCTTCCTTAATCAATCCGATCTCCGACTCATTTGGGCTCAAAATCGCCCATTCATCCTTGAAGATCGACTTCACCCCTTTGCGTCTCAAAGAACCTATCTTGATCCCGGTTTCTACATCAACTACGTCAAAAATTGCGGAAAAATCAATGACGCTTCGAGCTTGAATGCTGATTAAACATTCTTGCATGGTTTCGTCATCGTATATTCGGATGTCTTCCTTCAACTTAAAGGCTTTCATCTTCGAGAACAGAATTGGCTTTTCATTCATATCAAAAATATCGATTTTAGCTCCAACTAGGCTAAGGATTTGTTTTCTAACCACGAATTTATGATGATTGAATTTCGGATTCAATGATTGGCCCCCTGCTCTCTCTAGACTCTCTACTGTATTAAATTTCGACAGAATTAGGGAGGATTCCTTTTTGCATCCGAATTCATTTTCATTTTAAGATTTTAAAATGACGACTCAGTGCAGCCACCAAAGGTGCTTTCGCAAAGCAAATTAGGATGAAGCAACGCCATCAAGCTTCTTTCGAAGAAGCAGCCTTAGACCCAGCAGAATTAGCGGCAACCCTACTGCGATAGGCAGCGCAATTTTTGGCCAAACGTGTTCCAAATAATCAATTGCGCGAAAATGATCCTCTACTATCCATGTCCCGAATACACCAAGAATGAGACAAACAGGCAGGATCATCGTTTTATTGCTCTTCAATCCCAGGATGCTGGCGAGGCTAACTGACGAACCATAGATACAGAACATGACTTCGAACAGAACCGAAACGGAATAAAGCGCAATCATAATCATTTCATATCTCTGTAAAAAATTACCGATATGCGCATTCCTCGCTAATTTCATGCAGGAGATTGTGTATTGACTCGTTACCTCCGCAGATAAGACCGCACCCTCAAGAATTGCCCAGATGATGACCAGCATGCCGCTCGCAAGAATGCTGATGACGCTAATGACACTTAGCTGTCCACCACGTGCTGCTGTACCGTTTACGTACGGGATGATTAGCGCGCCGAGCATGACGGCAAGCGCCCAATCCACATCAAAGTGCAGACTCGCGGCAGCTGTCTGGAGAAAGCCATGCTCGAGAAACGGCAGCAAATTTCGAATATCGAATTCATTGGTTGAGCCGAGAATAATCAGTGTGTTCAACAGAAAAATAAAAAGCAGACCGATCAGTGCAATACGCCCCATCACTTCGAGGCCGTAGTAGCAGCCGATCGCGCCAACGATCAACGAAGATACCGTAAAAAGCCAGACCGGCGCCTCAGGGAGAAAGTAGTCCTTCAAATGATACACGAAAGTAATCATGATCGGTCCGAATTCCCCCAAGAAGAAGACGAAGACCAATAACGCTATGATTTTGCCGAACCATTTGCCGAGCAGCAGCGCGCTGAGTTCAATATAATTCAGATGCGGAGTTCTGCGCAGAACGATGTAAGTCACAAACATCATGGCCGCGCCTTGGAGTGTTCCTAGCAGCGTTGCCACCCACATGTCTTGGCCGATGGCACGTGCCAGAACGCCTTGCGTTACACCGATCGCCTTGGCGAAGATCACGTTGACAACCATAGCAATGAACATACCGTTGGTAATCTGTAGTTTTCTCATTTAACCCCCTGCTCTGCTGCTTTCAGCACGGTTGACTTAATCGTTGTCTTGATCTCAACGGTTGTTTGCGCTTCGGAGAACGCAGCCCCCCAGTTGGAGCCGAGTTGCTTCCACTCCATCGGAAAGTTGTTGCGAAATACGTCTCCGAGTTTCAGAAAGTCGGAATGGTATTGCTGCTGTGCTTTGGTCAAGACGCTTTGAATTTCGGAATTCAGCTTAGCCTCAAGCGCTTCTTCGGTCTCTTCGCGTATATCCGTCATGGGAGCCCCGCAGTTGTTCTCCACTACATCTGCCTTGATCATTAGTCGAATATGGAAGCTAGGAAGCTTATCCGAATAGGATGGCTTTACTTTGAAGGCAATATCTTTAAATTCCATTGTCACAATCTTATTTTGATTATTTGGGCAAGGAATCACTTCAATACCGCTTTTCAGCTTTTGCAAGAAAAACATTAAGCCCTTGGTTTCCTTCGGTGAGAGCCATCCGACCATCTTGTCATTTACAAAAGCCGCTGCTCCCTCCAAATCAACTTGCTTAATCGAACCGTGCTGCTCTGGCCTCTTATTGGATATCCCCCTAGGTACGAGCCGTACTTGAGCAACGACTGGTTCCACGGATCGGCTCAAGTAGGCTTCTTCCAAATTCATCATATTACTGGCGGGAGCAAGTCCTACGATTTGCACGTTGCGGAACAGGCGGTCAACCGCCTCGCCGGGCACAACCTCCAAGCCTGTAATCGTCGAGATAACCTCACTCGGTGAATCTGGCGTTACTGTGACCCATGTATTCATGCGAAGTTCATGGTTGCGGGTGAAAAAATCAATCATATCTGCGATACCTCTGCGGGCATAGCTTTCGTGCATCACAATCAAGAAATTGTGCGCCCAATAGACGCGACGTGAAGTAAAGTGCCCCAGATTGCGAATGGCTTCGAAAATACTTTTGCCTTCGGCGCTGACGGAATAAATCGGCTCTCCCGTACCGCCAGAAGGCGCGCCCGTCTGCCCTCGAGCATCCGCTGGACGAATAATCTGCACGGATAGTTTGACGCTGCCGGGTTCTTTGCCAACGTCTAGACCGACTGCTGTGACGATCGCCAATTCGTTGATCTGCCGCAAACCGTAGCAAGATGTTGTAAGCAGCATAGGCAGGATCGCTAGGAGTAAGCAAACTAATCTTCTCATGTCTCTTGTTCCTCCGGCACATGCGGCTTCTGTTGATCGCTCATCCGCTGTGTATCTTGGGCGAATGCCGGCCGCTGATCAAGCATCCAAAGCGGAAATCGGAGCATCATATCCCGCTGATCCACTTCGCGGAAAGGACTGGCTGGCGACAAATACGATTCCCCGAAGGAACGGATTGAGAGTGCGTGAAGCAGAAGGATGAAGAACATGCCGGAGAATCCTAGCAGCCCCAGAGTTCCCGAAGCGATGAGCAAAGGAAAACGGAAAATGCGCAGCGCAAGCGATGAAGAATAACTGGGAATCGCAAAGGAGGAAATCCCGGTAATGGCGATAACGATGACCATGAAGGGCGAAACCAATCCTGCTTGCACCGCCGCTTGGCCAATAATAAGCGAGCCGACAATGCTCACGGCTTGCCCAATCGGCTTCGGCATGCGAAGCCCGGCTTCGCGCATGAGTTCGAAAGCAAGCTCCATCATGACGGCTTCCAGCAGTACGGGGAATGGCACCACCTCACGCCCGGAAGCAATCGTTAGCGCAAGCGCAGTCGGAATCATCTCATGATGGAAGGAAACAAGCATCACATAGATGGAAGGCAGCATCAAAGATATTAAGAAAGCCAGGTAACGCACAATGCGAAAAAAAGTACCTACCCAGTACCTGTTATAGTAATCATCCGGCGCTTGAATGAACTGCCAAAAAAATGTGGGCACAATTAAAACCACCGGCGTATTGTCTGTAAAGATGGCTACTCTCCCCTCTAACAAGGCAGAAGCAACTTTATCCGGCCGTTCCGAGCTCTGGATTGTATTAAATGGAGAGAACGGTGCGTCCTCAATCATTTCCTCGATATAGCCGCTTTCGAGAATCGCGTCGATCTTTATGTGAGAAAGCCTCCGCTTCACCTCATCAACAAGCCCCTCTTTGACCAAGTCCTGGATATAAGCGATGTTGATATCCGTCTTCGATCTTGTCCCGATGACCATCCCGTCCATCCGCAGCATCGGATCCTTAATCCTTCTGCGGACAAGCGCGGTATTTGTGCGAATGCTTTCCGTAAAGCCGTCGCGTGGACCGCGGACGTTGTTTTCCGAGGAAGGCTCTTCTACGCTGCGATCCTTCCATCCTTTCGAACTGACGAGCAGCGTTTGTTCCACGCCATCAATCAGGAAGAGTGTGTCGCCGGTCAGAATCCCTTCCACACCTAATGCCAATGTACCACAGGCACGGATTGATGCATTGAACATTAAGCTGCTGATGATTTCCTCCGCCGTGGCCAGTAGTTCTGGTTCCTCCACCAGTTCGTTGCCCGAGACGACGAGCGCTTTGAGCGCTGTGTCAATGACAGTCGCATCCGCCAGTCCCTCTAAATAGAAGCAGCACCCGGGAAATTCCGGATTACCGCAAAACATAAAATCACGTCGCTGCAGATCGACACTATGGCCTAACAATTCCTCAATAGCCGCGGTTTTGTCAGACCAAGTTAACTTTACGCGTTCTTGCTTCATTTCCTGCACGGATGTCACCCCCCGTCGCTGGCTACACTAATACAAAAATCCCCAATCATAGAGAGGAGCAGCTTGAATGGACTTTTATCATTCCCCCATCTATCTGTCTATCCTAAACACGGAGTGGTTTATGTGGATTGTTGTTGGCAGTGTGCTGGGCATCAACTTCTTCGCCCCTGTTATCGTTTGGTATCATCTAAAGGGAAAGCATTTCATTCAGAAATTCAAGGAATTGAAACGGCAATGAGATGGGGTTAATGCGCTCTAGCTTTATACTTGCCAGTGTGCTGCAGTTTAACTTTGACCTCCACTTTATCAAGGGAATCAGCATCCAAATTGAAGTCATTGCGCTGGTTGAGTTCATGCCATTTTTCCGGGTAGTTTCTGTAAAGCCGCTCGCCCAATTGCAGCACGTCAATTTTTTTGCTAAGCCCTATCTCATACGTTTTTCTGAGCTGATCTTCAATCACGTTCTCAGCAAGTTTCCGCATATCTTCTGGAGAAATATCCTCAACCATTTCATCTACATAGGCATTCACTTTTAATTTAATCGTATAGTACACCTTATCATTTCGAATTGAAGGCAAAATACGCGATTTCGGCTCAATGATTACAATTGCCGCGACAGGCTTCTTCGTATCCGGAATGTTGATCGGGGAACGCGATAGTTTTTCTTGTAGCCATCGAAAACCTTCCATCTCTTTTTCGGACATCCACCCTAGGGTTTGGCTGCCCTTTTGATAATACGCCCCATCGATTCTAAACATCGATCTGGGCTGTTTATCTTCGGTCCATTCTTCCTTGTCAAGAGCGATCGAAGGAAGCATGGCATATTGCCCTGGTTCATTTATCTCTGAAATAATCTTGAAACCGTAATGCGGCGTAATATACGAGCGCTGAGAATAGATTTGTGACGGATTGTCCAGTAAGGAATCTGTCGGAGATAGATTCAGAATTGACTTCTGCTGAAATAAATCGTTTAACGACTCTTTTGTTCCATACAACAGAACGTTATAACGGATTTCTCGATAACGGTTTATCATATCGTAAGCTTCTTTGACTCTTTTACCATTCTTTAAAAATCTTTCTGTGCACACTATTGACTTCACATGTCCCCAATAAACTCTTAGTTGGGAAGTCGCATAAATTGCGTTAAACGTCTCAGTGACCGTTTCCCCTTTCCCCTTCCCAATCCATATGGGGATATTTTTCCCTAGCTGTGATGAGTCTGTTTTGGACACATTGGCAAAATTGAGCACCTGTACATAGGTGATATATTTTCCATCTTCGTAATCCAATCCAATCGCTGTTACATAAGCCATGGTTTGAATATCTTTGGAATTCCAACAACCCGTTTGGAGAATTAGAAAGGTTAAGATGATTAGAAAAAGACCGATTTTCCTCATTCGGCATCTTTCCCTTTATGGTCTGAATCGATCGTATGCAGCTCTTGCGGACGAAATCGCATTTTTGCCCATGGAAACCTTAAAAAGCTCTTAAATAGGTCTTTGTAATTAGGCGGGGACAATGGGGATAAAAAAGGGATCCCGAACGATTTAATTCTGGACATGTGAATCACCAACAAAACCATACCCAATATGAGCCCATACATACCAATGACGGCTGAAGCTAGGAAAATAATCAACCGGATCACACTTACAACTGTGCCCAAGGTCTGATTAACAAGCGTAGCTCCCATAATTGCGGTAATCGCCCCAACCACCACCACCGAAGGCGAAACCAAACCTGCGCGTATGGAGGCATCACCAATGACTAACCCGCCGATGACCGTCAGAGTTTGTCCAATGGAGCTAGGCAATCGCACTCCGGCCTCTCGAAAAACCTCTAGGAGGAACAACAAAGTAAACATTTCCATCTGTGCAGATAAAGGTAAACCGCTTCTCGCTACCGATATGGTCGCCATGAGCCGAAATGGAATTTGATCTTGGTGAAATGCAGTAAGGGCCACCCAGAAACCAGGCAAGAGAATCGAAATCCAGAAACTTAAAAAACGGATCAAGCGAGCAAAAGTCACATATTGAAAACTGAAATGAATATCCTCCGGGGATTTCATAATCAACGAAAACGTCCCTGGTGCAATTAAAATCAAAGGGTTGCCGTCGACGATAAGAATAAACCGTCCGGATAACAAGCAGTTGACTGCATAATCAGGTCTGCCCGTGAAGTCCGTTATAGGAAATAGTGCAAATTTCTTATCGGTAAGTGCTTCCTCCACCTGGCTGATACTGTAAATGCCGTCGACATCGACATTATTTAAGCGTGAACGAACTTCCTCCAAGATATTAGGAGCTAGAATGTCCTTAATATACATAAGTCCGATCTTCGTTCTCGTTCTTCTTCCGAGTATGAACGTTTCACAACATAAGGAATTGCTCCGAATTCGTTTGCGGATCAAGGCAATATTCGTCGAAAACTCTTCCACAAATCCATCTTTCGGCCCTTTGATCGAAATCTCGATACTTGATTCATCAGGTGCCCGCTGAGGACGGTTGCAAATATTAAGCTTATACATTGCATCCGAACCTACAAAAACAAGGAGAAGGTCCCCTTGAAAGACGCAATCTGTCATTTCTTGCTCTGTTGCTTCTCCATCAAAGGAAATGAGCGGTAAAGAGCCAAGCACATATCCGTTTTGCAGATATTCGAAGCCATTTTCTTTATAAACATAATTCAATTCCGGCAGGACAATTTTCCCTATTTGAACGGCATCACATAAACCTTCGGCATAGATCATCATAATTGTGGATGACGGGTCATCCTCACCAAATAAGTAAGTCTGAATTTGAACGTCAGAACAGTTTGCGAACAATTGTCGAACCATCTGCTCTTTCGTTACATCGCCAGATTGCGTAACACTAACGCTCATGCTGCTCACTCCTTGGTGGGTTTGGCCATCCGTGCAATAACGGCTAAAACAATTGTTATGATTAGAGTGAAAATCAAAGTTGCAGGAAAATAAATTTTATACATCCATAAATAGAACGAATTTTGGTGTGTTACAATCATTGAAAATATAATGGTGCAGAGCGATATTGACAGAATGAACCAACGTCGCATTTCTCTCGTTTTAACTGGGATTAATTCCGATAATAAATAAAGAGAAAGACTAATTCGAATAGTTGCTCCGGCCAACCATTGGTACACAGACAAGAAATCGACGTGCTCGATATATGAACCGATTTTGACAAGGCGCCATTGCTCATACGGGGATACCATCTGCTTGGCAGCTTCTTGAGGTCCGAATTCCGTGATTGCCCCTACCAAAGGACCTAATGTAATGTATACGAGAATCACACCGAGCAACAGCATTTGCCAGACCCGCATCTTCGATTTAAACCGGTGTTGGAACAATAGCAGCAGCATAATCTCCACTAATGCTCCTGCTGTATAAACCATACCGTTCAAAGCCGGCTGCCAACCATGTTCAAGAAAAGGCTTGAGAAGCGCGTAATCTTTCTCCGGCATATTGGCTATGGAAACGAAGTATCCGAGGCAGACGACCGTAGGAAGTAAGATACCGGCAACTATTGTTATCGTGCGAATGCCATTATAGGCCGAGTAATAACAAACCAAAACTAACGTAATGATTAAAATATATTGAGGAGTTGCAGGCAAATAGTTGGTGACGGTCCATACCTCCGTCTGGATAACCGTCATGCCTCCAATCAAGAACAATTCCACGCAAATCGGAGCTATAATGAACCAAGCTATAAGAGGGCTTGTTTGCTTTGCCAACCATGTCCGCAGCTCTTGTTGACCTGATTTTCTCATTATATAAACAAGAAGTGCGCACCACGGCAGGTAAAGAACAGCCGTCATTAGAACAGAAATCCAAGCATCTCTACCTGATGTATCCAAAACCATCGGATTAACAATTACATGACTAGTCAAACCATTGAACAGCATCATGACCATAATGATGGATATAATCCCAATTTTTCCTTGTGTTCCGTCCATATTATTTTCCTCACATGCAGCTATGAATGGTCAGTTATGACGAATAGAATCTTTTGTAATTTATCCCATTGTTACATTTATTATGCACTTATATTTCTCGTTCACTTCCTAATTCCGATCTCCGTTAGATCTACTCTCACATTCAATTTAACGTTCATCGTTTGATATTCTTCTTTCCACGCCTCTTCGTTCCACTTTCGCGTTTTGCTTCTCACGAAATCACCTAAACCGAGCGGATCAATCTCTTCTTTTTTAAATAATTGTAGGAGTTCCAATCCGGTTGTAGTTATATCCTTTTCGAAACTCTCTGTTATTCTCTGCTGCTCTTGTTGCGTTAACGCAATCCCTTTTGAGTCGATAACTTCCGCGTTTAACCTCAGATTTATTGTCACTTTCGGACTTTTCGATTCTTTACCAACGCGATAGTTCACTTTTGAACCGATATTCTTGATTGCCATGTACGGTCCATTTTCCAGCTTAGTTTCAAGTGTGCCATCTCTTACATTTCCGAGTAGAAGCTTCATAATGCGCATTTGCTTTTCGCTCAGTGACAGGACGTATTTGTCATCCTTAAATAGAGCCAAACCGGAAATCTGTACTTGACCGTTCGGCTGCAAAGTAAGAAGAGGAAAAAAAGGATCCAATCCTTTGCCCAAATAAGCGTACTCAAAATCGTGAAGGTTCTGCCTTGGAACAAGTCCAGTGCGAACATTCGTGTCGAGTAAATTATACAAATACATCCCTTTTTCTTCATTCGAGCTGAAATTTGCTTGCAACATTTCCTTTCCTTTGCCATCAACAATGACCACATACATCCTTCGTGAAGCTATAGCGTCCCGCAAGACCACATCTAATTTATCCGCCAACCCTCTTTCCGCCAATTCTTTTCCGATTAAGAGGACTGATATTTTTCCGGGTTTAATAGGACGGTTTAATTGCAAATCCATTATTTCCAAAATGTTCTTGCTTGTATGTCCGACCTTTGAGTACAAAACATTAGAAACAGTCCGGGATTTATCGGCTTGAAACTTTGTTGCCGCTATCGTAAATTCAATTTGATCATCGGGTGCTTCATCGAAAGCGCCGGTGAATGAAATCGTGATTTTGTCAATAACATCTTGCTTTACGCATCCAGTTAACAGCAAACTCGCGATGAGCACTACGAAGTAAAAGAAACGAATCATACGGTTCTTCTCACTTTCATTCTGATAACGTCAACTAAAAATACAAATGGAATATACGCATAGATAAGGTAAAATCCAATATCGTATAGCATTTTTTGAACGACTTCAATATGAGAATGATCTGGAATGAAGCATACCGCCGCAAAAACGAGAATTAATAAGATCGGCAATGCACTTCTTTGTTTCACAGTAAACATGAGTTTACACACTCGGCTTGCAGCCCAGAAACAGAAGCACAAAATAGGAACTACCCACAATAGCTGTGCAGCAGCGCCAATATAGTCAAATCGCTCAATAAAAGGGAATTGTATAAATTTATATTTGGTTAATTGCGACCATATTTCTACGGATAATTGTTCTGGTTTAAACAATAACAAGGAAAAGAGAATAATGAGTAGGTAAGATACTGTGGTGATGAAATTCGCGAAATGCGCCCATTTTTGAGATTTTTGAGGAGTTTTGATGAATGTGTAGCAAAAAAAGAGCATTTCCACGCCTAAAAAGGGAAATGTCATCTCCTTGCCTGCTTTGACGATTTCGCTTAACGAATGATCGAAAAGAGGAGTTAAATTGTTGAAATGAAAATAATCCGCAGGAAAAAACATGGCTAAGATGGTTACAATTCGCAATAAGCTAAACATACAAATACCTACAATAACTCGAAAACCCCCTGCGACAATGTAATAGACAAGCAGGAGCAAAACGAATGCTAATGACCATGTTTCAAGATCTTTAAATAGCCATACTTGTATGATTTCTATAAAAAAACGCAGCTGAAAACTGGCAATGAGCAAGAAGTAAATGATAAAGATAAAATTAAGACCCCCACCCGCCAATTTCCCGAAAAATCGTTGATGGATTTGAATGAGATCCGTCTCATTTCGGTTAAGAATTCGATACATCATCCAAATAATGACGTGGAAACTGAGTCCACAGAGGATAACAGAAATCCATGTATCTTGACCAGCCAATTGAATCGGAATATTCGACATGGACAGATATTCGGGTCCGAACTGCATGCTATGTATCAAAACGAAAACCAGATAAGGTGATATTGTAAATCGTGGATGTTCATTTGATTTCATCGTTATGTCACTCCCAGAGCTGTTTCAATCATCGATGTCTCGTTTTGCGTTGGCATTTTTCTTATCAAATCTGGTGGGATTGAGTGTTCGGAGAAAACTTAATCGATGGTGAAATTTGGAATATGGCGGACGAATGACGGTATCATATAAATCGGAAGTGCGGAATGGATAAAATGGAACCAAGTACGGCATCCCGAGTGATGTTAACCGCAACAGATGTGCAACCAAGGCAATCGTGCAAATAAAAATACCTAATAACCCCCATATTTGTGCAGCGATAATAAAGGGAAACCGAAGAATTCGTATGGTAGCGCTCATGCGAAAAATAGGTGTTGTGAACGAGGCCAAGGCCGATAGCGCCACGATAATCAATAAGAAATTGCTTGTAAGCGCAGCTTCAACTGCCGCCGTACCAAGAACAATACCTCCAACGATGCCAATGGTCTGTCCGATTTTCGTAGGCAATCTGGCGCCAGCTTCCCTTAATAATTCAATAACAAGTTCCATAATGATGACTTCTACGATCGGTGGAAAAGGTACATTGATCCTCGAAGAAACTATTGTGGGCAAAAACACATTGGAAATGCTTTGTCCGTGATAAGTCATTACGGCAACATAAAAGGAGGAGGCAAAGACGGAAAACAACACTGAGCACATGCGAATCAGCCGTAATAAAGAAGCAATAATCCATGGCAAATAATAATCTTCATAAGTAATGAAAAATTGCCACAGATTGACCGGCGCAAAAAACGCACTCGGGGATCCATCCTTCATTGCGCATATTTGCCCAGATGATAAGGCCCACGCAACGTAGTCAGGTCTTTCTGTCCCGATCGACTGGGGAAAGATGGAGTTGGAATTATCTTCGATCATTTGTTGAAGCAAAGAGCTATCTGTAATTTGATCAAATTGCACATCCTCAATGCGCTGAGTAAATGTCTGTACATATTGTTTGTTCGTTAGTCCTTCCAGGTAACAAATCGCTACTCTTGACTTCCCTAAACTCCCTACCGTGTACTCCTTTATACGTAAATCAGGACTGGGAACCCGCTTGCGAATCAAGTTCAAATTGATGTCCAATGATTCAACAAAAGCTTCTTTCGGCCCTTCCACGGTGAATTCAACTTCAGGATTGGTTACATTACGACCATTGGATGAAGCTGCGTTGACCAAAATGCATAGTATGCTTTGATGGCCATATTGAATAGCAACATATCCTTGATAAATCTTGTTTTGGATGAAATCCCAATCAGAGGAAAATTCTTTTTCCGCTACGGGGAACTTAGGATATAAATCCTCCAAGGAGGATATATCTGGACTGTTGCTTAAGCATTCTAGGATATGCTGCTGTAAGACCTGCGATTCAATGAGTGATTTGAAATAACCGATGTACAAAGGAGCTGTGTTCATGTGATGTTCGTAGCATACGAAATCCGCTGATTGACTTAGCTCCTTCCATAATGGAGGGACTGATTTCAACTGTAATCACTCATTTCGCCATATAATTTCTCACTTCATTGTGTCTCATCAAGTGGAAAATTATACAAAATCAATGCAAGCGAATCGACTCCGCTATGACGGCGCTAATCCGTTCTATCCCTCTTTCAATTTCATCTTCGTTCACGTTCGTAGCATTTAGCTTCACTATATTTTTCCTCTCGAAATTCTGTAAATAATTCCTGTCCATAGACTCAAGCAGAATCGAGTTTCTCTTTAATTTAGCGATAAGCTTCTCAGTAGGAATTGTTTGATGCAACAAGATATGTGTATGTATAAATGGATATTTAGAGTGTTCGTAAGTGAAGGCACCTCCACTGCGGTCTGCTTCCTTCGAAAGTGCCGCATCGAGCCGCTTCGCCCTTGCTGTATATCTGCTCCGGATTTTGGCAAGATGGCGATCGAACATTCCGCTGCGCAAATAGATTTCAAGAGCGGCTTGCGACAACATGGAGCTGTCGATATCATCTTGTTTCTTGTACAGCCTGAACGTTTCAGCAAGCTGAACAGGAATAACCGCAATGCCGATGCGCAAACCGGGGAAAATGATTTTGGAATAACTTTTCAAATAAATGACATGTGATGAATCGTCCTGCGTAAAAATGGGATCAGCCTTGCTGTCCTGTTCGAAGTCGGCGAGGTAGTCATCCTCAACGATGTAGACATCATATTTGGCAGCAAGCTTAGCAAGCCGTTTCTTCTCTTTGCTCGTATAGGAACAGCCCAAAGGGTTGTGAAACCGCGGCATGGTATAAAAAAACTTGATGTCCTCGGTTTGGAAAATCTTTTCCAGTCTATCAAAATCTATTCCTGAAAAGCTGCGCTCTATCCCGATAACCGGCATGCGACGCGTCTCCAAATACTCGATAAACAGATGATAACTAGGCTGTTCAATCAGCACCTTCTGCTTTCCGTTAGGGAATGGCATAGCGGCAAGGAGTGATAACGCCTGCTGAACCCCGGATACGACAAAGATGTTCCGCTCGTCCGTAAACACCTGATAGCGCATTAATTGCTTACGCACGATTTCGATCAGGGATGACATCCCTTTCGCAGTGCCATATACAAATAAATCCTTCTGGTAGGTGTCAATCGCTTTATTGATGCAATGCTGAAAATCCAAATAAGGAAATACATTTGGATCAGGAGCAGCAGCTGAAAAGTTCAAAATTGGAGACGCTTCGTCCTGCGCGGCATTCACCCCTTTGACCACGTAATAGCCGCTCTTAGGCATCGCATAGATGAGATGACGCATTTCCAACTCATTCAGTGCCTTAATGATCGTACTTTTGCTGCAAGTATACTGCTCCGAAAGCGTGCGAATAGAAGGAAGTTTCTGTCCATCCTTATATGGTTCCTTCCGTATCAGTTCCTCCAGCTCATTCATTAACTTCATATACATGTACATCGGACAAGCTCCTTAGTTGGAATCTGTAACGGTACAGATTGCTGTTTTCTATATTGTAGCATGTAGTGAGGGTGAGATACGATAGGCATATCAAGTACAGATACTAGGAGGAACTCATGACAGCCGCACATATCGATACCAAACCAAAACGCTTTGCCTACTCAGCCATCGTAATTTATTCCACCATTGTTGGACTCTCATTTCTGTTTGGAAAATTAGCTTTAACAGTTGCTTCTCCACTGGATAGCCTTGCTCACCGATTTACGATCTCCCTTGTCGCCGCCACCATTCCTGTTCTATTAAGATGGGTGAAGCTGCAGATACAACCGCGGGATGTTCGGGCTATTCTTCCACTTGCGGTCTTATATCCGTCGCTGTTCTTTGCTTTTCAAGCGTTTGGCTTACAGTTCACCACTTCTGCTGAAGCAGGCATTATCCATGCAACCGTGCCGATCTTCACGATGATTGCAGCAGCACATTTCCTGAAGGAACGTGCAACTAGGTTGCAACAGTTTTCTACGTTACTCTCTGTTGCAGGGGTTATATTGATCTTTGTCATGAAAGGCACGACAATTGATCTAACGAATATGAAAGGTACACTGCTCATTCTTTTGTCAGCTCTTTCTTTAGCGGGTTACAGTGTGCTTGCAAGAAAGCTAACTTTACGATTGAATGTGTTTGCCATGACCTATGTGATGACCATCATCGGTTTCCTTGTTTTCAACCTCATGGCGGTTAGTCAGCATTTGGCATCAGGAACGCTATCCCTTTATTTTGAGCCAATTGGCAGTCCGGTGTTCTTAATGTCTATTCTTTATTTGGGCGTCCTCTCTTCGCTCGGTTCCAGCTTGCTCAGCAATTTCGCCTTATCCAAATTGGAGGCATCGAAGGTAAGTGTGTTTAATCATCTTGCTACTTTGGTTTCAATTGTTGGGGGCTTCGTCTTATTAAATGAACAGCTTGCTTACTATCACATCATCGGTGCAATTGTTATTATTGTGGGTGTGCTTGGTGCGAATGTAAAAACATGGCGAGGCAGACGAGTAGGCTCCTCCAAGTCCTCGCGCACTAGTGATTCCCGTTAGATTCTAGTTAACCAGTCCGTGAACCAAAAAAAGACACCTTCGCGGTGTCTTTTTAAAATTAAATTATTCCTGTTCATTTTCACCTTTGAACTCATAATAAATCCTTGTCGCCTCATAGGGAGGCATTGTATAAATCTTATTTAGCTGAACTAGAGTCTCAGCAATCTTCTCACGCTCTACCCCTGCTCGTTTCATTGCCTCGATGAAATAACCAGCCTCCGCTTGGTCACTCCTTACATCATCAATAAGCGGGCCCACATCATCCTCATCATCATCGAACAGAATAGGAAGCACGATTCGTTCATTTTTACGTTCATGTTCAGCCAATGTGAGACCTCCTATATGTTGAAACCTTATTCTGTTAGTTAGAATTCGTCAAGGAACTTAGATTTCCCTCTCGCCCACTTATATACATTTGTATTTATATAAACGATCATTTATACTAGTAATCAGACAGACAAGAGGTGATGATTTTGCACGACATTTATACCATAATTGCCGAGCCTTCTCGGCGAAGAATCCTGGACTGTTTGCTGCGGTCGGATGCGACGGTCAAAGATTTAACAGAAGAGCTGGGTTTATCTCAGCCGCTGATTTCCAGCCACTTGCGATTATTGCGCGAGAGCGGCCTCGTACGTGTCCAAGCAGATGCACAGCGCCGTATCTATTCTTTGGATGCAAGTCCTTTAGCTGGTGTGGATGATTGGTTAAGTACATATCGCGCAAAATGGAATCAACACGTCGATAAGTTGGAAGAACATCTCGATCGGCAAAAACGAATCAAAAAGGAGAATCTGCAATGAAACCACATGGCGAAGATCTGATGCCCATACTTAACCGTTCGGATGAAGAATGGGTGTTAATTCTTGAACGAACGCTGAAGCATCCAATAGAAGATGTATGGGCTGCTCTAACTGAATCGGATCAACTACCCGCTTGGGGCCCTTTTGCCACGGATCGAGACCTTGTATCGACTGGGCCTGTCGTACTTTCCCATGTGAACCATTCAGAGGAAAACGTCAAACGACAAGGCGAAGTGCTTACGGCGGAAGCCCCTCACCTGCTTGTTTTCAAGTGGGGCAACGACATTTTACGTTGGGAATTGACTTCGAGCAGTAACAACACAGTTCTTATTCTCCGCCATCGCTTCACAGATTATCATATGGCACCTTCTCTTGCAGCGGGTTGGACTTTATGTTTAAAAGGTTTAACTGGCATCCTCGATGGCAAACAGATGCCTTCCATGGCTGGAAGCAACGCTGTTCTTTATGGATGGCAAGAGCTGCATGACGAGTTCAAAAAAATGTTTGAAAGCGAGACTAACCGATGAACAATGCAACCAAAATGGCCATTGCCAAACCGGCAAATGAAGTATTCGAA
Source organism: Paenibacillus anseongensis (assembly GCF_009757995.1). Classification (NCBI taxonomy): domain Bacteria; kingdom Bacillati; phylum Bacillota; class Bacilli; order Caryophanales; family Paenibacillaceae; genus Paenibacillus; species Paenibacillus anseongensis. The sequence goes on from NZ_WSEM01000039.1 coordinate 54,997, forward strand.
GCATTCGTCGATCCCGAGAAGATCGGTAACTTCTGGTTCTCTTCCAGTTCTGAGAGATGGGCACCTGGTAAAACGATCAAGCTACGTTATGATGAATACAATGCGGATGGCGAGATTAGAGTTAAAGACATCGTGAAAGACGAGAAAATTACATTCGAATGGGATTACGGTCATGTACACCTCGTCACCATAACCATCACGGCAAAGGACGAAATGAACACGATAATTGAAGTGAATGAGAACGGTTTTGCAGACGATAAGGAGTCTATTCCTTTACTTGTAGGCAACAAAGAAGGCTGGGTATATACGTTGACATGCCTTAAGGCGTATCTGGAACACGGCATCACGAATTTACGTGCAGCGTTAGTTCATTAACACGCTATAAGAAAAAGGAAAGCACGCGGCGCATGTCTATACGCGTCCTGCTTTCCTTTTTGATTCCCTGCTAGTTTTCTTTATACCAGAGAGGAACAATTTCCTCAAAATTCTGATGATCTTCCAGCACAACGCGAATTCTAGCCAACATGGATTCAAGCTGCTCCGGCACAACTTTAAGAGTCCACGTAATCGTTGGAAAGATAATCATAGCTGTATACAATGCGTACAACTTCCAGAACTCTTGCGGAACTTCGTTATGAAAATACCCATTGATTTGCCCTATGCAAAACGGAATGCTTACTTCTCTACTGAAATAGGCGATTTTCAAAAAATCATGGTAAGGATCTCCCCAATCAAAGCGGTTAAAATCGATGACTCCTGAATAACGGCGATGATGAACAATCAGGTTGCTCGGATGGAAATCATCATGTTGGAATCGATTGGGTCGATCCCTCATATGTATTAGATTGTTATTGATAAAAGATAAAATAGCATCCTCCTCTGGCAGCTTAACACCGCAGTTCCGGTAACTTTCATACTGGCGATTATGTTTCAATAATCTTCGTTCATGCCAACTTTCCATGACAGGTGCAGCTATTTCATGCATGACTCTTAGTTCTTTGCCCGCTTCAACACCGATCTGATATTGTTCGTCAGTGGATAACGAAGGAAGTATTTCAGAAGCATCTTCCCCTTCAACATAACTCAGTATCATATAACAAATGTCTAAGGCTTCGATCGAACCGAATTCAATCGGCCTTGAAGTTTTGACTCCCCGTTCATAGATACGAGTAACGGCTTCGTACTCTTGCATTTTTTGGTGAATTTGCTGCTTAGGTGAAGTGCGTAAGACAAATTTAGGTGAGCCACTTTCCTCATATAAAAAGTACTTAACATCATAAGAAAATCCCTTAGTAACCAGTGAAATATCAGAGATATTCGACATGGATGGTAGGTGTTTTTTAATATCAGATAGGTTCATGGACATGCTCCCTTGGGATAATGAGATAGAAATAATTTCTTCTAAATTATACCATGAAAAATCAAAACACCTATGTTTGTGTCATCAAGCCGTCACACAAACATAGGTGTATTTGATATTATCGTCATGCCCAGTTACTTTTTGAAATTTTCTTCATATTTCTTCTGGGCATCGGCCATGACTTTGGAACCGCCGGCTTTTTTCCACTCTTCCACATATTTATCGAAATCACTTACAGGACGCTGTCCGGTAATGATATCGATATAAGTTTTCAGCGTCAATTGGTCAAGCGCGTCGATATTTTCGTTGTAAGCTGGAATCGCAATCGGCTGCATGATATCGTATTTTCCTTTGCCAATATGCTCGGAAGCCTTACGTAATGACATCAACTCGTTAAGAGTCATATACGGAGTCTGAAAGTCGTAATCGTTAAACGATTTGCCCAGGAACGTGTACTGCTGACCGATACCGAACTTGATCTGCTCTTCTTCTTTATCGTAAGGAGGGAGATATATGTAATCTCCTTTCTCTCCCTTCTTATAGGTTTTTCCTTTTTCCCCATACACAATATTCTCAAAAGTCTCCGCATCAAAAGCTGTAGCATCCGCAACCTGCAAATATTTGGCCATTTTCTCCTTGTCTTTTTCCATATGTTTGCCGAATTGGCCGCCTGAACTTGCGATTGGGTTTAACTGGACGGTACCTTGTTGTCCCTCAGGTCCTTTGGGTCCAGCGGTTAACACCCAATTGGCATTCGGTACATTGACACGAAGTTTATCGTAATATTTTCCATCAAAAAAAGCGGCCTTCGTAATAAATTGGTACCAGGAAGCGGTTACAATTCCGGCTTTGCTGGAGATGATTTTATCATCCACGTTCTGTCCTTTGTTTAAAACAAATTCCGGATCCAGAAGCTCCTCCTTGTACCATTTATTAAGCAGCGTAAGCGCTTGTTTCGCTCCCGGCTCAATCTCTCCACGAACAATTTTCCCGTCCTTATCCGTAAATGTACCTGGAAATACACCGAACGCACCGAACACTGGGCTGAAAATATCTTTCACGCCTACAGCTTGCCCCGTCCAACCGTAGGTATCTTTTTTGCCGTTTTTATCGGGATCGTTATTGCGGAACTTGCGCAGCGCATCTTCAAACTCTTCCAATGTTTCAGGATTCTTCGTGATACCCACTTGATCCAGCCAGTCCTTACGCAAACCAACGACCGTACGATCCGGCCCCAACGTCTGGATGATCGGCATGGAATAATTTTTACCGTCTCGCTTATATAACTTCAAGGGGTCATCACCCAGATGCTTCTTCAGCCAAGCCCAGTAATGCGGGGCATTCTTCTCAATCATCTCCTGTGGAATTTCGGCAACAGCTCCCTGATTCACCAGTTTCTCATATTCGGGAAAACCTAAATCCACCCAAACGTCCGGAATTTCCCCAGAAGCCACTTTTAGCAGAAGCTCGTCCTTATAATTGTCTTTCGAACGTGGGAGTTGTTCAATATCGACATTGAACTTGTTTTCGACATACTTAATCGCATAAGAATCTTTGACGGTTTTATCGAAATTCTGATTCAGATAGCTTAACTTCATTTTTTTCTCGACCGTTGGTGCAGCGGTTTGTTCCCCTTGTACACCACTTCCCGTTGAACAACCAGCCAGAACGGCTCCAAATAAAGCGACGCTTATCGTCACTGGAATAACCTTTTTCAATTTGATCACCCTTTCAATCCCTATTGTTTATCCTTTAACGGCACCGATCATGATCCCTTTAACAAAATACTTTTGCACGAAAGGGTAAATCACTAACATAGGAATGACAGAAAACATAATAACGGTAGCTTGCAGCTGACGAGTAGAGAACATGTCCTTCTGATCAAATTGATAAAGCATAGCGTTTAATTGATCCATATTATTATCTACGATGATTTTTCTGAGAACGACCTGCAGCACCTGCTTCTTCGGGTCGGTTATATAAATTAAGGCGTCGAACCAAGCGTTCCAATGCTGGACCGCGATCCACAATGCGACTGTAGCCAGAACCGGTTTTGATAAAGGCACAATGATTTTGCGAAAAATAAAAAAGTATCCCGCTCCGTCAACACGTGCAGACTCTTCCAAGCTGTCCGGAATCGATCGGAAGAAGTTCCTCATAATTAAGGCATTGAACGCACTGATCATGCTTGGCAGCACAAGAGCCCAGATGGAGTTATAAATGCCCAGCTTTTTAATCAACAAATAATTGGGAATTAAGCCTCCACTGAACAGCATGGTGAACAGTACGAGTGATGTAACGGTTCGATTAAAAGGCAAATCCTTCTTGGATAACGGGTAAGCGAATAACGCGGTAAAAGTCAGGCTTAAACTTACGGCCAGAATTGTACGCAGGATGGTGTTGCCATAACCGGACCAGATCGCTTTGTATTGAAAAATAACATAGTAGCTTTCAAAGGAAAGCTTGCTCGGAAAAAGCAGCATCCCTGTTGTATACAAGGTGTTTTCAGCACTAATCGACGTCACCACTTGATTCCAAAAAGGGTACAAGGTGATGATCGTAATCACAATCATTACCAGGTAAAGCGAAAATTCACCGATTGTCTCTGCAGATGATTTTTTCGTCTTATTCACAGCAAATTTCCTCCTTCCCGCTTCCCTCAAGCCTGATTACCAAAGGGTATGGTCCTTTCCTCCCATCATGTGAACGGCTTTATTGACAAGCACGATTAGCACAAGGGCCACGACGGATTTAAAGAGCCCAACCGCTGTCGCATAGCTATAGTTCGTTTCCAGCAAACCCTTTCTATACACGAAAGTATCGAGAATGTCTGATACTCCGTACACTTTGGGGTTATACATATTGAAAATTTGATCGAAGCCGGCATCCAGCACATGAGCCATACGAAGGATAAGCATAATGGAGATCACGGGTAACAGCATCGGAAGCGTTATGTAAATGATTCTTTTAAAACGGTTGGCACCATCCATAATGGCTGCTTCCTGAAGCTGCGGATCGATCCCGGCGATCGCTGCAAAATAAACAATGGATCCCCAACCGAACCCTTGGTAAATGTCTGTTAGGACCAGAATCGAACGGAAGTATCGATCATCAGCCATGAATAAAACCGGATCGCCACCGAATAGTTTGACAATTGCATTCATAGGACCGTTCAGCGAGAAGATGCTAATGAATATCCCGGCCAAAATGACCCAAGACATGAAATGAGGCAAATAGGAAATCGTCTGGACGAGTTTTTTAAACCGTTCTCTCGTGATTTCACTTAATAAGAGGGCGAAAATAATCGGAATCGGGAAAGCAAAGACGATTTTATACAAACTGATAATCAAGGTATTATTTAAGACGCGATAAAAATTCGGATCTGCAAAAACTTTTTCAAAATGATCAAATCCTACCCAGGGGCTCGCCATAATGCCTTGCATAATTTTGAAGTTTTTAAAAGCTAGCACAACACCGTAGATTGGGATGTAGTGGAAAACAAGAAAATAAAGCAAGCCTGGAAGCAGCATAAAATAAAGAACGCGATAGCTTTTCAATTTCCGTCTGAATTCACTTTTTGTTCTGGAAACGGTTTCAACTCTCGGGGTTACGACAATGGAATCTTGCAAATAACCCTCTCCTTCCCCACAAATCTGAAATGAATGCGCATTCACTTGTTATTTACTATAGCACAGGGTTTATTTCATTGATTTATCTCATTTTTTTGAAAATTATTGATTTATTGCGATTTTGTGTTTCTATATTTCGGAATCGTCATGATCATCGTCGTTCCTTGCCCAATTTCACTGATCACTTCAATGCCATACTCTTTCCCGAACACGAGTTTAATGCGCTCATTCACATTTTTTAATCCGTATCCCTGGGACTGTTTAATCAAAATCTCACCAAGTCGTTGCTTATCGATACCAGGCCCGTTGTCTGTTACATGTATGTCAATCGTATCCTGCTTAGCAATAGCCTTAATCGTCAGCTTGCCTCCGCCTTCTTCCTTTTGGTCGATCCCATGCACGATTGCATTCTCAACGAGCGGCTGGATCGACAGATTCACCGTATCGTACTGATAGACATCTTCATCTATTTGGTAACTGACGTTGAAGCTGTAATCGTGCATGACCAGCTGAATTTCCACAAACGACTGAGTGTTCTGCAGTTCATCCTTCAGAGAAGTCATACTCTCACCACGGTTTAAAGCAGTCCGATAGAAGCGGGATAACATCGTGACCACATGGCTTATATCCGTAGCCCCGATCTTCAATGATTTCCAGTTAATGACGGACAACGTGTTATATAAAAAATGTGGATTAATTTGAGCCTGGAGTGCTTTAAACTCCGCTTCTTTCTGAATAAGTTTGTTTTGGTATACTTCTGTCACCAGCTCATTGATCCGGCGTAGCATGATACCGAAACGATTTGTTAATTCCCCTATTTCATCCCTGCTATCGCTTCGAATATCCATCTGCAAATTTCCGAACTGCACTTGCTTCATCCATTTATTCAGGTGATAAATACGCTTGATCATGGTATGCGAAAATACTGAAATAAGGGCAACCAATATGACCATACACGTAAGAATGAGTGCAATCGTCGCTTTGACAATACTCGTCGCATCCATGGATATGTCCTGTTCCGGTATATAATAATGAAGCGTCCAATTGGCTTGGCGAAGTGGCTCCTGTATCAGGATATAACGAAGGCCATCGATTTCGACCATATCCTTGTTCTTTAACGGAGCCTGCAGCATTTGTCGTTGAATTTCCGCAGCTTCAATGTTGTTGGAGTAAACAATATGATTATTTGGGTCGGAGATAAATAGTCCATCGTGTGCGGACTGTGCCGTAGTCATCGTAGTCGTAGTTAGCGAATCAAAAAAGCGATCCTTGTTCAGCTTCAAGTACAGAATACCGGACATCTGATTGTACAGAATCGTTGGAAACGGTCTGAAAACGGCCAACTCAGAGCTTTCAAGATACCAACCCGTTTTCCTTTGTTCGGCTATGTCCTTATACCACGGACTCCCTTCCTTAATCCGGTCCAACGAGAGAATAAACTCACCATACTCGGGCATTTTGCCAGATGTATAGACGGTGAGCTGCAGAATGTCCGTATTCAAATTTTTAATCATGCTAAAATAGGGACTCACATAGTTTCTCAGATCCTCGGAAAGAGTCGTAAGGCTTGCATAATTCGTAGCAAAAATACGCTGCAAACCTGTATTCATAACGACGGAATCCACGGTCCGCTCAACCTGTTCCGTCTTATCGTTCATCCCTCTTGCTAACGTGCCAACCGTATTCTGCAAGCCTTGGATTGCTTGTTTTTGGAGAAAAAGCTTGGATTGATTGTACGAATAAGCGCCAAGCAATGCCAGTGGAATTAAGCTAACAACCAGGTACGACAGAATCAGCTTTTGCTTGAAGCGCATATTCTTAAGCACGTCCAGCCAGCGACTCATGCGGTGTCCCCTTCCCGATACTTGGCGGGAGTTTTCCCGTAATAATTTTTGAATATGGAACAGAAATAAGCGAAGTTGGTATAGCCCACCTCTTGCGAAATATCTGAAATTTTCTTTGTCGTACTCCGAAGTAGTTCACCCGCCTTTTCCAACCTGTAGCAGGTTATATATTTCACAAGGCTTGCTCCGGTCTCTTTCTTGAACAGGTGGCTCAAATAACTTGGGGACAAATAAGCCTTCTCCGCCAAAGAATCCAAGCCGATATCCTGTCCATAATTGCGGTGGATCAACTTAAGAACCTCACCGATCACCTTTCTGGTGGACTCTGTAGCAGGCTTCTCCCGCTCAACGATCAGGTCGTTCATCAATTCTTTCAGCTGAACCAGGTTTTGTGTCGTATAGATTTGCTCGACAAACCTATGAAAGCAAGCATGGGATTCACGTTTATACGTCTGGATATATTTCTTTGCAATTTCCGAGCATATGTATTTTACATAAATGTTGGAAAGGCTATTGCTGTTTTGAAGCACATCGAACATTTGTTCTATTCCACTCCGAATCAAAAGAGTTTCGCCATAGGTCATGTAAGTTGAGATCTCCTCGAGTAAACGCTCAATATACACAGGTTCTTCCTGCCGTGGAGTGCAGCCTTGTTCGGTAAACATCATGGCTGTTGCAGGCAGGAAAAATTTGTGTTCCAATGCTTTTTCCATCTCCTGAAATTCAGTTGGAAGCATCTGAAAGCCGTTAAGTAATTTGCTGAAAACAAGCACATGATTAGCATGATACTTTACAAGCAGGTACTCTTGCAGCAGTAACCCATACGACTCTAAGCTCGTGATATCATCCCAACTTTTTTCAATATGTAAGAACAGCACACTTTGATATTCATTCAAGTTTACATACAAACAATCCCAGGGAAGCATTGATTTCAATTCGGCTTCGAATCCATGATTAACAGAATCAAAAAACTTTCTCCGCATATCCATTAGAACCACTCGATATCTTGCATGTTCATCTAGCCATTCGAATAACGTCTCACCCGCTAAGGCATTGCGCGTAGACGCGGTACCTTGCAATAAGTTAAGCAGCGTTTGTTCCTGTACGTAACGGTTTCCTATCTCGTACACCTGTTGAAGCTTAAGTGTTCTTTCCCTCTGCTCCCGATCTTCATCACATAATCGGACAACCTGGGTCACAACCTCCAGAAACTCAGCTACCTCAACGGGCTTGAGCAAATAGTGAACAACATGAATTTGAATAGCTTGTTTGGCATATTCGAAATCGCCGAATGCGCTTACAATTATAACTTTAAGCTTGGGATGAAGCTTCTTGGCCTTTGCTGCAAGCGCCAGGCCATCCATAAAAGGCATGCGGATATCCGTGAACAGGATGTCCACTTCGTGGGCTTGCAAGTACTCCCATGCTTTGACACCGTTTTCCGCTTCGGCAGTTAGTAAAGACAGCCCCAGCGTTTCTATTAAAAATTTAATGCCTTCACGTTCAATTCTTTCGTCGTCAACAACCAATGCTTTGTACACGCAACCACCCTCCGCATCCAGATTTACCCATGAACGGTTACTTAGATGATACATGGATTGCAACCTACATGCCATGTGATAACTTTTATGCGTCTGTGTTTTTTTATGATTTGTTGCATACGAAACAGGCTGCCGCGCGTAGCACTGCGCCAACCTGTTTTGCTCCAAGCTCCATGATGCTAATTATTCCTTAATCGTATTCTGGATTATATGATTGTTTTCTCCTTCATCTTTTATGTTATTTGGGCTATTGCGCTTAAATTGATTTTCGAACACTAAATTTGCAGTATGTGGTTGATGGATTAAAACGCCGTTATCCTCATTTTTTTCAATCTTATTATTCTGAATATCGTTAAAGTCAGAGAAAACTTGAATTCCACTTTGCTTATTTTCTTTGATTTCATTGAAACCGGCAAAGTTATAATTAAATCCGATGAATAGGCCATTTTCGCGGTTCCCTTTTATTTTGCTATCCAATACAATTGTATTTGTACTCTGTGCATTTACTCCGTTATTTCCATTGTTAGTTATCTCATTATCAAATATGAGATTATTGTCTACCCGACTCACCAGAATTCCGTCACCCTTATTATGGGAGATCTGATTACCGACAATCGCATTATGGCTGCCATCTATGACCTCTATACCTTGGGCTGAATTGTGCTTCAGCTTATTCTTAATCACCCAGTTGCCTGTGACCGATTGAAGATAAATTCCCGATCCTGATCCTGCGCTTGCAATTCTCTCAACTACATTCTTCATGACTAAATTACCTATTGAATTATTTATAAAGATACCAACCGGATTAACGCCACCATCTATATCACTGATTTTGTTGCTAAGGATATGATTTGATTTTGCGTTAAGAAGCTGAATACCGCGATAAAGATAGTTTATCATTTTAAAACCATAAATTTCGACACCAGCGACACCATTTAACTCAAATGCTTCAAGCAGCATACACCTTCCATCTAAAATCGCAGCATGTTTATGCTTGGAAATGATGCGAATGTTGTTTTTAACACTGGATACCTGTACACTTTCATGGTACACGCCTCTATGTACCAATAGGACGTCGCCTTCATTCGCCATCGTAACCGCATCTTGAATGGCCGTCTGACTGTTGGGAAATACCTCAATGATCGCCATTCTATCACCTCAATCGATAAGAATTAACTATCTGTTCTATAGTAAATTCAAAACGATGCTGCTTAGAAAGGAACATTTGACCAGTATTTCAACAATAAATATTAAGGGAGTTGTAATCGTATGTCTAATCATGAGACTGCACCAATTGGAAAAGAATATCCCTTTGAATCCCGTTTTCTTGAGATAAATGGTCAGCATTTGCATTATATCGATCAAGGATCGGGGAATCCTATCCTATTCTTGCATGGCAACCCGACTTGGTCTTACATGTGGAGAAATATCATCCCCTACCTAACGAATTCCGCTCGCTGCATCGCGGTCGATCTCATCGGGATGGGCAGATCCGACAAATCAGATGTCGGGTATACCTTCTTGGAGCATGCTGACTACATTAGCCAGTTTATTGAAAAACTAGGTCTTGCTGATCTCACAATCGTCGGGCACGATTGGGGAATGGCGATTGGCTTGCAGTATGCTATTAATCACTCGGGCAATGTGAAGGCAGTTGCGATGATTGAACCGCAAGCCTTGTATCCATGCGCGGATTGGTCCGTGTTTACGCCTGCTGAAGCGAAAGAGCTTTTCCAGACACTGCGCGATCCAGAGCTCGGATGGCCGCTGATGCGGGATAAGAGCGTGTTTGTTGAAGGTATGCCTACGATCATCATCAACCGGACTTTGACCCCGGAAGAACATGAACAGTATCGCGAACCCTTCAAGGATCAGGATAATAGAAAACCAATGTGGGTGTTTCCGAACCAAATACCTATCGAGGGCAGCCCTAATGAAGTCGTACAAGCTGTGCTTTTGCGTAACAAATGGTTTACTGAGGCCTCTATGCCGAAAATCCTGTTTTACGCCACACCAGGATGCACCATACGCGAACCGCAAATTAGCTGGTGCCAAGCAAATCTGCAAAACTTCACAACCTTCGATATTGGCAAGGGATATCATCATTTAGTGGAGGAGAACCCGCATGCTATCGGCCAAGAACTACAGCGTTGGTATGCTGAGGTTTCCTCCAAATCGTGAAAAAAGGCTGCCGTTGCTAATGGCAGCCTCTTACTTATTTTCACATTCAGAGGTTGAAATGATATAAAGCAATTCCAAATGACAGCAGACAGAGTATGATGGCTGGAATTGCCTTGGTAAATGGATCACGAGCCATCACAAGTAGAGAAAAGGCTGCGGCCAGCATCGTCGCTCCTAATAGTAAACCGGATAATAGGGCTACAATAGGATACCATATCCCTATAATCATGCCTATTGAGCCTATGATTTCAAAAAAACCTGTTACGAAATTAAAAAAGGACGGAAGGCCAATCCGGCTAAATTCCTTAGCCATTTTACCTGAAATGATTCTCGTTCCTGTTATCATGAAGAAAATACCTAAAATAACTTGTAAAATAATAGCTATTATCATTGTTTTCACTCTCTTTCGGTTTATAAATCATTGATTTTATATGCTATAGCATATATTTGAGGTACTAAGGCACTCATTCATCTTTTACGGTTGAATATAGTTTGCTAAGTATTACATGCAACTGTATAATCTCATCGTTACTCAGATATTTGGTTACATGATCGTGAGCTGCCTTTACAATCGGCATCAATTTCGTTTTGAGACTCATTCCTTTCTCACTAAGGAACAGGTTGTGAGATCGTTTATCCACATCACTCTGTATTCTTCTTACGATTTCCTTCTTTTCCAGTGAATATATCATCCTCACAACAGTGGTTTGATCTCGATCGATGGCTTCAGCAAGCTCTTTCTGGCTCGTTGCCCTTTCCGTATCGAGTACAAGGAGTATTCCCCATTGTTCCGGTGTTACTTCGTGTTGTTTCAGTATTTTTGTGAAAAAATTAGTCATTTTTAGATCGGTTCGATGTACGAGAAATCCAGTGAGATGATTCAGCTCCATCCTATGCGCTCCCTTCTGTCTCAAATTAATATATGCTATAGCATATAAAATAACGTAAAACCGTTTGTTTGTCAAATCCAGCGGCATAGTTAAAACTTTACCCTACTGCCGCTCTCGGCCCCCACCATTTCGACAGCTGCTCTTCGTTCGTCCAAGCATCAAACACCAGTTCGCGTGGAGCATCGATCTGACTCACTAATTAGTTCAATCATAACAAATACGAGTAAAGACATCCATTGCATATGTATCTTGTTACTCTTCTACAATGCGGCTAATTTGTTTATACTATACTTCTGTATCAACATTATTTTTTGGAGGAAAGACACATGGAAAACTCGGTTGTAGAAAGACAATTACAGGCATACAACGATAAAAATATTGATTTATTTATGAGCTGCTATAGCGAAGATGTGAAAATCTATGATTTTCCTGACACCCTTACTATGGAAGGCCAGGCTGCAATGAGAGCGCGTTATCAAAAATTGTTTGAAACCTTCCCGAACATGTTTGCAACGGTGGATAAAAGAATCATTCATGGCAAATATGTCATCGACCATGAGCAAATAACCGGCAGATTAGAAGGCGCTATTTTGGAAGCTGTGGCCATGTATGAAATAAAGGATGATATGATTATTAAGGTTTGGTTTCTTCGGAATTAAGCTGCTGTTCGGATATCTCCAAAGGGCCTGCAGGACCTGCTTTTCAAGATGCGTGGAAATCAAAATAATGGTAAAATACGTATAGGCAGATGAACTCTGCGCATGCTAACACACAGATTTCCAAAATGTCATTTGGGAGGCAACAATATGGATGATTATTTCTTGGTTAAAGACGGTAGAGTTGTACGTTGGGACGGGCTTACACTTGGCGGAACGAAAATCCGAGCTGATGAACTCATTGAGTCTTTTGGACGTAAAGCTTTAGATGAAATCGAACAGTATGGATTTTACACGATAAAGAAAGCTTAACTAGTTAGCGAAAGAGGCTGCCGTTGGTTCCGGCAGCCTCTTTTTCATACCTGGATCCAGAAACGTCTAACCACATTTCCATGATCCTCTACATATTCCGATTCAAACTTACCACCGTTTTTTAGGATGGTTCTTTCAGAAGCCACGTTTCCCTTATCACAAACAAGAAGTACGTTGTTCAGGCCCATCTCTTTCATCCGTTCTAATGTTAAGGCCAAAAGCTGAGTGGCATACCCTTTTCTTCTTGCTGACGGCCGTATGCCATATCCAATATGCCCACCGCTATTGAGCAGTTTTTCATTCAGTCTATGCCTCAGATTTGCAGCGCCAATAATCATTCCAGATTCATCATCTAATAGCCAATAGGTAGAGTGCGGCACAAAACTTCCGTCCGTTATCTTCTCTTCGGAATCTTGTGAGTATAGGAAATTCAGCATGGCGGTGAAATCATAAGGCTCCTTTTCAACAGTCCATGGAACAATATCTTCACTACTCGCTATCCAATCATCATAAAACGAAATATATTCATCCTTATACTCAGCCGAAGGTTGTACTAGCCTAATTGAATTTCGCATCTCTTCACCTCCATAACCTCTCAACACTTCTTAATTTCTTGTCTTCGAATTCAAGTTTGTAAATATCAGGTTTGCTTGTTTGCTTCCAAAATTCAAATCCATAACTTGAGTCAAAATACTTCAATATGATGGTCATAATATTCCCATGTGTCCCAATAACAATTTTTTTACCTGCATAGTCAGATAGCAATTTCAGTATAACGGGTATCGCTCGCTCTTGAGCTTGTCTTGTTGTCTCGCCCTCAGGCATGCAAAAATCAATATCTGTGAATGATTTTTCAATCCCAAGTAGAAATTGTTCTTCGGGTATTGGATAATTTAAGCTCGCAATGGGTCTTTCAATGAGTTCATCGTATTGGATAATTTCTTGTTTTAGCAGCTCTGCCAATGGAGTAACTGTTTCTTTTGCTCGATGATAGGAGCTCGAAACTAAAACATCTATATTTTCATTGCCTAACAATTCGGCCACTCTTATGGCATCTGCTATTCCTTGTTCTGAAAGGCTTGCTCCTCCTGCCCGTTCCAGTTCATGTGAAAATGGTGCGATACCATGTCGTACAAAATAAATGTATGTAGTCATAACTAACCATAACCTCCTAACAATATTCTTAATGGGTGTCCGTTGGTTTTACCCAAGAAAGTAGATAACGGTAATAGAAACGGCGCCGGACAATTGCCCCTGGAAGGATCTCGTTTACAGCTTGACGAATCTCCTTAATTGATTCTTTGGGTTCTGCAATTCGCACATTTGGACCCTGCATTCCGCCATGGGCTCGGTCCATAATCCGGATTGGGAGAAGCAGCAGCCCTGCGATGATAAAATCGATCATTGACTTATCTGCTGCTAACCCAATGATGAGGAGCCGGCCGCCAGGCACTAGTACTTGATTCATTTTCACCAGTGCGCTTCTTAAATCCATATGGTGCAAAGTTGCTACACAAATGACAGTAGAAAAGCGTTCCTCATGAGAAGGGATTGGCATGGTAAGGAAGTCACCGTTTATGAGTGTTACATTTGATACTGCAGCAAGCCGCGTCCGTGCGCGTTCGAATGATTTCGAATCGGGGTCTATGCCGACAACCTGCTGAGCGAAGGGCGCGAGGCGTTGAAGTAATAACCCGTCCCCACATCCGATGTCGAGTACTCGACCGCCATGAATTTTAGCGTTGTCCACCAACTCTTCATGAAATGCTGTATTGTGATTCCAATACGTATCCATTGGCTTCTTTCGCTCCCTTCCTCAAGTCTCTCTGTTTAGACACTTTAAATCTAATAAAGTTTCAATATTCCTCCCTAAATTCTACCAGTTAATGCAAAAAGCCGCCGGGCTATCGCTCAGCAGCCTAACTATTTCGTCCATTCATCCCTTCACAGCGGAACTGACTGTCAATGCGCTTTCCACTTGTTCGGTGAAAATCAAATATAATACGACCATCGGCAAACTGGCGATCGTCATGACAGCCCCCATCCCACCCCAGTCGGTCGCATGAAGTCCTTGAAAATAGATGAGCCCTATCGGCAAAGTCATTAATTCCTCTTTTGTTATTAAAATCGATGCCAAAAAGAATTCATTCCACGTGCCCATAAACTGCAGAATAACGATGGTGGCGACGGCTGGAGTGAGAATCGGCAGCATGATACGAAAGAAAGTGAGGTAAATCGAAGCGCCATCCATACAAGCCGATTCTTCCAACTCTTGCGGGATCCCACGCAGGAATCCGTAAAAGACCATCGAGGCAAAGGGCAGTCCAAACGCTACGTAAGGGATCAATAGAGCGCCGTAAGTATTCGTCAAGTGAAAATCTTTCACGATAATCGCCAAGGGAATGATAATGACTTGAATCGGAATAAACATTCCGATAATCATGTAGATTCGCACGGTTTCCCGGAATTTCCACCGAAGCCTGGCAATCGCATAGGCAAACATGACGGCGAACAAGACAACACCTATCGTTGTAATCGTTGAAACAATCATACTGTTGGTGATATAAGTCGGGACACTGAATTTGTTCCACGCATTCACATAATTTTCATATCGGAAGTGCGTTGGTAGTCCGAAAGGATTGGTTACGAAAATTTCATCATTGTTTTTCAACGAATAGGAAACCATCCATATCAACGGATAGACGGAAATAACGAAATAGGCCCATAAAAAGGACTGCAGGACGATTCCAACGATTTTGTTCATATGATGACTCTCCTTTACCCTTGTTCCAATCCAGTTTCTCTGCTATCAAACACTTTGTTGATGATGATGGTGGCGATCAGACTAATCACAATCAGCAAAACCGAAATGGCACAAGCATACCCATATTGATTACCCGAGAAGGCATTCCGAATGATCATGAACGTAATCGTATAGTTTGTCGTTCCTGGACCGCCATTCGTCATAATTGCCATTTGCACATAAGCACCTATCCCAGCTGTAATCGCAATAATAAAGCAAAACTTGAACGTCTCCTTCATTAATGGGAGCGTGATGTGCCAATGCGCTCTCCATTTACCTGCGCCATCAATTCGAGCAGCCTCTGTATAATGTTCTGGAACGGATTTCGCGCCGGCATAAAGCAAGGCAAACTGAAACCCCATATACTGCCAAGCATTAACGAAAGCAATTGCTATAATGGAGACGCTCGGTGAGTTCAACCAGTCTTGCCGATAAGCGATCCCAAGTGCTTGAAACAATTTATTGATGATTCCGTTAACCGGGTCATACATAGAAAGCCATAGTTGACACACGACCGTGACCGACAATACAACGGGAATGAAATAGGCGGTTTTAAGGATTTTGCGTCCCTTCACCGTTGTATCCGAGCAAATTAGCGCCAACAATGTACCTAGACCGATTTGGAAAATGACTAGGACCAGAGCGAACAAAAACCCGTTTCGCAGCGATGTCGTCAATAAATAATCTTGACTAAGGTCGATATAATTTCGCACGCCAATAAAAGTCGCTTCGCTAAGCCCATCCCATTCAAAAAAACTGCGATAAACAGTTTGAAGAATGGGATAAAACACAATGACACTATAGAGCACAATTGCCGGTGTTAAAAAAATGAGAATAGCCCATTTGTTTCCTAAGTATTGTTTCATCTCTATGCTCCCTTTCTTGAAAAAAACTCACACCGACTTACAGGTCGATGTGAGTCATCAGGTACTGAAAGGATTTATTTCTTCAGCGATTTATTGAGATTCGTTACGAACTGATCCGCCGTAAATCCTGCCACAATCAAGTTCTGCGAGTTGTCATCGATGCTGAGATTCACATTTGTATCATTCTGCACGGTTGCGAAGCTCGTAATATTAGGGATCACCTCTTTACCAAGACGAGACAGCATGGCAGGCACTTGCGCCGTGATAGGCTTATCGACCTTGATGGAGACAATCGGTGTGCCCACTTGCGTATACTTGTACTCTGCATATTTACGTGCCATGAATGCTGCTACTTTAATTGCAGCTTCTTTGTTTTTTGTTTTGGCGGAAACGGCGAAGCCTCCTGGGCCCCCTGCCCCATTCATGGCAAACTTGGCCTTTTCGTATGTGGCTTCATCTTTCGCTGGGAAGTTCATGAACTCTACATTGTCTCCGAGGTTTTTTTGTGAGCTTGGAATTTCCCATTGACCATTAATGAACATGGCCGCCTTGCCTTGGTAAAAGAGCGAAGAAGCTTGATCGTAATTCGTCTGCGTCGCATTTTTAGCAAATAGGCCAGCCTTTTGCAGCTCTTCGACTTGCTTGGCGGCCAGTTTCAGAGCTTCCGGCGTTTCTGCCGCGCCGTTGAGGGCTCCGTAACCTTTCGATTCCTCGCGAGTCATAAAGCCCTGCAACAATGCGTTGCCAATCCATTTCTCTTTGGAGAAGATCGCGAGCGGAATAATCCCCTTCGCATTGAATTTTTTAGCGGCATCCTTCAATTGATCGATCGTTTTGATCGGCGCCTCTATGCCTGCTTCAGCAAAAAGCTTTTTATTATAGTACAAAATAATAAATTCAGTGCCGGCATACGGATAGCCATACACATGGCCATCTGGTGCAATTAGTTTCGCCTCGTTGCCTTTGTTCAAATCTTTCTTGAATTGTGCCGTTTCTGGAGCATCATCTAACGTCAGAATATTGTTCGACTTGCTGCCGATCTGCATGATATCCCAATTCGTGTCAATAATATCAGGCAAATCTCCGGTTGCCATTTGCGTTTTGATTTTCTGTCCATTATCTTGCAGACCAGGGACTAGCGTAACTTCGATGTTTGGCATCTCTTTCTTTAGCTCTGCAACCGCGTAATCATATGGCTTTGATGTGTCATCGTCAAAATGATTGGTATAAATGCTAAGCTTAACAGGCGCATTGGCTGGTGCTGCAGCCGTTGTTGCAGCAGGCGCAGCTGGAGTTGCCGCGGCAGGAGTTGTTGATGTTGCCGGTGTTGCTTTTGAGCCCGCGTCACTTTTCGTTTCCGTTCCACACGCTGTAAGTGAAACGGCCATGATTGATGCAAGTCCGATGCTGCTGAGTTTCGTCCAGTCCCTCATTTAGAATACCCCCAGTAATAAATTCGAGATAATTGTAGCGCTTACATGACTGATTGTAGGGGAAAAATGAGGTCACCATAAGGTACGATTACGCCTTATAACGTACAAAAAGCCCACTTTCTGGCGGACATTTTTCAGAAGAACGGTCTTTACTCCTTCTTTTTAACTTACTTTGTTTGTCGGAACCAAATTAGGCAGTACACCTACGACATATGATCGATCCAAGAATATATTGGTAAACGTAGACTCTCCCCCTTACCGCACCGCCGATCCCCTATCGGCGGTTTTTTTATACTTTCAGTTTGGCGATCGAGCGGAAATTTCTCGTCAACGAGAGAAGCTGGCTGCCATTTAGATAAAAATCATCTTTCACCCGCCAAGTATGGCTTTGTTTATTTTTACGACGGATGTACACGTAGTTAAAAGGTGTCGTTGCAAAAGTTTTAAAACCATGTTGATTACATGCTCTGAGAAAAGCAACATCTTCCCCCAGCGAGCGGTCAGGAAACTGCACCTTCTTAAGGACACGTCTGTGGAACAAAATCGTGGCTCCTTGCACGAAGTTAACTTCTTTGTTCCGCTCATGAGGCGATCTAATAAGCAGCTTGTGAGCTGCCGCGAGATAAACCAGGCAGGCGTGCTTACCAACAACGTCACTTTTCGTCAAACGCAGTGCCTTCAATTGCTCTTTTAAATAAAAGGCTGAGTAATAGTCATCATCATCAAATTTGGCGATATACGGGAACTTGCATTTCGCGATTCCGCAATTGAGGCACTGTCCTAACGAAGTCTTCTCATTGACTTGATACACGCGGACGTTGGCAACTTTACGCGCTCTAAGGCGATAATCGGCAAGATTCATTTGGTCATTGTTTATAATAATGATAAGTTCTTTTAACAAGTCGTGTTGTCTTTGAAAATTATGCAAAATGTGATTGAAATATTGTGGACGATTGGTACACGTAATGATAGAAACACCTGCAGCCGTCGTGTTTTTCCCCATTCGTTTCCTCCCCTTTCCTACCAATAATTCAACAAACGTCTATGGAACATTATTTGTGAAACAAAAAAAAGAAGCCCGCTTGAGCGAGCTTCTTACTAATTTTAATGCATGGCATTCATCGTCGCATGTTTCACGATGACACGGCGGATGAAGAAGGCTACGGCTAACCCGATAAGTGTTACAATCATAGCGAAAATGAACACGTTCTGGGAACCAAGCATCATAGCTTTTGCAGCCTCGAGGGGTTCACTCGGCTTGGAAGAGCTGTCTAGATACTTCTCCATACCGCTAGTCAGGATGCTGATTGCAATTGCAGTACCAATCGCCCCTGCAACCTGTTGCAGTGTATTCATAACCGCTGTTCCGTGCGGATAAAGTTCCGGCGGAAGTTGGTTAAGTCCGTTCGTCTGAGCCGGCATCCATACCATGGAGATACCAACCATGAGTCCGATATGCAAGACGACGATAAACGCCACGGAAGAAGCAACTGTGATACTCGAGAAAAACCATAACATCACAGCAACAATAGCTAGACCAGGAACTACAAGCCATTTAGGTCCATACTTATCGAATAAGCGCCCCATACGTGGAGACAAGATACCATTCAACGCGCTACCCGGAAGCAGCATGAGCCCTGTCGTAAACGCGGATAATTTCATACCATTTTGCAAATACATCGGCAAAATAATCATCGTTGATAAAATAATCATCATACAGGACAACACAAGAAGCAGTCCGATAATAAACATCGGGTATTTGAAGACGCGCAAGTTCATCATCGGCTCACGCATGGATGTCTGGCGAAGCGCAAACAACACCAGAGAGATTAGGCCGATTATGATCGATGTTAATACGATTGCGCTAGTCCAGCCGCCCTCTCCTTCGCCTGCTTTACTGAAGCCAAACACTACGCCACCGAAACCTATGGATGATAAAATAATTGAAATTAGATCGATACGCGGTTTTGTGACCTCGGTGACATTTTCCAGGTTTCTCAAACCGATCAAGAGCCCAATAATTAAAAATGGAAGAGATAACCAGAAGATGTAGTGCCAAGTTAAATACTCGATTAAAAGTCCCGCCACAGTTGGGCCGGTTGCCGGTGCGAACATGATGACCAGGCCAACGAAACCCATTGCTGCGCCGCGCTTCTCCGGGGGATAAACGACCAAAATTGTATTAAACATGAGTGGAATTAATAATCCCATGCCAGCTGCCTGAAGAACACGAGCGACCATCAACATTTCAAAATTGACTGCTAGAGCAGCAATTAATGTCCCAACGATCGAGCTTGAGAGCGACATAATGAAAAGCTGCCTTGTTGTAAACCATTGCAGCAGTAAACCAGTCATCGGCATCAGAATTCCTAGAGTCAGCAAAAACCCTGTCGTTAACCACTGGGCAGTGGCAGCTGAAATCTGGAACACATCCATCAAGTTACTAATAGCTATGTTGAGGGCCGTCTCGCTGAACATGCCTACGAAACCGCAGATCAGCAGCGACGCCATAATAGCCTTAGTATTATATTGCTTCATTTGTTTCTTCACTTCCCTCTCCTGAAAACTAATTGAATAGTTCTCTATCTTTATAGTCCGCTTAAAAATACAACAGTCTGTCGAATTATACAAGTGCAAAAATAAATTAAATGATATTCTCCTTTCCAGAAAAAGAAAAC
The DNA here is from genome assembly GCF_009757995.1 of Paenibacillus anseongensis. NCBI lineage: Bacteria > Bacillati > Bacillota > Bacilli > Caryophanales > Paenibacillaceae > Paenibacillus > Paenibacillus anseongensis. Next base: position 75,190 of record NZ_WSEM01000039.1, read on the forward strand.
ACCTCCAAATGACGCACGGAGGTGCTGTTCATCATTTTAGTCTAATTAGTGTCAGAAGACCAGATAGCACGGTCAGTTTTTTTGATTGTTTGACTTGTTTTGTCCTAGTTCGCGGCGTCCATTTCCAGGCATTGCTTTCAATTGCTTTAAGCTCCTGTCTATGTTCATTCATCGTTTCCTCAAAAAAATAAGGATCATGATGCAAGGCGCACACCTCCAATTCCTTAATAGGATGACTTCTCCTTCGCTTTAAGCTCATTATACGAAAACAAGTATGACAGCAGTCTGTCATACTTGTGGGTATCGATTTAACATTTTTTCAATTTTAACTTTGAGCATTTGCCTTAACGACAGAGGTTCGAGAACCTCCACATCTTCACCAAAACTTAATATCATTTCAACCAATCGTTCTGCTTCTGAAGGATTGATAATGGTAATTGTAAGCGTGCCATCTTCATTGAAATATTTATCTTCCGCATAGAAACAATCCAAGGCATGTGCCAATGATCTCCCTGAGAAATGAAGAACAGCTCCTACGATTTCATCTTTCCGATAATCCAAAGAGAGATCTTGTAGAAATGCTGAATGGATACACGGATAAATTTCGGGCAAAGTAACCAAATCTATCATTCTTGTAAGTTTAAATACGCGATAATCCTTGCGAACTCTACAGTACCCATGTAAATACCAAGAATAATATTTAAAAAGCAGGCTGACTGGCTCAACGATCCGACGAGCTCTCTCATTCTTAGAATTCATATATTCAAATCGAATGACTTGGCGCGTTGTTATCGCTGCTCGAAGCGTATGCAGAGATTCATTGTTGGCTCGCCAGCTTCCTAAATCCATAGTCAAGCTAGGCATTTTATCTTTTTGAATCGTTTGAAGCCTGTGCATCGTCTCCGTGGCTCCCTCATCTTTGAACACCGTCGCCGTGCTGTGAAGAAGCGTGATTAAGGACTCAATGTCGTTGTCATGCAATAAAGTTTTCTCCATTTTATACTCTTTAATAATTCCATATCCACCATTAACACCTTGATAAGATACGACAGGGATTCCAGCCGCACAAATTGCCTCTATATCTCGATAGATGGTTCGTTGAGAGACCTGATATTTGTTCGCAAACTCTGAAGCGGAAATCACTTCATTATTCAAAAGCGCATACGTAATCGAAATTAATCGTTCTAACTTCATCTCATCACCCTTTAAACTTCAGAACATATGTTTGTATCTATTACACCATAATTGCCCAATTGGTTCAAGGGGAACACCGAAAAAGCGTATTAGCTTTCGACTTCGACTCTGTTACTTAGAAGCTTCTTCTTCACCTCATCACCTACCACCAAACGCTCATCACCAAGTTACGACTGTAACCGTATTCTACGTTGTACTTCGTGCAATCATTTAACTGTAATTTGGCTTTAGATCGGTTTTTTATTGTACTTTTTACAACGAATCTCGCGTTAAAACGCTTCCATCACGCCTTTTCGCAACAAATGGTTGTATTTTTTTAACGAAAGATCACCTTCGCGGTCAAACCTCGCTATTATGTTGTATATAATACAACGTATGCCTTCGAATTCGCTACTTATCTGTCTCGATGTCGCCTCAACCTCTTCCCCACCACCATCCCTTTAAACTATAACGGGAATTAGTGCGGCTAATTTGCTCATTTCTGCTCTGTACGAGGCAGTAGCTGGAAATGATCCTGCTAATTCTTCAAGTTTCGTCAGAAACGAGGCGAATCGACTGAATTACCTGTACAAACTCCCGTTATTTCATATAAGTCTTATTCCGCGCCATTTTTAACAGTAGAAACTCCAGTTACTCCGCCTACGTTCATCAATTAGGGTAAGAGTAACTTACTCCGATCACTCATTCCTAACTTGATTGTAATCTGCCCATAACGGGCTGATGTATTTTTCTAATGCTTCTTCGACGTCACTTCTTCTGCTCTCTTCAATGTTTACAGTATCATTTAAAATATCATTTCTTATTCGGATAAGCACATACAAAGGGGGTAGTGAAGCCTCACGCAGAGCTTTTATCATCTCTTCTTCTTGCGCCGTAATATCCATTATCGCACCTCTTCCTTCATGTAAGATACTCTCATTTTAAACCCTACCCTAAGTGTCAGGGTCAAGAACATGAGAACAAAAAAAGGCAGTCCGCTATAACCAGCGAACTGCCTTCTTCTATATAAATCAATTCGAGTCAGCTTCAGCTGACCGATCATACCACGCGTTGAGCTCTTCCATCCGTTTGTTGTAAGCATCGCGAATGGAATAGGCAGATTGGGACCCAACCGGAAGCCGCAGCGGCGCATTACCTTCATTGATGACGGAGATAATATATTGAACCGCTTTGGCCGGATCGCCAATTTTAATGTTTGATAAGTTTTTTTCATACGCTTCGTAGTACGGGATGTACTCTGGCTTTTTCTCCGTCTGCTCCAGGGAGTGTCCGAGAAACTCGGTGGCAAAAACAGCCGGCTCGACAATCGTCGTTTTGATGCCAAAGCTTGCAAATTCTTTCGCGAATGCTTCAGAGAAACCTTCTACTGCAAACTTGGAGGCAGCATATAGGCTGAACGGCGGAAAGGAAACAACTCCGAAGAAAGACGAGAAATTAAGATAATGTCCTGATCCCTGGCGTTTGAATACAGGAAGCGTCGCGCGAATAACATCCAATACACCAAATACATTAACATCGAATTGTTTGCGAATTTGTTCATCCGCGTACTCCTCAAGCATCCCGAACAGTCCGTATCCCGCATTATTGACGACGATATCGATTTTTCCGAATACTGCTACAGCTTCTTGAACAGCAGCTTGAATTTGGTCCGATTTGGTGACATCCAGGGCGACAAGATGGACTCGATCCGGTGCTATTGTTTTAAAATCCTGAATAGCTTCAAGTTTGCGCGCTGTTGCAACTACTCTATCCCCAGCTCGAAGCAGCTGCTCCACAAAATGACGGCCAAATCCTGTCGAAGTTCCTGTAATAAACCATACTTTACTCATCATTTATTTCTCCTTTTTGTCTATCGATTTTAGTAATCAAGAATGAACATTCTAATATTTACAAAAAAATAAGGCTCCAATTAAATATCTAACATCGACATAGCGGAACCAGCTATGCGGTGAAGCTTCTCTTTGTCGGTAGAGGTTCTGGCGAGTACACGCAAACCTAGCATTGTGTTATGCATTTCTTCAGCAAGCTCACTTGCGTTACGAGTCGAAGCGAACTCACCACTTTCCAGTCCCCGCTGAATCAGTTCAGCGAGAAGCTTCTCCACTAGATCGAAGCTTTGTACAGTCTTGGCATCCACTTCGAGATCCCATGGAGCAAGCTCTACAGCCATATTGACAAGCAAGCAACCTGGGGGCTTGTCGTCGGTTCCTTCAATCATGAAGTCAAACAAAAAACGAATAGCTTGCTTAGCACTATCGGCGCGGGTGATGCCTGATTGAAATTGCCCGTTCAAGTATTCATTGTAACGTTCAATGGCTTTTAGAAACAGTTGATGCTTGTCGCCGAATGTATCGTACAAGCTTCTGCGATGAATACCTAAATGATCAACCAGATCATTAATCGATGTTTTCTCATAGCCTTGTTCCCAAAATAACCTCACAGCTTTCAGCAACGCCATATCGACATCAAATTCCTTGACTCGAGGCATTTCACATCACCTCCCTTCTGAATATAGTTATATCACATTGAGAACGTTCGGTAAAGAATTATTTTTACCGAACGTTCTCATATTGAACAATATAAAAAAGGCTATTCCATCAAAATGGAATAACCTCTTATTTTCATGCCGGTACTCCGTGCCGCATTAGAACAGACTTCACAAGCTCACTGCCCGTGGCCTTCTCCGGAAGCCTTACGCCTGCTGCAATGAGGCTCTCGGCTACCGCGGCATAGTCCCTGTGAGGGTCTTGATTGTGCATAGAGCCCCACATACAGCTATTGAGCGGAGTTCCCCCATATTCATTACGAATATCGATGGATGCTCCACGTTCGAGCAGCAATTGGACAATTTCGTTGTCACCCCGGATCGCCGCATGATGAAGGGCCGTCATCGAATGCTCATTTCGCCGTGCATCTGGCTGAAAACCAACATCCAACATGAGTCGCACAGCCTCTATTCGATGATCCCATGCTGCATTCGCAATCATACTCTGGTATTCCGAATCCAGGGATTGGATGATATTCCGATGCTCCTTCAACATGTTATAGACGGTTTCGGTATCCGCCCGCATACAAGCGAGCAACAATCGCTGCTCAACTGAACTGTACGGCAGCATCAACTCCGTAATGGCTTCATGTCCCAGATGCGCCGCGAGGAAAAACGGTCTCGCTCCAGCACTGATCATGTACTCATAAATGTGCCCACCGTTCGATTCACCGGAGGTAAACTCCCCTTTTCCTACCTGAGCTTGAAGAGCATTCGGATTCTCGTTAAGGATCCTGCGAACAAGTTCAAGGTCTCCCAACTGAACGGCCATAAAGATATCCGTCTGAGCACCACGTTGAATCAAATGTCTGCATTTGTCAGGTTTATTCACCGCATATTGAGCAGGCGTACTATAGTGGTCAATATCCCGCTTATCAATGTCAGCCCCGTGATCCAGCAGGAAATCGATGACGTCAGATGAGGCGGCATAATGGAGAGGAACCTGTCCATCTGGACCACGCTGATTGACAACCTCTGGATCTTCTTCCACCATCTTTTGCAAGACGTCTAGCATACCCAATGCTGCAGCAGCGTGTGGATCGACACGTGCTCCTCGTTCAATCAGGTAACGAGACAAGTTATGATGGTCATGATGCAGAACGCCAAATCCGCCGGCCCACCAGCTGCTCTTGGCATTGATATCCGCCCCGAATTGCAGCAGCACATCAACCATCTGTCGGTTACCTCTGTATGAAGCAATCACAATCGCTGGTGTATCAAAGGCAAAGCTTGGTTCGTCTATCCGTGAAACAAGCGATGGATGGGTTTGAAAAATCTGTCTTACAGCTTCGGGGTCATTGCGATCAACCGCCTGCTTGAATTGTTGAATTACCTTCGGGTCCAGATCAACCTTAGGAAGAGAATCATTAAACGATTCCGTCACGTAAGCATCCTTCCTCTTCTACTATGATTTGAGATTATAGAAAATCTCCGTTTCTAGTTTGGTTTCATCTTCATTCCAATGTCCATACACTTCCAATAACGGAAGCTCATGATATTCATCTGAAGCATTCACTTTTGCACGAATGCTTTCATAAGTTTTATCTAGCTCGCTATAGGATCCGATATGTTTGCAATAGGCATATTTTTCTAAAATAACATCCTTCTTCTCCAGTAATGAATCTTCATTCGGAGGAAGAACCAACTCAATGCCGGCAAATACATGGTGACCATTTTCATAAACTACGTGGTTCATTCCCTTATGAGAAAGCCCCTTCTCACGTACTTCCTTCCAAACTTTATCCAGCAATTCGAAAATCGTATCACTATACCTTTTTTGTTGATCATGCGTTTTAGAAAAGCCGAACAATGTAACCATTTTTCTTTGATTGAAAATGACTGGTTCCATTATGATCTCCCTTCTACTCTCGATAAAAGGATAGCACCCAGCACACGCCGTTCCGGTCAGTAACGATCGCCAGTAAACCTTTAAATGGAGCCTCATATATTTCCGTAAGAATTGTCCCGCCGGTTGCCAATGCTTCATAAATCGTCCGGAACGATTCTTCCGAATCGATTTTCAGGAAAACTCTCACATAGTCACCTTTCAACGCCGGTTTCGCCGCTTGAACATCGGCAAATTTAAGCGTTGCCGTCCCCACATGAAGGTCCGCGTTTAACACCACTTCACCTTGCTTGCGCAGAATAATAATCTCACCACCAAAAATGCTTTGGTAGTAATTAATTTCGTCTTTACAGTTCTCCACTACAATAAAAGGGATCGCTATCATCATGTACATCCTCCTTAATTTTGTTCTTACTATTAAGCGCTTGCCACTACACGTCTTCTTGTTCACTCAGATTGTGAAGAACAGTCTTCAAAAGGTCGTTCAACAAGTCATACTCCTCATCCGAAATACCTTTTCGGGTTTTACTCTTGACGCGGCTCAATGCTTCTTGTACTTTGGGCACCACCTCACGACCTGACTCTGTCAAATAGAGTAGTTGATAGCGATTGTCCGCGGGATCGGCTTCCCTACGAACATATCCTTCTGCCTCCAGCTTCGCAATCGCTTTAGCTGTAGTCGTCTTGTCAATGAGTAGCCTCTCGCTTAACGCTTTCTGTGTAATGGGCTGATGAAAAGCTATTGACATCAAGAAGATGTACTGACCGCTTCCAATGCGATAAGGTTGCAGCTCAGATGAGATCAGGATCTGCATGTGTCGATAGATGGCTGAGATATATTGCCCATGTGATTCCGTGCTGTCCTTGTTAGCAGGCTTCCAATGATCGTTCAATTTGCTCCTCCTTAAATAGGATGTCATTGCAACTAATTTCATCATATGGCATATAGGATGTTATTGCAACTAATTTTATACAAATAGGCTTGACGCCCGTATAGATCAACCATTTTACAGGTCAAAACGCAACGAACATCAAGCATTTATTGAAGCTTACTCCTCATTCACATATGGAATGGTTAAAGGTCCCAAAGGCAAAACGGCTACCGTCATCTTGTCGCCATACTTCTCTTTCAATTGCTCCAATGTAACTTCAATATCGTGAGTCGTTTTTAACATCGCTTTTTCGACGTCTTCATCAGCTAATGAAGAGTACAAATAAACATCGGCCCAGACCTGAATGACCGCTTGTTTTTGTACTTGCCATTGATCGAACTTTTGAAAGCTTCCGTCGTTAATCATGTCGAGAATCTCATGGGGTGTTTTTCGCATCTGTAGAATTTCCGCATAATTGCCGTGGTTCGGAATCCCATCCGAGCATTCTGAGGCACAGATGATGGTTCCACCCTCTTTAACAATCTTATGGGCCGCGCTCATCCCTTTGACTGCCTGATACAGATTCTGGTCTAACGGGTAGCCCGAATTGGAAGTAATGACAACGTCAAACCGTCCCTCAACCGGGATCATGGCATGCTGTTTGGTGAAAGCACACCCTTGATCATGGGCTTCAAACAACTCACCGGCAAAAACTTGCGTGATTTCCTTCGATTTATTCAGTGTCACATTGAGCATAAAATGAGGCTTGCACATCCGATTGACTTCTCGGGTCATATCCTGCAGCGGATTATTTACCATATTCCCCCACGTTGCCAATGGGTCTCCGATCATTCGGGCGTTATGAAAGGTCAATATGGTTTCGATTCCAGCAATACCAGGCATGATCCCTTTCGGTCCTCCAGAAAAACCTGCAAAAAAGTGAGGCTCAATAAAACCTGTAACAATTCTGAAATCTGCCTCTACATACTCTTTATTGAGATAGACATCGCACCCAAACTGGCTATGCCCCACCTTCACAAGTTCATCGTTGTTGTGGCAATGGTGATTAATCACACGGACACTGTCGACAACCGACTTGCCCAACATTTGAATCAGTTCTTCCTCTGTTTGATCGCGATGCGTTCCCGTACCGTTAATGATGACAACATTTTCTTTAGGCACGTGAGTCAGCTCTTCAAGAATCCACGGGACCAACTTCTCGTTAGGTGTTGGACGTGTAATATCACTAATGACAATGGCAACCTTATCCGTAGATTTGACCAACTCAGCCAAAGGCGGCGATCCAATCGGATGTCTGAGAGCTTCCAGAACGGCTTGTTTCTCTTCTTGCAATCCTTCCATATGATAGGGTTCGATAATCATCGAATGGTCTGGCACATTAACAGATAAAGCTCCTTTACCGTACAGCAGAGTCGTTTGCATAACTTTCCCTCCATCGTGAACATGAAATTGAGCAGTTTTATAGCTTACAAGTGTTGTGAAAGCGTTTAATAGTAAAATTATAACATAGAAAACTAGCCATAGACTTCTCCATTTTTACAGGAACAACCCTGGCGACCGCGGACAACTTTTAACATTATGGCTAACCGTTATTTAATGGTATAATTACCATTGTTCATCAAAATACTTAGAGTGAGGCGGTAATCGTTATGGAAACAGCTAAACAGACAGTAACGGTTGAAACTACAGTACATGCACCAGTTGAACAAGTGTGGGCATTTTGGACACAACCAGAACATATTACACAATGGTCTTTCGCCTCTGATGACTGGCACGCGCCAAGAGCCGAAAATGATTTAAGGGTTGGCGGAACATTTGTTACAAGACTCGAAGCCAAGGATGGAAGCTTTGGATTTGACTTAGGCGGCGTTTATGATGAAGTGAGAACGCATGAATTCATTTCTTACACCATGGGCGATGGAAGAAAAGTTGAGATCTCATTTATTCGTCAAGATAACGATACTAAGGTAATTGAATCATTTGATGCTGAAAGCGCAAATCCTGTTGAAATGCAACGAGCTGGCTGGCAAGCGTTTCTAGACAACTTTAAAAAATACAGCGAAACTGCCAAATAAGATTTGGTGATATAGATTGAATTGATTGGAAACCTCCCTTACTTACGGGAGGTTTTTTGTCATTTCATTTGCTGATTAACTTTGTATATATTCCTTGCCGGTGGGAAATTATAACAAAAAGTTTTGAAAGATAAAGGGGACTCAGGACAATGAATCCATTAATAAAAGAAATTACAGCTAAGTTTCTGAATAACGATGATTTCTTTCTTCAACAGGATTATTTTATGAATAACTCTGTTATCTTAATGGGCTTCAACACATTGGTCGACTTGACTGAGTCTCGAGAAGCTATGCATATGTACATAGAAAAGGCAATTTCTGTAAATATAACAGAGGAAGAATTATTAAGCTTGTTCGGGGAAGTCAAAGAGAGTGATATTAATGTTCTCATCTCATCTATTTTGCAGGGGAAATTAATCCTATTTTTCGCTAAATACAACAAATTTGTTGTGTCGCAGCCGATACCCAAATTGCTTAATCGGTTTACTGAACCTCCTACGAATGAAAACGTTCTTCAGGGGCCGCTAAGTTCCTTTGTCGAAGATATTGAACAAAACATTGGTATTGTCAGGAAACAAGTAAGCACAGATCAACTTTTTGTCAAATCGGTTTATGTTGGCAAGGATGAGAAAAAAAAGATTTCGCTTCTGTATTGCGAGAACCATGTGCAAATGGAGTTGGTGAATAATATTGTTCGTCAACTCGAAATGAACCTGGATAAGGAAGTTCACAATTTACAAAACTTATCAAAAACGATGGGATTTTCCGCCTGGGAATCCTTCTCTAAATTTAAAACGACAGAACTTCCTCTGGAGGCAGCTCAATGCTTGCGTATGGGGAAAGTCGTACTATTTGTAGATAGATTACCTTTAGCACTTATTCTGCCTAGTTTGTTATGGGATATGTTTGCAATGGAAAACGATCGCAATTATCCGCTTCCTTTAATGCTGTCAGTCCGATTTTTGCGAATCATTGGCGTTTTGATGACGTTAATTGTTCCTGCTTTATATGTAGCCCTCGTAGCCGTTAATCCCGAGGTGTTGAGAATAGAACTTGCGTTAGCGGTCTCTCAAAGCCGTGATAGTGTGCCATACCCTGCCCTTGTAGAAATCCTGCTGATCCTAGTTATTCTAGAATTAATTGTGGAAGCCAGCGTCAGATTACCCAAAAGTATCGGGCCCACAATTACTATGGTAGGCGGGATTATATTGGGTCAAGCTATCGTTGCTGCCAAATTAGTGAGTAACCTCATCCTGATTATCCTGGCCGCCACGACAATTGCGAATTCAACGGTGGTTGGATTTCAGAATTCGCTTTCCATCCGTTTATTTAAATATCTAATTGTAGTCCTAGCTGCCATGTATGGGGTGTTAGGCATGTTAGCGGGTTTAGTCCTGGTATGCGCCTACTTGGCAAGTCTAAATACTTTTGGAGTTCCCTATATTCAAATCAATGTGGCAAAGGATCGGAGCAATCATGGATAAAAGCATTTCCGTCATGCTTATGTACCTTCTTACTCATTTGGGGCTTATTTTTTTCCTATATCCGGAAGATATTATTGGAAGTACAGACTCCGCACATTGGATTCCTATTGTAATAGGAATTATTGTTCATTTTGTTGTTATTTCAATCTATATGAAAGGTCTAAGCTTTTACCCGAAGTGGGACATTATTCGGATTTACCTCAATGCAGGAAAAGCAGCTGCTATCATTTTTCTTTTGCCAGTTACACTTTATTTTTTTATCATCGCCATTCTAGCCGTTCGCGCTTACTCTGAAATCATTTGTATCGTTTTTTTATCCAATACCCCTTTATGGTCAATCATGATGTTATTACTTTTTGTGTCAACGTATCTTGCAGCTAAAGGGATTGAAGCCATTTTTCGCACTGGGGTACTATTGGCAATTATTTTTCTGCCTCTAATTTCTATGATTAGTTTCACTTCGTTTCAGAACATTAATTGGTACTACTCCTTTCCCCTTTTCGAACAAGACTTCTCGTTCCTGACGAAACCCTCTTATTTTAAAAGCTTTTTTGCCTTCGCAGGTGGCTTCTTGTTTCTAGGCTTCATTCAACCTGTTATTACGTATCAAAGAAAAAAAATTCTTCTTGCAGCCCTTTTTCTTATTCCCTTCTTTATCTTCTCCGTCTATATTCCTATTCTCACCTTCGGGGAGGCAACAGCAGTAACTCTTCATTTTCCTTTTGTCGTTGTTGTGGAGACCATTAATATTTCTTGGTTCATGTTTGACAGAGTGACCATGTTTTTCTTGCTTACACTGATTACTTTCAGCATGCTATTCATTTCCATTACGTTATGGCAGGCCAATCGCATTATAAGCAAGTGTTTACCAATCATTAAGCCGTTTTATCTACTGCTCGCGATCTCGGTTGTTATCTTTGTTTCCTGTTTAATGATTCCGGATTGGAATAGCGTCGGCAATCTATTTCTATGGAACACTCCTTTAAGATTTTTTGTTTTAGTTTCCGTTCCGTTGTCTATTTATTTTCTGGGGCTTCGTTTTAAAAGGAAGGTGGGGCATGAACTCAATTAAGTCTTCGTTGCAAGTTATTGTACTTCTAAGTATGGTAATTACGCTGAGCGGCTGTTGGGATAATAAGGACATAAATCATCGTACTTTACCACTGGTTATGGCTATAAGCAAGCAAAATGATGAGTACAAAGTCATCCTGCAAGACCCTGAGTTGGATCAGAATATGATAAAACTGAATTTAATCAGTGAAACTGGTAAAACAATCAGCCAAGCGGTAGATAAAATCAGTATGAATAAAGAAAAACAAATCGATTTATTCCATATTAAAGTCATTCTTATTGAAAAAAAACTTGCTCAGCAAGGATTGAAAGATATTATCGCTGGTTTCATGAGAAACGGGGAAATTTCGCTTAAAGCGTACGTTGTTATCTGCGATGAAGAGATTGAAAAGTATTTAGCCAATGAAAAGAAAACAACAGTCCCCAAACAAGCGTTTGTTTACGACTTTTTCGAAAAAAATGCGGGTTGGAACCCACAGATTGCTCGAGCACAGATCTGGCAAATTTATCGTAGTATATATTCGTACACCAATGATATTGCGATCCCTATTATTAAATCAGGTCAATCCTCCCCATGTGACTATATAGGCTCATCTGTTATTAGAAATGGGAAGATGGTTGAACAGATCACATCCGACGAAACCCTTCTGTATAATGCCTTCAACAAGGAAAGCACACAGGGAAAAATCGAGGTCATGGATCATGCGAGTGTCTTAATTGTTAGTAATTCGATGAAATATAATAGCGAGCTTGTTGACAATAAACCTTATATGCATACACAAATCAAATTGAAAGTTGTCGTCCTGGAGACAAAAGGAAATCCAAGCCAAACGCTCATTATACAAGAATTAGAAAAACTAATTACAGAAAGATTTCAAATGCTATTTTCAAAAATCCAAAAGAGTGAAGCTGACATTCTAGGAATTGGGCAGCGTTTTCGTACCATCATTCCAAGAAAAGATTTGCAGAATTGGCGAACCGAATACTACCCTCAGCTGAAAATGGAACTTCAATTTCATACAGATATCCAAAATGAAGGTTTAATCAAAATGCGTTCAAATTTAACGAAATGACAAAAAAGAAACCTGTGGATGACCTCAGGTTCCTTTTTCTTTTTCTGAGATGAACTAAAACTCGACACCGCGAACTTTTGCAAAAACCATTGTATCTCTCAAAGTACCATCTTGCGCAGACTTCTCTTGTCGAAGAATTCCTTCCAACGTGAATCCCTGACGTTCAGCAACACGTGAACTTCCTGTATTGCGACCGTCACATCGAATTTCAATACGATTAGCGTGCAACTCATGTATGGCATAATTCGTGATAGCGGCTACGGCTTCCGTCATATAACCTTTATGGCTGAAAGGTGTACGCAACCAATAACCAATTTCAAATTTGCGAGCTTCCCAGTCAATGCGATGTAAACCGCTGCTGCCAATGAGTTGACCGGTTTCCTTCAGAAACAGAAGTAATCTAAGATCAGTCCGATCTAAAAATTCCAGCCTGGCACGTCGGATGTTTATTTCGGACTCTTCAACGGTGGGAATTTGTCTAGCCCACGGCATCCAGGGACGCAATTCATCCATACTTTCTCTAATTGCTTCGTTAACCATCGCACCATCTCCCCATAAGGGAGCTCTTATTAGCAAACGTTCACTCTCAAAGCTTTCTGGTATCGTGTATAAAATCGGGCTGGATGCTTTGATACTCATCGCAATTACCTCCTATAGGAATGGTTTGTCTAAAAGCAGGAATTCATTTCTAAATAATGAGTTTATCGAATATATTGGGTTCAAGCAATTGTACGGAAATGGACAGGAGGTAAACGCTTATGGAATATTGTTCTACGACAGAGCCGTCTAAGCGGATATCAGATTTGATAGCTCTTGTAAAAGAAACCTATGATGTCCTTCAACGGGAGTCGGATCTGACCCCTTCAAATTCCGCGATCACGAAACCGATTTCTATTTTCACAGAGGCACTTAGGCAAGTATATACTCCAGAAGAAGTCAAGTATGTGATGGAGAATGTTGAAGTCGCCACACGCCAAAAAGGGTTGCTTGCCAAGCTGTCCGAAGCTGAGTACGGCATGGAGTTGTTCGACTCGCGACGCCTCTGCGATCAGCCCGAATTCGGGTTAGCGAGCTTATTCCAATATAAAAACTGGGGAAATTATGACAGTCTTGTTGGCGAGGAACTGAAACAGCTGCGCAGGATCATTCGGTCCGAAGAGATTTCTACGCCGATTGTTTTTGTCGGAAGCGGGCCTCTGCCGCTGAGTGCGATACTGCTCCATCTTAGATGGAATGTGAGCGTCACCTGTGTGGATATGGATCCGGATGCTTGCGAGGCTGCACATTCCATGATGGAACGCATTCATTTAAGCGATAACGTGCAAGTCGTGCAAGGAGATGGTGCGGACTTCGATTATGCTTCTTACCAGCATGTTTTTATTGCAAGCCTTGTTACGCAGAAGGATAAAACACTTGAACAAATCCGCCGGACGAATCCGAATGCCTTGGTCGTTATACGGACTGCGGAAGGCATCCGACAGCTCATGTATGAAGCGATCAACGAGGAAGCTATCGCCGCGGCTGGATGGCGACTCCTTGGCCGGACATCGCCGATCGCAAATCGAGTGATCAATTCAGCTCGCTTCTATCGACTTTGTCCCGAATGATATATCCTTGACCTAGTTCTATCTGCGTAAAGCCTGCCATATGCCGAGCTTGGAACCCAATCGGCTCTTGACTTCCTGCAAGCAAGAAATTTTGAATATCAGCTGCGCCTTCTGATGGTAGAATAAATGCTTTTATATAAGTGAATTCCTCGCTTAGCGTTGAATGAATAGCGTTCACGAGTTGGTCATTGTCGCCTTTACCAAACAGATTCATGACGATCAGTCCCGAAGGATCAAGCTTTTCTTTGCAAATTTCAAAAAATGGCTTCGAAATCAAATGAGTGGGTGTTCCTTTTTCAGTAAAAGCATCCAAGACAATTGCATCATAAACATTCTGCTTTTCATTCGCGAGGATTTGACGGCCATCACCTAATCTGACATTATCCTTCCTGTATCCAAAAAACTTTTTACTCAACTCCACCACGGTCTCATCTATTTCTACTACCTTGCATTGCTCTTCTGAAAAATAGCCAGCTATCGTCCCAATCCCGTGTCCGATAATAAACATTTTCTCGATAGACGGGATGTTGTATTCAATTAGATGAATAATAGCTCGTGGATATTCAAATAAGATATGTGTCGGATCATTCAAATCCATCGCACCTTGGATGGCACTATTAGAGAACTCCAGGACTCGAAACCTTCCCTTTTCACCATACAGCTCAGTAGTGTCGTAAACGGAAATCTCATGATTAGGGCTAGACGTTTTGAAAAGTAACTCCAAGTTATCGATTCCTTTCTGGTTGGTCTGCTTTTTCTTTCAGAAAGCTGACGAATTTCTGCGTGGCCGGGGACAGAAACCGGTCTTTTTTGATATGCAGTCCAACTTCCCATAACCAACCTTCCTCTTGGATTGGTATCCATTCCAGACCTTCCAGGTGCAATCCAGATGTTTTGGGCAGCACAGAAACGCCAAGACCTGCCGCTACGAAACCGGCCACCGTTGGAAGATCCTCCGCATCGTAGGTGGACGCGAGGGTGAAATTCATGTGATGGACACGGGTGAGAAGCGAGTCTCTTAAAGAGCAGTTATGCTTCAAGCCCACGAACGGCTCCCCTGTAATTTCTTTTAAGCTGATGGATTCCCTGCCCGCAAAACGATGATCGTAAGAGACCACCAGATACAACGGCAGCGAAAGGATTGGCACCCATTCATAGGTGTCGCTGACGGGTCTTTCCGAGGTAATCATCACATCGGAGAAGCCCTTCTCGACCTGCTCCAGAATGGCCCCCTTATCTCCCTGTGTCAACTCGAAGGTGATTTTCGGGTTAGCTTTCTGGTATTCACGTATCAATTGAGGAATTAAACCTACACCTAATATATTTAAATAAGAAAGATAGATGATCCCCGACTCAGGATTGGAACATTCTTCGATCTCCTGTTTTCCTCGCTCTACCTCTTGCAAAATCTTCTCAACTCGCTTCGCGAACATGGTTCCGTAACGGTTAATTTGCAGGTTTCTGCCCTTCCGCTCAAACAACGGTACGCCTAGCTCAGCTTCAAGCTTTGAGATCGAATGACTAAGTGCAGGTTGTGTGACGGATAAAGCTTCCGCGGCTTTCGTCAGATGTTCGATCCTGGCAACTTTCAGGAAATATTCTAATTGAGTAAGCTCCATAATTGCCTCTCCTAAATGCATAATAGTTATCATTCCTGTTGTTATCATACATACTGCTAATGATTGAAGCAAGGTTGAAGAGATTGTCATGAAAAATAATTCCCTCGGAGGCATTCCGATTAGGCGTCCGGGCTTGCCGGAAGAAGTGGCTGAGCTTGCCGCCTTCCTGGTTTCCGACCGTGCAGCTTCCACTACAGGAAGCGAATATGTGATTGATGGCGGAACGTTGTCAACCATTTGATTTTTATTTGTTTATATAAAAAGAGCTCTAAGAATTTGAAATTCCTTAGAGCTCTTTGCTATCACTTTCCTAAGTTAGCAATCGCGCTTGCGAGTATCTCTCTTGTCTCCGTAAATCGTTCCCTTGCGCCAACATCCAACGGGTCAATCCATGAGAACCCATCATTCTCATATCTAGCCCAGATGTGCATGTGGAAGTGCCCTAAATCGCTAAACTTTCCCCCATTTTGCATCATGCTGATTCCATCTGGGTGGAATAACGTTTTTAATCCTTTCGATAAGTTAGCTGAGGCC
Source organism: Paenibacillus anseongensis (assembly GCF_009757995.1). NCBI lineage: Bacteria > Bacillati > Bacillota > Bacilli > Caryophanales > Paenibacillaceae > Paenibacillus > Paenibacillus anseongensis. Next base: position 91,131 of record NZ_WSEM01000039.1, read on the forward strand.
TTCATCACAGATTGGGCAGTTTCCAAGTCCAACTCGTCAACATCCGCATAATGTTTTTTGGGCAAAATAATACTATGTCCCTCACTGCATGGGTCAATGACTAAGATGCACGTCACATGCTCATCCTCGTATACGACATGCGTTGGCTCAAGACCATGTGCTAATCTACAGCCTAAGCACTCTAATTCATGATTCATCGACTTTCATTCCCTCCTGAAGCTGCCTTTGGCCAAATTTTTCATATAAAATTCTTCACTGCTTCCGTGCTATCCTGCCTTCCAATTGAAAAAGGCAACCAATCCACCTGGGACGGCTGCCTTCTAACGTTGTTGTATGGAATTCAACGATTATTTCAATACTTTTAACATTGCCCATACGATACCTAGATGATTAACTAAATGCAGCACCGTTGAAACAATCAACTCTCCAAAATTTTCACCTTTCAAAAAGTTGTCTTTCACCGGCGCTTCTAATTTATCCTTCAACAACTGATGAATTTGATTACGCTGTTCTTTCAACTGATTAATTAAGAAGTCCCATGCTGGCGGTTCTTCTTGCCAATGGGATTGTCTCGAGCCGTAGGCAAATAACTCCTGGTAATTGGCTGGAAGGACGAGTGGTTGCTCAGAAAGACCGAATACATGAAATTCAGTAACCGTGAGTACATGTCCAATGTGCCAATGTATACTGTTGACAAAACCTTCTGGAACAACCTTACGTTTGTCTGCTGGACAACTTTCAACCAATTCAATGAATTGTTCGAGATGTTTATCTAAAATATGGAAAATAAAATCGTTTCTCATTTGCTCAACTCTCCTAAGTTAGAATAATCATTCTCAAGAAATATACAATACCTTCTCCTATCTTGCATAATACATAATGCTGATATTGAATATCTCATATCCTGATATCAAATTATAATAGTTGTTAATTCTATTACTGGCATTCTTTTTGAGCAACTCATGATAGAATTAGGCAATAAAAACTTAGGTGTACAAAAGGGGATGCAAGGAATGACAGCGGTCGTAGACTGGAAAAATGGCGCTAATGGCCAGCGATTTATCGCCTCTTTTAGCGGAGGAAAAGATAGTGTCCTGGCACTTTATAAAGCAATGAAAGTAGGAAAAGCTCTTGGCCTGATCGTAATGCTGGAGGAGGAAGGAAAACGTTCTAGATCACACGGGACACCACCCGATCTTATACAGGCTCAAGCCGAATCCATTGGTTTGCCTGTCTACACGGCACCGGCAAGTTGGGCTGATTACGAAGAAGTGTTTATCCACCTTTTAGAAGATGCTAAAAAGCAAGGTGCGGAGGTGCTAGTCACGGGAGATCTCGAGTTGACGGCTCATGGTTGTTGGCAGGACAAAGTATCGAGCATTGTCGGACTGAAACTAGGTATGCCGCTATGGGAAATGGATCACCGTGAAACCGTTGAGGAATTCATTCGCTTAGGTTTTGTTTCAATTGTTGTTACCGTTAATTTAACGTTAGGAATGCGGGAAGATGATCTTGGTCGAACGTTAACCCTAGCTTTTGTGGAGGAGCTTGTAGCCCGCGGGATTGATCCTTGTGGCGAGGGTGGCGAATTCCATACCACGGTCATTGATGGTCCTCTTTTCAAACAACGCATAAGCGTACACCAAGGTGAGATTATCACGCACGGCGAATATGCCTTTTTGCCTTTGACGCTGGACCATGTCTAGTCGTGATTTCCCATGAATTTCCGTTTATATACAGTTTATAAATGCAAGTTATAATCCACAGTAATTCATTATGTAGGAGGAATTGCATTGGAACTGACATTCAGTGAGCGAAATTCTGAAGTACTGGCAGTCGAAGCACGTGGGCTCTTCAAAGCTTTTGGCCAAAACCGCGCGGTCGACGGCGTAAATTTGAGCGTACCTGCCGGTACCATCTATGGCGTACTGGGTCCTAATGGCGCCGGCAAGACGACCACCATTAACATGCTGGCAACCTTACTTCGGCCAGATGGCGGATCGGCGAAAATATTCGGCCATGATGTTGTGAAAGAGTCGCAGATTGTTCGTCAATTAATCGGAGTGACCGGCCAGTACGCATCGGTTGATGAGTCGCTTAGCGCTACAGAAAACCTGATGATCTTCTCCCGGCTTCTTGGTCTAAGCCGTGCAGAGGCCAGGAACAAAACAGAAGAACTTCTGGAGGAATTTGGCTTGACTGAAGCCGCGAAACGACCATTGAAAAACTTCTCCGGTGGTATGCGCCGCCGACTGGATCTGGCCGCGAGCCTAATCGCGCAGCCCCCTCTTATTTTCCTGGATGAACCTACGACAGGTCTGGATCCACGTACGCGTTCACAAATGTGGGACACGATCCGCCGGTTGGTGAACACAGGTTCTACCATCCTTCTAACCACACAGTACCTCGAAGAAGCCGATCAACTCGCGGACCGAGTAGCGGTTATCGATCGCGGGCGTGTTGTCGCTGAAGGAACTGTGGATGAATTGAAAGCCTCCGTAGGCACCTCATCTTTGCAATTAATCGTGAGCAATCCGCAAGATATCGAGGTTGCCTGCCGGATCATCGAGCAAGTGCTCAAGGTACGCCCTACGGTGACATCTGGAAAAATTACTGCACCCATGACCAACGCGGATCTTGTCACGGACCTGCTTATTTCCTTGCGAGAAGCCGGCATTCATTTGGCGGAGATGAGTGTGCAGAAACCGACGCTTGATGAAGTATTTTTAACCATAACCGGTCAAGGTGTTGGGGATACTTCCCAACTATCGGATGAGTCGAACAGCAGACAGGAGGTCCGCGTATGAAGAACACTACGATTCTACCACCTGCTGAGCGCAGATTGAAGAACCATACAAGCTTTAGCCAATCGGTGCGCAACTCGTTAACGATGGCTTATCGAGGACTTCTGAAAATTCGGCGCACGCCTGAACAATTGTTCGATGTCACACTGCAGCCCATTATTTTCACGCTCATGTTCACCTACATCTTCGGCGGTGCTATCTCGGGCGACGTGGTGAGCTATTTGCCCGTCATTATTCCTGGCATCCTCGTGCAGACCGTTATCACGACCTCCATCGTCACTGGCGTCCAGCTGCGGGAGGATATGGATAAAGGCGTTTTCGACCGATTCAAGTCATTGCCTATCGCGAGGATTGCGCCTTTGGCAGGAGCGTTTTGGCTGACACGATCCGGTATACTATTGCTACAGTTCTCACCTTTTCCATGGGCTTTATCATGGGCTATCGTCCTGAGGGTGGTTTGGGACATGTGGCGATTGCTGCGCTTCTTGTCATCTTCTGCTCTTGGGCTATCAGCTGGATCTTCGCCTTCTTCGGTGTGATTGCCCGAACAGCCTCAAGCGTTCAAGGGATATCAATGCTTGTTCTCTTCCCTCTTACGTTTCTTTCGAATGCCTTCGTTCCTGTGGATACCATGCCAGGTTGGCTTCAATGGTTTGTTAAAATCAATCCGATCTCTCACCTCGTCTCCGCCGTAAGAGAACTTGCCAACGCGGGCACTGTCGGCTGGGATCTCACCATCTCACTTTTTGGAGCGATTGTCATTGTGGCCATCTTTGCACCTATCACGGTAATTGCCTATATGCGCAGAACTTAAAAGATAATACAGCAAGGCTGCCACTCAGTTACGTGGCAGCCTTATTCATCGTTAGAAAGTTGCAGGGGACATAAAATAGGAAGACCATAAATTCGTCATAAAGATATCGAGAAGCGCAAAATAGAACAATTCCAAACCAATATTACGATCACCAAGCCCTTTTCGCCATAGCCGCGTACTTACATAAGCAAGAAAAGCCATAATAACCAGCATACTGAAGTAGACTAGGATAGGCTGGAGTACGTCCGGCATCACTTGAAGCGCCGCAGCCTTTCGGTAATCTCCAACTAAAAGCGCCTTAACTCCAACATACATGCCAAGTGATATGAAAAAATGCAACCGAGGGCGGGAATCGTATTGATGCTGCCAAAAAGCGTTGAGCACCAGCAGATAGATACCTGGCAAGAAGATCCACTTCAAGCTTAGAAACCATGTGACAAGGCCGATCCCCCAAAGTAGCGGAACATTCTCGGCAGCTGTTCGCAGATCATCTGCTGTTAGCCGGTTCATCCTCTCCCGGTAAGGCTGTTGATCTGTCGCGTAGTAGACACGGTAAGACGCTTCGTTCGCTGAATCAAGCCAAACAGCTAGGCGAGTATCCGAACTTTGCACAAGCTTAGGATATTGAGCAAATCCGTCATTTTGACTGATTTTTGTTGATGATTCCAGCTGAGTTTCATGAAAACTTAATTGATACACCTCTTGGCTGCTCATACGTCGACTTTTTTCATAAACGGATGAAACGATAAGTGTGGCTTCGCCAGTATCTGTTTCAGAGAAGATAGGTTGTAAGATTGTATCTGAATCACTGGTCTCAGAGCTTGGAAGATCTATTCGCTCATCTTGTACATCAGCAGGTTGATCCCAAGGAAATGTGAGCATCTGTAAACTACTCTTCCCTGACTTAGCTGAGCTGATCGTATAGGCGACCCTGAGTAAAGAGTTGTCTGCATACAACGTATAATCCTCTAAATACCTATTAACCAACTCCAAATCTTTGAGCTTCTCCATGACGACCGTTTTCCCGGATTTGGTATCCAGCTTGACAACGTGCAGGGCGGTGTTCCCTTCCTTGCTAGTCGCATAAACAGCGGACAGCATGCCGTTTTTATCCATAAAACCTTGTACCTGCTTAATTCCATTTGCATTAAGCTTTATCCAATCTGAAGCATCCCCTCCAGACGATATACCTACAAAGAGCGCCTCATCGTTATATGTGAGAAGTACAGTTTTGTCCGTTCCTGCCTGTAGGGTCTGAACGCCATTCATTTCGGTTTCAGTCAGCAATTTTCTCGGGGACCAGTTCCCATTATCCCATTCACTCGCATACAACTTGTTGCTCGCACCGATCCAGACCGCTTCTGCCTCACCAATAAGGCGATAGGACTGAAAAAGCTCCGTGTCCGGCACAGGTCGTACTACTGAGCTGCTCCGGCCCTCATTGTCAATCTTCACATAGATCAATTCATTTCCTGAACGATAGGCAAAAGATTGGTTCCCGGTCATTTGAACAGGACCTGCTTGGGAAGCGAGCTCAGGCAATAAAGTCGCTCGTCCATAAGGTTCTGCGAACGGCATCACCTGTTCTCTGGCCAACATCACCGTATGTATGATTCCGATCAAGAGCACAGCCGCCAGAAACGGCACAACAGTAAACAACTTCCATAAGGTACGATTTCCCAATCCAAAGCTCCTCATCTTTGTGTTTGTCTAACAGCTTATTAGACGTAAGTACCTATCCGATTGTTGCGCAAATAAAAGAAGCCGCAATTATGCGGCTTCCTTCTTACACACGACTATGCGATTTATTCGTTGTTTTCCATCCATTGAAAATGGAAGCTGCCTTTTTTATCTACACGCTCAAATGTATGAGCCCCAAAATAATCCCTTTGTGCTTGCAATAAGTTAGCAGGCAGTCTTTCTGTGCGGTAACTATCGTAGTAGGCTAACGCGGAAGCAAAAGCAGGAACCGGAATCCCTCTTGTCACAGCTACCGAAACAACTTTTCTCCATGCATCCTGATAGTTGTCTACGATTTTGCCGAAGTACTCGTCGAGGAACAAGTTTTTCAATGCAGGGTCACGATCATAAGCATCCTTGATATTTTGTAAAAATCTTGCGCGGATAATACAGCCGCCGCGGAAAATCATCGCGATGTTACCATAGTTCAAGTCCCAACCATACGCGTCAGAAGCAGCTCTCATTTGAGCAAAACCTTGCGCATAGGAAGCGATTTTGCTTGTGTAGAGTGCTTTGCGAACAGCTTCAATGAATTCCTTCGGATCACCGTCATAGCTTGACGCCGCGGGACCATTCAGACGTTTACTTGCAGCTACACGCTCTTCTTTCATTGCTGAGATAAAACGGGCGAACACGGATTCCGTAATAATGGACAATGGAACTCCCAAATCCAATGAGCTTTGGCTTGTCCATTTTCCTGTTCCTTTTTGTCCAGCCGAATCCAGGATCACATCCACCATCGGTTTGCCTGTTTCCGGATCTTTTTTCGCAAAAATATCGGCAGTGATTTCGATCAAATAGCTATCAAGCTCGCCATTGTTCCATTCCGTGAAAATATCATGCAATTCGCTTGTACTTAAGTTCAGTACATCCTTTAATAAGTGGTACGCTTCGCCGATAAGCTGCATATCGCCGTATTCAATGCCGTTGTGAACCATTTTAACATAATGTCCTGCGCCGTCTGCTCCAATATAGGTGGAACATGGGTCACCGTTCACTTTGGCCGAAATAGCCGTCAAGATTGGCTCTACTAATTCGTACGCGTCTCTTTGTCCCCCTGGCATGATCGCAGGTCCATTCAGAGCCCCTTCTTCACCGCCCGAAACACCAGCACCGATAAAACGGAATCCTTTGGCTTGAAGTTCTTTATTTCTCCGCTGCGTATCAGGGAAATAAGCGTTACCGCCATCGATGAGGATATCTCCTGGGCTTAAGTAAGGGATTAGTGAATTGATAGTATCGTCCGTAGGTTGGCCTGCTTTAACCATAATTAAGATTTTACGCGGTGACTCAAGGGATTGCACGAATTCTTCAGCGCTGTAAGTACCTACAAAGTTCTTTCCTGGCGCTTCCTCTAAAAGTTCATTCGTTTTTTCAGGAGAACGGTTATATAAAGCAACGGAGAAACCTTTACTCTCGATATTCAATGCCAGGTTTTTCCCCATCACGGCCAATCCAACCACACCAATTTGCTGTTTGCTCATCGTAATTTCCTCCTCTTATTTTTGCTCAGTTGCAGCGATACGTTTTTGTAGTTCGGCTTTTTGCGCTTCAAAACCAGGTTTGCCTAACAAAGCGAACATATTGACTTTATACGCTTCAACGCCGGGCTGATCAAATGGGTTCACACCAAGCAGCAAGCCGCTGATTCCGCAAGCTTTCTCAAAAAAGTAAACCATTTCGCCATACGTATACTCATTCAGTGCATCCAATTCAACGATCAGATTCGGAACGCCTCCGTCAACATGAGCAAGTCGCGTGCCTTCCGCCGCCTTCTTGTTCACTTCGTCCATCGTCATGCCCGCAATAAAGTTCAAACCATCCAAATTGGCGGAATCCTTTTCAATTGTCAACTCGATTTTCGGCTTCTTCACAGAAAGCACCGTTTCGATCAGATCGCGACGGCCCTCTTGGACATATTGACCCATGGAGTGCAAATCAGTCGTGAAATCCACAGACGCCGGATATAGACCCTTCTGGTCCTTGCCTTCGCTCTCGCCGAACAACTGCTTCCACCATTCGGAAACATAATGTAAGGACGGTTCAAAGTTCGCCAACAGCTCAATGCTTTTCCCTTTACGATATAGGGCGTTTCGAACCGCTGCATACTGATAGCTTTCATTGGTAGCCAGGTCAGCATTATTGTATTTCTGTGCAGCCGCCGCGGCTCCAGCCATCATTTGATCAATGTCGAGCCCTGCTGCAGCAATCGGCAGAAGTCCTACCGCAGTCAGAACGGAATAACGGCCGCCAACATCGTCAGGAATGACAAAGGTTTCATAGCCCTCTTCATCAGCCAGCTTTTTCAACGCACCTTTAGAAGAGTCTGTTGTCGCATAGATGCGTTTTTTGGCTTCCTCTTTCCCATACTTTTTCTCCATATAATCTCGCAGGATGCGGAATGCAATAGCCGGTTCCGTCGTTGTTCCCGATTTGGAGATGACGTTCAAGGAAACATCTTTATCTTTCAGCAGCTCCAATAAGTGCGTGATATACGTGGAGCTGATATTTTGACCGGCAAAATAAACTTGTGTATTTCCATCCATTTGATTATGAAAAGTGTGAGACAACGCTTCGATCGCGGATCTTGCGCCTAAGTAGGAGCCGCCAATGCCAATGACGATCAAGGCATCGGAATTGGAACGAATGCGCTGTGCAGCCTCTTTGATTCTTGCAAACTCTTCTTTATCATATTGAAGCGGCAGATTCACCCAGCCGAGATAATCGGAGCCTGGACCTTTCTTCTCATGAAGCATGTCATGCGCCACTTTCACAAATTCACTGAAGTAATCAACTTCATGCTGCTGAACAAACGGTAAAGCGCTGGAATAATTAAATGAAATAGCCATCTGGAACCTCTCCTTTTAGACCTGCATGCAGGGAATAAATCGTCAATTAGTTTGTATGATGGGCAAAATATTTTTCTTCACTTGATTGATTTACTTGTTCAATCTTGGAATCAAACCACCAATGATGGCCATTCGCCGCCAATAAGGCATCGGATTCAGCGGGACCATTCGTGCCCGCGGCATAGTGATGAAGCGGGACTAGATTTTCTTGGAAAGCGTCCAGGATCGGTTGAACCCATGCCCAGGCCAATTCAACTTCGTCCCAATGCGCAAAGAACGTAGGATCTCCTTGCAAAGCATCATAGATCAAGTTTTCATAAGCTTCGGGAACATCCTCCTGACTTTCGTGAAAGTCGATTTGGATAGGTTTATATTTCCCGTTCTTGGAAGGATCTTTCGAATTTAATTGCAGTGTGATACTTTCATTTGGACTAATTTCAAATACCAAAAGATTTGGCACTTGGCTTTCGTCATGATGTTGAGTCAGATTCGTATTCGGCTCTTTAAATTCAATGACGATCCGTGTTGATTTCTCATGCATTCTTTTTCCTGTCCGGATATAAATCGGAACGCCGCGCCAGAAGAAATCGTCGATCTGCAATTTAGCGGCAATAAATGTATCGTTCATGGAGGTGCTGGCAATCCCTGGCTCCGAGGTATAACCTACGACTTGCTTACCTCCAATCGATCCTTCTTTGTATTGCCCGCGGATCACATTGGCGCCAACATCCTGTTTGAGCAGCGGTTCGAGGTTTTCCATCACTTTTTTCTTCTTAAACCGAACCAACTCGGAGTTGCTGACATTAGGCAGGTGCATGGTAAGCATCATTAGTAATTGCAGCATATGGTTTTGGAACATGTCTCTTACCGCGCCTACATGATCGTAATAGCCTGCTCTCTCTTCAACACCAACGGTTTCATTTGCCGTAATCTGAACGTTGGCAATGTAATTATTAGCCCATATCGCGTGAAGGACTGGATTGGACTGTTGGATAACCTCGAGTTTTTGCACCATGGGTTTGCCAAGATAGTGATCAATACGATAGATTTCATTTTCGGCAAAAGCTTTGCTTAGCTGCTCATTTAAATCCCGAGCGGATTGTAAATCATGGCCAAACGGTTTCTCGATCACCAGGCGTTTCCAACCATCTGCGGTACCTAGACCACTTTCTTTGATATTCGCAGCAATTTTTTCGAAATATTCAGGTCCTACGGATAAGTAAAACATGCGATTCGGTACAATGCGGAGTTCTTCTTCCCGTTGTTCAATGAGCTTCAGCAGCTTCTGATAATCTTCTTTACGATCTATGTCAAGTACACTATAACGGAATGTGCGTAAGAAGTTTTTCAATAAGTCAGGATTGTTTGTTTTACGCCTGGAGAAAGTATGGATAGATTGTTCGACATTCGCCTGGAAGGCTTCATCTGAAAGCTCTCTTCTTCCCAGACCAATTAAAGAGAAGGATTCCGGTAGTTTATTATCGACAAACAAATTAAACAGTGCGGGGTAAATCTTTCTTTTGGCTAAATCCCCTGTCGCTCCAAATAAGACAAATGTAGTAGGTTCCATTTTCTTCTCTTCTCCTTCCAACAGAACTCCCTCAATCAGTTAGAAGCTCTGGTTTCTTTTTCGTAACTCCACTATAATATAATTACCACCTATAAAAGAAATCATTATATTTCAGAGGAGATATAGACCTCATCTATGATAAATAATTACGAATTATACAAAGTTTTTTATTGGGCAGCGAAAACAGGCAGTTTAACACAGGCTGCCAAAGCCCTGTATATTACCCAACCTAGCGTTAGCCACGCCATCAAGCAGCTGGAGGACAGTTTTGGTCTCGCTTTGTTTTACAGGAATTCCAAAGGTGTTGCTTTAACGCAAGAAGGTGCGATTCTTTATTCCTACATCGAGCAGTCTCAGAACTTCATATCGAGAGCTGAGGAGAAGATGGCGGCGCTCAAAAATCTGGACAGCGGCGAGCTGCGGATCGGCGGAAGCGACTCTCTTTTCAAACATTATTTACTCCCGTATTTGGAAGAATTCCATCAAAATCACCCAGGCATCAAGCTGCACTTGAATCATGGGACTACACCGGAAATTATCTCTTTTCTTAAAGAAGGCAGGATTGATTTGGGCGTTGTTCGTATGCCTATTGTTGATGCCCAGCTTGAAGTACGGGAAAGCATTCAGCTTAAGGATTGCTTTGTGGCGGGGCCGCGTTACGAACAGTTGAAGGGCGAGACATTATCCCTGGAAATGCTGCTACAATATCCCGTCATTCTATTCTCGCGCAACAGCCGGGCACGAATGGCCATTACGGAATTATTCCAAAGCTACGGCTATAAGCTTAAGCCTGAAATCGAGGTCGGCAGCGTGGAGCTTCTCATCGAGTTTGCGCGGAAAGGACTAGGGATATCCTACGTGACGAAGGAATTTATTTCGAAAGAGCTGGAAGAAGGCTCCCTCTTCGAAATTCAATTGGATGTGAAGCTGCCGCCTACTCATGTAGGGATTATGACGATGCGCAACATGCCTCTTTCTATTTCAGCAAGAAGGTTCATAGAGTTGGTTCAATAGAGTTCAAACAAAAAAGAGGCTCTCCCTCCGTCATGAAATGACTCTGGGATTGCCTCTTTTCGCTTAAGATGATTAGTTTGAAGGGATGATGCGAAAGCTTTTATCCAAATTAACAAGCATCATAAAATTGCGATTGAAAGTAAAAATCCGTTTCACTTGATAATAGGACATGGTCACAGCAGTGAATGCTTCACTTAGCGAGAACCGCAGTTCGGGCCTGTCTAGCAGTAATCTGCGCGATTCCATTTCGAATTCAGGACTGCTGGAGATCAGTGTCAACTTGCCTTTACTCACGGCTTTATCGATGGCACTCAGAAAATATTCGGCCCGCTGGTAGCTGTACGCATTGCGCAGCCATTCGTGAAGATCAAATATAATCGAGTTGGTCGTCACGTAATTACGTTCCAGATCATGAAAATCCAGAAACAAAGAACGAGCTTTCGCATAACTGGGATCTTCAGGGTTCATGAACGCGGCTAAAGCTGTACCATCCAGGAAAATGGCATCCTGTATATTCATGTGGTTATCCATATGTCGTCAGCACTCCTAATCCTCTAATTTGCAAATGCCATCCAAATACAATAGCGGGTTATCTTCCTTTTGATCCACCGAGATATGGGTTATTTCATAGGGGGAGCTTTCCAGGTATTGAGTAATGATGCTATTGACGATTTCCTGTACGGTCGTATGCTGCATATTAGCGATTACTCTCAGCTGATCATATGTGTCAGGACTTAGTTCTAGTGTGTCTTCATCTTGCTCGTCACTTCTTGAAGTAATGAATTCGGAAGCGGTAGATTTCGCTTTTTCGAGTTGATTTTGAATGAAGCGTTTGTAAGTATTCGCCATCTTGATTCACTCCTTAATTATGCATAGCTTTTAAACGATTCGTCGTATTTTGTCGATTTCAGGGGGTGGTGTCGAAACTAAAGATAAATTTTCCATCGTCCCGTGTAAAATCGTGCGAAGCGCGCATAATAACAAAAAGACATGCAGGGAGATCTTCTATGACGCCAGAGCAACAGCATGTGTACGAGGAATTATTAAATAAAGAGAAGTCGCTGTCCCACTCCTGGATCGATTATTGGGTACAATATTCCAACGCTCAGACATGGGAATTCTGGGTCAATTTGGCTATGTTCGTTATTCCCTTAGTCATTCTCTGGTTCGTTCTCGATCGCAAGAGAGCGTTGCAAATCGGTTTCTATGGCTTCAGCGTACATGTCATGGCTACCTATATTCATCTGTATGGAGAAAGAAATTATATTTGGGGATTTCCCTATAAAATCATGCCTTACTTGCCAACAAGTATCACGATGGATGCTGCTTTTAATCCGGTTGTGCTGATGCTGCTCTATCAGTGGACCCTGAATCATAAAAAAAATTACTATTTATTTGGTGCACTGATGTGCGCCGCCTTCGCTTTTGTTTTAAAACCATTGTTATCAACCGTGGATTTATTTCATCTGTACGGTAAAATGAATTACTTTTATTTATTTCTGCTTTACTTCCTGGTTACGATCCTTGCCAAGCTGATAACGGATTTGTTTCTTTATTTTCAAAGAAATCCTAGGAAAGCCTAGTAAAAAAGAAAGACTCTAGCCTCTTGAACAGTCGAGGGTTTAGAGTCTTATTCATATACACGATTAGCTTCCAATTGAATAAATTTAAGCAAAGCTATTAAATCAGTCAAACGCTCCATTTGTGATGAATACAACCGATTGGGTTGAAGTCGCTTTATCGCTATAGCCTCCTCAATGATCCCATGCCACTTGTCCGGTACATGTTGAAGCCCATAACGTCCCGCACCAACTTTACTCGAGATATCCTGCTCTTTTAACGTAAACAGCTGCCGCAACATGCCCAGTGCGCACCACTCGATTGCTTGATCGAGCTGCTGAGATTCAAGTTCTTGCTGCGCCTCTAGAACAGTCTGCAATTTTTGCTCTAACCTAGTGATCCAACCAGACCAGTAACTATTTAAGTTATTTATGACGTAACTGAGCAATGTATCCTTATCCAAATCGTAATTGAACGTTATTTCAGAGCCATACACTCGGATACCGTGTTTTTTTACTATCCACCAAGTTATCGGATTTAAATCCGCTCCCCTGCCATCTCTATGGATTTGCTTATCAAAGTAAGTCAATAAAGGTTTAATGTCACCCTGTTTTCTATTGAGATCCTCGAAAAGGATGTAAGCCCCCATAATATCCGTATTTGGAATCGCAGCTTCAACTTCTTTATGAGCTTCGATAATGGCTTGAACATCCGTCTGCGAAAATGGTTCTCGTACTATAGCGATAAAGTCGATATCACTGGAACCCTCGATATAATCTTTTAACGCAACTGAACCATACAAATAAATAGCTGTAATGTTCGACGTTCGAGTGTTTAATGAGTGAATTAACTGATGCATGGTTTGTTCTACTAACGCAGGTACCATCGTGCCTCCTCCAATCCCACCTCTCATTCACAATTTATGATATAGGTTGAAAACTCTGGAATAAAGAGAAAAATAAAAACGCCCTTTTTCCAGTTTTAACAATACTATTGATGACAATTTGCCAAAATCGGAGTAATGTTCAAGTGAAGGGTTGACCACGGAAAAAGGAGTGTACACGATGGGTTTTATGAAGATTTATGTCAGCAAGCACTGGAAGCTATTTCTGGTTGCTGTCTTTTTCGTGACGTTGGAAGCGCTCGCGGATTTGCTGCAACCAACAATTATGTCCCACATCTTGGACGTGGGTGTTGCGGAGAAACGGCTGGATTACGTGCTCCGTATGGGCGGATTGATGCTGATCATCACCGCGTTTGGGGCTGTTGCAGCCTCGATGCGCAATATTGTGGCAAGCCATGTTTCACAGAAATTCGGCACGGAGCTAAGAAGGGATTTATTCGAAAAAATCCAATCGCTCTCGTTCGCGAATATCGAGCAATTCGAACGCGCGTCATTAATTACGCGATTGACGAATGATGTGACGCAGGTGCAAAATTTTGTAAATGGACTTATGCGCATTTTTGTTAAAGCTCCCCTTCTGTGCATCGGGAGTCTCATTATGGCTGTGCGACTCAACCCTAATTTGTCCGTCGTACTGCTCATCGTTGTCCCAATTGTCGGCGTGCTCGTTGCGTTGAACTTGAAAGTGGGTTTTTCTCGGTTTGTAGGCGTGCAAAAGGCGCTGGACAGCGTCAATCGGGTAATGCGGGAGTATCTATCCGGCGTACGCGTCGTCAAAGCCTTTAACCGGTTCGATCACGAGACGGGAAAGTTTCAACAGGCCAATATCGAATATCAGAACAAATCCATAAGGGTGACGAGGCTGTTGGCTATTTTTAACCCCTCTATCCTGCTCAGCGTCAATTTCGGGATCGCTGCCGTGTTATGGCTGGGAGCCTGGCGCGTGAATAACAGTCAAATGCAAGTTGGACATATCGTCGCATTCGTCAATTACATGACACAAATTTTGTTTGCGCTGATGACGATTTCCATGGTTTTCAACCTATTCGTGCGAGCTAAAGCCTCTGCCAATCGAATCGGCGAAGTTTTCGATCAGGTCAATACCATGACATGGGACGTCGCTGCTGCACTGCCAACTGGTCGTCAAGGATGTCAGATTGATTTTGAAAACGTTTCGTTTGCCTATGAGGGTGCATCTGGAGATCCTGTACTGAAAAATATTAACTTCACCTGCCTGCCCGGTGAAACAATTGGTATCATCGGATCTACCGGGTCCGGGAAAAGCAGTCTCGTGAGCCTTATCCCCCGATTCTATGATACAAGCGCCGGTACGATCCGTGTAGACGGAGTGGACATTGGAAAACTTGATCCTGCTAAGCTGCGTGATCAGATTGCCATCGTACCGCAGAAATCAATTCTGTTTAGTGGAACGATTGAAGAGAATTTACGCTGGGGCAATGAGCATGCAACACTTGACGAGATTATGCAAGCTGCCAAAATGGCAGAAGCCCATGGCTTTATTACTTCGTTTCCCGAGGGGTATGAAACGATGCTTGGCCAACGCGGCGTGAACTTGTCTGGCGGCCAGAAGCAGCGATTGTCGATTGCCCGTGCGCTCGTTCGCAAGCCTGATGTACTGATTCTTGACGATTGTACAAGCGCCCTGGACACGACGACGGAGACAAACATTAAAGAATCTCTGAAATCTTTCGCATCTGGTGTCACCTGTCTACTCATTGCGCAGCGGATTACCTCGGTGATGGACGCAGATAAAATCATAGTGATGGACGATGGCGAAATTGTCGGCATCGGCACACATGAGACATTGATGAAGAGCTGCCGCGTCTACGTAGAAATTTTCCAATCTCAATTCGGAAAGGAGCTGCCTCATCATGTCAAAGCCGAATGAAGGATCGCGTCAACCAGCCCCTGACGTCCCGATGATCACGGGGCCGATTGGTCGGGGAGGCCGCGCTCCTGCCGTGAAGCCCAAAAATTT
The DNA here is from genome assembly GCF_009757995.1 of Paenibacillus anseongensis. Lineage (NCBI taxonomy): Bacteria > Bacillati > Bacillota > Bacilli > Caryophanales > Paenibacillaceae > Paenibacillus > Paenibacillus anseongensis. The sequence goes on from NZ_WSEM01000039.1 coordinate 106,385, forward strand.
TAAAGGCACCCTACGCCGTCTATGGTCCTATTTAGGCACCGAACGAAAATGGCTGACGATCGTCTTTCTGTTCATTATTGCCGACTCCGCTTTAACCTTGGCCGGCCCTTATCTCATTGGTGTAGCCGTTGACGCAATGGCTGTAGGCCAAGTTGACTATAGTGTCCTAAATGTGACGCTGATCGTACTCATCTCTACGTACATTGCGGATGGCGGACTTACCTTCCTGCAGAGCTGGGTCATGGCCGGGCTGGCACAGCGCGTCGTGAAGCGACTCCGGCAAACGATGTTTGCGAAGCTGCAAAAGCTGCCTCTTGCTTTCTTCGACGGACGCTCTCACGGGGATATCATGAGCCGGCTATCGAATGATATTGACAACGTGAGCAACTCGATCTCACAGTCCACTACACAGCTGATGTCAGGATCCATAGCCATCGTTGGATCGTTAGTGATGATGTTGATCTTAAGCCCTACCCTGACACTGGCGAGCCTTATTACCGTGCCACTCGTGTTCTTCCTCGCCAAAACCATTACCAGGCGAACGAGCGTGTTATTTAAAGGCCAACAGGCACAGCTCGGTAAGCTGAATGGCCACATTGAGGAAACGATTTCCGGTCTTCTCGTTGTTAAAGCCTTTAACCGTGAGAAGAAAGCTATCGATGAATTTAATAACGTGAACGAAAAGCTTTATGAGGTTGGGCTAAAAGCGCAAATCTGGTCCGGTTTCTTGATGCCTCTCCTCAGCGTTATCAATAATATCGGCTTCTCCGCAGTTGCGATTGTCGGCGGCATTCTAGCCGTGAAAGGCCACATCACCGTCGGCGTTATTGCCAGCTTCCTGAGCTACTCGCGCCAATTCGTGAGGCCGCTTAATGAGATCGCGAACACGTACAACGTGCTGCAATCGGGTGTTGCAGGGGCAGAACGTGCTTTTGAAGTTTTGGACGAAGCGGAAGAAGTTGAAGATGAGCCCGGCGCGATCGAACTGGTAAAACCCGTCGGACATGTCACTTTCCAGGACGTCACCTTCGGCTATCGGCCGGATATGCCGATTATCAATCAAGTCAGCTTTGATGCGCCGGCTGGCAGCAGCCTCGCACTCGTCGGACCAACAGGCGCAGGCAAGACGACGATTGTCAATTTGGTGACCCGGTTCTATGACGCTACAAGCGGTACGATCTTGATTGACGGACGCGATATTAAATCATACACGCGTGACAGTCTACGCCGCAGTTTCGGCATCGTGCTGCAGGATACGTATCTGTTCTCCGGCACCATTAAGGAGAACATCAAATACAGCAAGCCCGATGCCAGCGATGCTGAAGTGGTTGCCGCTGCGAAGCTCGCGAATGCTGATGCCTTCATTAGCCGGCTGCCGAAGCGTTACGACACCCCGCTCTCCGAGAACGGCGGTAATTTAAGTCAAGGGCAACGCCAATTGCTTGCGATTGCGCGCGTCATCCTGGCGGATCCCTCCATTCTCATTCTGGACGAGGCGACGAGCAGCATTGATACGCGGACGGAATTGCATATTCAGGAAGCCCTCCTCTCGATCATGAAAGGGCGCACGAGTTTCATTATTGCGCATCGGTTGAATACGATTCGGGATGCGGATACGATTATGGTTATTGATCGTGGCGAAATCGCCGAGCAAGGCAGTCACAACGTTTTGATGGGCCAAGATGGTACGTATTCCCGGATGTTTTCCAATCAGTTTAAAAATCTCGAAAGTGCAGCGGAATAGACACACTACAGCCCCAGGATGCTTAGCATACCTGGGGCTGTTTTCTTGACAATATTAGCTTAAAGTCCTGCAGCAGCTTGGCTAACTAAGGAGGACAACAGCTCGGGATCAAAGGCTTGCCCTTGCTTCAGCTTCATCGTCTTTCTTTCCGGTGGACCGTCGAATAGTCCGTTCGGGAAAGTTAACCCATTAGCATTAAAAATGGTGAAGCTTACAGCGTCTTTGGACGTAGATATGACGGCGGCGTATTTGCCATTTTTCAAAAAATGTGGTTTCTTATATTGCATGCGTTCATGCACGTCCGGGACGACTTCATGGACAACTTGTCGCAGTTTGACAGACATGTCCCTCTGCCACGGCTCTTTCAACGCCTCAATAAAATCAGTTACTTCCGGATTCATATTGTAACTTCTCCTTTGCTAACTTTGCAGATTTAATTTCTTCCACCCGTTTCAATAAAAATTCCTTTTCACGTTCATTCCTTGTCATGGATGCGGCGCGATCAAATTCCTTGCAGGCCTCATCATCCCGTCCTAACTTAACCAAGAGATCACCGCGAACACTCGGTAACAAATGGTATTCCTTTAAGGATGGCTCCGACTGCAGCTCGTCAACAATCTGTAATCCGAATGCTGGACCAAACGCCATTGAAATAGCCACAGCCCGGTTTAGCTCAACAATCGGCGACGGTGATACCCTCGAAAGCGCTTCGTAGAGTGCAGCAATCCGGACCCAATCCGTCTCTGCAGGTGTCCGCGCCTGTGCATGACAGGCCGAAATTGCGGCCTGAAGTGTATATGGACCAAGAGGCTTACCTAGCTTCTTGCTTCTTTCTAGAGCCATCAAACCTCGTCGAATCAGTAAATAATCCCAACGTGCTCGATTTTGATCCATGAGAAGCACGGGTTCTCCCTCGGTGTTAACCCGTGCTTTAAACCGGGAAGATTGAATCTCCATCAAGGCGACAAGTCCATGCACCTCAGGTTCCTCCGTTGCAATCTCAGCCAGAACACGTCCGAGCCGCAATGCCTCCTGACACAATAAGGGGCGGATCCAATGCTGCCCCGATGTTGCCGAGTACCCTTCATTGAACATGAGGTAAATGACTTCAAGCACAGCAGTCAGACGGTCTTTAAGTTCCTCAGTCGGCACTTCAAAGGGAACCTTTCCCGTACTCAGGGTTTTCTTGGCCCGCACGATTCGCTGGGCAATCGTTGACTCCGCAACGAGGAAAGATCGCGCAATCTCTCCCGTCGTAAGCCCGCATAACAGGCGGAGGGTCAGTGCAACTCTTGCTTCCTGCGATAGGCTGGGATGGCAAGTCATAAAGATCAATCGGAGGATGTCATCACCGATCTCCCCGTCCCAATGTTCATTTTCATTAAATAATTCCATCTGGTGTCCAATCTCCATATACTTTTGATCACGTCGTTTATTTCTGCGCATATGATCAATGGCTCGCCGTTTGGCCGTTGTCATCAGCCATGCGCCCGGATTATCTGGAATATTGTGATCGGACCATCGATCGAGAGCAATCACCAGAGCATCCTGGGCAAGATCCTCTGCGAGACTCACATCGCGCACCATTCGCGTTAATCCCGCGATAATTTTAGGCGATTCGATTCGCCATATGGTATCGAGGGTTCGATGAGTTTGGGACAAGTTCACGCTTTATGCTGCTCCCGTATTTGCTCACGAAGGGCTGCGTCTTTCGCAAGTATTTCCGGATTGTCCGCTAGTTCCTCCATCTCGAACACCTGTCTGAGTTCAATTTCCCCTTGGCCAAAACCATGAGGATCCGGCATGCGCATCGCCCATTCGATCGCTTCTTCCCTGGACTTAACTTCAATTAACGTATACCCGGCGATCATTTCTTTGGCTTCAGTGAACGGGCCATCAACCACTTTCGGTTTGCCACCAGGTTCCGGGTAAGAAATCCGTATGCCGCTAGAGCTTGGCTGCAGGCCATCGGCAGCGAGCAAAACGCCTGCTCGCACTAATTCTTCATTATACTTTTGCATAGCGTCAAGCAGCTCTTGACTTGGCTTGTTCCCTGCCTCTGAATCTGTTGTAGCTTTAACGATCATCATGAATCTCATAAATGTATCCCTCCGATTTTTGTATTGGTTTTGCCAGCTGCATGACATCTGGGAAGAATCTTACACTCTATAAGAACGACGAATTAAAAATGGCAGAATCAACACGTTACCAAAAAAAATTTTATTTACTTATTTTGATAATAGAATCGCCATGGTTTACAGCTGTCTTTGCACTAAGCATGATCCTGTACAACTGGCTACCCCATGCCTCTCTCATGACTTCGTCGTCCAGAATAATGGTGTCGACTGAAATCGCAAACAATTCTTCATTGTATCGGATAGTTAATCCATGATTGTTCACATCTTGCAACGCAATGCTGCCTATCCCCTCGATCTGCGGTGAATGTGGGGTCATGAACACTAGTGTAATATCGTCTGACATGTGCGTTAATTGAAATTGATCATGAATTTCAATATACGGATTTGAGTCACGAATGAGTTTAATTGCACGTTTCCAACTAGTGATCCCTGCAGCTTCCGGGTAGGCCTTTGCTATGTTCATCGTGATCGAAGCCATTGTCGCCTCTTGGTGATAATGGACTTGATCAGCTTCATATGGTCTGCCAGCCAGCTGCTGGGCCCCATTCACAAGCGGCAGATTATGATAAGCAGACTGCATCGTCCATAGGCTGTAACGCTCTGAAAAGAATGTTTTCGACGTATAGGTCCCTACCCCGGGATCAATAATCATGGGAGAACCATCGCAATATACGATAAAATGTCCAATGTCATTGTGATTATGGCTCTCATCATTGTTACCACCCTTAGCCGCGAGATACAGTCCATCGGAAGAACCTTCCTGCTCCCTCGCAGCCATAACTTGCATCCCGGCAAACCAAGTATCCCTAAGGTAAGGAAATTCACCGATATACTGCTCCATTTCTGAGTAATGAAAGATGGCTGACAATTGACGATACATGATGGAAAACTGCACGAATGTTGATTTCTCACGCTTTTTCTTCAACTCTATAGCCCCAAGTCCAGACAGTCTAGCATCCTCAATTCTGAGCCCATATCGGTACATGAGATCTGCTGGAACTTGAACTTTAGGAGAGCAATCAGCAAAGTTGGCATAAAAGGAGCCATCAATATACGCCTTGTAAATATAACGACCCACATTTTGAATCAGAGGCTCTTGAAAGACATCCAACTTTCCATTCGTAGCACCATATAGCAGTTCCAGACAATCTAAAAGCATGCCTCCAGCAAAGATCCAATATTTCGGTCCTTCCTCACATCCCCCATCGGGGTGCAGTCGTTGGATGTACATGTCTAAACTACACATCGCTTTGATAACCGCTGCTTCACGACGCTGCTGGTCGTCTTCCAAGAGTAAAAAGGCCATCAGACAATTGGAATTGCACCAAGGAGTCCAATTGTTCAACATTTTCTCTTGATGGAATCCCATCCACCAGAAATCAGTACGATGTAAATAGGGATCAAGAATCCGGGTTTTCACTTCAAGATGTATACGCTCACATACCATCCTACTCATAGCATCCAGTTTATTTTTCAGAAGATAATACGTCCAAGCCAGCAGTGCTGCCGTTTCAGCAGCGAATAGTTCAATGATTCGGTCTGATACATCGGGTAGGGGATCCTGTCTCCTCATCATATAACCATGTCCAGGGATTCCCCAAAATGTTTCTTCGCATATGCACCAGATCCCATTGACGATGTCGTCCATAAAACGCCCTTGGTTCTCAATACATTCAGCAATAACCAAAGAAGCAAGATCCTGTCTTCGATCCAATAAAACTGTGTCATATCTAACGCGGTTCCCAGTTCTACTGAAGTCCATGTACTGTGAGGCTGTCATCGTCGGCCATGAATAATTGAGCCTGTTTTCGCCCTTATTAATCCAAAACCGTTTCAGATTCTGTGGAAGCTCAGACCATTCTGATCGATCTTCACTAGTTGGAAAAGGTTTATAAAGCTCCCTGGACAGCAAAACCTCTTTCACAATTTCAGCATCGTAACGATCTGCTAACATCGGCTTCATCCTCTACGTTATATGTACAGAACCATTAAATCCTCATCAAAATACTGCCCGTTATACTTCAATGCTTTATGTTCAATACCATAGATTTCAAAACCTAAGGACTTGTACAGTTTCTTGGCAATAACGTTGTCAGACAGAACGATTAAATTGATTTGCTCCATTCCCTCATAACTGCTTGCTCTTCTAATCAATTCCAGCATCAGTTTTTTTCCTAAACCTTGCCCGCCTGCTTCCGGTGCGACATACATCCCATAGACATTTCCTTTATGGTTGCTTTTCATGCCGGTATCTCGAACAAATCTTACGCTGCCAACCAGCGATCCGTTTTCATCAAAAGCGCCAAGTACAAATTTCCCATCCATTGGTTTAATTCGCTCTACGAAGGTATCCAACGTTAATTGCACTTCTCTTTCATAAGTCGAGCCAAAAGCCTCAGGGCTGAGTTTCAAGGCTTTTAATCGTAATTCTTGATACAACCTGGCATCGAACTCCTCCAAAACTCTTATATACATCACTCGACTCCTCCTGGCTTCTAATTTCCTGTCTTTTACTATTCTTCATTTCATTATTAAACCCTTTTAAGATCCAACGGCAAAAAACCTCTGAACACGGCACAATGGCCTTATCCAGAGGTTTATGAACCGAACTCTTATTGTTCGCGTTTAGGAGCTAACTCAATCGCTTGCTTAATCGCTTCTTTCAGACTTTGATCATCAGCAATTCCTTTGCCGGCAATATCGAACGCCGTACCGTGATCTACGCTGGTTCTAATGATTGGAAGACCAACGGTAATATTTACGCCGGCTTCTAGGCCTAATACTTTGATCGGACCATGTCCTTGATCATGATACATGGCAACGACGATATCGAAGTCTCCCCGCGTTGCACGGAAGAATAGCGTGTCTGCAGGCAGAGGTCCTACGACTTGAATGCCTTCTTCTTGCGCCTTTTTGACGGCCGGAACGACTTTTTCGTCTTCTTCACCGTAACCAAAAAGTCCGTTCTCTCCTGCATGCGGATTGATCCCGCAGACGGCAATTTTAGGCGACACATAGCCGGCTTTTTGCAAAGTTTCGTGAGCCATTCGGATGACTTTATAGACACGATCCGGATTGATCATACGTACAGCATCCAGAATACCAACGTGAGTCGTGACATGAATGACTTTCAATTTTGGTGCGGAAAGCATCATGGAGAAATCCTCGGTACCCGTCAAATCCGCCAAAATTTCGGTATGGCCTGGGTAAATGTGTCCACCTTTATGAAGCGCTTCTTTATTCAGTGGTGCGGTACAAATCGCATCAATTGCTCCCGCATTAGCCAGTTCAATCGCCTGTTTCAAATACATGAATGCGGCATGTCCGGCTTCTTTGGATACTTGGCCAATTGGAAGATCAGCCGGCAATAAGTCTAGATCATAACAATCCACTGTTCCGGGCTCAAACTGCGCTTCTTCCACAGAGGCAATTCGGCGAACACGAAGACCTGTTTGAACGAACTGATCCGCTCTCTCTAATAATTTAGCATCACCAATGACAAAAGGACGGCAAGTCTGATAAATTTGGGCATCTTTCAGTGATTTCATGATGATTTCCGGGCCTACACCTGCTCCATCACCCATCGTAATGCCTATAATTGGTCTATTCATTGAAATGTTTCCCCCTTTAATGCTTTTTTAGCCTTGGATAAGCTATGCTCTTTCCCGAAAGCTCCCGCTTTTGTAACTGCCCATACGGGTTGTTTACGAACTAGGAGGCCTAACGGGATACCTGGTTCTATTTCTTTTATCAATTGGATAGAAGATACGCCCAAATGCTTACATACACCTTTTGCCGTATCTCCTCCTGTTAAAATAACCCCTTGCAGCTCGATACTCTCCATAATTTCTGAGGCGATTGCACCCAAAATATGCGAGATCTGATTGGATACTTCCGTCGAGTCTAATCCTCTTTGTAAACCTGCTGACTTCGTCAATCGAACCTGATCAGGAGATGAACTTGCGCATAGGGAGACATCCAAACCGTTTCGTAATGCAGTCTGAAGCTCTCTCCCACATCGTTCAATCTCAGCCTTTAAGCCTTCTTCGGAAGCAATCGCTTGTACCGTATCTAATTCTACAGCAATGACTTGCGGATCACTGTTATAAGCGGCCACTTGCCCGCGAGTCACCTGTGAGATGCTTCCTGCGACTAACATCACAGGTTTCGTCCCGCCTGATAATTGCGGCGCAGAATCACTTGTACAAACAGGAAGCGATAAAGCATCAGGCAGGAAATCAGCCAATCCAGCAGAACCCGCCCATAGTATTTTATAGCTGGTTTGGGCAACCCATTCCGCGATATGCTGGACATCTTCTTCCGTTACAGCATCAAAAACGATGAGTTCCGTTTCTGTCTCAAGGAGTGATTGAATATTTAGATGCACCTGATCTTTTCCTGCATGTAGGATTTCTAAAGGAATAAGGCCGACTTTACGATTGGATTGCGAAGCAAATAATTTCACTAAATCGGATTCTTTGACTGGACATTTAGGGTCATTGGCGATTTCGGTTTCGCTGACCGGAACACCGTTCAGATAATGTACACCCTGTAATGTGGTACGGCCAATTGTAGGGAAAGCCGGGGCAACGACAGCAAAGTCATACGGAATGACATCCATCACAGCGTCGATTTCAACGCCCAGATTTCCTCGAAGCGTAGAGTCCATTTTCTTATAAATATGCGGGAAAGCCGCTTGATCGATATGACGTGCCGCTTCTTTCACCCTGGCATACGCGATCTCTTGCAGAGTGGAACGGCTGTCGGTATCAATGACGATTGTCTCCATCGTCTGTTGTGATTTAGAAATTTGCTCGATATCAAAAAACACTTGCGTTTGCAGCCCTTTTCTTGCAAATTGTACACCTGAGTCGGAAGCTCCGGTCAAGTCATCTGCAATGATGGCAATTTGTTTCATGGTGCAGTTCCTCCCATGCAAATCTCGAACGATTTAGTTGATTTGGCTCTTAGCTCCAATTTTTTTGGCATACCAAGCGGTTACGATTGGCACAAGGATGGCAGTCACGATCACGCAAGAAGCTACCAATGCGGTTGCAGAGGGTACAAGCGGAGCATAGGCAGCATTCGCCGCGGCTACAGCGGCCGGTACACCTGCTGCGTTTCCTGCTGTCGAAGCGGCTGATATACCGGCAATGCCGTTGCCGCCAATCAAGCGGTCTATAAGTGTCAAAGTAAGACCCGTCACAGCGACGACGCCAATACCAAGCAATACGCCAAGGAAACCGGCTTTCCAAACCGTCTGAAGATTCAAACCTGCTCCCAATGCAAAAGCAAAGAATGGAACTAAAACAGGTACAGCTTTGGATAAAAACTCACGCATTTCTTTGTCTAAATTCCCCAAGATCATACCTACGATTAATGGCAAAATCGCACCAACGAAGGTCTGCCATGGAAATGCGGCTAAACCTGCGATACCTAAAGAAATCATCGTAAAGAATGGCCCCGATTCCAAGCTCATGACAGAGTAAGCGCCAACATCTTCTTTCTTGCCGAATTGCCCCATTAAAGCCATATACAATCCGCCATTTGTATCATTCATGGCCGCTACGATTGCCAATACGGAAATGCCGGCGAAAAAGCCTTCGCTAATCATGCCGTTGCCTAGAAACTTAGCGGCTACAAAACCAACAACGATTGCTGTTAAAATCTTCGTTCCAAGCAATGTTCCACCCTTTTTCAAAATGTAAGGGGTTGCTTTAAAATTAATCGTTGAACCCATACAGACATAGAATACAGCTAAAATTGGCAGAGACCCCGTCATCAATGCGCCTGTGAAAGATCCAAATGTTTTTCCCATTGAAGGGAATAATGTTGTAATAATAGCCCCCAGAATGAGCGGAACAATCATCATACCCCCGGGAATCCGATCAATGGCTGCCTTAATTCTCATGGTGTGCTTCCTCCTAAGAAGTTTTGTTGAGCATATAGTTGCAATATGCAACACCTTTAATCGTTATCGCCCATGTGATGATTATAAGACAGGTGTTCTACGATAACAACGGGGTCAATCGTTTAAATTTGCAACACATCTTTCAACTTTCTCCAGAGGGTAGATCGATTAATTCCTAGCCGTTTTGCAGCTTTCGATTGGTTCATGCCTTCTTTTTCTAATATTTCCAAAAGAATGCGCTGCTCAATTTCATCCCAAGTCCCTGATAAATTGATCGTCGCCAATTGGCTGGATGCTTCATTTTGCAACGATTCTTTTACTTTTTGCCAACCTTCTTTGGCTTCATTCAGGCCGATATAATGACCGTTCGTACAAGCAAGCATGCTCTCAAGGACGATCCTTAGTTGGTGGATGTTTCCTGGCCAGAGCTTGTGCATGAGATCATCTTCCAGTACCTCCTGCCTGATCCCAACGATTTGTTTGCCGTGCCGCGAATTATAATTCGCAATTAAAACACGGGCGATCTCATCAATATCTTCCAATCTTTCGCGCAAAGGCGGTAGGCTGATGTACATATCCATGAAAGCCAGGACAAAAGTTGGCTCCATCTCTTCTTTTTTTAGCATCAGCTTAATCGGGTGGGATGTAGTTACAATGAGACGGACGTTCGTACCGGTTTTCATGGTAGAAAGCAATTTGCGCTGCAACCGCTGACTAATATGCTGGATATTTTCCAGACAAATCGTTCCGACAGATTCTTTGAAAAGAAGTCCCGGATAATCATCCGTTCCGAGTAGAACCGCCTCCTGTTCCTCCTCCGATAATTGCTCGCAAGGAATGATGTACAGCGCGTCCCCTGCGCTCTCGCTAGCGGAATGAATGGCTTGACAGAATAGCTGCTTCCCGCTGCCCTCTTCTCCCGATATCCAAATGGGATTGCGTGTCTGCGCCATCGCCTTGGCACGTTTGATTGCTTGCATAATGACACTGCTGGAGCCCATTACCTGGGCAAACGTAGCAATCCGGTCGGTTACTTGGAAATTGTAAGTAGCGGTACTGTTCAGTTGATTCTCTGATGGATATAAATAAATGAAATATTGGTAGCTTAGCCGATTTTGCTTGGAAGGCACGATGATTTCAATGCTTACCTGCCTTTTTTGAAACCATTTTGTTTGCTTATTTACGTCGCTCGTTGTTCCTTTACCGGCTTCCTCCAAATAACGGCTCCATATCGGATCGATGCCGGCCAGATTCATCCCGCGTATCACAGCGCTGTTATAACCTAATAATGAAGCAGCTGCCTCATTGGCATAAAGAATGCCGCCGCTTTCGTTGACTGCCATGACGCCCGTCCGGTGGTGCTCCAGAATATGCTCAAATAAATGTTCGCTCTCCTGGGCTTTCCAGACGAATTCATAGATCCTTTTCACCTCTTCAAGCGCTTCAAGCACCGACTCCCGTCCGCTGGTAATCAGAATGCCGTTATAGCCCATTTGCTCAGCTGTATTGACAGTGACAACGTCTCCAAGCACGATTTGGGCATCCTTTTCAAAAGCTTTTTGCAGCGCTTCAGGAACATCATCAGCCCGATCTACCGAATAGATGGGAATTTCATAATCGAGCAGGCTGGATACCTCTGCGACACCGCGGCAAATATTAGGAAAGCCAATGATGGCTACCTTGCTATTTGAATTTTTCACCAATGTGAGCACTCTCAAAATATCGTATCCGGAGACTGGAATATCGACCACAGGCGTTGTTACCTGACTTTTTATAAGTGTTGAGGTTCCCCCACGGCTCAAGATGACATCATATTTTCCTTTGGCAGCGTGGACAATAGGAAGAGCATTATGAAGATCCGCAACTTCGATATCGATCTTTATTCGTGGCTCCTCTTTTGCGATATTTTCAATTAAACCCTTTAGTCCGGGGTATGGAGCGATCGCCAGTACTTTGATTTGCATACGAAATGAGTCCCCTTTTGTGAAAAAATGATCTTACATGTTGCATATTACAACAATTATGTATCATTATAAGCATTTTTATATTATTATAGCCAATTCTTCAACTGAATACTTGATTATGCAACAATATATAACTCAAACAATACAAATAACCAACTCCACATGTGTCATAATCATGTGAAATTGGCTACTTGTTTACATAACTTATATTATGTCATCATATATCTATATCCACTTACTCAACAACTCGAACACGGCTCCCATCCAAAAGCGGTTCACTGCTTTCCACAATGACCGGTTCCTGAGGAAACAATCCTTCAACAGCGGCAGCTTGCTCGTTCGATTCTACGACTTTGACGCTTCTTCGTATGGCATGGAACGCATTGCCGAGCGGACCTTTTCTTTCTTCGACCGTATAAACGAACGTGCCTGCCGCATCGCTCCGCACGGAAGCCTTCGAAACAAGCATCATGCCGGGCTTTCCTTTCTTAGTCAGCGTAACTTCAGCCCTTTCGTTCCCTGCAAGCGATGCATCTTGAAGGGTTATCGTCAACTGATTGGTGTCTACAGATTTTTCAGATTGCCCGCCATTGGTTTCAGTTAGTAAGGCATTTCCAATCTCCGCTCCTCCTATATTCGCTACTTTACCTGATATAGACTGATCATTCTGCCCATGAAGTTGAACTTCAATTGCTTCTCCTAGAGTCAGACTATCGGTAATAGAAGCAGGAACCAACAAGCTGATTTTGTAGCCCATTTGTGAATTCAAAAGCAGGATATCCGCGGTACCTGTGAGTGCCGCCAGCCCTTCTTTTGCGTTAATTTCCGCAACCTTCCCGTCGAAAGGAGCGAGCAGTGATCGATTTCCCTCCAACTTAGCACTCATATCACTAATCCGCTTCTGTTGGGCGGTGATATCAAGTTTGGCGCTTTCCACTGCGGCTTTGGCAGCAAGAACGACGCCTTGATCCTCGCTATGTACCGCTTGAACATAGTCATATTCCAATTTCTCCATGGATAAATTCAGCTTGTTTAATGACGTTTGCTCGGTTTGCAGCTGATTTTGGGCTTCCTCATTGTCATACTGTACAAGAAGCTGACCCTTTGTGACAACTTCCCCTTTTTGCACCTGTACCTTAGTGACCTTCCAGCCTGGTTGTCCTGAGAGCTCTCTTGTTTCCACGGGCTTTAGAAATGCACTGCCTTTAAAAGTTTGATCCAATTGTCCAGGACCAACGTTTTGTGTCGTCACCTTCGGAAGCGTCATACCGTAGAGGGTGTTGCTCAGCAATGTTGAAATCACGAACACGGTTATCATCAGTACAGTGACAAGATGAAGCCAGCGTTTTCCGGGCTTGCTATTACCATTTTTCATTTCAAAATCCAAAACGTTTCCTCCTGATCCTGCCTTTGCTCAAATCGACCCGATGCCGCCTCATCCTTTAATCCCCGAAAGTTGAATCCCTTCTACGAAATGGTTTTGAGCGTAAAGAAATAAAACCACCATAGGACTCATATAGAGCACGGATGCTGCGAAAACAACACCTCTAGCCTCTTTGCTAATCTGTGCCAAATAAAGCGATAAGGGCTGTTGGACCACATCCTGCAGAAAGATAAGCGGCTGCTCGACCATGTTCCAATAATCAACGAATAACAGAACAATAAGTGCGGCAAACCCCGGTCTGACAAGTGGAAGAATGATTCGGCCAAAGATCGTGAAATGCCCGGCTCCGTCCATTTTGGCCGCTTCTGTCAAGACTGCTGGAATATGAAACATAAATTGTCGGAGCATGAAGACTCCGAAAGCCGCGAAGATGCCTGGCAGCACAATGGCCAATTGTGTATTCAGCAGTCCGAGTTTTTCCAAAATAATATAGTTCGGGACTAACGTCACTTGAAATGGCATTAGCATCGTCATCAAATAACAGAGAAACCACTTGTCTCTTCCAGGAAAGCGAAGCTTAGCAAATGCATAAGCCGCTAATGAAGCTACAACGACTTGCCCTACGATGATGGGGACGACCAGCCCTACAGAGTTCCAGAACATATGGAGAAACTTCGGATTTCGCACTAATACTTCGAGATACTGATTGAAACTAAGCCAATCCGGAATCCATTTCAGATTAACAAATGCATCCTTATCTCCTGCTGCCGCATCAGGCATTTTTCCGATCCAATCATAGTTAAGTCCAATCTCACTTTCGGTCATGAGTGAATTCGTAAAGGTTAGTACAATGGGAACCAAGGAGATGCCTGCTGCCATCGCTAACAAGAAAGTGGCGATAACCTTGGTCAACCGTCTTACCATGTCTTTCACTTCCTTCTATTCCATAAAAGATTGAAACCGCCGCTCGACGGCTAACAGGACGAACACTAGAATCAGGATACAACCTACCATCAGCGTTGCTCCTGCAGTCAGCTTCTGAATGTCCAGTGAAAAGAACATATTGTTCATATAGTGCTGAAGCATATAAATGCGGTCATACGGATAGTCACCGGCGAGCAAATAAGTCTCTCTGAACACTTTAAACGAGTTGATAATCGAAATCAGCACAACAAAAATCATCGTCGGAGTCAAATAGACCAGTGTGATATGAACGAACTGACGCAGCCTGCTAGCACCGTCAATCCTGGCGGATTCATAATAGGAAACAGGAATTGCTTGAAGTCCGGCCAGAAATAAGATCATGTCGTACCCCACGTTTTTCCAAATGTATAAAATCACCAATACCCCTATCGAGCCGTCGGACTGCATCCAATCGATCCTAGCCCAGTTGTGGCTATGCAGCCATGCATTTAAAGCTCCATTCCAGTCAACGAAAATTTGCCATATCATGATGATGGAAGCTACCGGCACGACCAATGGCAAAACAAAGGAAGTCTGCAGCCAACTACGTATGGTGAGCTGCCGGTTTAAGAGGATAGCGAGCACCAAGGATAATAAGATCAGAAGCGGCACACTAATACTCGTAAATAACAATGTGTTCATTGCTGCTTTATGAAACGATCTGCTGCTGAGCAGTGCGCTATAGTTATCAAAGCCGACAAACGATCCGCCAATCGTAGCATCTGTAAATGAATACACAATCCCCATACCGAACGGGATGATATAAAACAATATGAAGCCTACTGCGCTAGGCGCCAGGAAGATCCAAGGTGCGATACTTTCTTTCCCAAGCCAAGTCGAAAGTTGGATTTTACTCATTCAAGTAGGTCATCACCTTGTTTTGAATAAGTTTGGCTACATCTTTGGCGGGTTTCTGACCGCTGAAGAAGGCTTGACTTTCTTTTTGAACGATCTCTTCAATTTTGGTGGGCTGGAAAGCAACGGGATGAACGGCATCCGACAAATAACCATTCAACAGTTGGATCTGAGCGGGATCGACGGGAATCGATTGACCGTGCAATGGACCTTCTTCATAGGTTTTGACTGTCTTGCTGGCCAGGAGCTGCTGAACTTGTTTTTCATATACCTTCTTATTGATGGGGAAACCCGCTCGTTCTGGCGCTGGTTGAATGTCGCCCGACATCAAATATTGAAGGAATTCCCAAGCCTCTTGTTTGACGGGAGATTTCTCATTGATTCCGATAACCTTGTAGGGGTAAAAGTACCCGCCAGCTGTCGTTCCTTCCGCTCTTGGTTTGGCATACAATCTCGAATCTTTACCAGACTCTTTCATCGTAACAAGATAATCCCAGGCGGAATTGATATTTTTGGAGTTGAAATAGGAACCACCGCGAGGACTTGCGAAAACGCCGTCATCATACATCTTTTTGATCTGCCCCATCATATCCGTAAAAGCTGCCGAGTCGAAGCTTGCCGTACGGGAAGACTCGTTAACCAGATGAGAGTAGTTTTCCTTAACCATTTCACCCAACAGCATTTGCATCATTTCCTTGCCTTCTGACGCCGCGGCTCCAGGAGCGCTGCCCGCCGATACTTTATTAGGTCCCTTTTGACTTAGCTGCTTGAGGGTGTCGGCGTACTTTTCCCACGTCCAATTTTTATCGTCAATTGGAACACCAGTTTGTTTGATGACTGTTTCATCACCGATGAATACATTGAGGAAAAAAGATAGCGGCATTCCGAAAAGGCCTCCATTGGTTTGGGAACTCTCCAGAATATTGTTATAATAGTCCCCCTTTTGGAATCCAGGGTCTTTTTTCAACATCCCGCTTAGATCAGCAAGCAAATGTTGACCGACATATTTCTCACTTGGCAGCATGTCTAAGGCGAGCATATCTGGTCCTTTGCCGGATAACATGGCTGTGTTCGTCGCGGTTACATATTTTTGCAGCTCAGCTTCCAAATGCGCATCATCTGTCACGACATCCTGCAGCTCAATTGTAATATTCGGATGCGCGGCCTCATAACTTTTCTTAGCTTTCTTAAGTTCCTCATCCGGCCAAAATGTGGAGAAAACAATTGTAGCTTTGCCGCCTTTAGGCGAATTCGCTGCATTCGTTCCCGTTTGCTGTGGAGTGGAAGTCTCTCCCGCTTTCCCCGTGTCCGTGCCAGGACTGCTCGGGCTCAAGCTCGGGTTCGAGCTGCAGGCTGATAAGCCCAGCATGAAAACACTTAAACTAAGTCCTAACCAATATCTGGATTTCTTCAATTTTATCCCATCCTTGTTCGGTGATATTTGATATAAGCCTATAAGATCAATGTAACCCAAGGATGTTGCCGTCTCTTATCCAACTTGTCAACGAAATGTCAACGAGTTGTCATAAAAAAGAACCGAAGGAAATCCTTCGATTCTTTATTTGAACTCAATCACTAAGTTTTGATTCAATCTAGATGCGCCTTCAACAACTTGAGCCGCTGAGGAGTGCGAAGCGGGTTCGGGAGCTTGAGCAGGGGCTGGGGCCGCTCGAGGCTTATCCCATTCATAAGGTTTCCACCCGGATAGAAGAAGCCTTCTATTATCCTGGCTCCACGCCATAAGCGAGGGTATGACTCCTTTGAAAAGTTGTGTCTTGTTGAGTACATTGTTGCCATATAACGAAGCTGCGTAGACGGTGTCCTTGTCCTGTGCGTAGGCAATCGATTTGCGATCCGGAGATAAACGAAACGCATTAACCCCTTCTACAAGAACGGAAAAGGCAGCATTGCGTCGGTCATAAGCATACAATGTTCCCTCTTGTCCGATAAACGCGATCTGGTCGTTGTGGATCCACTCAACTTGGCTGTCGTTCGCAGCGAGATGTTCATATTGCCGAACCATCTCGCTGCCGCTCCACGTGCCAATTTCCACATAAGATTGTTTCCCTCTTGAGCGAACGATGGCTACACTTTGAGCATCGTCAGCTAGCTGAATGGAACCGATGATATCCGCTTCGTCCCATCCACCAAATGAATAGCTTTTCAAACTATGCTCCTTCCAATCATACACGCTAATTAAAGCTTCCTTGTTCTCGGACTTATTCGTGAGATAAACGAGATAACGGCCGTTATTCGACCATCCAAATCGCAAGGAGCGAAACTGTTCCATCGCAATTGGAGCGATCACTGTTTCTTTCTGCTCCCCCAGAGTAATTACGTTTAATCCGTAAGAGTCATTCTCTTGTTTGACATAAGCAATCGACTGGTTGGCAGGAGAAAAAGTCATAAAAAATAACTTCGCCCCAAGGCCGAGTAATTTCAGATGCTCTTCATAAGGGGCATCCACACGTTCCATGCTAACTGTTTTTTCATTTTCGTCAAAGAGGCTTAAAAGTGAAGTGGAATGGATCCAACCTATTGGTGTCCCCAGCTCACTAGATTTACTAAGGATACGGTAGATCGTCTTGACATCATAAGCACCTTGCTCCTCTTTGACCTGCGATGTTTCCTCCTCATCCGGGATGATAATTGTTTCTGAACGTGATATGCTCGAGCAGCCTGCCAATAAGATCGTAATCAGGAAGCATATCGTAATCATGCGGCACCAACGTTTACTCATTCCCGATCACTCTCCAATCTACGGTATGGCAACTCGATATAGACACTGGTCAGATCCAAATGGCTTGTCATGCGGATGCTGCCCTGATGTTCGTCTACAATTCCTTGGCTAATACTTAGGCCCAAGCCTGCACTTTCAGCCTCATGCGTAGTCGCATCCGCCCGATAGAACGGATCAAAGATCCGGCTGAGATGCTCCGGACGAACAGTGGGACCTTGGTTTGTGAACGTCAAACGCACAGTTTCGGATGCAAGTTCCGCTTCCGCTTTCGCTACAATGTCCGTATGGGCGTAGCCATATTTGATGGCGTTATCCAGAAGATTGATGAATAACTGCCTCAGTTTATCCGGATGTCCACTTACGAATAAACCATTTTCCGCATGGCATCGAATCGTTTTCTTATATCGTTTGGCCTTAATCGTCATCGTTTCGCTAACATCACTTAAGAGGTATCCTACATCTACGATGGTCATCCGATCCGCAACATGGGATTCCTTCGACTGCTCAAGCAAATTCAAAACCAGCTCATGCAGCCGCTTACTCTCATCAACAATGTGGGTAATCCCTTTCTCAAACATCTCTTGATCTTGGTTTCCGTTCTCCCGAATAATGGTCGCATACCCCATAATGGTTGTAAGCGGCGTCTTCAGTTCATGGGTTACATTATCGAAAAATCGCTTGCGCGCCTGGTTCAACTCATCCAATTGATCACGATCATGTTCAATGGTAGCAATTTGATTTTGGATGCGTTCAATCATGTTATTGAAATTGGCAGCCAGTTTACCAATCTCGTCCTTGCGCCTGAACGTAAGTCTAGTGTCCAGCTTTCCTTTCATAACTTCAGTGGAGGCCGTAGACAGTTTTACTAAAGGTACCGTTATGTGCCGAGATAGCAAATAAGTGAACAGGAATGCTGCTGCAAAAACAGCCATAGCAGTAACAAAAATTGTTCGCCTAATTTGTGTGCTCTGCTCATAGAGCAAAGTGAAATCCTTGGCAAACCGAATAATCCCTACTTTCGTTCCATCAACGATGACCGGGAATGCGAACAGAACCGATGTTGTTTGATTCTCCGAAGTAATTCGATAGGCGGTTTTGCCGTGAAGGGCTTGTTTCAAATCATCTCCATCCGCCTCAAACAGTGCAGGGTCCGTTGCGTACAGCTTGTCCCCTGTTACGGAATACATAGCGATGCTGGTGGACGTATCATGCTGCAAATCTTTCGCCATCTCCTCGGCGATTTGTCCGAAATACAGTTCATCATTGCCAAAATGATGAATCATAAACGACTGCCGCACATAGGCATTGCTGTTATTTTTCAGACCAATTAATGAATCCGCCATCATCTTTTGATTGCCGGATTCAATATTTCTTGCAACCATCTGGTTTAAAATCACAAAGAAAATAAGAAAAATGAGAAAAAATCCGATAAGCAGCTTCCCTCTAATGGTGTGCAGCATGTTACCCGTCCACTTGTTTCTCAAATTTGTAGCCTATGCTAAACACGGTAGTAATCAGATCACTCAGTTGCAGCTTTTTGCGCAAACGTTGAATGTGAGTATCTACAGTTCTTGTATCTCCAGCGAAATCGTAGCCCCATACCTGATCGAGCAGTTCTGTTCGGGTAAAGATTTTACCCTTGGATTGATAGAGCGTCATCATAAGATCATATTCTTTCGGGGTCAAGTCAATAAGCTCATTGTTTCTATAAACCAGACGCTCGCTTGTATTAATCGTAATTTCTCTAATTTGGATAATGGTTTCTTGTGTTTCGTTCGTGGTCCGATTCGCCTGAGCAAACCGCCGCAAAATCGTTCGAATTCTAGCAACAACTTCCCGAAGATCAAAAGGCTTCGTAATATAATCATCCGCTCCAAATTCCAAACCGAGAATTTTATCTGTAATGTCTGATTTGGCTGTAAGCATGACAATTGGAATGTTATATAGCGCGGTAACTTTTTTACAAATATCCAGACCATTCCCGTCCGGCAGCATCCAGTCCAGCAATAATAAATCTGGTTGGAACAACTCCAGCCGTCTCAGACCTTCAGCACTTGTAGCTGCTTTTTGAATGCTATACCCTTCCTTTTGCAGTCCGTATTCCAGAAGATCGGCAATTGCTGCTTCATCCTCAATCACTAATATTTTGGTCTTCTCCATCCGCCCTCCGTGTTCATTACGCCTTGGGCACCCGCGCCAGCCATTAACATTCCCAATAGCAAAGTCGGTGATGCTCGGTGAAATTATACCTCTGTAAGGTAACGTGCATGTTACGAACTTGTAAACTTTATGTGTCCAACTAAGCTGCTTTTTAGTATTTTCATCCAATTGTATTTCAATCCCGGACATAATAAAAGCACAGGTGATCAATGTAATGACATTGACTACCTATGCTTGCAACAAATATGTATTAGTTAAATGGTTTCAAATTTGACAGGTCTCATAAATAACTTCATGATCTGATCTTGCGCATCTTGCTCTTCCCAAAGGACGGCATTCACAGCCTGACAAATGGGCAATTCCACATCATACTTGGCTGACAAATGAAGCAAGGCTTTCACCGTAGCTGCTCCTTCGGCTAATTTCTCAAAGGGTTCCTGTTTGACAAAAGCTTCCCCAAATCGCCGATTATGACTATGTTTCGAAAACACGGTTGCCTCATAATCACCGAGATGACCCAATCCATATACAGTCAACTCATTCCCGCCCATTGCTTTGACTAACCGGGCTATTTCTTTCGTTCCCCTAGCCATTAATGCCCCTTTCAAGCTGGAATAGCCTAATCCGTCCAAAATGCCTGCCGCAATGCCGATCACATTTTTCGCAGCCGCACCAATTTCATTTCCTAATACATCTTCCCCATAATAAAACCGGATCGTTTCGCTTCCCAAGCTATCAACGATTAACTTCGTAATCTGACTGTTGTCCGAATCAATCACCATACAGTTCGGAATGTCCTGCACGAAATCTTGCACATGTCCGGGACCGACCCAGATGGCCACATGGACAGGCTGCTGAATTTCTTCTTTCATGACACGTGTAAGCCTTTCCCCGGTATTTCCTTCAAGACCTTTCATACACAGAACAAATGACTTGCCTGAAAGGTTTAACGAATTAAGCTGCTTAGCAAACCCTCTAAGTTCTTGAGCACTAATCGCAATAAAGATAAGTTCAGCAAATGCAACAGCTTCTTCCAAGCTATTCGTTAACTGAATCTGTTGTGGTAAAAGTAAATAATCATTTGTTCTCGTTTGCAGCAACTTCTGATAATTCCGGGAAGCCTCTCTTCCCCATAATTTCACATCATGTCCTTGTTTATTGGCATACCAGGATAAAAATGATCCCCATCTTCCGCAGCCTAATACAGTCACTTTCATTACATGCACTTCCTTTACGTCAATCTGAGGCGTGAGTACTCTCTATGTATCTCCAATAGCATTATTCGCGAAAAAAGTTGACGATCCTCTCGATGCCTATGAAAACAATAAATCCGCCGAAAGGGCGGATGAGAAGGTTGACTATTTTGGGGGCAACCACAAACGATTTGATGTGCGGCCTCCGAGAAGGGGTCTGCCTACTTGTTTTTTTCCAGGCATGCCTGTAGGAACTTTTCGCAGTGATGAAATGCCTTTAGATGGCAATGCCACAGGACCAACAGCATTTCTCGCACTCCGAATTGTGGTTAATGTGAGTGTGAAATTGGCAACCAGCAAACCGAGCCTAATTCCTCTAAAACCAACTGTTCGGCAAGTGGAACAGCCTGTGTCCCAGCACCAGCGATACGGTGTCGAAGGGACTTGTGTGAAAAATTGCCCAGCCCAGCGGCGTCCGAACGCATCTTCAGCATAGTAATAAAACGTTTGTCCGCCAACGAACCCACTCCAAACTTGTCGCGTTTGCCCAGGGTCCACTCTGTACCAACCTGTTTTGACAAAGGTCGTTGGTCGACAGAGTAAATTAAAGTATCCGAAGGAAATAAACAGCGGAGCATTCGTAGCATTTCGGAAACTGAAACCCATAGTTCGTCACTTCCTATTCCACTATAGTAATCTTACAGTTTATACTATGAGATTACTGGAATATAGAAAGGGACAAACGTTGACTCTCCTAAAATATTAGGCGAATGCCGGAGTGCTGGATCGCTGCATCGCTAACTTCACTTTCCATTTTGATCAGTTACGAGACTCTTGAAATTGTCCAATTTATAGTTCATTTTCTCAAGTGCAATGCTCATCTCAGCCATTTGCACCTCTATGTCTTCTTTGTGTTTTTGAAGAACTTGAAAGCAACCTTCATAGTCTTGATCCATATAGAACTGAATGTAGCGGTCTATTTCTTTTAACGGCATCTGTGTTCGTTTCAAGTGTGTAATGAAAATGAATCGTTCCAGATCGCCGCTCGTATACTCCCGCTGTCCGTTGCTTTTACGATGAGGAGAGGGCAAGATCCCGATTTTCTCATAATAACGTATCGTATCTATGCTCAGGCCGGTCTTCTCAGACAGCTCTGAAATTGAAAGTGTATGTTCTGTAAGTTCCATACCAAGCCTCCTTTGTAACGATTTTATCCCCTGGAGTATACTCCATGTCAACCGGAATGGCCACCTATAAAGCAATAAAGGCCGCCATTTAGCGACCTTTCACGGTTTCATGCTGCATTTCGTATTCCATATCTTTTTTTATTTTATCCGGCATTTGATCCGGCTTCGCGCCAAACCACTTCGTATACATCGTTTCGTAAGTTCCGTCTTTGCTGACAGCCTCGATGCCTTTATTCACTTTGCCGATATATTTATTGCGTTTCTTCCCAACGACGGCGTATCGCTCTTTGTTAAACATTTCTCCAACCATTTTCACTTGCCCTTGCGCTTTGTCCTGTAGAAAATCATGGGCGTTACGCTCATCGAAAATGGCGGCATCCACCGTATTGTTTTTTAATTCGTTGTAGACATCAGCGACATTGGAATAGCTCCGTATTTTTGCTCCTTGAATTTCACCTGCGTAGTTAAAAGCAGTCGATCCGTTTTTGGTGGCCACCACTTTTTGTGCTAAATCCTCCTTGCTCTTAATGACACCATTGTCGGTAGATGTCAAGACGACCAGCCCGGTTTGAAAATAAGGACTGGAGTATTCAAAATTATTCTTGCGGGCATTGCTGACCGTCATACCGGCAATCGCCAGATCAACCGCGCCAGATTTAACGCTCTTGATGAGTTCTCCATGCTCCATGGGAACGAGTTCATACTTAATGTCCGCTTTTTTCGCAATCGCTTGCCACAAATCGACCTCGAAGCCCTTCTTATCCCCGTTTTCCGTATACGTGAACGGACGGAAGTTTTGCTCAATGCCGACTTTGACCGTTTCCTGTTTCCCGCACCCTGAGGCAGCAAGCATAACCAACAGGACGGCTAACAGAGCGATGCCCCGCTTGCTTCGATTTCCAACCATAGCTTGGATACCCTCCTTCTCATAACAACGGTATTATTTGTTAATCGATGAGAGGTTATACTTGGTTATATACTTAGATCTAACGATAAGTCGGTGCGATAACTCCCCTATCAACCTCAACCTTTTTCAGCTCTATGCCATTCATCAATTCAATTCGCTCATTTCCTTTTACAGCAACATGCCACTCATGGCCATCATATGAAACGATCCCTTGTACTGTTCGAACACTCATCCCGATGAGTGATTTCAGTTTCCCTTCTCGATCCGTCACAGCTCTTAATCCATTAGGAAATTGAAGCAGAACCTTCCCATCCCGATAAACAATCGATTGATCCACCGTATTCACCAGTTCAAAAGTAACGCCGTCTACTTGGCGGCTATAGGCCGTAGTCTCAGCAATTTCTTCCCCGTGATCGACGGCGTAAGGAAGCAGTCCTGTAAACCAAAGTTCATTCTCCGGTCTAGGCATAATCCCGCATAGCCGTTCAACATAATCCAACACGCATAAAATGGCCGGTGAGTAGGTTTGCGTAAACCCCTCCTCGCCTGTCCAAGGACTAAGTGCTTGAGAGAAGCGCGTCATTTTATGAAAAGCCGCCATGATGGGATACAGCACATACGTTAGCTCTACGAATCGTCCGTGGTGCTCAAAGGCATGCGGTGCACGGATCAGGCTGAGAAAGTTGGATGGCCCTGCCCAGCTGTTATACGATGAAAAAGGATCAAACCGAGGATCATCCATCGCGATTGAAGTAAAGGGATACTTGGCAAAGAACTTACGCGTATTGAGCAGATATTTCCTCAGCGCTTGATCGAAAAATGCTTGATCGCCAACCTCACAAGCTAGCACGCGCAGAAGGATATCCGATTGAACGCGAACCAGCTCGTCATTTTTATCCCGATCATAGAAGAACTGATCCGCTTCATCAAAGCAGTATTCGAATAAGCAATTTAAGCTGGTAGCTGCTTTCTCCCGCCAAGACTCACCGCTTTCGCCTAACTCTTCTGCCATTTTCGCCAAATAAAGACGCTGACAATACACATTTGCCGTTAAATCCGGTGCAAGGAAAGGCAGAATCGGAGAATCCGGGTTATACACCCGCGGATCATTCCTATGCGGTGTGTCCGGTACATGCCAGAAGCGCGGCGACAAGTCATGTCCCGTATCGAATGTGCAGAACGCTTCGACAGTACCTGTACCGCGCGTATCACGATAAGTAGCAAGCCACTCGTCATAGCGCTGCATGGCCGTGTACATTTTACGCAGAAAGGTCTGATCCTTCCCGTTCAGCTGATAATGATTCCACACACTTCGCGCAAGCGGTGTCACTAGTTGAATTTGCCTATACGATGGACCCGTCTCGGTCAGTTTATACGGAATTAAGCCATCTTCGCGTTGATGGTCGGCGAACATTTCATACGTCGTTTCCGATACGGACGGTAGAAAGCGTGAAAGCAGCTCGGCATTAATAGTCCCCGTACTTTCCAGCCAACAACCTAAATAGATGCCGCCTTCATGTAAAATCGGTTTGTCGCCGAGGGTTGGCACCACGCAATCTAACAGCTTGCGCAGCGCCTCGTAGTAGACACTCTCAATTTTATCGGAGGATGCGGCAAATTTCACGCCATGCTGCATCCACTCTTTCACGACTTGAACATCGGAAGCTTTTTTCAGCTCACCGACCTTGTCCTCTGTCTGAATCCCGCGAAGTTTCTTAAGCACATCTTCTTTCATATGTTATAGCCTCTTTTCTTGTCTCAATGAAAGAAAGACTGCCAGTGGCAGTCTTTTCTCCCGCAAGCGGATTCCTTATTTGTTATTGTTGAAAATTTTGACCGTACCGGTGTAGAAATCGGCCACGCCTTTTTTCACATCTTTTTTACCAAACCCGATTTCCTGGACAGTTGTCTCAATTAGTTTCGTATATTCCGTGTTGCCAGGAGGGTTGTAGCTCACCGCGAATGGTTCTTTGTTCGTTGCTGCAGAGACACGGCTCGTATAATCATAGATGACTTGATCAACGGGATTCGCATCCTTCTTCAACAGCTCACGCATTTTGGATGTAACAGGAACACCACGGTCATTGCCCAAAATTTTCGCCGCATCTGGATCATTAATCCAGTAGTTCATCAGCATTGCCACTTCTTTCGGATGCTTCGTTTTGGCATAACCGGACAAGCCTTGGCTCGATTCGAATACGACACCGGTACCTTTCGGTCCACGAGGCAGTTGAACTAACTCCAGCTTATCCGGAATCAAATTCTGATGAGCGCCAAGCTGATTGGAAGCAAGTAAGCTCATCGCCACTTTGCCGGTAACCACAAGTGATTTGCTCGTATCCGACGGAGGATTAGACACTTGCAGCGCCGGTGTAACAACGCCGCCAGCTTTAGTCATCGCATCCCATAAGCCGAACCACTCTTCCGCGTCCTGCTGCTCAAAACCAAGCTTCGCGTTATCCATGTCGTAAAGCATCTTGCCTCTTTGCTTCAAGTAGATATCCATGCCATCGACAGTGAAATTGTACGTACCGAATACGTCTTTACCCAGCTTATCCGAAATTTCTTTGCTCGTTTTTCCAAATTCTTCCCATGTCCAACCGTCTTTTGGAACGGGGATTCCAGCTTTTTTGAACAACTCCGTATTGACAACGATCCCCCTTGCGTTCGCACCGGCAGAGACATGTAGAAGCTTGCCTTTAAATGTCCCATACTGAATCATGGATTTATCCATATCGCTAAGGTCAAGTTCTTTCCCTACATAAGGGTCCATCTCCAGCAAAACGTTTTTATTGGCGTAATCAACGACGTTCCCGCCAAGGAAAAACGCATCAGGTGCTGTGCCGGAAGCAAGCTGCGTGTTGAGCTTATCAAAGTAACCGGAGCTTGGCGCGAACTCACCGACAATTTTGATATTCGGATTTTTCTCTTCGAACTTGCGCAGCGCCTCATTCGTGCGATCGGCCCGTTTTTGATCGCCCCACCACATCAGCCTGAGTTCAACTGGTTCTGCTTTTGCAGCTCCACTTGCCGCGCTTGCCGCCGGCGCATTTGTTGTGCCGCTGCTTGTACCTGTGCCTGTTCCTGAGGAACAAGCCGTTGTCACGGCCATCAACATGGTCAACGTTGTCATGATCAACTGTTTTTTCATAGAAAATTCCCCCTGCTTTTCGTGTTATGATCGTTGATACCCTGATCGTAAAGCATTTTCAACGTACATAGAATGTCATTTCTTCGGGTGTTGACTACTCAATTTTTCGGGTTATTTCAAACCCGTAGTCGCTATGCCTTCCAAGAAATATTTCTGGAAGGATAGAAAAATCGTCATGATCGGCACCAGTGAAAGCACAGACATTGCAAGCAGCGCACCCCAATCCGATTCTCCGGAAGGATCAAACAAGGAGCGGATGCCAAGTTGAACGGTAAACAATTTGATGTTGTTCAAATAAATCATTTGCGAAAAGAAGTCGTCCCACGTCCAGATAAAAGTGAAAATAGCGGTTGTGATTAAGGCAGGCACCAACAGCGGCATCATAATCCGAAAATAGATTTGACCTTGTCCGCAGCCGTCAATCGTTGCACTCTCATCCAGCTCTTTCGGGATACCACGAATGAACTGCACCATAAGCAGGATGAAGAAAGAATCGTGAGCCAGCCATTTGGGTACGATCAACGGCAAGTACGTGTTAATCCATTCAAATTTGTTATATATAATGTACTGCGGGACCAAAGTGACATGGTAAGGAAGCATAATCGTCACCAACATAAGGCTAAACCAGAGCTTTTTGAATCTGAATTCCAATCGGGCAAAAGCATAAGCAGCAAATGAGCACGTAATAATGTTTCCAAGCACTGAAAGCACCGAAATTTGTGCGGAATTCAGGAAAAATCGGCCAAACGTCGTACCCTGCAGCCCTTTCCAGCCGTTGATATAATTATCGAATGTAAATGTTGATGGCCATAGGCTTGTATTTGAGAAAATGAGCTGATTCGGCTTAAACGACGCGCTGAGCAGCCACAAGACGGGATACAGCATTAGCAAGCCAAAAGCGATAATCAACAAATGTTTAAGTAGTTTTGTATAGTTCGCGTTCACAATCATTGCATCATCCCCTTTCATCCTTGCCATCGCCGTAAAATACCCAATACTTTGAGGTCAGGAACACAACGGCCGTTAATACGCCAATCACAACAACCATGATCCAAGCAAGCGCTGATGCATACCCCATATCGAAGAATGCAAATCCTTTTAAATACAGATACAGCGTATAAAATAGGGTTGAGTTAACCGGGCCCCCGCGCCCGTCACCGATCACGTAACCAGGCGTAAACACCTGGAACGAATTAATAATACTCATGACGAGGTTAAAAAAGATAACCGGCGACAACAGAGGCAGTGTAATCTGAAAAAACTGCCTGATCTTCCCTGCACCATCCACTTGCGAAGCTTCATACAGATCAGCGGGCACTTGCTTCAGTCCTGCCAAAAAGATCACCATCGCAGATCCAAACTGCCACACGGACAATGTAATGATCGTGGATAAAATATAGTCCGGATGTGCGACCCAAGCCGGTCCCTCAATGCCAAACAAACTCAAAAATTGGTTGAACAATCCGTCTCCGTCGAATATTTTACGCCAAACGATGGCAATCGCAACGCTTCCTCCGAGCAACGACGGGATGTAGTAGACAGTTCGGTATACGCCTAGCGCCCGAATTCCTTTATTCAGCGCCATTGCCACCATTAAGGCAAATATCAATCGAAGAGGCACGGACAGCAAGGCATATTGGAACGTTAGCCCCATTGAGTGCAGAAAGGAGTCGTCTTCCTTGAAGATTTGCACATAATTGTCCAGTCCTAGCCACCGGGGGCTGTTCAGTAAATTGAATTTCGTGAACGAAAGATACAGCGAGCCCAGCATTGGCCCTAAAGTCAGACAGAAAAATCCGATCAGCCATGGCAATAAAAATAAATAAGCCGTACGATTTTGCCTCGAAAGGGCGGATTTTCGTAGAGATGACATGAGCGCCCTCCTCCTTCATGATCGTTTCGGGGGACGATGTGCCCCCATTAGGATCATCATAAGGATTTACGGCGCTCCTTTGAATGCTATTTCTTCGGTTGTTGATTATCAAATTTTTCAGGTGATTTGAGGCGTACTCGATAATCGGATGGCGAAACCCCGTACATCCGCTTAAATTTTGAACTAAAATAACTCGCATTCGAAAAGCCCGTCAGCTCTGCAATGTCCCACAGACTGAGCATCGTTTCCTCCAGCAGCTGTACAGCCTTCGCCATCCGCACATCCGTAATGTATTGAATAAATGTTTTACCGGCTTTGGCTTTGAACATTTCGGAGAAATAGGAGGAATTATAATTAAAACGTTCGGCTAACATCGTTAAATTCAGATCGTACATATAATTGTCTTGAATAAATTGCTCGGCAGCCTGAATCATGGAATGATCGGCATCCAGAGAGTCCTTTTCCGGCCCAGCCATGATTTTCACAGCCAGTTTATTCAGAAATTGCTGAGCCTTGGCGGTCGTATCAAAGCCCCACACCTGCTCGGGACGGAGCCACAATTGTTCACTGCTCTCTAAGGCTATGCCGGCCGTAAAGGCCATCGTATCCAGCATCAGATATAGCTGAAAAATAAGTTTTACAAATCGTGCTTGCGAAGCGGCAAAAGAGGCACTCAATTCTTTGTAAACCGCTTGCTCAAACGCGACCAAATCGCCTCGCGTCACATAACGCTGCAGCACCTTCGTCGTTTCCTCGGAAAGAACGGCCTCCATGGCGCCATGCTGAATGACATTCGAACCATCATTACCTTTCAAATTCCAAGCCAATAGCGCTGATAAATAGCCATCCTTCCATTGCCTTAGGCCAGTCACCGTCTGACCTGTACCAATCGCAGGCTCGTATCCCAAATGTTCTGTTACTGCATGACGAAGGTTCTGTATGAAAGATTCGAGTTCCCCCTCTTCAGTGGCGGTTACGAAATGCATCAATCCTGCATAATTCGCATCCCGAAACACATGAAACAACCCTTTTGAATTCTCTGCCGCCTCTCTACACAGCATTTCGAAAGGCAACCGCAATTTGTCAGGTGAACGTTCCTGCTGCGTAGTATGACGCTCGATCAAACCCGACGTAACGAATCGCACTTGACGGCTTTCCCATGCATCCAGTTGAAACCACTTGGCTCTTTCCCGCAGTACAGACTCCCGTTCCACCTCTTCTTTGACAAGATGAACAAGAAAATGCTCTTTCATTTCCTTATAATATTGCGAGAGCCGCCACTGCATCATGGCTTGTTGGTCACGTTCATTCCTTAGCCCATCCAACTCCTGAACGATTTTGCCCAGCGTTTCAGTCAGTTCATCTTGAGTCACAGGCTTGAGCAAATAATTCCTTGCCTGATTGCGAATCGCCGCTTTGGCATATTGAAAATCCTCATAACCCGTAATAACAATCAACCGCAAAGCGGGATACTGTTCGTAGCAAGCTTCCAAAAAGGACACGCCGTTCATGACGGGCATATTCATATCCGTGATGATCACATCAGCCGGATGCTGTGACAGCCACTCCATGGCTTCAGCTCCATTGCCTGCTTCACCTGCAACGTTCAATCCTAAGCGTTCCCAGTCGACCTTGAGCTTCAAACCAAGGCGAATTTCCGGTTCATCATCGACAATAAGCACACTATACATCCAGGCTCCCTCCTTGAATAGGCAAAATCAGTGAAATACTTGTGCCTGCGAGCTCACCCGGCGTAATTTCAAAATCGAACAAATTACCGTAGTAGAGCTGACATCTGGCCAAAACATTGCGCAAACCGATCTGTTCCGACCTAGTTTTCAAAATATGCTCAAAATGAGAAGTCAACGACTCTGCGCGCAGCTGCTGATACAAGTCCAACGTGATTCCTGTGCCGTTATCAGCAACGGTGAGTATTAAACGCTGATCTTCACGCCGTACTCTAACAATAACCTTTGCTTCAGCCTGCTCTTTAAAGCTGTATTTTACAGCGTTTTCAATCAGCGGTTGCAAAATGAACTTGGGAATGACACATGAACGAAGCAACTCATCTTCTTCTAACGAGAGATTCAGCCTATCGGCAAATCGAATTTGTAAAATGGACGCATAATGGCGGACATATTTCAGTTCTTCTTCAAGTGGTGTTAAATCGTTGCTGATTTTCAAGGAAAAACGCATCATTTTCCCCAAAGCTTCGATGACTTTCACTGTATCTTGTGTACGATGCTGCATAGCCAAACTGCTTAATAACTCGAGCGTATTAAATAAAAAATGCGGATTAATCTGCATCAATAAAGCTTTATATTCCGCCTGCTGTTTTAACAGCTTCAGCTCAAATTCTGTTTTGATATGATACCTAAGCCGACTGACCATGTTTCTAAACGTTGCCGTTACGTAACTGACTTCATTGCGCACCTTTTCATCAGCAGGGATTCGATTCTCGGCGCCGTCAAAATCGCCCATCTGCACATAACGCATCCCGGATGCCAGCCGTGAGAGCGGTTTCGAAATGCCGTGCGAAAGCCAAATCGCCGCTGCAATTGCCCCTACCAATAGCAAGGAACCAAAAATCAAGAGACTTGTGCGCAGCTTGTACAAATTGCCGTACAAATCAACTTCAGGCACAATGCCAACCAGCAGCCAATTGTTAAGCTTCAGCTTTTTATAGACCATAATATCCTTTGCGCCAGCTTCATTTTCCAGATAAATGACACCGTTCTGCTGCGTACTGTTGCGGATTGCCTCCATTTGATTCGCTGCCTCGGGGTGAGAGTCGTATTCATGTTGTCCGAGAACGGAATCACCTTGACCATCCAGCAGGAAAATCGTACCTTTTTCGCCTAAATGAATCCGACTTAGCGGTTCTAAAAAAAATTGAGAGCTGACATTAATTTTCATCATATTTTTGGATTGCAAAGGCTCGAATGTGCCGATTGGCAGCAATAAACTGAGTACGTCAAACGTTTTCGAACGATTCAGTTCAATTGGATCTTTATGAGCAGAGACCCATTGAATGCCTCTTGTCTTAAAGCGATCGTACCACGCCTCGTTCTTGAACGATGAATCATTCATCATTTGATTGTCCGCTGTGATCCACAGACCCTCCTGCCGATACACCGTCACCGACGAAACAATCGAATAATTATTGGTGGTTTGTGTTAGAAACTGACTGAGATTAATGTTGGCCAGCATCTTTTCACCTGCCGGCAATGCAGGATCTGACAGGGTATTGTCCCAGTTTTTCACCGTCGAGCTGTTAAAAACAATCGATGAAACATCGTAGATTTGAACCAACGCCATGTTAACGAATGACCCGTATTCGTCCATTTTTTCAAAAGCGGACGATTCGATATAGGACCGTATAATGGATCGTGACTCCGTAAAAAACAAGTACGACATCGTCCCGAACGAGACGAACAATAAGACGACGAAAAACACGATCAATCGGTTTTTTAGCGAGTAGAACATGTAAGGCCCCCTCTAGCTAGTTATGGCATCTTTAATTACATTCCATATAACGCCTTCGGGCAGCTTGTTGTCAACTGCTAAAATCGTTGCAAATAAAAAAATGCCGCATCAACGGCGACATTTCGTTCCTTCATTTGCTGACTTTATTCCTCCGCAGCCACTTCATTTTCTCCATTCAACTGGTCCGCATAAGCCCGAATCAAATCGTAATCATGATTGGTTGCGGCGTCTTCCACTTGCTCATCCGCTTGAAATTGCACCCATTTCTCGTTATCAATCTGCATGCTACCAACCCCCTCATGTTGTTGAAATTAGAATTTCCTATCCGGGAATTGTTATCCTCTCCACAATAAAAGTATTCCTTCTACTAGCTGTATGACGACACGTATACTAGAAAAGGAAGAACTCTGAAGGGAGATATGGCTAATGATTGTAGCAGAACAAATTTATCAATCTTATGGGATGGATAAAGACACATTTATCACCTTTATGAAAGAACGAAGTCTGCATACAGCTATTCACTCGCTTGGCATCGACTTCGTGGAATTGGCGCCTGATCGGGTGGTCATGTCTATGCCGGTCGGACCTAGCACCCATCAGCCTGCTGGAATCCTGCATGGCGGAGCTTCGGTTCTACTCGCGGAAACAGCCGCTTCCATTGCCTCAGAGATTAATATCGTCGACAAAGAAAAATATGCGGCCGTCGGGCTAGAAATCAATGCGAATCATCTTAAAAGCAAACGAGATGGCATGGTAACAGCAGTTGCCACGCCTATACACAAAGGCCGGAAAACGATGGTTTGGGATATTCGCATCTCCGATGAGAAGTGTCAACTGATTTGTATTTCACGTTGTACGGTCGCTATAATTGAAAAAAAATAACAAACACCTTCATGGATGATGAAGATCCTTAGTAACCATTTCTAAAAGCTCCGAGAAAGTCAGGGTACCGTTCTAAAGGGAACTGGTGTCCTCTATTTCGATGGAAACGAGCCATTTCCATTCTGAACGGAACTGGCGGGTCTTATTTCTCTTACGATGGCGTTTTTTTCAAGTGAATCGGCAAAATAGAGGACTGTAGTTCCCCTCACGCGTGCAAATTGTGCTTTTTGCTTGGAATAGAGGACTGTAGTTCTCTTCGCGTCCTGAAGAAACCATTTTGCAAACAAAAACGGCCCAGACAATGTGTCTAGGGCTGTTTATTCATCGTTATGTAATCTTACTCTTCTGCATATATCATTTTTACCGTCATCCCGCCGTCAATGGTTAGATTCTGGCCCGTAATGAAACCGGCTTTCTCGTCGGCCAGGTAGAGACAAGCAGCGGCGATATCCTCTGGTTTGCCTACTCTGCCTACTGGATGTTGTTTTTTATCCACTTCGGAATGAACAATGCTGCCTTGTGCAGCCTGATAGTGCCAATCCCGAACCTCAATCCATCCGGGAGAAATGGCATTAACACGAATACCATATTCGCCCAAGCTTATAGCCATCGCATGCGTCAGAGCAGAGATGCCGCCTTTTGAAGCCGAATACGCCTCCGTGTTTGGTTCTGACATAAACGCGCGTGTCGATGAAATATTAATGATGGCTCCGCCTTGCCCCTTCTCCTTCATCACACGCGCCGCGGCTTGCGAACATAGAAAAGCTCCGCCTAAATTCACGGAGATGACCCTTAGGAACTGTTCACTCGTGAGATCAAGTACATCCGCATTATGCATAATCCCTGCATTATTAACAAGAACATCAATCCCGCCTAAGTCAGAGACCGTGCGCTCCATCCACTGCCTAACTTCGTCTTCCTTCGAAACATCAACCTTCGTGAAAACGACATGGTCTGTATAGGAATTCAATAATTTGACTGTATCCAAACCTGCATCTTCATGAATATCCGCTATGGAAACACCGAATCCTGCTTGAGCAAAGGCAAGCGCGATTGCACGTCCAATGCCATGCCCACCACCTGTGACTGCTGCTACTTTTCGCATACTCATCACCTCAACTGATTTTTCATTATTTTACCATAATTGATTGAATCAAACATGCGTACCTCAATGCAATGGACTAGAAAGAGAAGGATGTTGAGCAAGTGACATGGAATTACTTCCCTGAACGATCAAATCCTTTATTTGGAGTGCTGCTCAAATATGACAAGCTATATGACTGATTTTAAAACGTTTATTGCACGCGATGGTGCCAAATTACCTTACCGACAATTCGAAGGGCCCTCCGATATTGTGCTCATTTTTTTACATGGCATTACAGAACCCAGCCTTTATTTACGTGAATTTGGTCAATATATTTCTGAACATAATCTGGCAACTGTCATCTTACCCGATTTACGCGGTTATGGCGAAAATCCCCTTCGCCGAGGCGACATCGATTATATCGGACAGCTGGACGATGACATCGAAGATTTATTCCACCACATCCAAAGTCGTTATCCGGATGCAACCATCATCTTCGGCGGTCATTCTGCAGGAGGAGCTACGGCTCTGAGACAAACAATCCGCCCG
The DNA here is from genome assembly GCF_009757995.1 of Paenibacillus anseongensis. Taxonomy (NCBI): domain Bacteria; kingdom Bacillati; phylum Bacillota; class Bacilli; order Caryophanales; family Paenibacillaceae; genus Paenibacillus; species Paenibacillus anseongensis. The sequence goes on from NZ_WSEM01000039.1 coordinate 140,556, forward strand.
ATTCACGCGAATATTCATGCCTACTTGCTAATTTCTTCTGCACTTAGTCCCAACTCTCCACTTGCTCGCAAGGACGGCAACAACAATGAATCCACAGTAAGCATTCCAAAATATGCCTTATTGATGGGACTCAATGCAATTGGCATCACCAGGTATAACCATACCGTCGTCTATCGGAGACTCACGCCTCAGGATAAACTGCATGGCACTGAAACTTGCCAGCTAAGCTATCGATTGGCTGTATCCCGCATGTTAGATAATAAGTACGAGAACTATTTGCGCCAATTAAACCCATCTACTTTCGTTCTCGTTGGGGAAGAAGATGAAGTCTTTGATGCCCATGCCTATGAACCTCTGTACAGCAAATATACACCTGCCAAAGTTCGCATTCTAGCTGGCCATAACCATGACAGGATCGTGAAATCGGAGGAAGCTCTATCTATTGTAGGCGAGTGGCTGCAAACCGTTCGAGCGAACAATGCCTGAAAACTCACAAATCAAAAAAATGACTTGAAGTTCCAGTAGGAATTCAAGTCATTTCGATTTATATTGCCTGTTAGTTATAAGTGATTTTCAAACCTAATTCAGCAGCACGGTTAAGTGCCCCTTCAGAGAATTTAGGTTTCTTATATTTTTGTTCAAATTCTTCTTTGTCTAGCGGAATCCACTTAAAATCTCTATTCTGATAGATCCACGTCTTCGTTCCCCAATCCACGTGGATGGTCCGATTTGTTACTTTTTTGACGACGCCGATTTCAACAATAAAACCGGTTTTACCGAATAATTTGGCACAGTATTTGTTCAGCATTTCGCTCACGATGACTCCCCATTTCTCTATTCCTTGCTCTATTCTCTTATAAAATGCGCGTTAATGCAACCAGGGCAAGTCCCTCTTAACACAAAGAAGGCACCAATCACGGTGCCCAACTTGCTTCAACGTTTACGCTAAAATTGAATTGGATCGGAGAGAATGAAGGATTGCCGCTGCAATTTCAACCGAATTATCCTGATCTTGATACTCTTCGCCGAATGAAGCGCGAAACAACTGATTGATGGTTTGGCTAAAGCTCAGCACGTCTAAATCTGAAACGTGTTTCGTTATATAAATCGTTAGCGTACGCGCTTCACCTTCATATTCGTCTTCAAGACCATGCATGTCCAGCAGCCCGATAGGATCCCATACATCCAAGTGGTGTTTGACGATCTCCATAATAGGTGATGGATCATAGGGTAGCGAGTTCAAATACGCATTTTCTTTGACAATCTCTCTTCGAATACTCCACATCATATAATTCATTTTTGTTTGCTCGGATACCGCTCTAAACTTCAATGGATAAGCCTCCTTTATTGGACGCTCTCTTGCTTCTCTGTCATCAACTTGTCAGACGCTGTCATCAGTTTGGCAGATCGTTCAATTATCGCCCCATTGAAGTTTAGCATTTTCCCTGTCCCTTGAGCAATACAAGCCATCGGATGTTCCGCAAGATACACGGGTACACCTAATTCTTGCTGAAGGCGCTTGTCCAGCCCTTCCAGTAAAGCGCCGCCACCGCAAAGCAGGATGCCCTGCTCCATAACGTCGCCAGCGAGCTCAGGAGGGCATTTCTCCATGGCAAGCCGTATGCACTCCACAATTGAAATCATAAAATCATCGAAAATTTCATAAATCTCCGTTGAAGAGATCGTAATGCTGCGTGGCAATCCTTCCATCAAGTCACGCCCCCGGATGTCCATCGTGATTTCCTTCACAGGTTTCACGACAGTGGCGACGTTCTTCTTGATTTCCTCTGCCGTTCGCTCACCAATAACCATATTGTAGGCACGTTTCACATACTCAATAATATCTTGGTCAATCGACATGCCTCCACGGCGAATTGCTTCACTTACGACAATGCCGCCAAGAGAGATAATCGCAACTTGGCTTGTTCCTCCACCAATGTCAAGAACCATGCTGCCTATCGGTTCTTCGACAGGAAGCCCAGCTCCCATCGCTGCGGCCAGCGGCTCTTCTACCGTTGTTGACCGCCTCGCGCCTTTATGAACGATCATCTCTTCAACAGCCCGCTTTTGCACATTCGTAATGCCGCATGGAACGGAAATCAAAACGTGAAAACTGCGGAACCAATTGTAGCCTTTTCTAATTTTGCCAATAAAATATTTAAGCATCGCTAAGGTCATATCAAAATTAGCAATGACGCCATCTTTTAACGGATAAATGACCTCCACATTAGCTGGAGTTCTCCCAATCATATCATAGGCTTCTTGGCCAATGGCTTTGATTTCCCCTGTATCTGTTTGAATGGCGACTACGGACGGCTCTTGTAGAACAATACCTTTTTTTTGCTGGTAAATTAGCGTATTACAGGTGCCCAAATCTACACCAAACAGTTCTTCCAATCTCTTTAACATGACTCGCTCCTTCTCGCTGTTTATTAGACGATGCCCCTAGTAGCGTGTGTATTTAAAATGATTATGACTAACTGCATCTGTATACTTGTTCGCATTGCCATGCCATTCTACGGGGGTATACCAGTAAACCCCAATCATTCCCAAGACCAACAAACCGGCAAATCCATCCTACTTATTCTGAATCAATCCGATTCCATTACCTACGGGATCAACTAAATAAGCTAGATAGAAGTTATCAAACTCCATCTTCTCTCTAACAACTTGCGCTCCCATATCCACAGAGTTCTGTATAGCTTCATCTATGTCATCAACTTGAATTTGAATTCTAATACCATGAGGATAATCGCTTGGTCCCTTAGAAATTCCGCCATGAATGCCAGGCTTGTCCTCATTTCCTGTTGTCACTGGAAGGTAACCCCAACTGGATGCGCCGATTTCCCAACCAAAAACAGTAGAATAAAAACTCGCCGCACGTTCAGGATCTTGACTATTCATTTCAAATAAGACAACTCGTCCCATTTCACTCATCCCCTTAATTTGGAATTATTAACCACATAATACCAAACATTTGTTCTCATGTAAACACTAAATAACATTACAGGAACTACATAGTCGAAACGCTCCATTTCAGCGCAAAAAACCTGTAGTTCCCTCCCAACTTGGTTTGCCGCACACCTCTGTCCACCACACTCATTCTTGATAAGAGTAAAATCCCTGCCCCGATTTACGTCCTAATCGACCCGCTTTCACATATTTACGCAGCAGCGGACAAGGCCGGTACTTGGAATCTTTAAAACCGTCATAGAGAATTTCCATGATCGAAAGACACGTATCCAGTCCAATGAAATCCGCTAGCTCCAGCGGTCCCATCGGATGATTCATGCCGAGTTTCATCACTTTATCCACGGATTCAATAGAGGCTACACCTTCATATACGGTGAAAATGGCTTCATTAATCATCGGCATCAAGATCCGATTAGAGACAAAGCCAGGGAAATCATTCACTTCAACCGGTGTTTTTCCCATACGCTGACTCAGCCCGTAAACCACCTCGAACACTTCCTGCGACGTCTCCAACCCTCGAATCACTTCTACGAGAGGCATAACCGGCACTGGATTCATAAAATGCATCCCGATAATTTTCTCCGGACGTCCCGTAACAGCTGCAATTTCCGAAATAGGAAGTGATGACGTATTCGTCGCCAGAATCGTATGAGGCGGGCAAAGACTATCCAGCCTATGGAACAGCAAGGCCTTCAACGCCATATTTTCTGAAATGGCTTCGATCACAAAATCTGCTTGCTCCGCATGCTCTACAAACTCAGTTGGTCGTATGCGGCTTACGATCTCCGCCATGCTTTCAGGTGTCAGTTTGCCTTTCTCCACATTTCGGCTTAACTGCTTACTGATCGCCTGCATGCCCCTGTTCAGAAATTCCGGGGATGTGTCGTGCAGCAGCACCTGGAAACCTGAAACAGAAGCCACCTGTGCGATCCCGCTTCCCATTTGTCCAGCGCCAATGACCATGATGGTCTGTATGTTCATAGCTCCGCTCCCTCCAACATTCATCCATCCACCCGAATGAGAATGGCATCACCTTGCGCTGCCCCGCTGCAAATTGCGGCAATGCCGTAGCCGCCACCGCTTCTTCGCAGCTCATGGATTAAGGTGAGCACAATCCGCGCACCGCTTGCTCCGATGGGATGACCAAGCGCGATGGCTCCCCCGCCCACGTTAACGAGTTCTGGATTCCATCCAAGCATCTGTTCAGTGGTCAGCAAGACCGCAGCGAAAGCTTCATTAACTTCAAACCGGCTGATTTGATCCAGTTTGATACCTGTTTGCCGCAAAAGCTTCTGAATCGCTAATGCAGGCGTTGTCGCAATATACGGCGCTCTCTCACCAACAGTCGCAGACCCGACAATCGTTGCAAGCGAACTCACGCCATGGGCTAATGCCTTATCCTTCGACATCACGACCATCGCCGCAGCCCCGTCGTTAACGCCAGGGGCATTTCCCGCTGTAATCGTTCCACCTTTCAACAGGGCCGATAATGCAGCAAGCTTCTCCATACTTGTATCCGTTCGCGGACCTTCGTCTTCCTCGACCCGCTTTATTCCATGCTTCAATTGCACGACGAAAGGCACTATTTCCTCCGCTAAGCAGCCCTTCCTTCTCGCCTCAATCGCCAAAACATGACTGCGAAGCGCCCATTCATCCTGCCGATCACGACTTAAGCCAAACTCTGCGGCTACGTTGCTGCCATGAACGAACATCTGAACATGTTCAAACGGGCAAAGCAAACCATCGTGAACCATCAAGTCAATGGTCGTCTGATTCCCCATCCGCGCCCCCCAACGGGTGCTTGGCAGCAAGAAAGGAGCACTGCTCATGCTCTCCATTCCACCCGCAATCATGCAATCGGTATCACCAGAACGGATCATTTGATCAGCAAGTGTGACACTTCGCAGACCCGATGCGCATACTTTATTGATCGTTTCTGCCGTTACGCTCCACTCCAAACCCGCCAAACGCGCAGCCTGACGCGCAGGATTTTGCCCTGCTCCCCCTTGTAGGACCATCCCCATGATGACGCCCTCAATGACAGACGGTTCAAGTGAAGAACGCCGTATCGCCTCCCGAATTGCCGTACCGCCCAGCTCGACTGCCGGAACATCCTTTAAACCGCCGCCAAATTTCCCAAACGGTGTGCGGGCTCCTGCAACAATGACACTTTCCTTCATGCGTTAATCCTCCTAAGGTGAAAAGCCTCAGTAGATCACAGTTTCCAGATCATATTTTTCTAAATAATGCTTGACTCGCTGCAAAAATCGACCGCAAATCATCCCATCCAGAATACGGTGATCAAATGAAAGGCAGATCGAGACCATGGATCGGATGGCGATCATTTCTTGAATGACAACGGGTTTCCGAACAATGCTCTCAAATGTAAGATTAGCCGCTTGTGAGTGCTGAATAATGGGATAAGAAAGCATCGACCCAAAGGCCCCGGTATTATGAAAAGCAAACGTGCCGCCTTGCATTTCCGCCGGTCGTATAGTACCCGCCTTTGCCCGTTTGAGCAAATCAAACAACTCAAACGCCAAGCCAGCGATGGATTTGCGGTCTGCATGATGGAGGACAGGCGCAATCACAGCATCCTCATCCTCAGAGCCAGCTGCAACGGAAATATGAATATTTCTTTGGACAGCAATACCTTTCGGAGTCCATGATGCATTCATTAGCGGGAACTCCTTTAAAGCATTCACAATTCCTTTTATGACAAAAGGTGAGATTGTAAGCGGAAAGCCTTCTGTCAACAAGAAGCTTTCCTTCAGCTTTTGCCGCAAGGCGACTAGATTCGTAACGTCAACTTCGATCATCAGCCAGGCACGGGGAATTTCGGTGACACTTTGCTGCATGCGGGAAGCAATTGCTTGTCGCATCGGGCTGATAGCAAGGATTTGATCGCCTGGGAGCGTTGCACCTGATTCCTCGTATTGCGACATAGCCACCCTCCTCTACAATTCCGCTAGCTGGCGCATCGCATCCTTCACGGTATCTATACTCGGCAGGTAAAATTTCTCCAGCGTCGGCGCCATCCCGACAGGAGGAACGTCCGGCGGGCAGCAGCGCATGATGGGAGCATCCAGCTCATACAACAGGTGTTCAGCTAACATCGCTGATATCTCAGCACCAATACCACCGGTCTTGTTATCCTCGTGAACAATGAGAATTTTTCCAGTTTTCGCTGCAGCCTCAAAAATAGCCGTTTTATCAAGCGGATGCAGGGTTCGCAGATCAAGAAGCTCTGTACCGATGCCCTCTAATTCCAGTTCAGCCGCTGCTTTCATAGCATATTGGACAGATAAACCGTAAGCGATGACCGTGATGTCCTTACCTTCGCGTCGGGTTATTGCTTTCCCGATAGGTACCGTATAATCATCCGCAGGAACTTCATCTGACACGGAGAGATAGCATTTTTTATGTTCGAAAAAGAGAACCGGATCGTCGTCTCGAATCGCAGCTTTCAATAATCCTTTGGCGTCATAAGCGGTGGACGGAGCTACAATTTTGAGGCCAGGCGTCCCAAAAAACACTGATTCGGGACATTGTGAATGATACAAGCCTCCTCCGCCTGTGGCGCCGTAAGGTGCACGAATGACAATCGGGCAATGCCAGTCATTATTCGAGCGATAACGAATTTTGGCGGCTTCGCTTATGATTTGATTGGCTGCCGGAAATATGAAATCGGCAAATTGAATTTCTGCAATCGGCCTCATTCCAACCATCGCCGCCCCAATGGCAACGCCTACGATGGCTGATTCAGAAAGCGGCGTATCGAGCACCCGCAGCTCGCCAAACTTATCGCGCATACCCTTTGTGGCGTTCAGGACACCCCCTTTTCCGATATCTTCGCCTAGCACAAAAACATGATCATCCCGCTGCATTTCCTCCGACATCGCTGAACGAATAGCCTCCAAATAAGTGATGATCGGCATCTCAAACATCACCTCCATCTTCCGCGTAGACATGCCGAAGCACATCCTCCGGTGCCGGAAATGGCGACTTTTCAGCGTATTTTGTGGCTTCATTCACTTCTTTGGCAATATTGTCTTGCAAGGCGCGATCCAAATCCTCAGTAAGTATGTCGCTCTCCAACAAATAGCGCCGGAATCGCTGAATGCCTTCCTGATCTTTGTGGTAATCCACTTCTTCCTTCGTTCGATAGAGCATATCGTCGTCGGCGGTTGAATGAGGTGGAATACGATACATCATCGCTTCAATTAATGTAGGGCCATAGCCGCGAACGGCACGTTCTCTCGCTTCTTTCACCGCACGATAAACCTCCAGAGCATCATTGCCGTCAACGCGTTGACCTGGAAAGCCATACCCTGCTGCGCGATCAACGACACGGCCGGCAACCTGCCGATGGGCCGGAATTGAAATCGCATATTGATTGTTTTCGCATAGGAAAATCACAGGCAGCTTGAATACGCCGGCGAAATTAAAAGCCTCATGCACATCGCCCTGATTACTCGAGCCTTCTCCAAAAGTCACGAATGCCACATGTTCTTCCTTCCTCATTAGAGCCGTGAGCGCAATGCCAACCGCATGCAGAACTTGCGTCGCTACGGGGCTTGAGCCGGATACGATATGGAGCTTTTTATAACCGAAATGCCCTGGCATTTGCCGGCCTCCGTTAATATCCTCCGCTTTGAACAGGGCCGCCAGCAGCAGCTCCTGGACCGTCATGCCAATCGTCAGCACAAAGGCGTAATCTCTGTAATAAGGAAGGAAATAATCCTGTTGTTTATCCAAAGCGAATGCTGCCGCCACCTGTGCCGCTTCTTGACCGATACTGGAAATGTGAAATGCCGTTTTACCTGATCTTTGCAGCAGCGTAGCGCGTTCATCGAATTTTCTCGCTTTCAGCATGAAAGCATACATCTTCAGCACGTCATCGTCCGTTAAACCCAGCTGTTGATGCTTGAGCATGTGCTGAGAAGACATCGCCATTCCTCCTCTGTTTTTTACATGTTTCTGCGATATTGCCCGCCGACTTGATAAAGCGCGCGTGTAATTTGACCGAGACTTGCCACTTTGACAGTTTCCATTAATTCCGCGAAAATATTTCCGCCTGAGAGCGCCACCCCCTGAAGTTTCTGCAAAGCCGCTGGAGCCGCTTGTTGATGTCGATCAAGAAATTCCCGAAGATGGGTAATTTGTTGATCTTTCTCTGCCACCGACGCCCGAGCAAGCGGAATATCCATGTCCCCTTCAGGTGGATTAGGATTCAAAAATGTATTGACGCCAATGATCGGCAAGTCACCTTGATGTTTTTTCATCTCATAGAGCATCGATTCATTCTGAATTTTACCCCGTTGATATTGCGTCTCCATGGCACCAAGCACACCGCCACGATCACTAATGCGATCCAACTCTTGCAGAACAGCCTCCTCAACCAAATCCGTCAATTCCTCGATGATAAAAGAGCCCTGAAGCATGTTTTCGTTTTTAATAAAACCTAGCTCTTTCGTAATGATTAACTGAATGGCCATCGCTCGGCGAACTGACTCTTCCGTAGGCGTCGTTACAGCCTCATCATAAGAATTCGTATGCAGCGAATTACAGTTGTCCAGCAGCGCCATCAAGGCTTGAAGGGTCGTTCGAATATCATTAAAATCCATTTCCTGTGCATGCAACGAACGTCCGGAAGTTTGAATGTGATATTTCAGCTTCTGGCTGCGATCGTTCCCGCCATACTTCATTTTCATTGCCGTAGCCCAGATGCGGCGCGCGACCCGCCCGATAACGGTATATTCCGGATCTAACCCATTGCTGAAAAAGAAAGAAAGATTCGGCGCAAAGTCATCAATCGACATGCCACGGGACAGATAGTATTCGACATAAGTAAAACCATTGGCCAACGTGAAAGCGAGCTGTGAAATCGGGTTCGCTCCAGCTTCCGCGATATGATAACCCGAAATGGAAACCGAATAATAATTGCGTACTTCCTGATCGATAAAATACTGCTGGATATCGCCCATCATTCGCAGCGCGAATTCCGTAGAAAATATACAGGTGTTCTGTCCCTGATCCTCCTTCAAAATATCCGCTTGAACCGTTCCTCTAACCGATTTCAGCGTTGTCCTGCGAATTTCGGACGCCTCATCCATGTTTGGCTCTCTTCCACTTTTCTGGGCAAAACGCTCCATCTGATCGTCCATCGCCGTATTCATATACATCGCCAAAATGATCGGCGCAGGTCCATTAATCGTCATGGAAACAGACGTCATTGGATCACACAGGTCAAAGCCGGCATACAGCTTTTTCATATCATCCAATGTACAGATACTGACGCCGCTTTCGCCGATTTTGCCATAAATATCTTGACGTTTATCGGGATCTTCCCCGTACAAGGTGACAGAGTCAAAAGCTGTGCTGAGACGTTTGGCTTGATCATTTTTGGACAAATAATGGAATCGCAGATTCGTTCGTTCTGGCGTGCCTTCTCCTGCGAACTGACGTTTGGGGTCCTCCGCGGTACGTTTAAATGGAAATACGCCTGCGGTATAAGGGAATTCGCCAGGCACATTTTCACGGTACAGCCACCGAATAATATCGCCAGAATCTCTATATTTCGGCAAGCTGATTTTGGGAATATCCATTCCCGATAAGCTTGTCGTGGTAAGTTCCGTCACGATTTCCTTCTCCCGAACACGCGTAATGAACGTTTTGCCGCTATACTGTTTCTGACGTTCGGGCCACTGTGCAAGCATGCGGTGTGTATCTTTATGCATCTGATTCTCAACATTCAGCTTCATCGCTTGCAGCGAAGCTAAACTTTCCTCCGTAGCATGCTCTGGAGCTTGCATTTGCCTTGTGGCAGCAATCGCTCCATCGAGCCGATAGCAGGCGCTCGCCAGCTCCGCCTCCTTTTCCGAAAAAGCATGATAGGATCGGATGCACTGTGCGATTTCACCGAGATATCGCGTACGATCGACCGGTATAATGACATGCGTTTTCGCGTGTGAAGCCGAACCGAATCCATCAATCGGCCATTGCAGTGAACATTTGCGGTTCAACGTCTGAATGATGGCTTGAAATAAGGTATCCACGCCAACGTCGTTAAATTGACTAGCCATGGTGCCATAAACAGGCATTGATTCATAAGGCTCAGAAAATCTACCGTGATTTCGCTGTACCTGCTTCTTCACATCCCGAAGTGCATCTTCGGACCCTCGCCGGTCAAATTTGTTAATCGCCACCAAATCTGCGTAATCGAGCATATCGATCTTCTCTAATTGTGAAGGTGCGCCGAATTCGCTAGTCATGACATAGAGGGAGACATTCGCGAGTTTGGTGATCTGGTGATCGCCTTGACCAATTCCACTTGTTTCGACAAGGATCAGATCAAACCCCGCTTCCTGCAGAACAGCGATGGCTGGGCTAAGCGCAGTGGATAATTCATTGCCTGATCCGCGTGTAGCCATACTGCGCATATATACGCGCTCGGAATGGACAGCATTCATGCGTATCCGATCGCCAAGTAAAGCTCCCCCGCTTCGTTGTTTGGTTGGGTCAACCGATAGAATCGCTATCGTCTTATCCGGATATTGCCGCAGGAAACGCTGGACAATTTCGTCCGTTAAGGAGCTTTTCCCCGCTCCTCCTGTGCCAGTGATGCCGACAATCGGACAAGGGGACACCTGTGATGGCAAATTAGGTTCTGGCGGGTTTTGCGGATTATCCGCTGTGTTATCACATGAGAGTTCTGCCTCAGTAATACGCTGAGCCAGAGATCTGTGATCTTTCGCAGCTTCAGTTCTGCTAACTCCCTTCTCATCGGTAGCAACCGTACTGAAATCGCACTCCTTCATCATGTAAGAAATCATCCCTTGAAGCCCTAGTTCCCTGCCATCGTCCGGCGAAAAGAGGCGTGTAACGCCATACGCATGCAGCCGTTTGATCTCCGATGGCAGGATGACGCCGCCCCCTCCACCGAAAACTTTAATGTTGGAGGCGCCTTTTTCACGCAGCAGATCGATCATATAAGTGAAAAATTCGACATGCCCGCCTTGATAAGAAGAAACGGCAATGCCTTGAACATCCTCCTGAATCGCTGCCTGCACAATCTCCTGTACCGACCGGTTATGACCAAGATGAATCACTTCCGCTCCATTAGCTTGCAGAATCCGCCGCATAATCGTTATGGACACATCATGGCCGTCGAACAAAGCGGAAGCAGTGATGAATCGCACTTTATGATTCCCTGATGACACCGCTGAACCTCCTCTCCTCGGATGGCGGATGTGCACAAAAACCCCACCGACATTAAGATATCAGTGAGGCCTAGCCCTTCTCGGGCAAAACGGTTTTGGCAATTTTCCCATCCAGCGCTTCATACTCAAAGTAACGAATCGTATCGTACAGCTCGCTGCGTGTTTGCATGTGGTCTAGCGATTCCTTCTGCGTTCCTGTCATCTGAATTTCCTCAAAAACCCTCTCCATCGCCTTGGCCGCTACACGCAGTGAAGTCACCGGATAAATCACCATACGAAAACCCCAGCTTTCAAACTGCTGCGCCGTAAAATACGGCGTTCTTCCGAACTCCGTCATATTCGCCAGCAAGGGACAGGTCAATTCTTGGCTGAATCTGAGAAATTCCTCTTCTTTCTCCAGCGCCTCCGGGAAAATAGCATCTGCGCCAGCAGCCACATACTGCTTCGCTCGAACAATCGCTGCGTCCATTCCCTCTACATTTTTGGCGTCCGTTCGGGCAATAAGGTATAAGGATGGGGAAACGGTTTTGATCGTTTGAATTTTTTGCATCATCTCCTCGGTGGAAACCAGCTTTTTCCCGTTTAAATGGCCACATTTCTTCGGCATCTCTTGATCTTCCAGTTGAACGGCTGCGACTTTGGCTTCCACCATCTCCTTCGCTGTTCGTGCTGCATTCAGAACACTTCCAAATCCGGTGTCGATGTCAACCAACAGCGGAAGACCAGCCGCACGAACCAGTTCACGAGCGCGCTCCGCCACCTCGTTAGAGTAAATAAGGCCCAAATCCGGCAGCCCTCTGCTGGCTGTATACGCGGCACCGGAAAGATAGATGGCTTCAAACCGAGCTTGTTTGGCGATAAGAGCTGCCATTCCATCGTGGGCGCCGGGAATTTTGACAATGGGACCCGCTTCGACGAGTTGACGAAAACGGGCGGCTAACTCCCTTTGCTCCGGTTCTTCTTCAATGAGCCATGCCATAGGAACCTCCTGCATGATCATGTTTCATGTTTCTTGTTTCTTGGTGCATACCATCGGTCAAATAACAAAAAGCGATAAGAACTCCTGACATGGCGTTTGAATGAAACGCTCATAGTCAAGCGTAAGGTTCATAATGTCAGCTGATTTTTTCCTAGGGAAGCGGGTCAGAAGGTTAGTCTCGAATTTCTCGATCACCTTGGGCAGACCTTCAGCACGCCGCCTCCGATGGCCGATCGGGTATTCACACACAATTTTCTCCGTCGAAGTGCCATCCTGAAAATGAATTTGCACCGCATTCGCAATTGAGCGTTTGTCCGGATCCAGATAATCCTTGCTGTACTGCTCCTCTTCCGTGACGATCATCTTCGCCCTAAGTGCATCAATACGCGGGTCTTTCGCAATGTTTTCTTCATAATGTTCAGCCGTTAATGTCCCGTACAACAGCCCGATGGCAACCATGTACTGCAAGCAATGATCCCGATCCGCCGGATTAAACAAAGGTCCTTTTTTGTCAATGATCCGGATCGCGGATTGATGGGTCGTAAGCGTGATAGACTTAATCTCCTCTATACGCTCATGTACCAATGGATGCAGCTCTAGCGCGCATTCCACAGCTGTCTGCGCATGAAATTCGGCAGGAAATGAAATTTTGAATAAAATATTTTCCATGACATAGGAACCCAATTCTCGCGCTAAAGTCAGCTCCTTACCTCGGAATAACACGTCTTGGAACCCCCATGTTTTGGCCGAAAGCGCGGTAGCATACCCCATTTCGCCGCCTACAGCCATTAAGGCCAGACGCACCGCGCGACTTGTCGCATCCCCCGCAGCCCAGGACTTGCGCGAACCTGTATTAGGCGCATGCCTGTAAGTTCTTAAACTGGCTCCATCAATCCAGGCATTCGAGAGCGCGCTGCACACCTCCGCTTTCGTTCCGCCAAGCATGGCAGTCGCTACAGCCGTTGAAGCTATTTTTACAAGATGAACATGGTCTAATCCCACACGATTCAAACTATTTTCTAAGGCCAGCACACCTTGAATCTCATGCGCCTTAATCGACATCGTAAGAATATCCTTCACGTAGAGCGGCATTTTGCCCTCTGCCACCCTGCTGCGGCTAATATAGTCGGCAAGCGCCACGATACAACCTAGATTGTCGGACGGATGCCCCCATTCAGCAGCCAACCACGTGTCATTATAATCAAGCCAACGGATCATGCACCCGATATTGAAAGCCGCATGCACAGGGTCCAATTCGTATCGTGTACCTGGCACTCGGGCGCCTCCTGGCAAGCTCGCTCCCGGCACAATCGGTCCCAGGTGTTTCACACATTCCGGAAAACGCAGCGCCAGCAAGCCGGTCCCCAGGGAATCCAACAACACATGCTGCGCAATGCGATACGCTTCTTCACTTTCAATATGTGCGTTCAGTGCATAGTCGGCTATTTCTTCAATTAACGGGTCAAAAGTCATCTCCTTATCGACCGAGTTCTCAAATCCGCTCATTCACAATGTCGTCCTTTCTGGCAAATGAATTTCCAGCGCTCAAGGATGTAAGTTGCGAGGTCCTGTGTACAGGACACGAGGCCGGAATAGCCGATTATTCGCGTGCTGCTCCATCACATGGCTGCTGACGCCAATCGTACGAGCAGCGAGAAATACCGGAGTGAACAATTCAATCGGGATGCCGAGCAAATAATAGACAGGTGCTGCGTAATAGTCCAAGTTCGGGTGCAAATTTTTCTCGCGTTTCATGACTTCTTCACCAACCACACACATCGTGTACAGCTCCGGTTGGTTTTTCTCTAACGCAAGGGCAGCTAACGCATCTTTCATCAATAACGCGCGCGGATCGGCTTTTTTCATATAAACCCGATGACCGAAACCCATAATGCGTTCCTTCCGAGCCAGTTTGCTTAACATGAGTGTTTCCAAGTTGCCTTCCGAACCTGCCTCAAGCAGCATCTCCATGACAGCTTCATTAGCGCCGCCGTGCAGCGTTCCTTTCAACGAGGCAACCGCCCCGGTAAGCGCGCCGTACAAATCGGACTGCGTCGAAGCAATCACTCTTGCCGTGAATGTCGAATTCGGCATTTCATGCTCACTGTAGACGATGAGAGATTGGTCGAAAATATCCTCTTCCATCTTCGTGGGCACTTGCCCCGTTATCATGTACAAGAAATTAGCTGAATAGGATAATTCTCTTTGGGGCTCTGCGAACGTTTGTTTGGTCTTGGCTTGATACCCATTGGCAACTATTTGCGGTACCTTTGCCAGCAACCTGATCGCTTTTCGCGTATTTGCCTCCTTAGAACGATCTTCAAGTTCGGTATCGTAGCTGGCCAAAGCCGAAATTCCCGTTCGGAGCACATCCATAAGGTTAGCTTGCTCTGGCAGTAAACGCAGGATAGAACAAATGTTCGGTGGCAATCCATATTCGTCTTTAATTCTTTCTTCAAACGATGACCGTTCATGGTCATCAGGCAGCCCCCCCTCAAGCAATAGCGCTGCTACATCCAGATAGGTAACATGCTGCGCAAGCTCGATGAGGTCATATCCGCGAACAACAATTTCTTCCTTCTCGACATCCAGATACGAAATTCCCGTTTCACTAGCAATAACGTTCTCCAGTCCAGGGTGATAGCTGTTACTCATCTCATCGCTCCCCTTTCTCTCTTCCTGCCGCGTCTAGTCGGCAAGCAGCATGCGGGAAATCACAATACGCTGAATTTCGTTCGTCCCTTCATAGATTTGTGTAACCTTCGCGTCGCGCATATACCGTTCAACCGGATAATCTTTCGTGTACCCATAACCTCCGAAAATTTGAACAGCTTCAAGACTGACAGCCACAGCCGTATCACTGGCAAAAAGCTTCGCTATGGCGGCCTCCTTCCCATACGGCAAGCCTTTACTTTCCTTCCACGCCGCTTGATAGGTCAGCAGTCTGGCAGCTTCAATCTTGGTAGCCATATCCGCAAGTTTAAAAGCTATAGCCTGCTGCTCACCGATCGGCTTTCCGAACTGCTTGCGCTGCTTCGCGTAGCTAATCGATGCCTCCATCGCCGCCTGGGCAATCCCGAGCGCTTGCGCGGCAATGCCGATACGCCCGCCGTCCAGGCTTCGCATCGCGATTCGGAAGCCCTCTCCCTCCACGCCGAGCAAATGTCCTGCGGGCACTCGGCAGTTCTCAAATCGCAGCTCAAGCGTTGGCGAAGAGCGAATGCCCAATTTTTTCTCCTTGTGGCCGAAAATAAAGCCTTCGGTCCCTTTCTCCACAAGAAATGCGCTGCACCCGCGCTTCTTGTTTACTGGATCCGTCATCGCAAAAACGATATAGACGTCCGCTTCCCCGCCATTGGTGACAAATAGCTTTGAACCATTTAGCACATAATGGTCCCCATCCTTGACAGCCGTTGTTTTCATTGCTCCTGCATCAGAGCCCGAACCGCTTTCTGTCAAGCTGTATGCGCCGAGCTTCTTGCCTTGAGCCAGCGGCTTCAAAAACGCCATTTTCTGCGTTTCCGTCCCGTATTTCGAGAGCGCCCATGAAACTAATGACGTATGGACGGATAACATCACACCTGTAGAAGCGCAGGCTTTCGAGAGCTCCTCGACAACGATGGCGTACGTCAAGAAATCAGATCCGATGCCCCCGTACTCTTCAGGCCACGGGATTCCCGTTAGGCCAAGCTCGCCCATTTTATCGAATAGGGTCCGATCGAATCGCTCTTCTTCATCTCTTTGAGCAGCAGTAGGTTCAATTTCGTTTTTGGCAAAATCCCGCACCATAGCACGAATCATATTCTGTTCTTCCGTCAAGGACAGTTCCATATGACCGCCTCCTTCGACATGATCGCTATTCCTGTATGTTTAGCCGAGGATAAGATCGGTGATTTGCTTCTTCATGGGACAAGTTGTAACCGCTTCCAATAACATGTTTTATATATACACGCCTTTCTGAAGGCTTATACCTGATAGGCTATGAATTTACCCGCCCATGAAAAAAACACCGCAATTTCGCGATGTTTGTTCTCATGACTATCTTAATTTAATAGGCAATCCGCTTACAGAAGACTCCAATGCCGCTAAAGTAATGCGAAGCGTGACCGCGGCGTCGGCGTAATCGGTCAAAATCCGCGACCGGTCTCCGGTTTTGATTGCATGCAAGAAAGCATCCGTTTCAATTTCATAAGGATTGAGGAGGTTCTTATACTCCGTTGTTTGCGTACTTTCATGGTTCTTTAAGTACCGATTTTGGTGAATTTCCAATACACCTTTATCTGTAAACAGTTCCAATCCCGATCGATGGCCGAAAGGCAGCATACACGTATTCGTGATGGACGCAACGGCACCGCCTGCAAGTTTCAATGTCACAGCCCCGACATCCGCCACTTCAACGCCGTCGTGTTTCGTATGTGTATGCTGCTGCGCATAAACTGCATACACTTCCTCCACTTCGCCAACCAAATAGCGAACTAAATCCACAATATGTGTTGTTTGTTCGACGAATTGACCACCAGACCCGTTTTGCTTACGCCACCAATGAACGCCTGGCATGTCTCCTAACCAACTGCCAACCGCCATTCCAACTTTGCGGGTTTCCAGCAGCTCTTTCGCCTTCTGCACGGTGTCCGTATATCGGATATGATAACCAACCGAGGTGATGATATCCCTGCTTTTCACCTGATCTTGGATGCGATTCACCGTTTCCATATCCAACCCGATCGGTTTTTCAACCAGGAACGGGATATTTCGCTGAACGATGGCATCTTCAATACTACCATGCGCCATAGGCGGCACACTTATGTATACAGCGTCTGGTTTAACTGTATCAAGCATCATCTCTATCTCGTCAAAAGCTTGTGCACCAGCGAATTTCTGCGCCATTTTCTCAGCCTTTGGCAGCGAAGAACCAAGGAAAGCAACGACTTGCGCATCCTCCCTGGCAGCTAACAAGCTAGCGTGCTTTTCAGCAAACCATCCTGTTCCGGCAATTGCAATTTTCAACATGTTGATATACGCCTCCTAGTGGCTCAAATTAGCATAGATTCCCATAAGACAAGTATATACGCAGATGCCAATCTTTTCTCTACTTATTTTTTCTGATAAAATTTTAATCGTAATGTTAGTAATTATCATGATTTGGGTATATGATAATGAAGTCTCTGTCGAATTTGGCAAGATCTTTCAAGGTCATCTTGCCGAAAGTATGGTTTAATGGATGTATCATGTTTTGAAAATTCCCTGAAAGGTAATTACTGACCATGAAAACTGCCTCATTTTTATTTCCGAAGGACAAAGTAGCCTTTATTAAGTCATCCTCTTCCATGAAGGAAGCTATGGAACAATTAGAGCAGCACTATTATACAGCACTTCCCATCGTCGATGAAGGTGGAAAGTACGTTGGCACACTTTCCGAAGGCGACCTGTTGTGGACGCTCAAAAATAAGCCTGGCGTTACGTTCGAGAACATGGATGAGATCCCGGTAAGCAGCATAAAAAAACATATTCGCAACGAATGTGTCTCGATTGACGCTTTTATGGAGGATATGCTGGCCAAAGCAGCCGATCAAAACTTTGTTCCTGTCGTCGATGACAAACAAATTTTCTTGGGTATTATTCGCCGCAAAGATATCATTGCCTACTATATGAATAACATTACGGACTAAAATGAAAAGGAACTGGAGACTATGCGCCCAGTTCCTTTTTTTTGATAGCGACATGATCAACAACTATTTGGCCCCTATCTCCGCGATAGTTACGTGCCCTCTTTCTGGCTGAACCGTCATCGACTGGACTCGACTGATCCGGAATGATTGCCAGAACGATATGGCATAGACAATCATAGCCGTAGTGAACCAGCCCTCCACGCCGAAACGTGCCATAATGACACCTCCTAATAACGGGCCTAATAAGCACCCGAGAAACATCCAAGCATTCACCATGGCAAATGTCTGACCTTCCATCCCTTGGCGAGCCAATTTTCTTACCTGTGCCTGGATATTCGGCATCATACCTGCTACGCACAGCCCTAGTAGAAAACGGCAGACAAGTATGAGCGGGTACAAATGTGTGATAGCTTGCACCAAACATAGGAAAAACGCAGTCGACGTAGCAATTTTCAGCAGCAATAAGGGACCAATTCGGTCGGAAAGCCTGCCAAGTATCGGCGAAAAGATGATAACAGCAAATGAGGTCGCTGATAAAGTAATTCCTAGAAGCCATTGGTTATTGAAAAATGAAAACACGTGTGTGGACTTCTGCACATAGTACGGAAGGATGGGATTCGTTCCTACAAAGGCAAAATTCACACATAAAGCGCTTATCAGTAAAGACGGCAGTGGCTTCGTATGCCATATCTGCTGCCAATCGGCTAGAAGCGTCCCTTTCGGCCTCGAAACTTCGTTTGTCTCCTGCGTTTTGTCTTTGACGAACAACAAAACGCATATAGTCGCGAGTAAAATAAAAACACTCATGGCTGGATAAGCACCTCTTACTGATAGAAAAGAAAGCAAGGATGAGGCGATAAGCGGTCCGATCAGTGATCCTGTCTCGCCCATCACCTGCAATTTACCTGCGGAAACGCCGACTTGCTTATCTGGTGCGCCGATCAGGACAAGCACCATCGTAAATGGCAGTATGCCGGTAAAGCAGCCTTGTAATAATCGCAACAAAGCTAGCTGCCATGGCTCCGCGGCAAGCGGCATTAAAGCTGTAATAATCGCCATGCCTAAACCGGACCACAGCATGACTGGCTTGCGGCCATACCGATCCCCGATACGACCCAGAAAAGGAATCGCAACCATCATCGCAACAAAATTGGCTGAGAATATCACGCCTGACCAGATGTACAGTGATTCTCCGCTAACATGACCAATGACATGAAGAAATCCAGGCAGCAACGGGATAAACATGCCATGCGCTGTTGAAACAAGCAGTTGAACGGTTAGCAAAGCAGCAAACTGTTTTCTCCATGACTCCATCCAACTAGAAGGAGCCTTCGATAATGCTTTCGCTAAGCGGACGACGGCCATTCGGCAGTTCGCGCTCTTGCAGTTCACTTGGCAAACGCTCACTGGAACCGCGATAGCCTAGAGTAATCACCGCATGCAGGTCATAGTCCTCGGGTACGCCGAGGACTTCCCGGGCGATGTCTCTGTCATAGCCACCGACAGCTCGCGTTGCAAGACCCAGTAAATGGGCTTGAAAAGCAAGGGAGGCCCAAGCCGCACCTGCATCGAACGCGTGGGCGCCATTCAGAGCTCCGTCTTGACGGAGCTTGTGCGATAGAACGAGGACAAGTACAGGGGCATGATCCGTCCACAAGCGGTTATTTGGCTTAATGAACGATTGAAATTTCTGCTTCTGAGCTTCCGTTTTGGCAACAATAAATCGCCATGGCTGCAAATTGCTTGAGGATGGCGCCCAGCGTGCGGCTTCCAGGATTGTATACAACGTTTCGTCGGCAACCTCTTTCGGTTCAAAAGCACGAGAAGACCAACGATTCAGAAAAAGCGAGTGTACCGGATAATCTCCTTGTCGGTTCTCCTCTACCTCTGGGAGTAAGACAGTTTGCTGTGCATGGGTTGTCATATGCAATCATTCCTTTCTACTTTTTACTTTCTACTAATGCCTGAATGGCTGGGAAATAAAAAAAGAGACATCTTCTCTGGATAGAGAAAGTGTCTCCGTTTGAACGGTAGTCCTTGTATATACACAGTATCACTGTATAGGAAGTATCGTCAATATTATTTCTTATATTCCGATGAACTTTATCGGAAATCACACGTTTTACATTGATGTAACATACGGAACAACAAGCTTTCGAACGCGCTCAATCCCATCCCACATGTCGCCAGGTCCATCGTAGACGAGTGTAAATGGCCCTTCGTACCCGGCTTGCTTCGCAATCTCCATACAGCGAATGAACTCTTCTTCATCCGGATATCCTTCGCTATCCGTTTGCGCTTTGGCATGAATGGATTCACTGAATGGGATCGTTTTGGCGAGCGCTTCGAACTTGTCGCTTCCTTTGAAATTGCCATAATCGGACGTGAACCCAAGGACATCTTCGCATTTCTCAAGCAATGCAAGGCAATTACCGGCCACAGAAGTCAGTGAGTGGAAATTTTCAGTAACCACCCTAACCCCGCGTGAGCTGGCGTATTCGCCTAATTCTTGTATGACTCTAGCGGAACGCTCTAAGGCTTGTACGTCTGAAGGCTCCGCATCGCCGGCAATCACACGAACTCTTTCAGCTCCTGCAATGGCAGCAATATCGATCCATCCCTTGATCCAAGCGATATCCGAGGCTCTGCGATCCTCGTCAGCGCTAGAGATATCGCCATACTCGAGAAGCAGCGTATAAAAGCGAACATTCGCTGCTTGGAATGATTGTTTCAGTGCAGTAAGATACGCTGCACTCGTTTCCGGAAAATGAAAATGGCAAACCTCCAAAGAGGCAAACCCTTTGTCGGCAAGCACTGCGGGGAGCTCAAGCAGTGTAAGATGTTCCGGTTGCTCTTGCGCAGCCGTAATCTGTGAGCGTGTTGATTCATCCCAGCGCGTCCAGCGTAATGGTCCCAGCAGTCTGTGCAAGCTCCAACTCGTCAATGATAAAAATGGCATATGGTCAACCCTTCCCTAGCATTATTTGGTTATATTTTACCAAATTCGCCTCGCTGAACACCATATGCCATCTCGCCGTCTCATCTCTTATTGTGCTGTTTTGTCCACTTCTTCCACAACCAGATATCCGTTGCCATCAGGATCTTGAAATTCGAAACAGGTAACCCCCACCCGCTTTTCAATCCCCTCTCTAACAAGACCACCTACAGAACGAACATGATCAAGGGCAGCGCCCAAATTCGGCGTTTCAATGATCATAATCGGATTCGTGCGAGTTTCCACCTGGAGCTGCTCAAAGTATTTGCTTTGGGAATGACTCAGCCGGTTATCGTCAATAAGCAAATGAGGGCCTCGATCCATTAGAATCGCTGGCAAGTCGCCGAAAAGAGGGTCTGAACCAGCGCTTTTCCCCACAAAAGCTTCATACCAAGCCGTCGTATCCTCGATATCATCGGTATGCGCCAAGATACGGCTAATTTTTCGTAAACAGGCATTTGCGGGCCTTGCCGGTTTTGGACCTAAATCACGATTCGCTTTACAAACCATATGAGAGTTCACATTAAAAACGGATATATACTCGTCAGTAAAAGCTTCTGTTAATACCGTATGCGGTCTTTGCTCACAAAATTGATGGGCAGCATGGATATCATGAGCATCGAACATCACTGTCGGTGGAGACCCCCAGGTATTTTTGTCCAGAATGATTTCCGTTTCCTCCAAAGCAAAAATATAAATACCATGGGTGTCCTGATCAGGCTGTGGCACGATCGGGCGCTGAAACAAATTCGCATACCATTCAATAGCGCGTTTAAGATCTTGTACGGGAACAAATACGGCTGGCATAAAAGCATTAATCGGATGTGACATCTTCGTTTTCCTCCTTAGTTAGTCGTTCAACTTAAAGACACAGCGGCTGCGTAATTTCTATCACGCTCATTCCACAATTGCTGAAATTATATGAATGCCTTCTTTTTCGGCCTCCCAAGCGAACCGTAGTTCTTCCCTAATCTTGCTCATTCGGCCTGCATGACTGCCTCCATATCCGAATGGAAAGCTCGGATACAAGCGAGTAAACGATTCGCTGACTTGCGTATAGCACGCTGCCGCTTCAGCAAGCCGCTCCTTGCGCCAGACATTGTTGCTGTTATTCGACAGCTCCAGCAAATATTTAGCCGCATGCTGCCGAGCTTCGGCTAGAATCGCCACTTGATAGGCATGTCCTTGCAAATCAAGCGAACCATCCTCAACTCCTTCCAGCCAGAGGCGGTAACCGTCAAGGCCGAAAGCGTAGCCAGCCAAAGGAGGCTCTTTCCCTCTTGCATGATCAATAATCGCTCGCAATGTGGCGTCCACTGTCTGAGAAGGCGCCACTTTCCCGCGAATACCAAGCACGAACAACGGCGGTTGATCAGCCTTTCGTCCCAACTGGTCATAACGGACAATACGTTCCACTCCGTTATGACCCAGATACAGGATTTTCTGCTCGCTGTCATCGTAGCCATAGATAAATCCAAACTCATTGCTTTGCATGTTCCAAATAATCGCAGGAACATCTTGGTCGATAGAGCCATGAAGAATGGATAAGATATGAACTTGCTGTTCCGGTGTTAACGTCTTTCGTTGAGGACGTCCAAAACAGGTTCCGCGTATGCCGAGCCGCTCCAGAATGCGATAGGCGGTGTAACTCCAGTCAAACGTTGAGATCCCATGCGAATGACAGCTTTTCGCCACATTCAAACGGAACGCATCCCCTGAGATCCCCATCAGCTCCGTATGGGAAATGTGTTCCTCTCCTACCGTTCGAAGCGCTTCACCAATCATAACAGATAGAAAGGCATAAGGCCGTGAAAACACCGGAAGCGACAGCATTCTGGCAGCTGTGTAACCACTCTTCTTCCGCACCTCCAGATAACGATCGATTTCCTTGCGGAATCGCTCTTCATTCGCTTTCACCCGCGCTCGAGACAGCAAATTGTAAATATTGCTGGGTTTCATCCCGAAGCGGGCAGCCAGTTCTTCCGTCGTCGCATCCTCAAATGCATTCGCGCTTAAAACTTCGCGTGCCTGCTCAGAAAGCGGGCGCATGGAACTGCGAATCAGGTCTTCGCCCTCTTCTCGCTCCTGCCAGGCTTCTGGACTGAACGCTTCTCCCCCGCTAAACGCTTCCCAACCAGTTTCGGGTATATCCTCCGTAACATATTCGCTCCGGTTAGCGGCTCCACGAATCGAATTCATCGCGATTCGGCGTACCATAATCCGAAACCACGCACCGAATTTCTCTTCGTCTTTCAGAGCGTGTATGTTGTCTTTTACTTTCAGAAAAGCTTCCTGGACCACGTCTTCGGCGAGAAAAGCATCGCGAACGACAGCTTGCGCCCAGGATAAGGCAGCTGAACGATATGCGCTGAGCAGCAGCTCAAAAGCAATCGGGTCTTCCTCTTTGACGCGGCGTATAAGATCGGGCAATTCATTATGTTCCCCCACTGGCAACCTCCTGCCGTGTTTATTTCCCGTCTATATTCGCTAATAAAAACCGATTTTCCTACCTATTCGCACGATAGCTGGATAGATTCCAGGATGGCCAAGTTTTGTTCTTTTGATCACTCATCACTCGATCTATGGTTTGTTGAACAGAACTTAGCTCGGGATGCTTAACCTTCAGTTCCTTCAAAGCGGGAACCACGTCGGTTGAAAGTCTTCCCAGATATTCAAGGTCGATGACGCCTGTTTTCTCATAGCGCTCCATGTTGTTAATGGCAATCCGGTGGTCGAGATTCATGTAGTTCATCACCAAATAGGCAAGTATGGCCGTCGTTATGTAGGCTCTGGACATCGACATCTTTTCTATCCAAATCCGGAAAAAAGCAAGGACAAACAATATGCCAAGGAAGATCATAAACCCATGAACAAGCAGTCTCGTTTGTGTAAAGCCATACGCTTCTTCATAGAGCGAAAGCCTCCCATAAGCGGAGATTAGCATGACAATCGTGCAGGTTACCAGCAGAGTAAGCAGCAATTTTCGGATTTTTTCTCCCAATGGGCTGCTTGAACGTATCCAATGTAAACCAGGGAATAGCAGCGATACATTAATCAGTGCGACAACAACCAGCTCGGAGAAACCTCTGCGCGCATATTCCGCATACGCCACACCGGATGGCAGCAGGCCATCAGCAGCCCCGAATAAATAGGAAAACTGGATAATCGCAAACAGCACATAAACAACATTCACACATATAAGCAGCGTTCCTGCTGTGATTGGGTCAAGCTGCGCTTTGCTCCGAATTATGACTTCTGTAGCGGCAGCGGTTTCATCTTTCTGACTGTCGAATGGGTGCGATGCTTCGATAACTTTTGGGAAAAGCAGTCCCCACATGTAACAAAAAGTGTAAAGAGTAATTACGACCGCAAGAACGATTCGTCCTACACTTTCCCCTATGGACACGCCACTGAACCATGTTGGAATTTCCGCGATCCAGGAAAAGAAAATCTGGTCCGCTGAAGCTAACAACCCGATAACGATAAACAGGATTGGTGCTGCCAGCAGCAGACCAGCCAAAACTTTTACGACTTTTCCCCAAGTCGAATCTTTACGGTTCCCTCCGCCTGGCAGCCATGCTTTCAACATCCCGAATGGCACAGGAAGATATGTAATCGGGCTGCTGATGACATGCCTAACCATGTCTTGCAGAAATGTGGCATGGTACCACGCATGTTTGCTGTTCCTTGACAACACGACCGTTTGCATCACGATACAAAGCGGCAGGGCGATCATATTTAGCAGATGAAAAAAGTTGTTTGCGAACAAGCCATAGGTCAACGCCAACAAACCAACCGGCACCATAAGCAGCCATCCTGCTGTACTCTGCCCTTTCCATGGCTCAAATCCGCCTAATCGGCCTTTTATCGAATAAAAATAAAGTCCATAGAAGCCGGCAACGCTTAGAAAAACAGAAATGCCCGCTGGGCGGCCAATAAATAAATATTGTACCAGCAGTCCGAATAAACAAGCGTACGCTAACATGTAGCTATATTTTCTTTGCCATGGAGCTGGATCTCTCATTGAACTTTCTCTCCTTTAATCACAACGAAATAGAATTGCAAGGAATTGATAATTCCTGCCTTTTATTGTAACCTTTAAAACAAGAACAAAAAGTGTAAGTTTATTTTCAGTAATTTCATATTTTATGACGGAGGCACGTAATGAAAATTCGCAAGCATTATTTGACACTTCGACATGCCTTTCCACAGCTTCAGGAAGAGTCTCCTCTTGAGACAACGCTCGAAGAGCTTGCTGCACAGTTAGATTGCACGCATCGCAATATGGTACTCCTTCTTAAACGAATGCAGCAAGAACAGTGGCTCACCTGGCAGCCCAAAAAGGGCCGCGGCAATCGCTCGACCCTCATTTTTCATATGCGCAAAGAACAATTGCTTTTGGAAGAAGCGAAACAGCTCGTGGCAAAGCAAGATTTGCAATCTGCACTTGAGCTGCTGCAATCGACCGAACATTCTTCTCACTTACGAGAGCAGTTCCAAGATTGGTTATCTGGTCAATTCGGGTTCCGTTCCGAGCTTCAGGGTGATCGCCGGTCGGATGTGCTGCGCTTTCCTCTGACTCAAACCATCCATGCGTTAGATCCCGCTGCCATCCATTACGCCGGGGAATCCCATCTTGTGAATCAGCTCTTCGATGGTCTCGTCCGCATGGATTCGAAGGGGGAGCACATCGTGCCTCATCTGGCCCATGCATGGGAGGTTGATGAAACAAGAACTGTTTGGACGTTTTACCTCCGAAAAGGAGTCCGCTTTCACCATGGACGTGAAATGTCCGCAAGTGATGTCAAGTATGCGCTCGAGAGGCTTCAACGCCTAGCGCCACGCGGGTTGTACAGTTGGGCCTATGCGGGAATCAAGGAGATTGTCTGCCCGAATGAGACGACCGTTGTTATCCGATTAGTAGAACGTAACGAATTGTTTCTGGGCTTCTTGAGCACGAATCGTGCAGCGATTGTTCCTGAAGATGTGTGTGAGGCAGCCGGCGGTTGGATGGGCACGAACCCTGTCGGGACAGGTCCTTTTCGGTTGGCGGGACATGAGCACGGCATTTGGATTCTGGAGGCATTTCCTGCCTATTTTCAAGGCCGGGGCTTCTTGGATCGTGTCGAGGTGTGGACGCTGCCAGAGAATGAACATTTGTCTGACTCTACTCAGAAGCAGCCTTTCCAAGTCATGCATAATGTACGAATTTCGGACATGGATGCTCAGCGTTGGCAGCAGGTGCGGCAATCGGGCATGACAACCAAATTCATGACCGTGAATGAGAAAAAAGAAGGTCCCTTACGAAATCCACGGATTCGCCAAGCGCTCAGTCTGGCATTAGATCGAGCTTATTTATTAGAGCAGTTATCCGGGGATGTCATCGAAGAAGCAAACTCTTTCTTCCCGAATCTAGCGACAGAGGTACAAGAAGAACCCCCTGCTCCCTTGCCTTATCCATCGCCATCAACAACCTTTGAGCAGCTGCTTCACTCTGCCGGTTATCAAGGGGAGACGCTTACGCTTGCTACGATTCCGCAATACGAGCAGGATGCGCTTCTTTTGCAGAACATGTACGCTTTATCCGGCATCAAGCTCCAAATCATGCTCATTCCTGCCGAGCAATTCAATGGCGAACTGCGCATGTCAGCTGATCTTGTTCTTTTCGCCATTATGGTAGATGAGCACCGCGAACTGCGGCTTTACGATATGTACAAAAGCATGCAGCAGCATGCGGCGCCTGAGGTGCAGCGCTTGCTTGAGAACAGCTTGCAGCTGCTGCGTGATGAAATCGACCCGATACGCAGAAAAACGCTGCTCGAGCAGTTAGAATCACAGCTCAAGCAGCGTTACAGCTTGCTTTTTCTATATCGGAAACATCTCAAAACCGCTTACCACCCGTCGATTCGCGGCATTTCGTTCGATTCCCTCGGGTGGGTGCGATTTCGCGACATTTGGTTCACGTAAACCTAAAGACTATATTTCAATGCTACTCCAGCAGGCAGCACACGTTCAATATGTTCACGAAGCGTTTCGTTCGTGTGCATTTCCTCGCTAAAGATAGCGATAATCCCGCTATCTTCCCGCGTACGGATCAAGCGGCCGATCCCCTGTCTCAGTCTTAACAGCATGTAGGGAATGTCAACTTCCTCATAGGCATTCGCGGCTGCTTCCCGTTTGGCCATAAACACAGGGTCTTGAGGAGGGAACGGAAGCGCCCAAATCATCACATTCGACAGTGACGGACCTGGCACATCAAGTCCTTCCCATAAACTTACCGCAGCAAGCACGCTATGCTCGTCGCCTTGGAAAGACGCGATCAGATGGCTGATTTCTTGATCGCCTTCAAATAGAAATCGCAGCTTCTCACACTCGCTCCGCTTTAGAATCTCTTGCTTAAATCGCCGCAGCTCTTCGTGGGTCGGGAATAGAATCAGCGCCCGGCCTTCCGTCCTCTGCAGCAGCTCGACGGCTGCCTCCATTTTTTCCTGGAAAGTGCCGCCAGAAGTCCATTTGGGTGCGAGCACTTCCATACGCTCTGCATAATCATACGGCGAGTCCACAGAGAACGATAAATACTTGTCCAATCCCAAGCTATCCGCCACATAATCAAACGTTCCCTCTACGGATAACGTAGCCGAGGAGAAAACGATTGGCATTTTAGCTGAAAACACTTGCTCTCTAAGCACTTCTTTCACCGTTCTTGGCATGACCACTAAGCTTAAACCTGTAATACTTTCCGTTGCCCAACAGATGAAAGCTTGATCATGACGGAATAACGCCAGCGCCTTCTGCATCATTTCCAAATGCTCTTCGACAATTTTGAGCTGATAGTCATTCAAAGTGAACATCTCGCTCTCGAAGACAAGCTCCTCTTCAATCTGTGATAAAATATCACACAATCGGTGAATCTCGCGCAGCAATTGATCATTCATCACAATCTGTTTACGGTCCGAGCCCGGGATCGGTCGGCAGCAGCTTTCCAGCACTTCGAACATGTATTCGCTTTGCTCAATCGCCTGGTCAATACAGACGGCTAAGGTCTCGCGCACTTCCCCTTTTAACAATCGGACCACTAGTTCTTCAAAAACTGTATGCTTCAGCTTGTATGTCAAAGCTTTCTGCGCAGCCGACTCCATCAAATGTCCTTCATCGAAAACAACCGCACAATGCTCCGGCAATAGTGGCAACTGACCTTCCCGCTTCCGTCCCTCATACGTCCATACATGTTCCATATAAAAGTCATGGGAGCAAATAATAAGGTCAGCGGATTTCCGGTATGACTCTCGGGATAAGGTTTGACCGCAGCGGTGCCGTTTATCGCAGACAAAACAATCCTGATAAGCATCCCAACTAACGCGTTCCCACTGCTCATCGTTCAAATTCGGGTAGTCTTTACGATCTCCATATGCATAAAAGGATTGCAGTGCCTCACGCGTGTGGACAAAGTCAGGCAATCCGGCATGAAGATCACGATATAAGCTTATATCTTCATGTCCAAATCGGGCTTCATCCAGCTTCTGAAGACACAGATACTGATCAGGTGATTTGGCAAGCCGCGCATCAATCACGAGATCCAAGTGCCGCATTAATTTATCAATATCGCCGCCTGGCTTAACCAGTTGCTCAATTAATGATTCGTCCGCACACGCGATGATAGCCGGTTTGTTCGCGAGTCTCGAATAACAAATCGCATATAACAAGTAGACAAGCGTTTTCCCTGTTCCTACACCGGCTTCTGCAAAAATAGTCTGTTTCTCCGCAAAAGCCCGCTCCAGTTGGAACGCCATATAGATCTGCTCATCGCGCACTTCAAAGCCTGATTCGGGTAAAACTTCATAGAATAAATCAGCAATCCAGTCAGAAACCTGCTGCATGAATGGCTGTGAATGATCATAATTGAATGGATACCTTCCCACGTTACAAGCCCCCAAAAATAGAAATCATCTAATCAAACTTGTATTATCTCACTAACTAGCTACAAAAGCAAAGAAAGATAGAAAAAGCCTCATTCACTCCGCTTTAACCGTGGAGATGAAGAAGCTTCCCATCTGTGATTACCTTCATTTTACATGCTGAAACGTTCCCGATATCCGCATTTGCGGCATAACTCTTCTACAACTTCCCGTCTAGAAAAGCCTTCGAACAAACGGTTCGCCCGCTCCCCTTCAACAATCTCAGAAAACGGCGTATGGTTGATATTTCCCAAATTGATAACGCCTTCCCCATCGAGACAACAAGGAATTACCGTACCGTCAACCAGGATGCCTGCTTGATTTCGCAGCGCGTGGCAGAAACCAGGGCCTTCAATCTCTTGCGCTTTCAGATCCGGCCATTGGAACTCATGATCCTGGTTCAAATACACGCGTTCTGCGAGCTTTACACCGCTTCCACGCACAAATTCCTCGTCAATTTTGTAATCCAGTTCAAACTCTCTCTCCAGCATTTCCAAAACTTCACGATTCCGCTGCCGCTCCTGATTCGTTTGATTATCCATCGTTAAGTTCCACAACCGGAAAGAGATAATGACATTAGACTTTGCAACAATTTCCTTGGCGAATCGCAAGATGCTCATCACATAGCCTTCTTTATCCTCCGAGCCTTCGTGGCCGTCAAAACTGTGCAAAGAGAAATTCATTTGGCGAAGGGCCGGTTTGTCCAGCAGCTTATGCCTGTTTTTATTAATCAATGTTCCATTGGTCGTTATATTGACTTTAAAGCCTTTTTCATGGCTCAAATCCAGCAGTTCGTCAATCTTGGGATGCAGCAAAGGCTCTCCTTTGACATGCAGATAAATGTGATCCGTATGCGGCTTGATTTGATCAAGAATGTTCGTAAACGTATCTATCTTAATGAAATTAGCCTGCCGCTTTGTTTGCGGGCAAAACGTACAAGCGAGGTTACATACACTTGTAATCTCAATATAAAACTTTTTAAACTTCTTCATGCCATGGCTCCGTTTCTAGCTGCGCTACTATGATAATAGCTATTATAACAAGCTGCTCTCCTGAAAGAAAGGAATTGAAAGAATTAGAAAATCCATTTCACGATCCATCCGATAAAATAGGCCGAAGGGATAAGAAATACTTGCGCCAACAAAGTGCCTAGAAAACGGGATGTCATGAGCAGTGCATAAATTTTACCTAGCTGACTGCGTTGTGACTCGTCCTGCAGCGCTTTATCGGTAATGAGCCCTAACTGTGGATCGATGAAAATGGTAAGAAGGATCGTGGCGATCCCGTTGATGAGACCTGATGCCTGGGAGGCCGTCGTTGCATACTGAGGTAACAAATGCGCCGCATACAATGAGGACAGCACCCCCACAGAATAGAAAGCAGTTACCAGGATATTAATGACTAAAAATCTTTTGGACACGCCTAAATAGCGGAACTGACTAAGCTTGAACTTTGGTTTTTTCAAGTAATTTTTGGTGTTCTTCAACTGTTCTATCTTTACGCTTGAAATGAGTTTCGGGATAGATCCTGCCACTTCCAAACGGGCAATAACCCGTACACTAAGGTTGATAAAAGAAGGAAATAAGGCGATCGCGATTAGCGTGCCAATGGACGATGCGAACAAAGAAATTCGCAAGTATCTTTCTAAATCAAAAGTAGGTACAGCCTTGGCATAGTCGACGAAATTTGCCGTCATTGGCGCTTGAATTAAATTGGCTGTACGAGAAACGAGCACGACGATACCAACCAGCGAAAGCGCTACAGCCAGCTTGTTCACCTTCACCCCGGCAAATCGTATGGAATAGGATAACGTTTCAGCGGTATGAATGATCATCGTTAAAATGAATACCAAAATGAGTGTATTCGTCATCGTCATTTGATCTTTAACTCCATCAGCCGGTTTAGGACGGCCTCCCAACGCACCTTCATTTCCTCTCTGCGCTGCATGCTGTCGAGTTTTTCTTGATGAAAACTGATCGTCGTTCTGCCGGGAGAAGCGGCGGGCAGCAGCCGAATTTGCAGCGTTGATGCTTCCGCCCAGCTCGCAGGCTGCCAAGAGAGACGTAGCTGTTCATTAGGTTTGACCACACGAAGAATCCCGTTAATTCCTTCTTTTGTGCAAAATGTGTACCCTTTTTCGAAAAGGATTGTCGGAGTCTCCCCTAACCAAAGCTTGCGGCCTTGCGGCGAAGTCAATAGTTCCCATACCTTCTCTTGGCTTAAAGTAATCGTCCTTCTGACACCAATCTGAAAGCCTGCAGCCGCTGTAAGTCCTACCATATTCTCTGAATTCATTAGCTTTCCCCCTTCGCTATGTCAATCCAGTTTGCAACTGCTCCAAATATTCCTTCAGCTCTATCAAATCCCTAATCGTATATTCTCGCTCAAAATCACCTGCGAAATGGTCGTCTTCTTTCCATATTCCTCTCATGCCCACCCTTCGGCTAGCCCAAACATCATTTTCGGGATGATCACCGACATAAGCTGCTTCACCAGGCTGTGCTCCCAATCTATCTAACGCTCTATGAAAAATCTCAGGATCCGGCTTGCGCAGCCCTTCTATTTCGGAAACGAGTATCGTATCAAAATAGGTTGAAATCCTTAACGCTTCTATATTTTTCATCTGGAAAGTTCCGTAACCATTGGTAATCAGGCCAAGCTTAAAACCGCTTTCTTTCAAGTAGGTCAAAAGTTCATGAAGATTCGGAAACCCAACACAGTGCAAACTGAAGTGATGCATGTAATCCTCTAGCAGGTCCTCCCACTGTAAATCAAGTTCGAATTCATGTATGAGCTGCTGATACACTTTATCTTTCCATACGTAACCTCTCTGATCTAGGGCTACAAACCTTTTTACATAAACGGATTTATCTATGTGCTGAAGCTCAACCATCCGTTGGTGCTGATTTTCAACAAAAGCTTTCAAAGATGTATCTCGATCCAGCAGCGTTCCGTCCAGATCAAAAATAATGGCTTTTAACACGGGAGCCCTCACACCTTTCTAGCTAAAAAAAGAATCTGGATATCGGAGCTCTCCGCTCCAATCCTTTAGATAACCCTCTATGATCTCACATACCATAAACACTTCATCTGGCACCTGAAACTGCTTTAACTCAAATCCAAATGTCCTAGCGGGTACAAATCCGAATTTCGGATAATAGCTGGGGTGACCAATCAGGAATATAGCGCCGTAACCTAAATCTTTCGTTTTCCGGATGCCTTCCAGGATAAGTTGTGCGCCTACGCCTTGTTTTTGAATGTCCGGCTTCACGGCAATTGGGGCTAATGCGATGACCTCGTGTTCTTTGTCCTCATCCACTACATGGGCTTTACTTAGCAAAATATGCCCAACAATCTGATGATTCATCTCCGCCACAATCGACAATTCCGGTATAAAACCCTGGGAAGCCCGGATACGCTCAACCAGTTGAGCTTCATCTTCTCTATGTCCAAAAGCCTCCACATTCAGCTGATAGACCGCTTGATGATCTTTCATTTCTTCTGATCTGATTCTCATGATTGAACCTCCCCTCAAAATCAAATATTCGTTTTTCTACTAGGATTTCCCTTTAAATGTATGTAAAAAATATGCTAACTAGGTTGCTTACGATTGTAAAAGCATCCTATGTTGTACTATGTGCAACCATTTGGCTGTATTTGGCCTCAGCGCGCCACCATACTGTACTTAGTGCAACGATTTATGCGATAAAGCGTTTACACACCTCCTTTTCGCCACAAATGGTTGTATATTTTGCAACGAAGGACCGCATTTGCAGTCAAACTAGGTCAGCACGTTGTAAAAAATGCAACGTTAGCTTTAAAATTTGCTGCCAGTTGCCGCTTCCTTCACTCATCCTTATACCCAACTGGAAAATATGATGCCACGAACTCCAGTTACTCTGCTAACAAGCATCAATAAAAAAGAGAGCCACCAAGGCTCCCTTTTCAATTCATCACTCTGATTGCCGCTCATCGCCATACCAAAGTTCTCGGAACGTCGAGCTGCGCTGCAGCAGCTCCTCCGACGTACCTTCGGCTTCGATGCGTCCCTCCTTCATCACAATGATGTGATCGGCACGCGTCAACGCCGTTTTGCGGTGCGAGACGACCAGGCAGGTCGCATCACTTCGACGCTGGAACATCCGCTCCCAGAGCTTCTGTTCCGTCTCCACGTCGAGTGCGCTCGACAGGTCGTCGAAGACGTACAGCTCGGCGTCGCGCACGAGCATGCGCGCTGCGGCCGTCCGCTGCGCCTGGCCGCCGGAGAGCTTCACCCCGCGCGGGCCGATGACGGTGTCCAGCCCGCCAGGCAGCTGCGCGACGTCGTACTCGAGCACCGCCGCGTGCAGCGCCTGCTGCAAGCTGTCATTTTGCTCCGCTTGCCCGAGCAAAATATTGTTGCGCAGCGTATCGCTGTACAACCGCGGCACTTGCGCGGTGTAGGCGCTCCGCGGCGGGGTGAAGAAGGTGCCCGGGTCTTCGACGGGCACTCCGTTCCACGCGATCGTCCCTTTCCCTTTGGGCAGAAGCCCAAGGAGGGAACGCACCAGCGTGGTTTTGCCAGAACCGATCGCTCCCGTTACCACGGTGAACGATCCTCTGCGCAAGCTGAAGTGAATGTCCGAGATGCCCCTGCCGGTATCGGCATAGGCATAGCTCAATCCTTTCACATCAAGCCGCTGCAGCTCCGCTCCGCTCTCTAGCTTTACATTCTCGCTCTGCTTCTCTCCGCTCGCGGCCCCGGGCGTTTCACGCTCGCCTTGCCTCACTCCGCGCTTGTCCCCGAGCGCCGCATCCTCACTCTTTCTCCCTCTATCTTCGCTTTTCTCCGCTCTGCCCGGCTTCAAATGCAGCGAATTAACCATCGTCAGAACCTTCGCCGAAGCTCCTTGCAGTAGAAACGTTAACCGTTCCAGCGACACGCTCATCTGCTTAAAATACGTAATAAATTTCCCGACATTCGTAATAAATTGCGTCACGAAGGTCAAATAGTAGACGAACAGCGCAAAGTCCCCTACTGTAAAAGTGCCAGCTCTCATTTTCGTACCGGCAAGCAGAAGAATGAGCCCTGTACCCAAATTCACGGAATTGGAGAAGACCGAATCCAGCAGCTCCGTCATGAGACGATCTTTGAGCATCGCTTTTCGGCGATTGTCGCCAAAGCTGCGAAAACGTTCAATGACGCGATCTTCGGCTCCAGCCACTTGAATGGCTTGTACGTTACCGAACATTTCGCTGATTTCCCCAGTTACTTTGGAAGTCGCTTCTCTGCTGGCCGCGCGGTATTTCTGCAGGCGAACCGTCGCCAGCTGCGCAGCCGTAATGACAAGCACAATCGGCAGAAACACAAGCATCGTCATTTGAGCATCAATACGTATCAGAATATAACCGGACACAATGGCAAAACAAGTCAAACCAAATACATCTACAGACCAGCTTACCGCCTCTTCCGATTGATCCACATCGTCACGGAAATGACTAATCGCTTCCCCTGGGGAAACCGGAATCGCTTGCGCCCCTGGCTGCTTCAAAACATGCTCAAGCAAATTACGTCTCAACAGCATCCCCATCCGAAACCGGAAATGAACATCCGTTATAAACCCGATAATAATGAGGCATATACGTCCTAGAGCGGCAGCAATGAGCAGTGCGATCAAGCCCCAGACGCCATAGCCCAGCATGGAATTCCCTGTCAAAGAGTCGAAAAATTGTTTCGTAATCAAACCTGGCACGATCGGCGCCAAGTAGATAATCGTCCAAGCAATTGCATTAATAAAATAACGCCCAGGACGGTACATAATAAACCGCCATAAATACTGGAACGTAGTCATACCAGCACCTCCTCAAGCCCAGTGGCAAGCAATTGGCTGAATCGGGAATTCGGGTCCGCGGCTAACTGCTCTCTTCTCCCCGTTTCCATCACATGACCATTATCCAAAATGAGGATATGATCCGCACGCTGTACGGTAGCTAATCGGTGCGCGATCATGATACAGGATCGTTCGTTCAACAGTTTGGATACAGCTTTCTCAATGCGCTGCTCAGTCAGAGGGTCTAGCCTCGAGGAAGCTTCATCCATGATGACGAGTCCCGGTTTCGTTAGAAACACCCGTGCGAAGGCCAGCAATTGCGCTTCTCCCGCCGATAAACTGCCTCCTCCGGAGGCCAGCATCGTATCCAGTCCTTCAGGCATTGACTCATACCATGAGCCAAGTCCAAGCTCCGTGAGCACATCGATAATTTCTTTATCGGAAATGGAGCTATCATAAAAGGTTAAATTATCACGAATAGTGCCCTGCATAATTTCAATATTTTGCGTCACCAATGCGACATGCTTGCGAAGCTCCGCTAACGTGCATTGGCGTATATCCGTTCCGCCTAGCGCAATTATACCGCTTTGCGGATCATAAAAGCGCAGCAAAAGCCTAGCCATCGTTGATTTGCCGCTGCCGGTTCGCCCAAGTAAGCCTAACACTTCTCCTGGCTTCAAATTCAATTCTACACCTTTAAGCGTAGGCTGATCTCCGTCATAGCTGAACGTTACATCGCGGAATTCAACACTAAGCGGTCCTTTCGGCAGCAGCGCTCCCGGGCCATCCTTAATCTCGGATTGCGTAGCAAATAGTTCACGAATTCGGGAAATACTTGCATCCGCCTTCTGCAAATCCTCCATTTGCGTACGAATTTTCTCAATTGGCTTAGCTAGCAGCTCTGTATAAAAGAAAATTAAGTACACTGTACCAAGGGAGATGTTGTGGCTATACCACAGATAAGCGCTAATTCCAAAAGCCATGGCATTGCCCAAAGCGAAAACGAAAATCGACATATTCCACATCGCACAGAAACCTAGAAACGCTTTCACTCGCAGTGGCAGCATTTTTCTTAGCATCGTATAAAAACGATTCATCACGAATCCTACTGCTCCATTGGCGCGGATATCCTCCGTTCCTTCCAAATGCTCGCCAATAAAACCATAAAACTCGGCATTCGCCTGCCGCCATCCCGCCCATACAGGAACTGCGAATTTACGAATCCACTGAATCATAAAAACGGCAAAGACAACGAAAAAAGCCATCCCTACGCCAATGATCCAATTCTCCCGGAACAATAGCACAATAATGCCTGCCATCAGAAGAAGGTTACCGAATAAATGAATAATCATGCTGGAGAAGAAGTTCGCAAGCGCATTCACATCGCCGTCTACACGTTCGATAAGCGAGCCGGACGTATGCGATTTATGAAAGGACATATCCAGAGACAAGCAATGTGCTGCCAAATCAACGCGTAATTTATTCGTTGTTTTCCAA
The DNA here is from genome assembly GCF_009757995.1 of Paenibacillus anseongensis. Taxonomy (NCBI): domain Bacteria; kingdom Bacillati; phylum Bacillota; class Bacilli; order Caryophanales; family Paenibacillaceae; genus Paenibacillus; species Paenibacillus anseongensis. The sequence goes on from NZ_WSEM01000039.1 coordinate 176,656, forward strand.
CCGACATTTTCGCTATAGTACGTTGCAATGACCGAGACGAGCTGCTGCACAAGTGAAAAACCAATAAAGAAAACAGCAGCAGTAATCAATGGCTGCATGGCACTACCAGCTTGGGCCTGATCGATAAAATAACGGATGATTTGGGGGTTGACTAACTGCAGTCCTATAGAAGCGAATAAAAGCAGCGTCAATAAAACGAGTGTACCTTTCTGCGGGAACAAATATCGGCTTAGAAGCTCAGCGTATTGCCCCATAGAATTACTCTTTTTTGGGTTTACCTTCATTATGTAAGGTCCTCCAGTAATTATTAATGACATTAATCATTCATGTCGTTAAGTATTGTCCTCCTCTTCCAATCGTACATTCAATCATACTAAATTGAACTGCAACCGACAACGCACGTTTTCAACTGCGATAAAACTCCTTGGTGTTGGGTCGGCAGAATGTGCTATCGAGTTGGGACATTGGATGAAATCCAACCAACACATTGATTTGAAGGCTAAATACGCAATCTTCTTGGATGAAATCCAATGCGATCATTTATTCGTGATGCTATATCGTAGAATATGGCCGCTCTATTGGATTTCGTCCAATGAAAAGGGCGAATTCAGTCTATTATGGATGCTTTAATTGGAATGTGTCCAACAAGGATCCAGTAGAAGCGAACATATTTGGTTGAAAACACCCAGCGTTACTAAACATTCAACGTTTCTGAGACACTTGGCGGAGGAATTCTCACGAAAAGAGCCTTCTTCGATGAATTAGCGCCCCACAGTTCCCCTCACATGCCAAGGAGTAACCGCGCAAGCGATAGCGCAAATCCCTTGGGGTGAAGTACGTAACCTACGGTTACCCCTTCAATCATAAAAAACCGCAATCACTCGCGGTTTTTTCCAAATGCAAGAATAATCCCCAAAACGCATTGAACGCATTGTATAATAGAAAAAATACCATTACGGCTCTCAAGTATACTTCACTAACATACAGGCGGTGGATGAATATGGTTCAGACACTTTTGCAATTAACCGTGAAAGATATTTTGCAGCGTCCTCTGTTTCAGAAAGCCGAAACCATCGCAAGTGAAGAAGCATTGAACCGCATTGTTCGCTGGGTTCACATCATGGAAGTACCACACGTTGGACATTTATTGAATGGCCATGAACTCATCCTCAACACCGGAATTGGCTGGCACGATAACGAAGAATTAAGCCTCTCCTTCCTCCAACAACTCATCGACAGCGGAGCATCCGGACTATGTATTGAACTGGGGACTTATACGAAGCTCCCCCTCGAACGTCTCAAAGAGCTTGCCCTGCGCGAACATTTTCCACTCATCTTTTTCCATGAAGAAGTCCGGTATATTGATATTACCCAAGATTTGCATGCTTATTTCATCCATCAGCATTATTCCATGGTGTCCGAGCTGGAAGCCCTATCTACTCAGTTGAATCAACTGCTCCTCTCAGGGAAGGGATTACAGCCGCTTTTACAGTTATTACACGAAACGACACACGCTCAAGTCGCCTTTTTTCCTTATGGAGAAGAAGCACGGTTTATTCCTGAATTACCGAGAACCGATGCAGATCTTTTTTATGAACAATGGATCTTTGGCGAAATCTTCCGACTCCCTGATATCAAATGCAAGCTCGCCCATCGCCCTATTCTTGCCCTTGAACGCATGTTTGCTGATCTTCTTTTGTACGCTGAACAGGAGTTAAGCGAATTCCAAATTCTTGCGTTAGACCGGTTTGCAACGGCCATTGCACAAGAAATGATGCGCACAACCTACATGGAGGAGAAAAAGCGGTACAAGCAGGATCTTTGGGTCACGGAATGGCTGAACGGAAAGCATACGCAGCAAATCATTCGGGACTACATGCTGGCCCTGAAACCCAATGTGAAGCTTGAGCAAGCTGTTGTGTGCGTGTTCGAAAGCAGAACTGTACGGGAAGACGTGATCGATCATGAAGCGCAGCTTCTCCAAAAACAAATGGTAGCGCGCTCCATTTTTGAAGGCGAAGGCTTCTATCTGGTTCCGCACTTTACCAACGCTCAGTTCGTTTTCATCCTGCTTGATCAGCTAGGGGCATCCCCTTTTCAAGATCGAATGATGAGGGCAATCCAACGCTTGCAAAAGACAGATCACCTGCAGGAGACAGCGCTTTTCTCACCTTTTTTGGGGATTGGCAAAAGAATCAGTGATCCTTCGCTCCTCAAGTTAAGCTATCAAACAGCCCAGGATACGATTGATATTCAGAAAGACATCGGAGTACTGGAACAACCATTCTACGATGAGCTTCACGTGGGCAAAGTCATCCTGATGATGAAACAAAGTGGTTCATTAGCGTCCTTTATTGAAGAATATCTCGGCCCTATCCTCCACTATGATCGGGAGAAAAACGGTCAGCTTTTGAAAACGCTGAAAATGTATTTAGCTTTAAGCAGCTCCAAGCAGGAGACAGCCAAAGAGCTTTTCATCGTGAGACAAACCTTATACCACCGCCTGGACAAAATTGCCCTTCTATTAGGTGAAGATTATATGCGCCCTGACAAAAGAATGGCCATAGAGCTTGCGCTCCATGGCTACGAATACATACATGGCATCATCGCTTAGATGTGTTCCTGGCCCTGCCGAATGAGCAGCGTGGCATAATATTTTCTCGCATTCGCTGTCTTCAGATGCAGGGTGGCTGTTTCGCCGCCGGGGTGTTCGAATTGCAGCCATGCGCCGCTCAAATCTTCCTTCACCCCGACAATTTTAAATTTCTGCGCGACAAAACCATCGAGTTTTTGCTTCTCCAGCATAAATTGTGCATGTTCAGACATGTGTTGCACCCCTTTGACCCACGGTATCTTGCTTAGGCTTAACCTGAAGGGGCTCAGATGGATAGGTTTTCCGTTTCACAAATTGACCAATGCCCGGCGTGCCCACAAACTGTTTATTCTGAATTACGTACTCCCCTCTAGATAGCACAGTTACAGGTTCTCCAATGATTTCGAGACCTTCAAACGGATTATAGTCCACATTCATATGGTGAGTGTCGGATGAAATAACACGAGCTGCATTCCCATCAAAAATAACAATATCGGCATCACAGCCCACGGCGATTGTTCCCTTCTTAGGGAATAACCCGAACAATTTGGCACTTCGCGTTGACACGATATCGACGAATTGGTTCAATGTTATCCGCCCCTTCAGGACGCCTTCCGAAAACAGAATCGAGAATCGGTCTTCAATACAAGGACCGCCATTCGGGATTTTGCTAAAATCACCTAACCCAAGCTCCTTCTGACCTTTGAAATTAAAGGAGCAATGATCAGATCCCAACGTTTGAAGCTGTCCGTTTTTAAGTGCAGTCCATAGTGCATCTTGGTGCTCTTTAGGGCGAAGCGGTGGCGACCACACATATTTTGCGCCTTCGAAATCCGGCTTCTCCAAGTATGTTTGATCCAACATTAAATACTGCGGACAAGTCTCGCCCCATACATCAATTCCTAGATTCCGCGCTTCGGCAATTTGCTGAACAGCTTCCTCGCATGTCACGTGCACTACGTACAATTGAGAATTTGCCAAAGCGGTTAATTTGGCTGCGCGCCCTGTTGCTTCTCCCTCAATCAAGGATGGACGTGTCAGCGCATGGTAAATCGGTTCTGTATTTCCTGCATCCAGCGCTTCTTTGATCAAATAATCAATCACGTCACCGTTCTCAGCATGTACCATGACCAGTGCGCCATGCCGTTTCGCTTCGAGCAATGTTCGATAAAGCGTTCCGTCATCGGCTTGAAACACATTTTTATACGCCATGAAAACTTTGAGTGAAGTGATCCCTTCGTCATGGATCATTTTGGGCAGCTCAGCCAGCACTTCGTCGTTGATTTCAGCAATCATCAGATGGAAGCTGTAGTCAATTACAGCCTTGCCCTCCGCTTTGTTATGCCAGGTTTGAACAGATTCACTCAACGGCACGCCTTTATTTGTCAGGCAAAAATCAATGATGGTTGTCGTTCCTCCAAATGCTGCCGCCTTCGTTCCTGTCTCGAAATTGTCGGCTGTTACGGTCCCGCCAAAAGGCATATCCAAGTGCGTGTGCGGATCGACACCGCCTGGGAACACATAATATCCCTGCGCATCGATGATTTCAGCGCCTTCCAGCTCAAGATTTAGCCCAATCTGCGAAATGATGCCGTTCTCGATCAGAACGTCCGCCTGATATTGATCAGCAGCCGTCACAATCGTGCCATTCCTAATCAGTTTGGCCATCGTTATACAGCCTCCTTTTTGTTGGAATTCCCTTCGCCGAGCCTAGCAATCGCCTCTTGCCTTTCATTCCATGTCAAGGGAGGTTCCGTGCCAGCCACCTCAACCATCGTTATGGCACCTTCTACTGGACAAACAATCGCGCATAAGTTGCATCCGACACAGTCTTCTTCTCGAACTTGCAAATATGACTCTCCCGTATCAGAGGTCAGCATATCGATGCATTGATGAGAGGTATCCTCACAAGCAATATGGCACTTATTGCAGTTGATACAAGTGTCGTTATCAATTTTAGCGACAACGGCATAGTTTAAATCCAAATTTCCCCAATCCGAATAACGGGGAACGGATTTACCGATCAAGTCCATCACGCTAGCGAGCCCTTTTTCATCTAAATAGTTGTTCAATCCATCGATCATATCCTCTACGATTCGGAAGCCGTGATGCATGGCCGCCGTACATACCTGCACCCCTGTAGCACCCATCAGCATAAATTCAACGGCATCTCGCCAATTGGAAATACCGCCAATTCCCGAGATTGGAATGCCAACCTCCGAATTGCGCGCGCAATCCGCGACCATGTGCAGCGCGATCGGCTTTACAGCAGGACCGCAATAGCCGCCATGAGAGCCCTTCCCTCCGACATGAGGGATCGTATTCCACGTATCAATGTCGACCCCAGCTAACGAATTGATCGTATTGATCAGAGAAATTGCATCCGCTCCGCCACGAACTGCGGCCTTCGCCGTACTTGTAATGTCCGTAATATTCGGCGTCAGCTTCACGATGACCGGGGTCTCCGCCGCTTCTTTCGCCCACATCGTTTGCGCTTCCACAAGGTCGGGCTGCTGTCCGGAGGCTGATCCCATGCCGCGCTCTGCCATCCCGTGCGGACAACCAAAGTTCAGTTCAAGACCGTCCACCCCAACGGCTTCGACCTTTTTTACAATTTCATGCCACTTTTCACGTTTGGGTTCAACCATGAGAGAAACAACAAGCGCATGATGGGGAAACCGCTTTTTCGTCTCATATATTTCTTGCAAATTGACCTCAAGCGGGCGGTCCGTAATCAATTCAATATTGTTAAAGCCAGCGACGCGTTGCCCGTTGAAATGAACGGCAGCGAATCGTGAAGAGGTATTGATAATGGGGTCTCCGAGCGTTTTCCATACCGCACCGCCCCAGCCGGCTTCGAATGCGCGCTGAACTTGGTAACCTGTATTGGTCGGAGGCGCCGATGCCAACCAGAAAGGGTTTGGTGAAGTTATGCCTGCTAGATTAATGCGAAGATCTGCCATGCCGTATCCCTCCAGTATGATGTACGATTAATGACCAGCTATCAGGCAGACTCGTTCTGAGCTGTTGTCACTTGTTTGTAGATCGCGTAAGCGGCTTGCTTCCCTTGCTGAGCGGCTGAAACAACCATTGCCTCCCCTTGCCCCTCTCCGAAAATAACATCACCTGCTGCAAATACTTTGGGATTTGAAGTTTGGCCAGTTTCAGGATTCACCGTCACTGTCCCGCGAATATGTGATAGCTTGAACTGATCAATTAGAGACGCATGGCGCGTTTGTCCGATCGCTTTGATGACCGCGTCAACCGGAAGGATGAACTCTGACCCTGCTACAGGGACAGGTCTCCTGCGCCCCGCTTCAACATCGATCAGCTCCATCAGGATGCATTCCAAGGCTGTTACGTTTCCGTTAGCATCGCCAATTATCCTACTCGGAGCTGTCAGCCATCTGAATGCTACGCCATCCATTTTGGCAAAATCATATTCAAAATCATACGCCGTCATCTCGGCTTGCGTTCGCCGATACACGATCTGCACCTGCTCTGCGCCAAGCCTTATCGAACAGGTGGCTGCGTCAATCGCCGTATTTCCCGCGCCAATGACGGCTACACGCTTCCCGATCAGGTTCGTTTCCAGGTCTGCGGCTGATTTCGTTGCTTCAACGAAGTCTATGGCATCGTAAACGCCCGTTAAGGCTTCGCCTTCAATGCCAAGCATCGGCACCTTCGACATCCCGACCGCCAGCACAATAGCGTCATAATTTTCTAACAGGGATTCCGCTGTAATATCTACGCCAACACGTGTATTCATTTTAAAATCAACCCCAAGTTGGCGAATCTGCTCTACTTCCCAAAGCGAAATCTCCTGCGGCAAGCGGAAAGAAACGATGCCATATGTATCTAACCCTCCAGCTTGTTCTTTCGCTTCATAAACCGTTACTTGAAAGCCTAATCGAGCGAGCTCTCGGGCAGCCGAAAGGCCGGCGGGCCCACTTCCAATAATCGCAGCTGACTTCCCGATGCTTGCTCCGGGTTTGAATAAGACGACCTCGTTTTTCATCGCCCAGTCTGTCGCATAGCGCTGTAATTGTCCGATTAGAATAGGCTTGGACGATTGATTAAGGACGCAAGCTCCCTCGCAGAGCTCCTCCGTCGGGCATACCCTGGAGCATGTAGCCCCTACCGGATTTGCCTCCATAATTACGCGAGATGACCCTTTGAGGTTGCCAGAGGCGATCTTTTTAATAAAAGAAGGAATTTCAATCCCTGTCGGACAGGCGCGTACACAAGGAGCATCATAACAATACAAACATCGATTCGATTCTTCGATCGCCTCTTTCGGCTTCATGCCCGCTTTGACTTCGGCGAAATTACGTTTCAAATCATTTAGTGAAATAAATGATGACCCCATTTGCCACACCTCCGCACGTATAGGCTAACTAATTGATGACTGCCATCAAGTCTGCGATTTCGGATTTCCTAGAGCGATTCGGCGTGCTGTGCGATACAGCAGCTCAGTACCTAATGCGATGTCATCAGGACTTGCATATTCCTTGGGATTATGGCTGATTCCCTCCAAACATCGAACGAAAATCATCCCATAATCGCACACATGCGACATCTCCAGAGAATCATGAAATGGACCGCTCATAAGCTCCGGCGGAGAAATTCCCAGCTCTCCTGCCTCCTCGCGCAAGCACTGCATGATCCAACCGGCGCAATAACGCGGTTCACTGTTCGTATCCTCCCGAATCGTATACGTAAGCCCATGTTCGCTGGAAACGTTCTCGATTACACTCAACAATTCGGTTTCGAGTGCATTGCGACGCAATAAATCGATATCGCGCAAATCAATCGTGAAGGCCACTTTTTCGGGAATGATGTTGCGAGAATCCGGAAAAACCGTAAGTGATCCTACCGTTCCAACCGTAGGAGCATTCGGCACTTGCTGCACAAGCTCGTTGAGAGCAACGATAATCTTGGCGCTTCCCAGCAGGGCGTCATGACGCATCGACATCGGGACCGATCCTGCATGCCCCGCAAACCCGGTCATCTCAACGGTAAGCCATAACGGACCCGATATGCCTGTAACGATCCCGATGGGCTCATTCAATGCTTCGAGAACCGGTCCTTGTTCGATGTGCAGCTCCAGAAAAGTGCCGATACGTCCTTGTTGAAACTCATAATCTTCGAAATTCGCAGGGTCACAACCGAACTCGATTAATGCTTCCCGACGTGTAACGCCGCTTTTATCGGTCCGCTCAAGCTCGTTCTCTTCCAACTTGCCGGTCATGCCACGGACACCGAACAGCCCTTTGTTGAAACGACATCCTTCTTCGTCACAGAATGCCACAACCTCAATATCGCATTCAGGTGTTTGGCCCGATTCCACCAGGGTTTGAACCACCTCAATCGCGCCAAGCACGCCAATCGCGCCGTCAAATCTGCCGCCATAGGGCTGTGAGTCGATATGAGATCCAAGCATAAGCACTGGAGCATCCGGATTACGACCTCTCAACTTCCCGATGAGATTAGCGAATGGATCGATGTGCGCTTCCATTCCTGCCTCTTCCATCCATTGTTTCACGAGTTCCACGCCTTCTCGATCTTCCTTGGAAAGCGCCAATCGACAGACGCCAGTATCTCCGATTTTTCCAATTTGTGAAAGTTCATGAATATGCTGATGCAAGCGTGAAGTGTCAATTTGCAGCCGAGAGCTTGTAGACAATGTCCTTCATCCTTTCTCCTAATTGGCATCGAACACAGCAAGTAAAGTGTCTATGATAAAAGCAATATCGTCGTCCGTTGAAGAGAATGGCGGGCTTAAAGTTAGAATGTTGGCATACCCAGGCACGGTATCGCCATTTTTTCCGATTAGCAGCCCTTTTTGCTTGCAAGCAGCTATGATGCTCATCACGCGCTCTGCCGTTGCAGGCTCTTTGGTCTTCACATCTTCAACCAGTTCAATCCCCATCGCCGATCCAAAAATGCGGATCTCACCTATGTGCGGATGTTCCAGTAAAGGTTTCAAGCCGTCTTTAAAAGCGTCTCCAATCTGAGCCGAACGTGCCACTAAATTTTCATTTTCTAAAATTTCAATATTTTTCAAGGCAACAACACAAGAAACCGGATTGCCACCGAACGTGTTAATATGACGTAAATGGCTTGTGGGATCCTGGTTGTTTTTGAACGAATCATATAATTCCGCCGATACAGCCGTAGCGGATAACGGTGAGTAAGCGCTTGTCATGCCTTTTGCCATCGTCACAATGTCAGGTCTGACACCGTAATTGAGGTGACCGAATTTCTCACCGGATCGGCCAAAGCCGCAAATCACTTCATCTACGATGAGCAAAACGTCGTATTTATCACAGATGCTGCGAACCGTTTTCAAATACTCGTCCGGCGGCACAATCACGCCACCTCCCGTAATAACCGGCTCCATTATGATGCCAGCAACGGAATCTGGGCCTTCCCAAACGATGACATCCTCGATGGCTTTAGCGCACTGCAAGCTGCAGCTTCCCTGCTTTTGGCCGAAAGGACAGCGGTAGCAGTAAGGAGGTGGAACATGCTGGAATCCTACACCAAGCGGTTCATATTTCAGCTTTCGCTGCGCTTGCCCCGTTGCTCCTAAAGCCCCCATCGAATTCCCATGATAGGCGCGATGCCTGGAAATGAACTTGTGTTTCGTTGGCTTCCCATTCTGATGAAAGTATTGCCTCGCGATTTTGAAAGCAACTTCATTGGCATCCGAACCTGAGTTAGAGAAAAAAATGCGGTAGTCACCATCCAGCCACTCATTGAGTTTTGCTGCAAGCTCGATTGACGGGATGTGAGATTGCACCATGGTGGCATAGGCAAGCTTCATCATTTGTGCAGCGGCAGCTTCAGCAATTTCCTTCCGTCCATGGCCTACATTCACGCACCATAACCCGGACATGCCGTCCAAATAACGATTGCCATCCACATCCGTCACCCAGCTCCCTTCACCGGAAGCAAGGATCATGGGATTTTCGTTATGTGCAGACATATGGTGCCACACATATTTGCGATCCTTCTCAAGCAGCTCCTCCTTGGTGGGCAGATTACTCATTTCATTACTCTGCATAGTCAGCCTCCTCTCCTCGTAATCCTTGCAAAAAAATCCCTATCTTATTTCTATGTGCAAAAAGAGAGAGACATCCCTTGGAGTCACTGTTAAATCTTTATTTTCATTCCGTTTTGGGAGCTTGCCCTTGGTAAATGCTGGTTTGAATGTCAGCGGAAAGCGTTTGAAACGGCTCCGATTCCCGTATTTGTGCGGTGCGTTCCTCTCCTAGATCAACGCAGTGAATCGAATGTATACGTCCAGGATGAGCCGTTAAAACAATGATTCGATCAGATAAGAAGACGGCTTCGGACACGCTATGTGAAACAAAAACGATGGTTTTCTTCGTTTTCGTCTTAATCGCAAGGAGCTCAACTTGCAGTTTATCCTTCGTGAACACATCCAACGCTGAGAAAGGTTCATCCATAAATAAAATAGGCGGATCCAAGGTTAAAGCACGGGCAATCGCAACTCTTTGCTGCATGCCAACGCTTAACTGCCAAGGATAATAATCTTTAAATTTCGTTAAACCTACCGTTTCAAGCAGTTGATCGACCGTATGTCTATAATCCGAGCGGTTTTGGCCTAGTACCTCTAGGGGAAGTTCAACATTTTCCTGCACAGTTCGCCACTCAAATAAACTTGGTTGCTGCAGCACAATGCCGAACTTTCTACGCAAACGAACTTCCCGCGGGTGCTCTTTTTCCATCAAAATTTGGCCGCTGGACGGTTGCAGAAGGTCTGCCATGATTCGCAGCAATGTTGATTTTCCACTGCCCCGAGGGCCAAGTAAGGATACGAATTCATTCTGGTGCACATCGAATGTAATGTCCTGAAGGACCGTCACCTGCCTCCCTCTTTTACCGAACACCTTGCATACGCCATCCAATGATATTTCCACCTTTTGCCGAGAAAGCTCTGAATTCATCCTGCTCCTCCTCAACTCACCCTATCCTTACGTTATAGATGTGTAATTTACAATAACTGTATATGTTATATTATATAACACTTGGGATTTATTTCATTATACAAAGTGTTCCGAAATACATGAATTAAAGTGACAGAATGTAAAATCCCTCCTTTCGAATTCAAATAACCCTGTCTCATTCAAGAGTCAGGGTTATCTTTAATGTTACATAATTAATATTATGTAAACAAATTTTCATGCTACATTTTAACCGTTGGTTCCAGCACTGTAAGTGTGTTATCAAATGTATTGAGATCCACCATAGCTCCGATTGGAATTGCTGCCTTGTAGTACCCATGCGCTGTACTCAAGTTCGTCATCAGAGGTTTGCCTAGCGGATACATGACACCGTTGATTAGATCATCGTAAGTCGTTGAATACGAAACGGAACAATTCGTACATTGGCCCATGATAATCCCCTGACAATGTTGGAACTTACCGGCCATGATCAATTGCGTCAAATAACGATAAATCGTATTCGTTGGTTCATGTGTCTCTTCGATCATCACGATTTTGCCTGTTGTGTTGATTTCATACGGTGTTCCCAAGGATCCTACGAACGAGGTTAGATTTCCACCGACAATTTGCCCTCGCACATTGCCTTGAATTAAGCTTTTCAGCGGAAGCCCAGGTGGATTTTGAATCACCCTTGTTGGTGATAAAGTCGACGTCGCCGCGAAAAACTGATCAAAGTTATACTTAGGTGAGTTAGGGTCAAAATCAATTAGAAGAAGACTTTGGAACGTAATTAAGTTCGAAAATTGATTGAGGATATTTAATAAGATCGTAATATCGCTGTAGCCTGTAATAATTTTTGGATTTTTGTTAATCAACTGATAATCTAAATACGGCAAAATATCTCTTACCCCTGTGCCTCCCCTGGTCGGCAGGATCATTTTGACCTGTTGATTCGAAATCATGGACATAAAATCTTCTGCACGCTGCTGAGCCGTTGAAGCAACAATTCCATCGTAAGAATACGTATATTTCCCAACGAGCACCTCAAAACCCATACCTTCAAGCGTCGCTATTCTTGCATCAATGATACTAGCGTCAAGCGGACTTCCTAAAGTAACAATTCCTATGGTGTCACCACCACGTAACATGGGGGGCTGAATGGTCATTTGTATGCCTCCTACCAATGCCCTTGTATTGCAAAGGTTTAATCTCTCTGTTGCCTTATATGCGCCAAAAGAGAAATATATGACCTCAATAACTATTTTCTATGTCTCTATATCCCCATTCCAGCTGGAATAAACGCTGTAACGCGATTCATTGCCTCTTGCTTTTGCTTATCGGCAACGTGCGTGTAGATCTGAGTTGTTTGTATGCTCGCATGACCCAACAATTCCTGCAGCGTTCGAATATCCGTACCTGCCAGTACCTGCATCGTAGCAAAAGTATGCCGCAGCTTATGGCTGGAAATGGACTTCCCTTGCAGCTCAGCGTAGTGCTTCTTCAGCTCTTCGAAATGTTTCTCCGCGATCGTTTGAATCATCCGTATGCTGATTCGGCGCCCAAATTGCGATACGAAAAAAGGCTGCTCGCCTTTACTCCGTGAATCCAGCCGCTCTGCGAGCGCTTTATTCAACACTTTAACCAAATCATCCGGCAGCGGTATCAAGCGCCATTTCCGACCTTTCCCATAAACAAGCAGAGACTTGGTCGTCAGGTTAAAATCCGCGGTATTTAATCGATGCAGCTCGCTAACCCGAAGCCCTGCGTAACTCATTAACAGAAACATCGCCACATTGCGAATCTGATATTTCCCCTCGATCGACTGCAGGAAAACGGACAGCAGCTGCTCGCTTAGAAATGTTGGAATCTGATTTTTCTCTACCTTCGATTTCTTTATATGGAGAGATGGATTGCTGGACGCCAATTGAAGATCGATCAATGCTGTGAAAAAAGTCCGGATCGATGACAAATATCGATTACGTGCAGCATCGCCTGCCCCTCCCTGACGCATTTTAGTTAAAAAACGCATGATATCAATCGCCTCTATGCTGGACAAAGATTTTTCCATCGACGAAAGAAATAAACGAACATCCCCCAGGTAAGCTTGCTGTGTTCTTTTGGTAAACCCCTGATCCTTCATCCACGTATCAAACAGCTCCAAATAGTCATCATCATACTCGAATCCTTGTCCCAATCTCATTCACTCCGTCCGTTAGAATCTAAGTTGCGTTAAATATAGATTTAGTGCAATTTTTTTGGCAGAAAAAAGAGGCCAAATTAGGCCGAAAAGAGAGCTAATCTCTAGGATATTCCACTTTCATTATGTCCATAAAAGGAACTTTGTCTACTTCCCCATTACTTGTTTCGATATGTACGCGCCCCGTACGTGAATCCATCGTTGTGATAAGTCCACGAACAAACTCTTCACGTCCCCAAACTGTAAGAAGAATCTCTGAGTTTTCCATCTTCGCTTCCGACAGTTGATTCCCTATTTCTTCTAAAACAAATTCATCGCGCGTTGGTCTTTTTGCCACTTTCGCTTTTGCCATTCTCGTTCCCCCTGCGTCCTAATCACCTTGCCGGTGTTATAATTTCTTTCACTCTTCCTACTTGTCCATCGGTTAGTCTTACTTTAATCCCATGCGGATGTGTCGGCGAATTCGTTAATAAGTCTTTCACAATTCCACGTGTAAGCTTGCCGCTCCGCTGATCTTGTTTCAAGACAATATTGACTTCGATTCCCGGCAGGACATCTTTCCGATTTTGCCCATTCATGTTGTGAGAGTCGCCTGCTTTCTTTCCAGATTGTGCTTCATTATACCACATATTTCACGCATTCCCTACCGGAAGTGCGAACATATGTAAAACCCTTTACAGCTCACAAGTTAACTTATACGATGAGGGATATATCCTACATGAAATGAAGGAGCTTTTCCTATGAGTCGATCATGGCCTTTGCCTGCAAAACCGTGGATCATGCATCAAGTATGGAATGACTTGTTATTCGCTCATTGGCCTGTGCCTGTCGAAATCATTAGAAATCTTCTTCCTTCTTCAATTCCAATCGATACTTTCGAAGGAACAGCTTGGGTAGGCGTCGTTCCTTTTCATATGACAGGCGTTACTCCCAGGGGCATTCCGGCATTGCCTTATTTCTCATCCTTCCCGGAAATCAATGTCCGCACTTACGTCACGATTCACGGGAAACCCGGCGTATACTTTTTCAGCTTAGACGCCCATAACAAATTTGCTGTGGAAGCGGCGCGCACTTTGTTCCATCTCCCCTATTTTTATACTCACATTGAAGTGAAGCAAACATCAAATCACACAACCTTCTACCATAGTGTTCGTCAAGATCCACGAGCGCGGCAAGGTGAGTTTCTAGCTGAGTACCGCCCCATCTCCCCCATTCGGCATGCAGTAGCTGGAACATTAGAGTACTGGCTTACGGAACGTTACTGTCTATATTGCCAGGATCGCCGCGGAAGGATCTATCGGGGAGAGATCGATCATGAGCCATGGCCTTTGCAATCAGCCGAGGCTGAAATCTCCATGAATACACTGCCAGCTTCGTTTGGAATCAAACTACCGGAGCAATTACCCGTCTTACATTTTGCCAAACAATTAAAAGTAAAGATTTGGGCTCTTGAGAAACTAAACGAGCAATTTAGAGACGGATAGTGTTCAATATTGTAGTTCGAATTTAATTAATAACATTAATGATTAATATCATTAATTAATGTTTGGATTGAAAAATCCGTATAACGCATACGCATAATATCGAATTCGTTATAATCGTCAATACTATTTCCATGGATGAAATGTTCAGATATAATAAATATAATTAATGTCATTAAATTCAATCGAAAGCAATAATAGCTTATAAATATTACGGAGGTAATATACGATATGCCAAAGATCATGGACTATATGATCAGTCCTTATCCATTAAGGATCATTACTTCGCCTATCGATTCCAGCAAACTAAAGCTGCAATCTTTAATAATTACAAACGTTGGCCACTTGCCAGGACGCATCTCTTTTCGACATCAAGCCACTTTCTCTAAATGGGCATTTATTTACTTAGCAGGTGGTAACGGCTCCTATCAAGCAAATAACGGGTCGGTACAACGTGTGGAAAGCGGCAGTTTGCTCTTCTTGCGACCCGGTGTCATTTATAATTACGGTCCCGATCAAGGCGGCTTTTGGGATGAGTTTTATTTTACTTTTGAGGGTACCCGTATCGAGGAATGGCTTGGCAGTTGGTTGACCCATGTCGATGAAGCGAAACAAGTCGGCCATGAGGATGCTACTCAACACAACCGGATCGAACGTATTTTTATGCTGATGGAAAGCGGATTGCCTGATAACATAGATCGCGCCGCGCTGCTTGTGGAAACGCTGCTTTTTGAATTTATGCTGAAAGCGCAAGCTACGGCCCAAACGACGAAAACACAACAAGTCATTGACATTATGGATGACCTAGGGGACTCCCTCTTTCAGCCTTTCGATGCGAAAAGCATCGCCAAACGGCATCACATCTCGCTTTCTACGCTGCGCAGAGTTGTGAGTGAGTATACAGGCTATCCACTCAACGCCTATATCAACCGTTTGAAGATTGCTGAAGCGAAAAACATTCTCCTCAACACGGAGGATTCTGTCAAAGAAATAGCCGATTCGTTAGGGTTTAAAGACGTCTTTTACTTTTCGCGTTTATTTAAAAAATACGTCGGAGTGGCCCCTCTTATTTACCGAAACAATATGCAGCTTTAAATTTGTTTACATAATAATAGTTATGTAACTATTTAAGTATCTTTTTTTAAAAAATCAGTGCTTCGTCCTAGTACGACTTGTCATCGAGCTACATATGATATCTCAGTAGTAAATCTTCCCACTGGGGAGGTGAATCCAAATGACACTAGCACTTACAGGATGGATGCTCTACGCAATGTTTGTAGTTCTTGGTTTAATGGGCCTAAGCTTCTTATACAGCTTATACAATGCTCTCAAAGCCGGTTCGTTCTCCAGCGACTTATTTCTCTCTTATTTGAAAGATTTATTGTTCTATGTGTTCCCATTATTCATGCTCTCCAACATGAAGGCCCTTGACCCTACAGGTTTCTTGCTGTTAATCGGTTATTATCTTGGCGCACTCGGAGTCGCACTCAAATATTTGGGAAGCTTTAAAAAATAATTTGTAATCGCATTCACTAAATGCGAATGATATGGCTCATCTTAAGAGCCAAAAGCAGCCATGAGGATCATGGCTGCTTTTTTCATTCAAGAATTAAGATATAACAAGTCCGCCATCAACACCAATAATCTGTCCTGTGATCCAACCTGAATCTTTGTCGGCCAAATTAACCACCCAACTTGCCACATCATCTGTCACACCGCGACGCCCAAGTGGAATCATTTTTCTCTCTTGTTCCTTCACCTCATTGATCTGGTCCTCGTTAAGTCCCATACGTTCTCGAAGGAATGCCGTTTCTACCGGTCCGCTAGCGATGGCATTCACACGAATACCCTTCGGAGCAAGTTCAAGAGCCCAGCATCGTGTTAGATGTTCCACAGCAGCCTTGCTTGAGGCATAGAGAGATAAGCC
This sequence comes from Paenibacillus anseongensis, assembly GCF_009757995.1. NCBI lineage: Bacteria > Bacillati > Bacillota > Bacilli > Caryophanales > Paenibacillaceae > Paenibacillus > Paenibacillus anseongensis. The sequence continues at coordinate 192,827 of NZ_WSEM01000039.1, forward strand.
TGCAGCTGCTTTACTTCCATAGGTACTCGACATGTTAATGATTGCCCCCTTCGTTCGTTCGAGGTGTGGGATGGCAGCAGATGCTAACAAGGTCGGACCCGTCACATTTACTGCGAATATATCGTTAATCGATTTCGCGCTTACATCAGCTAGCGGCTGGATCACGCCACCACCTGCATTATTCACGACAATATCAAGACGTCCCCAATGTTCTAGAGCTGCTGCAACCGTTTTGTTTGCCGAGTCCGGATCACTAACGTCAGCTACAAACGCTTTAATGTTCGGATCACTTGCAGCTATTTCTTCCAATGGACCAATCTGGCGCCCTGTAATGAGCACTTTTGCTCCCTTCGCAGAAAACAAACGCGCAGCGGCAAGCCCGATACCTCCACCGCCTCCAGTAATAATCGCAACTTTATCTTTTAACATGTACAAAACTCCTTTTTATTTATAGGCTAACAATTAATCGATTAACTATTTGAGAGACTGTCCCTATAAGGACAGAAGGAGTGGTTAAACCAACTTTTCCAACAATTTTTCAAGCTGATGCTGTTCTTCAAGGGTAAGTTTATTCCCAACATTTTCTGTGATGGTTTGTTCATAAACAGGCCATACTTGTTCTATGAGTTCATGGCCTTCTGGTGTCAAACTGACTAGAATTCTCCTCCTATTCGAGGGATCGAAATCTCTTCGAATACGTCCAGCTTTCTCCAAAGCATTTAATAAGTTGCTGATATTCGCTCTTGTGACAGCGAGATCATCGCTTATCTCCGATGGGACCATCTCTCTCTCACTAGACTTTAGGGCAACTAAAACGCACCAACGGCCTAAGGTTAAATCATACTTTACGAGTTGTTCCTCTAATTGCTGAACCAATTGATGATTCGTTTTATATAACGTCAGAAAAACATTGACTGGTAATGGAGATTGTTCAAAAGGGTTCCACTTCGTTATAGGACAAAACCTCCGTCTAAATAGTTAATCAATTAACTGTTTGCCATTTAATAATATCGTTTGTGCACCTACACGTCAAGTTGCCGCAACTTCCAGAATCTAACACTCATAAAAGGAGCAGCTCTTTTTTGCCTAGGTGCTGCTCCCAAGTTTATGAATCATGCCATAGAAATCGTCCAATTAATTCACTTACGTTAGGAAAGCGTTCGAACCGGCGAACCAGCTAGATAAGCTCTAATATCCTCAACCACATCTCTATAAAAAGCCTGATAATTCGCTTCCGAGACATAGCCGATATGCGGTGTAGTAAGCAGATTCGGTAACGATCTGAACTTATCATCTTTCGGCAGCGGTTCCACCTCGAACACGTCTACTGCGGCGCCGGCAATCCAACGATTTTGCAAAGCCTCGGCAAGTGCTTCTTGATCTACAATAGGCGCACGGGACGTATTAATCAAGTATGCTGAAGAACGCATACGCTTGAGATCCGCCGCGCTGATCAGCCCTCTTGTCCTGTCGCTGAGGACAAGATGAATCGACACAAAGTCGCTGCTCTCAAGCAGTTCCTCCTTCGACTTAGCGAATCTCACGCCAACTTCATCGGCTCGCTCTTGCGTCAAATTCTGGCTCCATGCCACGACGTCCATGCCGAAAGCTTGGCCAAACTTGGCGATCTTGGTGCCAAGTTTGCCAAGGCCCAGTACGCCAAGTGTCTTGCCGTACAAATCTGTTCCAATCGTGCTCTGCCACTGACCGCTGCGAATAGCGTTATGCTCTTGCACGATGTTGCGAGCAAGCCCTAGAACCAAAGCCCAAGTGAGCTCAGCGGTTGCATTGCCTGCGCCACCCGTACCGCAAACGGTGATGCCTTGCGCTGCGGCAGCATCCAAGTCAATTGACGCATTCCGCATGCCTGTCGTAACAAGCAGCTTTAAATGGGGAAGCCGCTTAAGGAGAGATGCGCGGAAAGGAGTCCGTTCGCGCATAATCACAACGATTTCGCAATCAGAGATTTGCTCGACAAGCTCGTCCGGCTGATCGATATGCTGATTGATGCTTTTGACCTCCACTTGGTCCGTAATCGTTGACCAATCCGCAGCCATTAAAGCCACTTGCTGATAGTCGTCTAATATTGCACAGCGAAGCTTCATTATGTAATTGCCTCCTTCATCGTACATGTAAGTATGCCAATTTTAAGTATATTCCTGTCGCGAGCACCTTGCAAACCGTACGCAAGCTTAACGTTCATTTCCACTGAATAAAATAGACACTGACCACAATAAAGAGTCAGTGTCTATTCCTAGCTTATCTAGTTACTGTCAGCGGAGATATCGCCCAATCGGGCGAAACGCCACGCAAACCGATACGCCCGTTAAGAAACGTATTCGGATCCGTCCAACGGAGCAAAGGCTCTTTGTTTGCATCGGAAAAAACAGCAATCGTTGGTCCTTCCAGCTTCACGGTTACCTTCCGGGTTTGGCCAGGCTCAAATGTTAGCGAACCGGTGGCTTCTTCCACGGCATTTTCATAGCTGACGCGGCTTAGATTAACTTTATCGTTATGAAACGAAAGCGCATAACCCATGAACGCATCTTTGACCTGATCTTTGAACTCCGATTCATTTGTCGTCCTCAACAGAATCCCCGCGTCGTCCGCAGTAGCTTTTTTCATTGTCATCTCAAAGCTGACGGTAAAGTCCGCCCAGCCCCATTCGCCGCCGAAACGATTGACAAGCCCTACTTGGTTCGGCTTAACAACCAACTGCTCCGGCACCGGCACGGTTAGATTCGCTTCCACATACCTAAGCGTAATCTCGCCTTTCAGTTGGCGCAGAGACAGCCATTGTGTCCCTTGCTTCAACTCGAATACCCCCAGTGGTATTTTCGTCCAATCCGAATCGGCTGCAAAGAAAGTGGAATCGAGCTTAATTTTCTTCGTCGCTTCATTCGTTTCAACCCATATTGTCGACCCTGCAGACGCTTTAGACACATTCACTGCCAACAGATAGCTGCCGTCCTGCCGAATATTGACTGGGTATCTGAGCCCATCGCCATTACCAGACAAGCTGACGGCATCACTGCCGTCTGGAGTAATTCCTGAAAGGATCCCCGGATGCCCCTCTTGAATACCATGAACAGCTTCCATCGTGCCAGGCAGCGGTTTTACAACTTTCCGATCGCTGCTGCCATTAAATTCATTGGAAAAAGCTGTGTAATGCAAGCCTGGCTTTGTTCCCTGAGGCCACAGATAGCCAATACGGCCGGCTTTCGCCACCTCGCTGGAATACTCGATCTTTAGCAATCCGTCCCAATAAATCATCGTTCCAGACATTCCTGTTTCAACGCGAATTGTATGGAGTTTCGTAAGATCCGTGCCCTGTGGCAGCTTCTTCATGGAAACAACCTTTTTACTGCCATCCACACACTTGATGAGCGCAAGTTCCATTGAAGCTCCATTAATACGTGCTGCCCAGAAGTTCCCTGAATCGGTATAGGCGAATAAAGTATCCAACAAGTTTGGCGCATCATGCTGCTCTCCCACTTGGAAATTGTACTCGACCGTATAATCACTGCCTGTGCCATTTCGAGTCAGCAAGGTCTCGCCACCATCAGTTGAACTGATCTTCTCCCATTTGTCGGCGGAAGGCGCTGCACCTGGCTCATCTCGGAATTCAGGCATTTCGGGTGCTTCCTGCGGTGTTCCATGCGTCGGTCCTAGCACGGACATCTTATCGCCGTTGAATACAAGCCGATCCAGATTCATTTTGCGGACGGGCGGTCCTTCCGCAGAGCGTCCCATCAGATTGTGATAGACGATATAGTATGAATCCAGATTTGGTCCCATGACTGTTGCACTGTGACCAAGGCCATTGAAATCATTCGCTGTTGAAATCAGGATCGGATTATTCCCAGGAATGGTATAGGCGGCAGCGGGTGATTCATGATTAACGCCGTAATTAACGCGATAGCCTTTGCTGAAAACGTGATTACCCGTATAAGTTATGAAATATCGTCCATTTCGCTTGATGATCATCGAACCTTCCGTCCAGTGCCCTAAGGATGCGTTCAATTGTTTTCCTGCGTCAATTGTAAATGGATTGGACATCGAACTTATCATGATACCGCCGAATTTGGCGTGAGTAAAATACCATTTCTCATCATCATCGATAAAAACAGAACCATCAATCGTGAAGCCCAGATTATCCGTCTTTTTCACGAATGGTCCGGTAGGCTTGTCACTTTGTAAGACGTAATGTCCTTTGCCCGCCGGCGAAGTGTACATATAGAACGCTCCGTTCCAATAGACAACTTCCGGCGCATAAGCCCCCTCACTGACAGGTTCTTCCGTAACCAAACCTTCGTATCGCCAATTCACTAGATCATCCGAGCTCCATGCCTTAACGCCGACTCTTCTGTCCTTCGTGCTGCAATATAAATAGTATTTACCGTTAAAACGCAGAATGTAAGGGTCTCCAATGCCGTAATCCTCCCACTCTTGATCCAAAACAATGGGATTCTGGTAGGTTTGCCCCAAGGTTACCTCCATCCTGTTCGCCTCCTCCCGCCCCTGAAGTTGGGATTGCATAACAACTGCCACAATGACCAGGATTGCGGCACACATAGCTAGCGCTATAATCCATGCTTTTTTCCATCGCAATCGGTTGTCTTTCCTTCCCATTAGCGATTGATTTCTAGTACATAGATAGACGACGCTTTCAATGGACAAGTCACTTGCGATTTCATAATCGCTAGATCATGGGATTTGCAGACTACGGTTTCAGGATTTAACGCATCGTTAATGCTTTCATAATGATCCGCAGTGACTTCCAGTAAGCTAGCGGTTCCAGTTTCAGCAAAACCGTTAAGCTGAATATCTGCAATCGTATCTTCGAGACCTCGATTCACGATAAAAATAGTCAGCTTATCCCGCTGAGTATTCGTACAAGCCACAACATCCAAATTCGGCAAAGAGTCCAAGTGAGGAATTTGAATCGGGCTGGTTACTTGAAAGCTTTCGCAATCCGTATGGGTTTCAACGACATAGCCGAGATCACGGTTCGCATACATTTTCATGACATAATAGGTTGGTGTGCCGTAAATGGTTAAGGAATTTTCACTTCTTCCGGAGGATTTGCCTCGGAACTGGTCTGCATAGAAATCACCTACGCGAATGCATCCGCCAAGCCAACCATTCACTAGGTCCGAGAAGCTGCCGATCTCTATCAAATCGCTATTTCGAATAAATTCATTCAAATTCGCTGCATTCGCCACGGCTGCTTCAAGTGTGTGTTCGTTAGGCAGACCTTTGCGAATCGTGTTCGGATAATACATGGTGTTGTATTCCGTTATAGCTAATTTAATATGAGCATACCGATCCGATGAGGCGAACAGTTCCCTCGTTTGACGTACGGTTTCTCTTGTCCATTCGGGAAAAGAAACGATAGCTTTGTAGCGATCTTCTCTTAACGTGCTGTGATTCATTCCAAAACGGTTACACCCGTGATACAAATGTAAAGTTAAGAAATCAACGTGCTCAGCAGCTTTTTCAAGTAAGGTTTTGTTCCAATCCATTTTGTCATGACCACAGGCAAGCAGCTTAATCTCGGGATCGGCGGCTTTCATGGATTCGGCAAATCGCGTATAGCGTTCTGCGAATTGATCTGCCGTGCAATGGCCTACCTGCCATGCTCCCCATACTTCGTTCCCGATCTCCCAATATTTCACGCCATATGGCTCGGGATGCCCATTAGCTGCCCGAAGTTTACCCATCGGTGTATCCACGCTGCCATTGCAATATTCAATCCACTCCGCTGCTTCTTCAGGAGTGCCAGACCCATCATTTACACAGATAAGCGGCTCTACCTTCAATTCCCGGCAAAATGCGATGAACTCGTCTGTTCCGAAATATTTATTCGTCCAGCCACCCCAAGCTTCATTAATGACTGCAGGTCGCTCATAGACAGGACCGATGGCCTGCTGCCAATGATAAGCACTAATATAATTCCCGGCAAGCCGCATCATGCCGGCGTTCAAGTCTCTCGTCATCTCCATCACTTCTTTGCGAACGTTGCCTACACTATTAGAAGGGAGCAGCGAAATATGATCCAACCAAAGCATACCCGTGGACACATGATCCAACCAACGTTCATGCTCTGAGGGTACATATATTCTGAACTCAGCGTTCTCACAGGTGCGTTGTACTTGGAGACGCGCTTCATAATGCTTCCAATTATGGCTTTCAAGCTTAATTCGTGTATGTCCGAGCACTTCGTCACTCGTTTTATCCACGATTTCCGCAATAAGAAATTTGATTTCTATAGAAGCTCTTGCATACAGCGCAAGGGTATACCCAATTTGATCTTGTTGGACGGCAATCGATTGCCTAATCCCGGCATATCCCTCGTCATCGCTATAAATTCTGATCCGCTGACTATGACCGGAGTGATGAGCTGCCGCAGGTTCAAGCCCATACAGCGTGCTTTTCCCATTTGTAAAAGGACGCCAGCTTCCTGAAAGCCCTCTGTACGTGACATCCGTACTTTCAAAATCCATATCTCTCAGCGGATAAGCCAGCATCGCATCCATATGATCACGGATATCCTCTACAAAATGACCGAATATATAAGGATTAATTGGACTAGTACCGACTTGATTTGTATTCACTTGAATGCTAGCTCTAGATTGTACCATAAACGCAACGCTTCCTTTCACGTTTTATCCTTTTAATGAGCCAATCATAACGCCTTTCACAAAATGCCGCTGTACGAATGGATACATCAATAATACCGGCAAGCTGGAAATGATAATAACCACATATTTGATGCTTTCAGCTAATAGCACTTTAGATTCAAGTCCAACGTTGCTATCGGCTGCATCCGACTGACTAACCATGAGCACTTCACGCAGCACAAGCTGCAGCGGATACAAATCTTTACTGCGAATATAGATTAAGGCATTAAAATAGGAGTTCCAATGACCAACAGCGTAGAAAAGAATCATGACGGCCATAATCGGTTTCGATAACGGTAAAATTACATGGGTCAACAGCTTCCAGTTTGAGCATCCATCCATATTTGCAGCTTCTTGAATCTCCCAAGGTATGCTCGTTTGAAAATACGTTCTCATCACAATTAAGTTATACGTGGCAATTGCGCCAGGGATGACTAATGCCCACATCGTATCCACCATGCCCAAATTTTTCACGAGGAGATAGGATGGAATGAGGCCCCCGCTGAAAAACATCGTAAGCGTAACGAAAAACATAATGCCACCACGTCCAGGCAAATCCGGTCTTGACAGTGGATAGGCGGCAAGTGTCGTCATCACCAGGTTGATTGCTGTACCGATTAACGTATACAGAATTGTATTTCCATAACCGTTCCAAATTTGATCGTTATGAAAAACGTTCCGGTATGCTTCTAACGTGATCTGCTTGGGCAGCAAGATGACATCGCCATTCAGCACTAGTGCGGGATCGCTGAAAGAGGCGCTTACGATAAAGATAAGCGGATACAACACGATTACTACAATTAAAGCGGCCAGTAGGTTTACAACAGCATCAAATACTTTTTCATCCGAGCTCCTCTTTGTGAGCGTTTGCATCTGCATCACTCGGCTCCTCCTACCATAAACTTGTTTCCGCCTTTTTACGGGCAAAGCGATTCACAAGGATCAACAGCGCAAGGTTGATCAAGGAGTTGAACAATCCTATAGCAGCTGTATAGCTGTACTCGCCTTTCAAAATGCCCGCCGAGTAGACGAAAGTGGAAATGACATCGCTGGACTCCAAATTCAAATTATTTTGCATGAGCAAAATTTTCTCAAACCCAACATTCATGAAGTGTCCCACATCGAGGATCAATAAAATGACGATAACCGGTAGAATACCCGGAATAGACACGTGCCAGATGCGACGCAGCCGGCTTGCACCATCCATTTTTGCGGCTTCATACAGCTGCGGATTGACTCCACTCAAGGCTGCAATATAGATAATTGATTGCCAACCCATATTTTGCCAGATGTTGGAGCTAATAAAAATCGTCTTAAACCAGCCCGCAGAATCGAGAAATCGCACAGGTTCTCCGCCAAACGCTTCAATGATTGAATTCAATGGACCGCCTCGAGGAGATAAAAAGAGCATCAGCATTCCCACCATTACAACGATGGAAATAAAATGCGGAATGTACGTAATGTTTTGCACTACTTTACTGAATGCCTTATTGCGAATTTCTGTAACCAGTAAAGCGAGCAGGATCGGGATTGGAAATGCAAATAATAAGGAAAATAAATTAATAGAAATCGTGTTCCACAGGAGTCTCCAGAAATAATAAGATTCTACGAAACGTTTGAAATGATCAAGCCCTACCCAAGCACTGCCATTGATTCCCTTTGCCGGACTGAAGTTTTTGAATGCAATCTGCAGGCCGTATAACGGCCCGTAGTGGAACACAAGATACCATACAATGGGAATGAGCAGCATAAGATAGAGATCATATCGACTGCTCACAGCTTTCAAGAGGCTGGAGCGCCTCGATTTGGGTCGAGACGCAGTGCCTGCTGTATTTGCCGTACTGTTCATCTGTCGTCCTCCAGCCGTCCATCCTTATTTTTGCTGTTTGAGTTTATCGTAAGCTTCTTGATACAGTTTCTGAAGCTCGTCAATTTTCATTTTCTTCAAGGTGCTCTGAAACTCGCCCCATTTATCGAAACTAAGGGCACCTGCGATAAACTTCGTGCTTTGCTCTTCATAATACTTATCAATATCGTTACGCAAGATGTTAATTTGTTGGGCCGTTTGCTCATCAAACATCGGCGATGCATAGCGAATCTTCGGCATGTACGGATCCAGTTTCTTTTGAGCTTCCTGAACCTGAGGCGGATTAATGAAAGATGCCACCTTCTCGCTGATCAGATGCGGTGCTCCTCCTCCAGCATACGGGGTGATTTTGCCTTGATTACCGGAATTCAGGAAAGCTTCTGTATAAAATGGAATGCCATCACGCAATTCATAGTTCTCGCCCTTGCGACCGAAACGCAATAAAGTAGAGCCTTCATCGCCAAAGAAATAATCAACCCAACGCAGTGTAGCTTCAGGATTCTTGTTTACAGAGGTGATGGCAAAAGCACCAAAGTCTCTAGGCACCGGTTGCGCCAACTGCAATCTATCACCATGCGGCCCTTTCACTGGAGCTATACCAATGTATTGATCCGCTACTTTCGTATCCAGCATGGGATTATTCGTCTGATCAAAGAAGAAACCGGTATTCCCTGTCCCTTGCTTAGCCAAATACTGAGCTTCCTTCTGCGTAAATAGCTCTGAATCCAGCAATTTCTCGGAATACAGCTTATTTAGGTACATCAATAATTCTTTATTCCGGTCGCTGCCCATCCAAATATTCACTTTATCGTTTTCCAAGTTAATGTTATATCCTAATTGAAAATCCAAGCCAAAGGATCCCGCCATAATAGGAACGATGCTAAGGCCGTTGCGCGCTGTCATCGGGATTTCGTCCTGTTTGCCGTTGCCATTCGGATCTTTATCCCGGAAAGCTTTCAATACCTCATATAGTTCGTCCGTCGTCTCTGGTTCTTTCAGGTTCAGCTTCTTCAGCCAGACTTGATTCATCCAACGTTTATCCGTTCTGGCAGCGTTTACAGTTACGATACCAGGCAGGGCATAGATGTGACCCTCAGGCGTCGTTATCGCAGAACGAATTTCCGGATATGTATCCATCAGCTTTTTGATATTCGGCGCGTACTTATCAATCAAACTCTCAAGTGGAATCAATTGACCTCCGGACCCGTATCGAATTGCCTCTAATGGTGTCAAGCCTGAGCGGTACAAAGCATCAGGGAGTTCATTCGAAGCAAAAAGCAGGTTCTTTTTCTCATTAAACCCATCCGTTGGCGCTTCAATGAATTCGACTTGAATATTGCTCATTTTCTCGTAATCCTGAAACACCGGCATGTCTTTAAACGGTCCGTTGACAGGCGCAATACGAGTGAACATTTTCAGTTTCAACGGTTCTTTGACAATCGGAAATCCTTCTGAAGACGCATTACTTGAAGTTTCACCTTTGGATTTGCCTTCTTTCTCTGTACTTGGCTTATCCGTGCTGCAAGCCGATAACGTCAAACTGGAAACAACTAAAGTAGAAAGCAGTACTGTCCCCCATTTTCTTTTCATTCTTTCTTTCCTCCGTTCATGTTGTTTTCCCCTTGTAGGAAAGCGTTTTCTAAGGGTTGATCTCATTATAAAGAATGATTTCATCCCGCTGATTCAACATATATGACATTTCATTCTACTTTTTTGATGTTTTCAAATGATCGATATAAGCTTGCGGCGTCATTCCCGTTATGCTTTTAAATACTTTAAAAAAGTATGTGTAGCTCAAAAAGCCAACCTCACTGCTTATTTGCTTGAGCGCATAAGCGTCGGATTCCATGAGCATGCAGCTTTTTTTAATACGGACGCGATTGATATATTCAGTAAATGTCATTTGTGTTTCCTCTTTGAACAATCTGCTTAAGTAGGACGGATTTAGATTGAGAGCACCGGCTGTGCTTTCCAAGGAAATATTGGCGGCATAGTTATCCGAGATGTATTGGACCGCTTTGCCAATATGACGTGAGTAGGATCCCCCAGCTTGCTGTTCCTTAATGAAATCTACAATCCGTGCGTAGTAAGACAATACCCACATCTCGATTTCGGAAACACTGCTCATCCGTCCAAATTCATTCCGAGTAGGGACTAGCTGCACATCTTCCCTGGCGATATGTGAAAATTGCCGTTTCAGCGACATCTCTATGAGCCGAAGCAATTCACTGACTATCGTTTGTACCGTCATTGCGTAGATGGGCTGATGTTTTACAGTGGCAAAGATGGTTGTAATGGTATGGCGGATCCTGTCCCCGTCTAGCTGCTCCAGGTAGAGAAGCAGTTGCTTCTTCTCTTCTATAATCAGAGCATCTCTTAGCGTCGCAGGGTGCATACCTTGATATAAAATATCATTCATCTCTTGATCAGCCTTGCGATAACTGGCGACAAGCTGCTTTAAACTCCCGCTTCGCGGGCCAATGATACAGACACATTTCAAATTAAGAAATTTTTCCAGGGAATGCGAAAGCGCGCTTACAGCTTGATTAATTTGGCTCGTTACGGCAAGTTCACTTCGCTCCTCGGATGAAAACAGAATAATAAATCGTCCCTCCCCCACATAACCTACCGTTCGTTTCTGAACGTCACCAATTGCCATTTGCATAACATCCGTCGCTTGCTGTACGAACCTATTTTTCTGAACATCATTTAACAACTCCGTCACTAACAGAAACGGTACAATTTGAACGGCGGCAGTTCCATAATTGACGGAATGCGTGTAGAGGTCATTATCTTTGGCATAAGCCTGCAATGATTCTTCAGCACCTTCCACATTTCTAGCCAAATTCGCCACATGTTCGCGAAGTATTACCGGGCTTAGGCTTTCGATGATTTGAGTTTGCACGCTGCGTGCTTTATGCTCCCGCGCTTCACTCTGCAGCTCCATAACGGCTCGATCCAGAAGCGCCAAAAGCGCGCTTGCGTTCAAGCGATGCTTGAGCAAATAATCCATGGCTCCATTCATTAGACAAGTACGAACATAATCGAAATCGTCGAAGCTGCTCAGCATAATCATTTTAACCATCGGAAATTGCTCTTTGATTCGGCGGCTGAGCTCTACCCCATTCATCGCCGGCATGCTCACATCCACAATGGCAATGTGCGGCGTATGCTGCTCCATCATAGAAAGGGCTATAGCGCCGTTCTGCGCTTCTCCGCAAATGGTGAATCCATGTTTTTCCCAGTCCAGCATTCCTTTCACATCGTTGCGGGCTAACGCCTCATCGTCAACCAATAAGACCTCAAACATTTTTCACCCTCCTGTTCACTTCACGTTATCATTGGAAATCTGATCTGCACTGTCGTAAATGCGTCAGGTTCACTATCTAGAAAAACACCATATGGCTCCCCGAAAAGACGAACAATTCGCTCATGTACATTGCGCACTCCCATGCCGCTAAAGCGTGTATTTGTGTTCGCTTCGAAGAGCGCCTTGATCTGATCTTTCGACATCCCTTTGCCGTTATCTCGGACATCGATTCTCAATTCCTTGTTCTCCTCATAGATGCGAATCAACACTTCGCCCTCGCACTCCGTGCCGGAGAGCCCATGAATAATGGCGTTTTCCACAAGAGGCTGGAGCATCAGTTTCAACACGCTAAGCTGCAAAAGCTCATCATTTTCAACTTCAATCATCAGATGGACGGGTTCTACATATTTGTATTTTTCAATGGTCACATAGCTACGGACATACTGAAGTTCTTCCTGCAGCGTAAGAAATTCATTCGTATTCCCAAGCACACCGCGCATGAGCTCAATCAATGATTCAGATACTTCCACAATGTTCGGCACCCCGTTTAACTTAGCTAAATATTTCACCGTATTCAGAGTGTTATATAGAAAATGAGGACGAATTTGTGCCTGCAGAACAGCCAATTCCGCTTCACGTTTCTCCTTTTCCGTTGTCATGATTCCCTCAAGTAAACGCTTTAATTGTTCCACCATGCTTTTGAAAACTTGATACAGCTGACCGATTTCATCCTTGGAATGGATTTCGACAGTCGGCAGCGACATATTGCCTTCCATGACATGCATCATCATCGATCTTAACCTGCGAATATTTCTCGTCATTCGGGAAGAAACCTGTAAAGTACCGATGACAATGATTATAAAAACGATAATGGCTACAGTGGCTAACATATGACGGATTCGTGCCGTTTCGGTTAAAAGCGACTTCATGGGTACGAGCGCAAGCGTTGACCACCCTGTATACTCTGATTTACGCATGACGACGAGATAAGAGGTTTGGTTAATGATCCTTTCAACCGCACCGTCTGAACCGTTAAGTTCCTCATTGAGCTTCATGATCGTTTCTTGATCAAGAGCACTTGTGCTCGGTTGATAGATAAACTCGTTTTTCCTGTCTACGACATATAACATACTATCCGATGTAGGTTTAACATCATAAATTTTTCTAACAATTTCGTCATTCAAATCAAACATGACCATACCAATTAAATTTCGGTTATATCGGAGTTCACGCCCGGTCACAATGGAATTATTAAAGCCCGGTTGATGAAAATAGGCGTGGCCCGATCCATTTTGCAGCAAATCGTCCATCATCGGTGTGAATAAAATGTTTTTGTCGAGCCACGGGGAACCTACAAAAAATACCTTTTCATTCAAGCCGATAACGGCTACCCTCGATATGTATGGCTTATAAGCAATCAGGGCGGATAAAAACTCCTCGATTCGTTTTTGTTCCTGAAACCACTCGAAGCTCGGTTCTTCTGTCTTGCTAAGCAGTGTGTCCAGTACGGTTTTATTCGTAGCAACCACCGTGTTTAATCGGCTTACTTCTTCTAGTCGGAGATTCAAGGATTCGTCTGCTTGGCGGATACTTTCCGTCACAGACGTGATCGCATTGTTCTTGACCGTTTCTCTCATATACAAATAAACGATGCTCGTCACGGCCACGATGCCCAGCAGTGTTACTAAACTGAAGGCGACGAAGATTTTCCCCTGAATGCTTACCGTAGGTGAAATTAACTTCTTCAAGGAGGAAAACTTCATAGGTAGGTGCTCCCTTCTACTGCGCTTAGATTAGAAAAAAACATGAACCCTGCCCGGCAGCCCGAGCTAGATTCATGCTTTTATATTACTCACAACTAGGCGTTATGCATAGCCCTTGTCCATCTTCCTCCGCATCAAGAAGAACGATTCCCGGGCGCGTCCGGAAAGGTGCCGTGCGATCGTTCCCAAAAAAGGTGGACCAAAGTCTGCCGTCTCGATCGATAAACATCGTCCCGTGGCCTCCATGAGGCACCCCCACACGTCTAGGCGTATATGGTCCATAAATGTGATCCGCTACGGCATACATTAAATCATAAGTGCCGTCTACCCGTTTGTCGCCATTCCATTCCGCCGCACCAAGGATATACTTCCCTTGATATTTTACGATGAAAGCACCTTCATAACCGACGCGTTGTCCGTCTGAACACAGCAGCTTGCGGGGCTCTTCCGCGAATCCCGTCATATTCTTTTTCATTCGAGCTATTTTCCCATCCTGCCAGACAAAATACACCTCGCCATCGCTATCCTGGAAAAAGCTTGAATCAATATCCGTATTCGTCATGCGGCCCATATCGATATAAGGACCTTCAGCGTCTCCGGACAAGCTTTTGATTAACCCAGTACCCCCGCCTTGTAGGGAATATGTGATCCAGAATGTCTCATACAAATAGATCATCTCAGGTGCCCAGAGACACGGATTCTTATAAATATGGTTCTCCCATGAACCGTTCTCGGACAGATCCCATACTTTCGCAACATGATGCCACTCCTGCAAGTCAGATGACCTCCACAAGTGCAGCTGATTATTCCGGTCCCAAAAGTTGCGATGCGGCTTATCGGATGTCCCTGTCATATAATAAGTGCCATCAGGTCCGGTGCTTATATGAGGATCTCGAATTGGAAAATCAGCAACAGGTTTGAGACCGCCCACTGCACCCTTCTCCAGCACCACGGCCTCCGTTGGTCTTATGAATCCAGGACTGGCAAAAGTCATTGCCACGACAGCCGGATAATGCTCAACCAATGAATATTCGCCACTACCTGTAAATGAGGCATAAATCTGATGTTCAGGTCCATCGAACAGACTTATTTGCCCGCCATGGGGAAGCGCCAAATATCTCCGGCTGTAGGGGCCATAGATGGAATGACTGACAGCAACAAACGTATCCACTGCCTCGCTACCCATCCGAGTAAAACGATCGGCACAAAACATGGCATAGGTTCCATCTTTTTTGTATAAAAAAGCACCATATGCTCCGACTTGCAAAGTACCCATATACGAAGGATCATCTTCTCGTCCTGCGACTTTCCACGGCTGTACCTCAATCATCCTCGGAACTTCAGCTAAACCGGTCATATCTTCATTCATACGAGCAATTAGACCTTTGCTATAAATCCAATAGACAGCTCCGTCTTCATCTTCAAATAACGAGGCATCCTGCCCATCCGTTGTCATCTTTCCCATATCTTCGTATGGCCCCAACGCGGAATTCGACGTGGATCTAAGCAAACCGGTACCACCCTGGCTTAACCCGTATGTAACCCAAAACGCTCCTTTTACATAGCGTATTTTCGGCGCGCAAATGCCAGCTGTGCCTGTCCCTTCTTTTTGCCATGTCCCCTCCAGCTCTAAGCTCCATACGCTTACTGGTTCTGTCCATGTCTTTAAGTCCATCGAAGTCCACACAAGCACATTAGTACCATCAACCGTTCCAGTCAAATAATACGAATGCTCCGGTCCGGTACAAATACTCGCGTCCTTCAAAGGAACATCGATCAATCGTTCAATACTTACCGCATTTTCTGAATAGCTGGTACAGGCAGCCCATTCCGTTTCAGGATGTGGAGGCTGTATGATAAAATCGTTTTCCATTGGATTCTTCCTCTCCTAATCGCCGTATGCCTAAGATAAGTATACCGTGCTTTGTCCAAACTCTTAA
Organism: Paenibacillus anseongensis; assembly: GCF_009757995.1. Taxonomy (NCBI): domain Bacteria; kingdom Bacillati; phylum Bacillota; class Bacilli; order Caryophanales; family Paenibacillaceae; genus Paenibacillus; species Paenibacillus anseongensis. The sequence continues at coordinate 208,390 of NZ_WSEM01000039.1, forward strand.
TATAGAAAGCTGCGCATGAGGTGAGGAAAACGGACATCGAACACATCACGGCATATTTTCAGGAGAGTAGCCATAATAGTTGCGAAAAGCTCTTGAGAACGAATATAGACTCGGATAGCCGACACTATAAGCGACTTCAGTGATCGTCCGATCCTTTAAAGATATCGATGCTGCAGCCTTTTCCATTTTGAGACGGTATAAATAACGATTTGGCGATACGCCGATACGCTTCTTGAAAATATCAGAAAAGTATGATCGATGAACCCCCGCCTCTTCAGCAACCTCTTTGATGCTGATTCCTTCCAACGCATGCAGCTGCATAAAATCAAGGGATCGCTTTAACCAAGGAAGGTCATCTACGTTGCTCGTTTTCTCATCACTTATTGTCTTGCCCCCTTTCATAAGGACAGCAAAAATTCCATACAATTGTTCCTGAAGTTCGGTTGAAAAGCCAATGTCCTCCGCTTCATCCGGTTGATCGGAGATGAACTGCAGGAAAGCATACAGTTTTGTCCAGACTTCCCGGCTGCATCTTGCACGTAATACGGGAGTCGTTTGTGTTAATCCAAGCGAATGCAGCAGCGTCAAAGCTTGCGGACCTTGAAAAGCTATCCAAATAAGCTTCAAGGTCTCTTTCTGATCATAGATACGGTAGGAATACGATTCATCCGGAAAGAAACAGCAAAGATCATTCGGTTGAAGAATCGCTTCCCCGTTTTCGGATTGAAGAAGTAATTGACCTTCCACTACGAAGTGCAGACTGTAGCATTCAATTCTTTTAGGCCCGACCTGATAGTTCGATTTGGCAACGTTATGCCCAACACGAATACACCACAAGCCGCTCATTTTTATAAAATCATTAGGATTTAAGTAATGGTGTTGTGCATATTCGTGGGGAAATTCCTGCATCGTATATTCACCTCAGACTTGATAGATGACTTTAAGATTATCATACCTAACAAAATGTTAAACGTATACGTTTCTATGATATTTTAATTTTTACATATCCGCCTTATTCTTAATATAGAATTTCGAAACATGGAGGAGTTATTGGATGAAGAAACCTAATATTTTGTTAATTACTAGTGACCAGCAGCATTGGAATACGTTAGGTGCTTTTAACTCGGAAATCAAAACGCCGAATTTGGATCGTTTGGTGAAGGAAGGAACGACTTATACGCGTTCTTATTGTCCAAACCCGACTTGTACGCCGACCAGAGCATCCATCATTACAGGCATGTATCCAAGCCAGCACGGAGCATGGACACTTGGCACAAAGCTGTTAGAGAATGTGCATACGGTCGGCGAAGATTTTCGTGAAGCCGGTTACAATTCCGCACTTGTCGGTAAAGCTCATTTTCAACCTTTAGCTTCTACAGAACAATACCCATCTCTCGAAGCTTATCCGATCTTACAAGATCTTGATTTTTGGAAAAAGAATAACGGCCCCTTCTACGGCTTCGATCATGTAGAACTGGCTCGTAATCATACGAATGAAGCGCATGTCGGACAACATTATGCTCTTTGGATGGAAGAAAAGGGCTGCATGAACTGGCGTGATTATTTCCTGCCGCCAACTGGGACGATGGATCGCTCCATTCTTCACAAATGGCCTATTCCAGAGCAATATCACTACAATACCTGGATTGCTGAGAGAACTAACGCGCTTCTGGAGCAATATAAAGAAGAAGATCAAAGCTTTTTCCTTTGGTCCAGCTTCTTTGACCCACATCCGGATTATTTGGCACCTGAACCGTGGGATACGATGTATGATCCCGATCAACTGACCATTCCAGAAGCCACTCCTGGCGAGCATGACCAAAATCCACCCCATTTTCAATTAACCCAGTTGGAAAATCCTGATTTTCAACCCTGGCAGGAAGGTGACTATGCCGTGCATGGCTATCATTCCCATTCAGCCTTGTATTCCGAGCAAGACCGTAAACAGTTGGTCGCAACCTACTATGGCATGATCAGTCTAATGGACAAATATATTGGAAATATATTGGATAAGCTTGATGAACTAGGCCTCGCGGATAATACAATCGTAGTATTTACAACGGACCACGGGCACTTCTATGGTCAACACGGCCTTCAGGCCAAAGGCGGTTTCCATTACGAGGATCTCATCAAGATTCCGTTCATGGTTCGATATCCCGGCCAAGTTCCGGCTGGAGTTACTTCGCCTGCCATTCAGTCATTGGTAGATCTGGCCCCTACCTTTCTCTCACTATGCGGCATTACGATTCCTCACCATATGACAGGTGTAGATCAGTCACAAGTTTGGCGCGGTCAGCAAAGCCAAGCCAGGGATCATGCGATTTGCGAGTTTCGTCATACCCCAACGACGATTCATCAAAAAACCTATGTGGATGAAAGATATAAAATTACCGTGTATTATAACCAAACCTATGGGGAAGTTTTTGATTTGCAAGAAGATCCGGGTGAAATCCGCAATTTATGGAATCTTCCTGAATACCAGACCCTGAAATCGGAGCTTTTGTTGAAATATGCGTGGGCGGAACTAGGTAAAGAATCTATGGCGATGCCTCGGGTTTGGCATGCATAAAGAGGATGAAGAACGTGAATAAGCTCGGAAAGCATGGACCTATCTATCATCTGCCGCAGGTAGGAGACCCTCCTCCCCTAAGCGTACAGTTCTTGGGGGTAAATTACTGCGAATCGGATTATTGCAATATTCGAGAGCTTGCGCAAGTAACTGTTTTCGGTTTGGTACGTTCAGGACAAGGAAGCGTTACGGTTGGCACACGAACCTTGACTGCGCGTCAGGGAGATGTCTTCATCCTCCCTGCCGGCTGCTACCATGAAGTTGTCTCAGACCCTCAGCATGAGGAGCAATGGAGCTACATATGGTTAAACATTAGCGGCAACTGGATTCTTAAGATGCTCGAAGCCTATCAATTGCTTCCCCATATCGTCGTGCAGAATAGCGGATTAGCCCCTCTTTTTCACGAGGCAATCGACAACGCTAAACATACATCCGCCCAGGAGCTGCAAACTGAGCTTCAGATCATCCTTATGCGAATCATCGTTTGCCTCTCTGAGGTATTGCGAAAACAAGGCGATACTTTAACGTCAACGGTTCAATCTATCAAACAATTTCTGAATAACAGTGTCTTCTCTCCTTACGACACATCGGAGCTCTCTTCTCAAATTGGTGTTTCTACCAGACATATGAATCGCTTATTTAAAAAAGAGGTGGGAACTACCCTCTATAACTATGTCATTACTAAAAAGATAGAATCCGCTAAACGCATGCTGGTCGACACGCAATTGACCATAAGTGAAATTGGATACAAGCTGGGATATTTCGATCCCCATTATTTTTCGAACCTGTTCCACAGCAAAACAAATGTGAGACCTAGTGACTTTCGGAAGACATTTCGTGAAATGCAATAAAAATAGCCGCGAGGACTTTTTCCTCGCGGTCTTTTTTTTGACTTTGAATGGGCACTTCATTCACCCAACGGAGTAAGCTTACATGACATGTAAATTTTAATTGATCAAATGCTTCGGATAAGGTAAAACTATTATAATAAACTTTTTTAACTATACTTGATTATGAAGGCGGATGAGATTGTGATAGTACAGGTCGATAACGAAACAATTGCAAGTGAATACGTACACGGCGTATACGAAACAGTGGTAAAACGTAATCCTCATGAGAAAGAGTTCCACCAAGCAGTGAAGGAGATCCTTGAATCCCTGATTCCTGTTCTCTCCAAACATCCGAAGTACATGAAACATGGTATCCTTGAACGAATTGTCGAGCCGGAGCGCTTGGTCACTTTCCGCGTGCCATGGGTGGACGACCAAGGAGTTACACATGTGAACCGCGGTTTCCGTGTGCAATTTAACAGCGCGATTGGACCTTACAAAGGTGGTTTGCGTTTTCACCCTTCCGTTAATGCCAGCATCATCAAATTCCTTGGGTTTGAACAAACCTTCAAAAACTCCCTTACTGGACAGCCAATTGGCGGCGGTAAAGGCGGCTCCGATTTCGATCCTAAAGGCAAATCCGATAATGAAATCATGCGATTTACACAAAGTTTCATGACGGAGCTTTATAAATATATGGGACAAGATACAGACGTACCTGCCGGCGATATTGGCGTTGGCGCTCGGGAAATCGGCTTCATGTTCGGTCAGTACAAAAGAATTCGTGGTGCATACGAGGCTGGTGTTTTGACTGGCAAAGGGATTATCTATGGCGGTAGTCTGGCACGTACAGAGGCAACGGGGTATGGTTGCGTTTACTTTGTAAATGAAATGCTACAGTCCAAAGGCCTTAGCTTTAAGGACAGCACTGTCGTAGTTTCCGGTTCAGGCAACGTTGCTATCTATTCCATGCAAAAAGCGATGCAGCTTGGCGCTACAGTCGTGGCTTGCAGCGATTCCAATGGCTATATTTATGATAAAAATGGAATCGACCTAGACACCGTACGCCGCTTGAAAGAAGTGGATAGAAAGCGAATCAGCGATTATGTCAACGAGCACCCTACTGCTACTTACCATGAGGGTTGTGACGGCATTTGGACGATTCCATGCGACATTGCTCTACCGAGCGCGACGCAGAACGAGATCAACGAGGAATCGGCTAAGATTCTGGTAAGAAATGGCGTACAAGCGGTTGGCGAAGGCGCAAACATGCCATCCACTTTGGAGGCCATTGAGGTATTCCTGAAGGCAGGCGTGCTCTTCGGGCCAGCTAAGGCAGCGAATGCCGGTGGTGTTGCCGTATCCGCGCTTGAAATGTCTCAGAACAGCATGCGCTACTCCTGGCAATTCCATGAGGTAGACGATAAGCTTCATGCCATTATGAAAAATATTTACAAAAGCGCTGTTCAAGCGGCAGAGGAATACGGCCACCCGGGCAATCTGGTTGTAGGCGCTAATATTGCAGGCTTTACAAAAGTCGCAGACGCGATGATTGCACAAGGTGTTGTTTAGGCTCTAGAAGATCAGGTTGCCACATAAGCTGGCAGCCTGTTTTAGTTTTCACGGAATGTCTTTATGAAATTTTTCTGGTCCTTCGTAAACTGATACCCTCGTTGCTCGTAGAAATGGTGCGCCTGTACACGAGTTGGATGCGATAATAGTTTGATCCCCGAATACCCGGCATCCTTGGCCCACTGTTCAAGGCTTTCAATCAATATGCCGCCAATCCCTTGACCCCGGTACTCCACATTGACAACGAACCCCAGGATGTTTACTAGCGAGTCAGCAAACAGTAATTCATAGGGACTGCCATGAATATATCCAATCACTTCGTTATGTTGTTCATACACAAAGATGACATCTTTTGTTTTGGTTGTAAGGGTGACTAGCTTCTCTTTTACTTTCTCTTCCGTAAAGACAGATAGATTCGGATTAAAGTGTTGGTTCAACAAATAAATATTCGGATAATCAGAAACCCTGACTTCTCTGACATTCGTATCTCTCAACTCGGAACATCCCCATTCTTTACATGTTGTGTCACCTTTTCGCCAAATAAGGAACATCTCCATGTACTATTCGCTCTTCTTTTTCATTAACCTCCTCTTTTACAAATTTTTAAAAATAATAAAAATAGACCCCTAGCTGCGAGCTAAGGGCCTTCATTTAACTGACTTCGTCTTCCGTGCGTTTCTCCCTGCGAAATTCGCGTGGCGGCATCCCCGTAAATTTCTTGAACATCCTGTTGAAGGAATTAATGTTCTGGTATCCTGAACTGCTGGCGACGTCCTGTATTCTCAGGTCCGTTTCCAGCAGCATTTGCTGCGCCACCCGGATTCTTACGCCATTAATATAATCAATGAAGTTTTCCCCCGTCTTCTCCTTGAAGTACGTGGACAAATAGCCTCCAGTAATATGTAGGTGCTCGGCTACAATATCCAGCGTAATATCTTGAGCAAAATGCTTGTTCACATAGTCCACAACAAAATCAATGACTGGATCTTCATTTTTCTGATTACTTCGAATCTCCTCACAGGCCGCAACAAGCAGTTGACTGAAAAATTTGCGATAATGCCGACCCGAATAAAAACTTTGACTCGTGCTCAATCCGGCGATAACGGGTTGTATGGCCCGTTCGTCTAACCGCAGCACATGGAATGCTTTGCGTACCTTTTGTACAATATCAATTAAAAATTCTTGATATTGCAGCACCGTTTCACACTTGCGTTCCATAAGAGCAAGCTGGCGATCCAGCAGATGCAGCAACTCCTGCGTATTCCCTGCTGCCAGATTGCAGTCGAATTGCTGTTCTTGCGCAGACGTTAGCAAATGTACAGATTGACGACCAGCATGCTGACGAACAATTTGCGTATCTTCGTTCAGCTTTCGTTCTTGCAGCAGTTTAACCGTCTGCTCATAGGCCTCCGTGAAATCAAACGACTGCGGAAATGCCGGTGAAATCGCGATGGTCAAGAAATAGAAATCAGCGTCATGAGCCACGACTTTCAATAATTCTGTCATATAAGCATCCAGACGAGAATCGTCAATTTCATTGATAACCGATAACATTTGCCGACTCTCGATTTGAATCGTTAATGAAGCGGGGAATACCTTAAGCAAGCTATGATTGATAAACGTATAAATGCTGTAAGTTAAAGGGCCCGGCTCTTCTTTCATTTCCTCCCAGAACCTATCTTTGTACGTAATCTCGTACACGACGAAACGATATGCCTGTGTGGAAATCATATCAATAGCTCCTGGAGAGCCGCTATATATTTTCTTTAGTTTATTCAAGTAACTGTACGACAAGAGCTGAATATTCTTTTGAGCCAGATCCGACTGAATCCTTGCATTCGTCTGCAGCATATCGTCCAGCTTCTGACCGATTAACTTAAACTCGCGAATATTGCTTTTAAATCGAACATCCTCGCCTCCTGCCGTCTGCAGCGAGGAAACCAGCTGCTTAACCGGGCGGTTAAAGCGAACACTGAATAGTACAGATATAACAACACTCACGATCAGGGAAAGAATGAGTAGAACAAATAGTGTCAGATTAAGCTTTGAAATCTGCTTCGAAATGCTGGCACTAGGTATGATATTTATATACGTGTACCCGCTGTTCTGTCCGGTCTGATAAAAGTAATAGGTATTGTCACGCAGCAAATACGTTTTGTCTACCGGCAGTTCTGGAAGCTCCTCTCGCTTAGCCAACCCTCCCGTTGAAAACAAAGGTAAACCCTGCTTGTCCAAGATGATGAAATTGGCATTCACAGAACGATGAAAAGCTTCGAATAGCTGATTCGCATCCATCATCGCAACGATGTAGAAGTCCTCATTTTGCCAGTGCTTAAGGACATAAGGGATGAACAATCCCTTGGTTGTCACATCACCCGCTTTATGAAAAGAATGCTCATAAAATTTGGACATGGGAAACATCTTGGCACTATACGTTTCGTTGAATTGCTTTTGCCAGAAAGAATCCGGGTAATCGGTGCTGGCATAGAACTTTTCGAACAACGATGCTCTGTCATTGGTCCCTATTCTGCTTAACGTTAATGAACCTTCCTTGAAGACAATAATGGCATTGTCTACATAGATCAAAGGATTACCAACAACCTTGATAATCTCCTGCTTGACCCTATCCAGCAGCGCATAACGAGCATTCCCGCTGGCCTTCTGAAGACGATCCACGTCATCGTTAAAATAAAGAGCATACATTTGCTTCTGGACGAGTTGAAAATGTTCCTCATATCTCTCTGAGGTAAATCGGATGTTCTGAGCGTTATAACTAATGATCTCATTTCTAATATTGTTCTGGAAAAATGTAAATGACAAATAATTAAAAGACATCAACAGCACAATGACAGTGAGAAAACCTAGCAGCAAACGAATGAGCAAGGAAGACGTTCTAGATTGGACTCGCGAAAGTAAACGTATCCTACTCCCCTCCATATCTGTTTTTATGGTCTTTCCTATCTCAATGTATTTATCATCTACGAGAAGTCTTATTTAAATAATACGGAAAAAAGCCAATTTTGCCTATTCACTTTTTCACGAAAACTTAACATATTTACGAATTTCATAGATGAGGGGACAATTCGGAATTATTATGGATTACATTCTATACGAACGGTGCTATGCTAATTTCGAAATAACAAGAACACTAGCACCTTCAAGTACTCATGATCGGGGGGGATACTCAAATGAATAAGTTAGACGCAGCTGGAGCAAATCCGGAGACTTCCTTACCGGGCGTTCCCGGTCGAACTGTTCTAATGTGGAGGAAGATCGCAAAAAGCAAGAGCTTGCTTCTCATGTTCTTACCTTGCTTGCTGTATTACTTAATTTTCAAGTATTTGCCTATGTTCGGAATTGTCATTTCGTTCAAGGACTATAACCTGTACAAAGGGATATGGGCCAGTCAGTGGGTTGGACTTAAGTATTATAAGATGTTCTTCCATAGTCCGGATTTTTGGATCATTTTGCGTAATACATTTCTACTTGGCATCAATAAACTTATTTTCGGATTCCCTGCCCCTATTATCTTGGCCTTGCTTCTTAATGAGGTCAAGAACATGGTATTCAAACGTTTTGTTCAAACCGTCAGTTATTTACCGCACTTCATCTCTAATGTCGTAGTTGCAGGAATGGTCGTTTTGTTCTTATCCCCTTCTCAAGGTTTTGTTAACCACATGATTCAATCCTTTGGCTTTGAACCGATTCATTTTATGATTAAACCTGAGTTGTTCCGATTCATTTATGTCGGTTCAGAGGTTTGGCAGCATATTGGATGGGAGGCCATCATTTATCTGGCTGCGCTTTCTTCCATTGATCCTTCCCTCTATGAAGCTGCTGATATAGACGGCGCCAGCCGCTGGAGGAAGCTTTGGAACGTCACACTGCCGGGTATTTCCACGACCATCATCATATTGTTCATCCTTAATGTCGGTCGAGTGCTGGAAATAGGCTTTGAAAAAGTGTTCCTGCTATATAACCCTGCCACCTATGCTACCGCCGATATTCTAAGCACCTATGTGTATCGTACAGGGCTTGTAAGCGGTAATTTCAGTTACGCCGCCGCTATAGATATGTTCACTGGGATTGTATGTTTTTTCTTCATCTATAGCACGAATGCACTAAGCCGGCGCCTATCACAAACAAGTCTGTGGTAACCCTTGAGGAGGATTCTTCCATATGACACGCTCCAAAATCACTTTATTTTCAGTTGTTAACATTGTCATCCTTCTAGGAGTTGTCCTGCTTACACTGTATCCATTTATCTACATGGCCGCTGTTTCACTAAGCAGCAACATTCATGTGCTCAAAGGAGAAATCAGCTGGTATCCAAAAGGCTTCAATATAGACATGTATAAGGTCGTTTTAAAAGATCCGCGCATTGGCACCGCCTACTGGAATACGATTGTTTACGTCGTGTTGGGCACTACCCTTTCACTTGTTATCACATCGCTAGGGGCTTACGCGCTTTCCAAAAAAAATATGGTATTCGGGCGTGGATTTACCATGATCATTATATTCACCCTCTTCTTCAGCGGTGGGATGATCCCTACTTTTCTAGTTGTAAAAGAACTCGGCGTTATCGACACGGTCTGGGGCATGGTACTTCCTGGCGCTGTAAGCACATGGAATCTGCTCATCATGCGAACCTTCTTCTCCAATATCCCGGCAGAACTGGAGGAATCGGGGCAAATGGACGGACTGAGCGATTTCGGCGTTTTCTTCCGAATCGTCGTCCCTTTGTCTCAAGCGGTATTCGCCACTATCGGTTTGTTCTACGCGGTAGGATTATGGAACAATTTCTTACTGCCGCTGCTATATCTACGTGATCAAGAGCTTTTCCCCTTGCAGGTCATTTTGCGCAACATCGTTCTTGCCGGCCAGTCAAACCAAGCGGATATTGCCGCAGTTGGCGATGCCAATGTTGTGCTGGAGGAACCGCTGAAGTTCGCAACAATCATGGTTTCCACAGTTCCCATCCTTCTCGCCTACCCTTTCCTGCAGAAGTATTTTGTCAAAGGCGTTATGATCGGGGCGGTCAAGTCTTAGGTAGTGAGAAATTAGAAAAATGAAAAGGAGAGGTTCACGCATGAAGAAATGGACTACGACACTTGGATCCCTATTAATCAGTGCCTCGATGTTAGTTGGCTGCTCAGGAACCACATCTACCCCAACAGCGACGGACGCAGGCGGTACAACAAATCCTGCTGTCAAGACGGAAAAACCCAAAAATACGTTTACCATGTTACTAGAGGTTCACCCGAATTGGCCGTATAACAAGGACTGGGTTGTCTGGAAGTGGATAGAAGAGAAAACCGGTGCCACATTCAATGTTCAGCTTCCGTCCGGAGAACTGAAGGATACTATTAATCTGAATGTCGCCTCTGGTAACATGCCTGACATCACCTTTTTCAACCCTCGCGCAGACGCTGATAAATTTGGACAGCAAGGGGTTCTCGCCAACATTCTGGATTATAAAGATGTCATGCCGAATTTAACCGCTTGGCTGAAGAAATATCCTGACATCGCGAAAGCTGCTTTGGCCGCTGACGGTAAAATGTACATGCTTCCCAATGAAGGCTTCGGTGAAACGAATCGTGTCATCTGGATGTATCGAGAAGATATTTTCAAGAAAAACGGACTTAAACCTCCTGCCAATTATGAGGAACTGATTACTGTAGGCAAAAAGCTGAAGGAACTATACCCTAACAGCTATCCATTCTCCTTCAGAAGCGGAGCCAATCTTGGAATCCTTAACTTTGCCACCGCACAATTCGGTACAATGAATGGTTTGTTCCAGGATGAGAAAACCGGCAAGGTGCGCTACGGACCTATTGAGAACGAATACAAGAAAATGATCGAGTTCTTCCAACGTATGCAAAAAGAAGGGCTTATTCCGCCGGACTGGCTGACTTTCAACGTGCAACAATGGCAAAATGCCGTATCGAATGACCAAACGTTCATGATACTCGATTATATCGGTCGTCTGGATCTGTTTAACATCCCTATGAAAAAGACGAATCCTAGCTTCAATCTTGCATTCATGCCTCCTCCTGAGGGCGTTCCAGGATTTAGCGTAAACCCTTATACACACATTTTGGAAACAGGCATGACCTTCTCTTCCAAATCCAAGAAAGTCAAGGAAGCGCTCCAGGCTTTCGATTGGTTTTATAGTGAGGAAGGGAAAGAATTGCTCAGCTGGGGCAAAGGCGACGAAGTGTACATCACTGAGAATGGGCAAAAGAAATTGCGCCCTGAATATCTGGATATAACCGATGTTCGCAAAAAGACGGGACTAGCGACGAACGGAACCTACACTTGGTTTAATTATGACGCTCATCTAATTCCTGCTACACAAGAGCAGCGTAATGCCTATGATTTGGCACGCAAGCATGACAGTGTCTACCATGTGAGACCACAGTATATTGAAAGCGAGCTGTCCAATGTTTCCTTGCTGCAAGCAGCCGTAGACAAGCACCGCAACGAGCAAATTACCAAGTTCATATTAGGTCAACGCAGCATGGATGAGTGGGATCAATATGTTGCCGAAGCTAAGAAGATTGGTGTAGACGAGCTGATGAAAATCACGCAAACCGCTTACGACCGACTCAAATAATCTGTTATTAAAACCGGGAAACAAAGAACGCCTTACCGGGAGCTGCCGCTTCCCAGTATGGCGTTCTGTTTAATCAGAGATAAGGAGAATGCAGATGAATTCACTCTTAAGTTTGACGCAAGAATTCACATCCGACGGGGCATGGTGCTTTTTCGCCGACCCTCGCGCGCTCTACTATCAGGGACAACATCGTAGAACGTATGTCGGCTGGTTGAATAGCATAGGAGATGTATGGATTGGCTATTACGATCACGTGCTGGGTGCTTACGAGACTTTCTTGATCCGTTCTGTTCTTCAGCAGGATGATCACGCCAACCCATCCCTGTACATAGACGAATCCGGACATATCACAATCTTTTATTCCGCTCATAATGGGTCCAAGATGTACTATCGGACAACACGGTTGCCGGAAGACCTCTCCTCCTTCGGAGCGGAGATGCAGCTTCCTGCGAATACCGATGGACATTACGGCTACACCTACCCTACTCCAATCTATCTATCGGAAGAAAAAAGGCTCTATTTGTTCTGGCGTGGAGGCAATTTCAAGCCTAATTTTAGCGTTTCCACTGATTTGGTACACAGTGAATGGTCCCCTGCGCGCACGCTGATCATGGACAGCGGTCAACGACCTTATATCCGATATGCCTCCAATGGAAAAGACACAATACATTTCTCTTGTACCGATGGACATCCGAATATTGAACCTTATAACAGTATTTATTATGCCCGTTATCGAGAAGGAGCAATTTATCGCGCAGACGGCTCGTTAATCAAACAAACGACAGATTTACCGCTTGAACTATCCGAGATAGACAAGGTGTTCGACGGTACAAGTGCACAACGCAATGCCTGGATTTGGGATATTGCCGAGGATGAGCAAGGATATCCCGTCATCGTCTATGCCATATTTGAATCCTTGGAGGATCATCGTTACTACTACAGCCGTTGGAATGGCGCCCAATGGGTGACGAATGAAATCACGTCGGCTGGCCGCTGGTTTCCTCAAACCCCTGAAGGAGTTCATGAGACCGAGCCCTATTATTCAGGCGGAATTATTCTGGATCACTCCGATCCATCCATCGTGTATGTATCGCGGGAAGTACAGGGGACGTTTGAGATCGAACGGTGGTCATCTTCCGATCTTGGAGTCACGTGGTCATCTGCACCTATTACGGTAAATTCTTCCACCCACCAGGTGCGGCCATTCCTGACTCGTGGCAGCCAGGATGGCCAAGCCCTCCTCTTCTGGATGAATGGAGAATACATACACTATACGAATTACAAGACTTCTATACGGTTCGACATTCAGAAAAAATGAAATATTCAAAAAAGAGTTAAGCACGCTGTAGGTGCTTAACTCTTTTTCTTTGGCTATTTATTTATAAGCCATTCCTTCAAATGCTTTGTAACAAACTCATCATCGTTTAAATGCGGATAATCCGCATACATCCGGTCAATCTCTTCATCTTGGCCTGGAGACAATACCTCATTAGGGTTCAGGCACCATGTCCCTTTTAACAATCCTTGACGGCGCAAAACTTCATGTATCCCAGGAATGCAGCCTTCAAAATGGTGCGCCGGGTCAAAAAATGCCGCATTCGTCTCCGTTACCTCGATATTACGAGTCAACCACGCTTTGTCAATCTGACCGGCATTTCTCGCTTGCTTGATTTCCTCCAGCAGCTCAACTGCCTTTTGCGTCCAAACCGCCCAATGTCCCAGAAGCCCACCGACAATGCTTTTTTCCACAGGAGTACCATCGACTTGAAATCGGTAGGTTGTCAACAAATCGTTAACAATATTATCATCATTGCCCGTATACAGAGCAATCTCGTCACGACGGCTTGAATAACAGACGGCCCGCGCGACATCAATCGTTTGGTAACGATTAAACGGCGCCATTTTGATCGCGACAATACCTGGAATATCAGCAAACTGCCGCCAAAAATCAAAGCTGAATGTACGCCCGCCTACCGATGGCTGTAGATAAAAGCCGATGACCGGCATTTGACCGGCCACCGCTCTCGTTCGCTCCAGAATATCCGCTTCCGTCCAATCCTGCAAACCTCCCATGCTAAGGAGCCCTGCATCATACCCTAGCTTAAGCGCCAGCTCCGATTCTGCTAGCGCCTGCTTCGTAGGACCGCATATTCCTGCTACTTTAATAAAAGGACGCTCCAAACCCGCTCTGTCTACCTCCTCTGAAGCCATTCGGAGCACCGGCTCCAGCAGGTTGACGTCTTTATTTCGAATTTCAAATTGGGTTGAATGTACGCCAACTGCAATTCCTCCTGCGCCTGCCGCCATATAATAACGCGTTAATGCACGCTGATGCTGTTCGTCCAGCTGACGGTTTTCATCCAATGCCAGAGGATGTGCAGGAATCACAAGCCCTTCATGCAGCGCTTGCAGCTTGGTCTGAGACAAGCTTCTGCTTAAATTGGAAGGCATTAGAATTTCCCCTCCCTTTCCTGGAAGTGAGTATCCTTATTCCAGGTTGCGCCGTCATTTGCGACCCATTCGGCAGTCCAATCCAACATTCGGAGAAGTGTCACCCGCGGATAGCCGAATCGTTGAAAAGCTTTAGAGGCATTATTTAACAACGCATCCTCCGCTTCCTGCCCAACAATGACAGGTTGAGTGCCCAGCCGCTTACCAAATTCCTGAGCGATCCAGCGCATCGACATCGTTTCCGGACCTGTTATATTTAAAACATTCGGAGGACTTGAACAAATGTTCAAACTCCTCAGAGCCATTTCGTTGGCGTCTCCCTGCCAAATGCAATTCGCATGCCCCATGGTCACATCGATGGGCTTACCTGCTTTTACGGCTTTGGCAACCTCCAGCAGTACACCATATCGAAGATCAATTGCATAATTCAGCCGATAGATGACCATCGGAATCTCATATTTCCGGGAAAAATACTCAAAAATACGTTCACGACCAAGCGTTGATTGGCCATATTCTCCAAGCGGAGAGGGAGCTTGTGATTCTGTTGCACCACCCTGGAACACGGGGGTAAACGGATAAATATTCCCGGATGAAAAGACCACGATGCGGGAATTTTTAAACTTTTCCGCTACACGTCCCGGCAAGTACGCATTCATTGCCCATGTGAAATGCTCGCGTCCCGTTGTCCCGAACTTATTGCCAGCCATGTAGATGATATTTTTCACATCAGGAAGTTTCTGCAACTGCTCATCATCCAGCAGATCGCACGCAATCGTGTGGATACCCTCCTGTTCCAGCTGCTCTTTCAAGCCAGGCTCCGAAAAACGGGAAACACCCCAAATTGTTTTTTCAACACCTGCTTTCTTCAACGCATTCCTAGCAAGTCTCGCTAAGCTTGGCCCCATTTTCCCGCCAATACCTAGCAGCATGATATCCCCCTCCACCGCAGCGAGATCCTGAATTAAAGCTTCTGACGGCTCCGCAAGCTTGGCTTCCAATTCTTCAATTGATCGAATCATGCCTGACCTCCTTGAGTTGATACTTGAGGTACTTGCAGCATTCCATACGAATCTCGATCCACATACAAGGTGCAATCCGGATGTGTGCGCAGGATGGATGCCGGGCAGGAGGTACTTATCGGTCCGCGAAGTGTTTGTTCAACAGCAGCACGTTTGGTTGATCCTGGAACGATGCAGAATAAGTGCGCGCCAGCCATCATCGTCGGTATGGTCAAAGTTAATGCATGGGTAGGCACGGCATCAAAGTCCGGGAAGCAGCCATCATTGACCTGCTGTTGGCGACAAGGAGCATCCAGTTCAACCGGCTTAATGATGAAGCTGTCTTCGAAATCGGCCACAGGAGGATCATTAAAGGCAATATGCCCGTTTTCCCCGATACCGAGGCAAATGATATCAATGGGTGCAGCCGCAATCAGGTCGCTATAGCGCTGACATTCCTGCTCAATTGTCGTAGAACTCTGAATCAAATGAAGCTCCCCTGGCTTAACCAATTTGAACAGTCTATCGGTTAAAAACTGACTGAATTTTTGCGGTGCATCATCAGGAAGACCGATATATTCATCCATATGAAATGCGGTGATACGCGACCAGTCGATACCTTGCTGATTCACGAGTTCCGCCAAAAATTCATTTTGAGAAGGAGCTGCAGCAAAAATCATTCTTACTTGGTCTTTTTGAGACAGCAGCTCTTTGATCTTCGTTGCTGCCGCTACAGCTGCTGCAGCTCCCATGATCTGGCGATTTTCAAAAACTTTCACCTTAAGATGTTCTGCTGTTTCTTCTTTCAGCGACGGATGGCTAAACAGCTTTCTCAATCCCTCTAAGGATTGCTTGGTGCCCTCCATTTTGCTGCCGCCAGGAGGAATGTAATGAGTCTCTATGACATATAGCCCCGAGTATCCCTCTTTCTCCAAATCGTGAATTTGTTGCACGTACGGAACTCTACCGGAACCGATCGGTACGCAGGAGGGCTTGCCGCCGTTCTCGATCAAGGCATCCTTCAGATGAACGTGAGCTAACAGTTCCTTCACTTCGTTATAAACTTCGGGATAAGACCAATGCTCTCCTAAAGCTTCATTGCCAGGATCCCATAAGGCTTTCAAGCTTGGAGCGTTGACCTTCCGAATAAGTTTAGCTACTTCGAACGCATAACCTCCGTTGCAGGAGCCTTCGTTCTCTAGCAATAAAGTGATGTTGTGACGTGCAGCAATTTCAGCTGCTTTTTTCAAATGGCCTGCGACTTCATCTACGAACTGATCAGGTTCTTTCTCTCTCCAAAAGGAGAATATCCGAATAAGGCTCGTGCCAAGTTTATTTGCTATTTCAATTGTACGAGCAAGCTTATCAAAATGTGTTTCGACGCTCTCTTCCTCCTGCCCGAACCTGTCTCCAGCTTCAACAGGACGAGATGGATCAAGTGCGCATTTAAATAAAGGTGAAGCCAATGCAGAGATGTGCAGGCTTCGATTATCGACTTCTTGACGAACCTGCTCTACCTGCTCATCCGTCAGATTGGCTATATTTATACCGTCCACCATGCGAATTTCCACGTATTTTAAGCCTTCGGCTTGTATCCAATCCAGTGCTTCTATGAAATCATGGCTTACTTCATCGCTAATGACGCCAAGGCGGTCCCATATCATAAGTTTTTACACTCCTTCAAATTATGCAGATTGTATGTTTGGTAAGAGATATGTTAGAGCTTCACCGTTTTCCCAGTAGACCGGCTCTCGTTCGCCGCTTCAAGGAAGCGGATGATCTCAACTGTTTCTTGAGCATCAATAGATGGCGTTCCTAATTGGAACATGGCTACCGCCGCCTCGACTAGACCGGCATATTTCGGTTTCGGATGCTTGTCGCCATCTACGAATTCCGTTTTGTTCAAGCGGTGGATGACAGCCCCAAACGTTTTATTTCCCTGCCTGTTGCCGCGAATTGTCCCAATTCGGCCATCCTCCCAAACACCGACGGCCAGTTCATGGAACTCGCTTGTGCTTGCGGTCACCTGAACACACCCTTTTCCCATAATGCGATACAACATTTCTGCAGAGTGAATGCCGTACCAGAACAGGCCGGGCTGTGTTGGCTGTAGTTCCGCCGGTCCGTAGCAATCAGCGCCAATAATATCAGCTGTATTCTCTGTTAGGGCATCAACAAGCCCTTGTTCATAACGTAGCGATGAAGCACTCATCAAAGGTACGTTATACTCGGCCGCCAACCGCACGATTTCCTTGGCATCAGAAGTCGAAACGGCAAACGGTTTATCGATGAACACAGGCTTCCTGTAGGGAGCAATTTTCCGAAACTGTTCCAAATGAACGCGACCGTCCACAGAAGTTAGTAAGATCGCATCAGAACGTTCCGCTACTGCCTCAGGAGAATCAAGCAGCTGCACACCGTACTCGTCGCGAATCGAACTGGTGAACCGCTCCAGCCTCGAATAGCTCATTTCAAAATCAGGTGATCCGCCGGGAAAAGCATAAGTGACTTTTCCCCCGGGAACGTGAAACTCATGATCTTGCTCGTTTAGCAGTTTAGTGAAAGCCGTGCAATGGGAGGTGTCAAGCCCGATCATCCCGATGATCATCGATTTTGGGGTAGTCATAACAATCAGCCCTTTCTGTGCTTTTCAGCTATTTTTATGCGCGTGATACGAGATTTCCCTCTTTATATGTGCTCAAAATATGTAACGAACCGTCGTCCTTAAACGCAAACAACACGAGATCCGCCGGAGCATGCTGTTGAAGTCCTATAGCTGTCTGCAGGCCCATTAACTCCGATGGCCGGATTGAAGCCATATCCCAGGCATCGGCCAAGCTGCATAAGCCTTTTTTCACCAAATGCTGAATGCCCCACACCAGCATTTGGGCGGAGCCTGCCAGCACCTTGGCATTTTCAGCCAAATGCAGCTTGCCATCTGGCGCCAGCACGACCTCGCCGCCAATATGCGTGGTATAACGTCCCGGTTCAAGTCCGCTCAAATAGACGGCATCACTGACGAGAATCGCTTTGTCGCCTTTTACCCGCATGAACACTTTCAGCACCGATTCCGGTAAATGGAATCCGTCAGCAATCATACATGCCCAGAGCTCATCTGCCGCCAACTGCTCCCATATGTAATTCGGATGCCTTGGCAGCATCAGGTGAGCAGCGTTGCCGAGATGCGTGGACACCTTTGCCCCGGCGGCTACCGCTGAACGAATTTGTTCGGGCGAAGCGTTGGTATGCCCAATAGACACCGTAACACCACTTGCGGTACAGCGCCAGATAAATTCGTCCGATTCTGGCCATTCCGGTGAAATCGTCACGAAGGTAATACGACCTCCCGCAGCTTCCTGCCACTGCTGGAACAACGCCCAATTCGGAGCTGTAACATACGGTTTCCCATGCGCTCCGCGCGGTCCATCTTCGGGTGAGATAAACGGACCCTCCAGATGTATACCGCGAATGCAGCTATCCGATAAGGGATCCGTGCGACAAGCTTCGGAAATGGAACGTAATATCTGACTAATCTTGTCAGCACTGTTCGTGATTACTGTTGGATAATAGGTTGTGACACCCTTGTTCCAAAGATCACGCGTCAGCTCCATGACTGTCTCCTTCGCTAACGGAGCTTGATTGAAATCTCTACCTGCGTAGCCGTTGATTTGCAAATCAACCAGACCGGGGCCGATCCTTGGCAGCTGCTCCTGAAGCTCAGTTTCCAACAAGCAAATACTCTCAATATGTCCATTAGCGATGGTTACTTCTATCGGCAATCCTGTACGGTAATGTATCCCTGTAACTACGGTCTTCCCTTCACGTCTTGTCTCTTCCGGCAACCCTATCCCCCCTACGTTTCCCTACGTCAAGTCATCAGCAGAGGACTATTTCAACATAATCTCTTTCCCGCTCCGTGCCGATTCATAGATAGCGAGAATTAAATCGACAGCTTTCCTGCCTTCTTCCCCCGATACCAGGGGATCCCTGTCCTCACGAATAGATTGGATTAAATCATCAACGAATATAAAATGACCGTCATTGGCGATATGGGAAGGATCATTTTTGGCGCTAACTCTTGGCTCCACCTTAGGCGCTTCTTCTTCACTATCAGCAATTTTCCACTGCTTGAACCCCGTATCGTCAAAAATGATCGTGCCTTTCTCCCCGTGAAGGTCGAAGCGCGTCTCCTGTCCCGGATACACAGAGGTAGTTCCTTGTATCACCCCGAATGCTCCGTTCTTATATTTCACAACGGCTACTGCCGTGTCTTCCACTTCAATCTCGCGAACCAGCGCGGACGAATAGGCAAAGACAGATTGAACATCGCCCATCAGCCACTGAATCAAGTCGATGCCATGCACACCCTGATTCATCAGGGCTCCGCCGCCATCGATAGCCCAAGTGCCGCGCCAGCCGGCGCTTTTGTAATACTGAGGGCTGCGATAGCTTTTCTGGTAAGCATCGCCAAGCACCAGCTTACCCAGCTTGCCAGCCTCTATGGCTTTTTTCGCGACAATAGACGCCTCCGTTACGCGACGTTGAAATACGCAGCCGAGCTTCACATTTGCTTTGCGGCAAGCATCGATCATAAGCGTCATACTATCCGCAGTGATATCAAGCGGCTTTTCGCACAACACATGTTTGCCTGCCTGTGCCGCCGCAATAACGACTTCCGCATGATAGCCGCTTGGTACCGCTATCGTAACAGCATCAATATCATCACGCTTCAGCAGCTGCTGGTAGTCCTGATACACATGCGGAATTGAAAAATCTGCAGCTAATTTTCCAGCCTTTTCAACTTCAACATCAGCGATGCCAACTAATTCTGCTTGGGAGTTACCCTGAATAGCCTTCGCATGAGAGGGAGCAATCACTCCGGCTCCTATAACAGCAAATCTCATTTTTTCGCTCATATCCTCAATCCTCCTGTATCGTTACTTCACGATCTGCTCCGTTCCTGTCTCACTTGACGCATATATACTCTCGATGACAGAAACGACCGTCTTGGAATACGCACCAGAACAATCAAGCCATTTATCATTTGTAATCGCATCCATAAAGTCTAATAATTGCTGAACCAAAGGCTGTTTAGCCTGTTTTAGCATAACTGGCTCGTACAAACCATTACGGCTTATGGACAGGCCTTTCCCCGTCTCCAGCTTGAGCATACCCTTGGTAAACATAAACTCCGTTTCATTACGTGAAACTCCTAAATATCCGGATTGCGTAATCACAGCCGGAACACCAGAAGAGGTTTCCATAAAAATAATCCCGCTGCCTTCAACATCTCCCCGTTCTTCATGGAAGCTTACGGAAGCCTTCACCTTAGTGACCATGCTTTGTGTCATCCATTGAATTTTATCAATAGAATGCGCCCCCAGATTCGTCATGATGCCTCCACCTGCTTTACTCTTCTCGAAGAACCACCCAGGTCGATCTGCTCTATAATAGTTTACGTTCCGCGTATCATTAATCATGACAAGCTTACCAAGCTCGCCACTCTCAATAATTCGTCTAACTTCAATATTCTCTGGAAAATAGTGTTGCGTATGACCAACCATTAGCTTAACTTCATTACGCTCAGCTGCAGCAATAATCTCATCGCATTCCACTGTATTTAAAGCCATCGGCTTTTCAAGTAAAATATGAGATCCATGTTCGGCACAGCGGATAGACACTTCTTTATGCAAAAAATGTGGCAGCGCAATCACAGCTATATCCGGTTTTTCTTTCTGCAGCATTTCTTGATAATCTGTATAAGCCCTAACGCCATATTTCTTAGCCGTCTCCACTGCCAGAGTTTCATTAATCTCAACAATGGCGACTGGCTCCAATCCGTCAATCTCACTCGCTGCCTCTAAATGTTTGACACCTATAGCCCCTGCGCCCAATACGGCCAGCTTCATATCTGCTATCCCTCCCTCTTGTGCTGTCTATTGTTACTGTCCACCTTAATTCTAATAATAGTTGTAATATTGAGAAAAATAAATCTGCAGTACTACGAATTATGCACATAATTACGAATCATTCGAATATTTGTGAATCTTCCGAAAAATCGACTATTCTACGAAACGCATAGAAAAAAGACCCACAGCAATACGCCGAGGATCCACATGTTAAATATCGTATTAGCTTTTTACAGTTCCAAACAAAATTCCTTCAAAACATCGTTTACTTTCACGGGTTTGCCGCTTTCCATGCTTCTTTCCATCGCTGTCAGAATTGAAAGGGTGTGAATCCCCTCAATCAAATCCGGCTTCGGCGTTTCGCCAAGATCCAGGCAATCAGCAAAGTATTCAATGTAATTTTGATACTCACCTGCATGATGACTTGTTCCCTCGAAACGGAAATAGTACGGGAATTTCTCCTCGAACGAATGGGTCACAGGCTTCTCCGGCGGAAAATGCGTATGATACAGCAGATTGGAATAGACAGCTCTACTCGTCCCTTTCGTCCCCCTGAGAGTACAGCTTATGCCCGGATCAATATGCTGCAGCGAAGGTTTGGTGTAGGAACCGGCCACTTGGGCGATTCGCCCCTCTTTATCTTTCATCACAAATCTCATCGAATCCGGCGCCGTTAACCCGTACTCCTTGTTCGTACTGCTCGAGTGCCCGTAACCGAACACTTCTTCGATCTCAGGCAAATACCATTTGGCCAGATCAACGGCGTGAATCATAAAATTATACAGCCAGCTGAAACCACGTTGCCTACTCCAGTCTTTCTGCAAAAACCAGCGGGAGTCGGAAGTGTAGAAGGTTTCTACGGTATCCACTTCACCATGGCGACCGGTTAAGAAATCATTGCGTTGATGAATCATCGGCTCAAAAAATCTGGAGCTCTGTCCCACAAAAACATGTTTGCCCGAGCTTTTCCATACACCAAGCAGTCCGCTTGCTTCTTCCAGAGAATGAAGCATCGGTTTGGTTACAATTACATGTTTGCCTGCTTCCAACGCCATTTGGATATGCCGGCCGTGCAGTTGATCCGGTGTATAGATGGCAATGACATCTATTTCAGGATCATTGAGCAAATCCGCGTAGTTAAGCGTATATCGCTCAAACCCGAATTCATCCTTACGCAGCTTGCACATCTCTTCATTAATGTCGCAAACATTAACCAACTTCCAACGTTCGCTTTGCAGCGCTGCAGAGATAATGCTGCGTCCTTCCCCAAGCCCGATAACGCCTAGTTTGTATTTGGGCTTATTCATGGTGTGTCCAACTCCTTTTATTAAAAATTAGCTATCCTTTAACGGAACCGGATGTCATCCCGGAAATGATAAATTTTTGGCCAATGAGATAGATGACGATGACCGGCAGTGTTGTAAGTACAATATCCGCTGAAACTAAGTTCCAATTGACCTGAAAACGTCCATAAAAGTTGTAAACGGCTAACGTCATCGGCCACTTCGTCGAAGAGTTCAAATAATATAAAGGAAGTACGAAATCGTTCCAAGCGCCCATAAAGTTCAAAATAGCGACTGTCACAATGACAGGTACTAAAAGAGGAAGAACAATCGCGTAAAATAGCTTGAATGGAGGACATCCATCCACAATCCCTGCCTCGTCTAACTCTTTTGGTACAGAGGCTACGAATTCGTAGATGAGAAATACACTGAACGGGATCGAGCCGACAGCCAGCAAAATAATGATGCCAAGCTGCGTATTAATGAGATGCGTCATTTGCATGACTTTGGTCAAGGTAACAAAGTTAACGGGCATCGCAATGCCCATAATCACGAACAAATAAAGAATCCGATTCATGCGCGTTCGATTTCTGGAAAATACATAAGCCGCAATCGAAGCAAGCGCAATTCCCAGCACGGTTGATACACTGGCGTAAAGCAGGCTGTTAAAAAATGATTGGATTAGTTTCCCTTGTTCAATAACTACGGCATAATTGCTCCATGCCAAGCTTTTCGGCAGGTTCATACTCATTGTGTTTGCTTCCAGCTGCGTTTTCAAAGAATTGATGACGATCAGCAGCAATGGAATGAACATGAGCAAGCTAAGTGCCCAAGCAAACACGTTCCGAAGCAAGGAGACAACGGGGTTCATTCTCATGCGCTTATCTCCTCTTCTTTGGCCATCAACCGAATCACGAAGTAGCCGACAATGGTCATAAACAAGAACAGAACGGTTGACAAAGCTGTTCCTACGCCGTATCTTCCTTGCGAAAATTCCTTAAAAATCGTCGTATACAACACATCCGTCGCATAGCCCGGACCCCCGTTCGTCAGAACGTACACAACCTCAAAGACTTTGAGACCATGCAGTAAATTAAGCACGGTGGTAACGACAAGAGCAGGCATCAGAAGTGGTACCGTAACATATTTGAACTTTTGCCAGCTATTAGCTCCATCGATCTGTGCGGCTTCATAATAGGTTTTCGAGATCGATTGCAAGCCGGCGAGCAGGATGATCATGATGTAGCCTACACCCTTCCATGTATCGACGGCAATAATCGATTTGAACGCCCAATTCACGTCAACGAGCCATTTTTGCGTCAGGACATCCAAGCCGATTGCTCGCAGTGATTCATTCAGAAGGCCGGTAGCAGGATTAAGCACGGATTTGAAAATAAGGCCGACTACGAGCATCGGAACGATCGAAGGCATGAAAATCATCACACGGTGAAACCCTTTCATTCGAACGCCCTCATTAAGAGCAATGGCAAATGCAAGTCCGAGCAACGTCTTCAGAATCACCGTCGATATCGTAAAATTGAGCGTATTCATAATAAATTTCATGTATTTCTCATCGGCTGAGAAAAGCGAGCTAAAGTTATCAAAACCGATGAATTGAATGTCGCTGGAATACATGTTCCAATCGGTGAATGAGTAATAGAAGCCCATTAATCCCGGTATGATAAAAAAAACCAGATATAACCCGAGTGTCGCCCAACTGAAATAAGAAGGATAAATCTTATTGTTCATAGCGGTAAGCTCCCCACTCCGAATAGAATGCTAATCTCTTTTATTTGGCCCAGGCCGGGTCTTTGGCCACTCCTGCCATGTCAGCTCTTCGCTTATCAATACTTTTCAGCACATCAATTGGCTCCATGGCCTTGCTGAACATCGCAACCATATCTTTCCCCATATCCATCCATTGCGGATTAACATAGTTGACATAATCCTGCAGGTCAGTGCCTCGCTTTGGATAAGCCGCAAACAGCTTTTTCTGCTCATCGGTATATTTATCCTTAAGTCCTGCGAAGTTTAGATTCGAGACCGTCTTGTCGTTATCGACCATATATTGCAGATTTTCCGATTTGGCTAAAAAGGCTAAATACTGCTTCGCCTCTTCGATATGTTTCGAGCCGGAATAAACAAACTTACTCGGACCGCCCGGATTGATGTAATAAAATTGATTGTCGGCAAGCGGAATCGGGAAGAATCCGAAATCTTCGGTTTTCAGCTCGGGATTAATTTTGGTGACATCACCAGGTGTGCTTTGCGTCGACAGGGACATGGCAAATTTACCGCTAGCCAGTTTGTTCGCTGTATCCGAACCGGTGTCAGAGAACGTGTTATCGCCAAAAAATCCGAGATCATACATTTCCTTCAGCTGAGTCAAGGAGGTTTTCATGCTTGCATCATCAACAAATTTCTTTTTATTTGCGTTCAGATCGTTGTACAGATTAGGCGTAACTTCATCATAACGAGGTCCCGGTTCTGCAAACCAAAGCACATGGTGCCAACCGTCTGCAATAGGTTCATAGATCGGCGTAATGCCGGCTTGCTTAATTTTCAAGGAAGCTTGCTTGAACTCATCATACGTTTTTGGCACGTTGATCCCGAGCTTCTCATAAATCTTCTTGTTGTATACAACGACAAAGCTGTTGCCGGTATCCCAAATCGTAAGCGCATACACTTTTCCATTTAGTGAAAGCTGCTCCAATGAAAGCTTATCCTCCCGCTTGGTCCACTCTTGATCGCTCAGATCAACGGCATTTTTCTCTACGTTGTAATTTAAACTTATTTCACTTTTGCCGCTTTGTCCGCCGAATAGGTCCGGACCTTCCTTGGCATTCAGCTTCGTTTTCAGCACATTAAAGTATTGGTCGGCTGGAATAATTTGATAGTCAATACGGATGCCGGTTTCGCTCTCAAACTTTTTGGCCAGCTGCATCTCCGTATCCTTAATCCAACCTTGGCTTGCAATATACGTTAGCGTCACATCTTTCTTAGCGGGAGTTTTGCTCTCAGTTGCAGATGTTTCGCTTTTTCCTGCGGGCGTTGCAGCACTACTAGTCGCACTTGGCGCAGATCCACTGCTGCATCCTCCAACCAATGCCACGGTAACTACAGATACGGCCAACATCCATAACGGCTTTTTCACAACACCACTCCCCTTGGTTTATGACCCTCATAAATCCGCTTACATTTCGGATATGCCCTCATTATAGATGCCTTGCCCGTTATCTAACATGGAGAAATCCGACTCCTTTTATGCACAAATTTGACTTGCATGCGCTTCCAAGAAAAGCTTTGACAAAACGGTCGGCCCGATGGAAAATGAAAACAACAAAGGCACACCGCCCGCTTGGAGGCAGGTTATGTGGACTAAACACCGCAACATACGCTCGATTCTTTTCTCCACCTACTCGTTCATTATCGTTATCGTGTTCACCGTTTTGGTTGCCTGGTTCTATCTATGGGCTTCCGATCTGCTGCGGAAGAATGCGACAGATACCTTGGAAAGCATGGGACAGTCCATGCAAGACAACATTGATTCCGAGTTTCATAAATTAAATGATGTTTCGCTGAATGTGATGTACTCCAATCTCGTGAAAAATCATTTTCAAAGCTATCTTTCCCTCACAACCAACTCGGGAGCGAAGCAACGAGAGAACGTTAGTGCAACCAGCGCTGAGAAATCTGTGCAAAATGCCAAAGAATTGACTGACATCCTCACGGCTGCAATCGGTCCATCTCGGCCTGTTGAACAGCTGTATTTGTATGATTTCAAAAGCAAAGTATATGGCAACGGCTTTGATAATGGAGAACGAAGCTATGTCCCCCAAGATAAGCCTTGGTTTAACACAGTGATAAATAACGCAGCTGGAAAATACATTGCTCTTCCTGTCCCCGACGAGGAAATGTCACGTTTCATCTCCTCTCAAGAGAAGCAATTTTCGATCTCCTTGTTCCGTCTTTTCTACGATAACTACAATACGCCAATGGGGATTATCGAAGTTAAGCAGTACTTTAATCGCATTTTCAAAAGCGCTATTGATTTTACTGAACGCAATCCCTACCAAGCTAAAGTCCTCGTTTACAATAATGCTAACGAAATCATCTATCCCACCAATGCAGATAAAGAACGATATTTGCCCTATATGCAATATAAGGGAGCGGATGGTACAGCCAAAGACCAAATCTTTTACAATCAGGATACGGGGGAAAAAGCGCTGTTATCACTGCATTACTCCGACTTCACTGGGCT
The DNA here is from genome assembly GCF_009757995.1 of Paenibacillus anseongensis. Lineage (NCBI taxonomy): Bacteria > Bacillati > Bacillota > Bacilli > Caryophanales > Paenibacillaceae > Paenibacillus > Paenibacillus anseongensis. Next base: position 234,879 of record NZ_WSEM01000039.1, read on the forward strand.
CAGTACGGTCATTATCGTATCTGAAAGCAAGTTGCTGTCGCCTCTTTTTACCTTTGCTAAGCGCACGGTGCTAGTAGCCCTTGTCATTCTGCTGTTGGCTATTTTACTATCCTTTCTTGCGGCAAAGCGGATTACAATGCCGATTCAAAAAATTCATCGTTCCATGCGAACCATGCGACTGGAAGACCTAGGCAGTGAACGTGTTGCTGTACCTCAGTTAAATAGCGGATTAAACGAACTGGACCAGTTGTATTGGTCGTTCATGAAGATGAGTACGCGGCTAAAGCAATCCATGGATGAATTGCTAATGTCGCAGCACCAAGAACTGCAAGCGAAACTGATTGCTCTGCAGACGCAGATGAATCCGCATTTTCTGTATAATACCCTAACGACAATCCAGGTTATGGCGCAGGAAAATATGAACGCGGAAATCGTTGCCATGACAGAAAATATGTCCGACTTTCTTCGTTATTTCTCGGCAGACGGTTCCCTGGTCGCTCTCAAGGAGGAAGTTCTGCATACCCGAAAATATTTGGAAATCAATCAAATCCGCTTCGGGCGTAAGCTTCATTTCGAATTTGACATCGATGAGCAGCTTACAGAACTGCGAATACCAAAGCTTATTATCCAACCATTAGTGGAAAATGCGCTCAAATTTGCAACCAAACATCAGCCGCCATGGACGATCCATGTGAGAGGGACAATCTCAGGTAACCATTGGCAAGTTGAAGTTGCCGATACGGGAGAAGGTTTTAGTGAGGAAAGCTTGCATGTTCTTCATGGAAAAATCAAAGAGATTGATAAAACAAATGTACTTCCTTTACTCCAACTAAACGGGATGGGACTTTTAAATATTTATATCCGCATGAAACTGATGTACGGTAACGATACTATTTTCAGGATTGTAAACGACGGGCAAGGCGCGACCGTCATGATTGGCGGAACACTTTCGCAAGGAGGTATCAACGAACATCATGGTCATGGAGGAACGGCTGTCAGTTAAGGTCATTGTCGTCGAAGATGAGGATTTGATTCGTAATAATCTTGTTAAGCGAATTGAGAACCTTTGCGGTACGGTAAAAGTCATAGGGGCTGCGCAAGACGGCAAAGAAGCGCTTGAGCTGGTGCGTCAAGATCAGCCTGATCTTATCGTGACGGATATTCGCATGCCCGTTATGGATGGGCTAGAGCTTATCAAGTCGCTAGACAGCTACTTTCCTCGCATTCGCAAAATCATTGCCAGCGGCTATGCCGATTTCGCCTACGCCAAGGAGGCTATGCAGTATAATGTCAAAGATTATCTGCTCAAACCCGTTTCAACGGAGGAGTTGCAGCGCGTGCTCTCACGGAACATTTCGCTTATTGAGAATGAGAGAGCTCAGTTTCAGGACCATTTAAAAGGTTTGAACATGCAAACAACACAAAATCCAGAGGATATCGTTCAACTTATCCGTGAGTTTATGCGCGAAAACTTCACCAAAGAGCTAAGCCTTGAGCAAATTGCACGGCATTTCAATTTCACAGCTTCGTATCTAAGCAAAATTTTTATTAAATACACCTCCGAACCTCCCTCCCGCTACCTGATGACACTGCGCATTAATGAGGCCAAATATCTGTTAACGCATTATCGCAATTTAACGATTAAAGAAGTTGGCGAACGTGTCGGTTACCTCGATCAGTTTTACTTCAGCCGAATTTTTAAACAGATGACCGGCTTCACTCCCAAGGAATATCAAAGATAAAGGCTGCCGATTTTATCAGAAGGGAACCCTTCTCGACGTCGATCGACAGCCTCGATTGCTCCTTAATAATTGCCGGCAAAGCGGCTCGGCGGCGGCACATTCCCATCTTTATCGAAGTTGTCCATGTAAACGGCTCGTTTCGCCACAGTAACCTCTGCTGCATCCAAGGCTTTCACGTTGTCGCCCTGAAACAGTTCATCAATTATCCATTTCTGCCCGAACCCGGCATGAACCACCTCATCGGCCCAATCGAAGTCCTGGAAAGTCGTCATTAACGGGTCCTGCACGACATCCCGGCAGAATTCCCACTCTTCTCTTTTTCCCGGTGGATATTTCATCGCCGCTTTTTCTATGGCAATGGTTAAATGCGTATATGCTTCATCCCTATTGAACAATTGACTGGTCATATCATACCAGCCCGTCCAATTCGGGATGGCATGGACATCGTAGCCCTTACTCCGCAGAGCCGCTTCTCCGAACCAGCAGTGCCTGACCTCGTCCCAACAATGTCTAGCGGTGTCGTAGTAAAACGACCACGGCTTCCCTTCCGTAGAAAAGTGCACATAAGCGACACCTTCGGCAGGCGACATCTCGAAGTAACGGGAAAGCATCATTTGAAGAAAACGCCCTTCATCATTGTCTTCTAATGTCATGCCCTTCATTTTGACGACTGACGTTTGAAACCGATCATCTCTAGTGCTCGCAATAGGGAGCTGAAAAGGTTCCGACTCCACAATCAAGCTCGGATTCACCGGTATCCGATCCTCGCATCCATCAATGCCCCCAGCTGCTTGCAGCAGCGCTTGAATATACTGCTTCCAGCGCTCTGCACTCTCTACCTCATCCCCGCTGGCGGATGCCATAAAGTGAGCAATCGCCTGCTCGCCCCAAACCATTTGCCCTTTGCGGTCGCTGAGCTGATGCTGCAAAAGATGGATCGTCGGTTCATCCACGAGGGGTTGAGCTTCAGATAGATACCTGTTCACCGCATTGATTGATGCTGGCTTCAGCACCTCAAATAAAGCGACCAGCAAGTTTAGCGTATTGGACGATTCCAAAATTGTCGTCATCAACAGATCTAATGCATCATCCGGGCACTTCTCAAATGCTCTCACGCCCATTCGAAGCTGCTTGCAGCGGTTGCGGAACTGGTTATAAAATTCGGCATCCTGCCAGGTGAACCGAGCTAATGCTCCTTTTACCTCATATTCAGGCCGTGCCGTCATGTGTCCCGCTTCGAGATTCATACAACGCCGATCAACGTATGCAATGCGCTGAAGACGCTTAGCCGACTCCTCAACGGATAATCCAATTCGATCCCACTGTTCGATCCCCATAAACGGATGCAGCATATTAAAACATCTCCTTCAAATGTTTGTACTATAGATACCTTGAATAACTTCATATTACTTAGAAATCAGTGTAAAATGAATTCACTACAGGTTGAAATCTTTGTACTTTTCTACTTAAAGGAGAAACTTGAACGTGGAATTCACCTCACAATTCGGCTTAAACAGCAACTTCGGCAAAGTCACATGCGAACGGACTTGGAAATGGGATACTCGGCAGCAGCCTTTGGAGGATTTCGATCTCTGGTATGCCTGGAGCGGTTCGGGCACGATGCTGCGAAACGGATTGACATCATCCATCATAGGCGGAACATGTTTCGTATTCAGACCGGGGGACCGAACAGCAGCTAGCCATGATCCGCAGCAGCCATTAACCGTCACTTATATTCATTTTTCTTTGGCTGACTATCAACAATTACTGCCGTCAATGCCATCTGGTACTCATACTGTGAAGGATCGATTCGTCTTCGAAACTTATCTCAATCGTTATGTTGAAGCCATGTTGGAGAACACGAAAGATTCCGCCAAAGAGGGAAAACTATTGTTAACCTTGATGCTGATGCAGTTAAAACGCGAAGAAGAGCAGCCGGCCTTGCATCCAGCCGATCATACAACTTCGCTCATTCGGATGCTTGCTCACCGTATTCGTCAGACACCGGGCATTCCACATTCGATGGAATCATTGGCGGAGAATGCCAACTTATCCCCGCGCTATTTTTCGCTCAAATTCAAAGAAATTATGGGAATATCGCTGGAACAATATATCATCCAAACGCGCATTGAACGGGCCGAACACTTGCTGCGCTATAACGGGATGAATGCTTCTGAAGTCGCCGAAGCGTTGGGATACAAGGACTTGTCTTTCTTCAGCAGGCAGTTCAAAAAAGTAAGAGGAAAAAACCCTTCCGAAATTAGGAAAGAAGGGTTGCGGAAATAAATGTTAGAAGTTTACGAGTACAATTAAGTTCCCGTTACAACCCCTTGCTGACCCAAAACGTAATACGGTCACCATTATGAATCGCAGTTCCTGGTGGGATGTCTTGCTTGAATACGGTTCCCTGGGCTGCGCTGCTCGACTCCAAGAAAAACTCGTAACGAAGACCTGCGTCCAAAGCCATCTTCTCTGCCTCCTCCTTCGTTCGATTGACCAAATCCGGAACGACGCCGTGATCATCTTGTTCCGCGCTATCGCCAGCAGGACTCGGCTGATTTTGGGCATCTACTGGCTTAGCCGACGGTGTGAGAGTACGATCGGGTGTTGGCGCTGCAGATGATTTCGACGAATCTTCCACACTTGTCGATACCGATGCGGGATCGGTCATAGCAGTCGTCGGCTTCTTCGCATCGTTCGCATAGTCCTCGTGCGGACGCATCGATAAAAAGAGGACCAAAACAAGTACACAGACTCCGGCGAACGCGATCAATGGCCATTTGCGAATAGCCTTTTTCTCACTAAATGTGGAAGGTTTGGCATAGGATTGATCATGAAGTTCTCGCTTCTCGCCAGAAATACCAAGGATTATCTCCAGCTCCAGCCGAAAATCTTCAAGCGTGCACAAGCCTTCGTACGCCTTACAGGCTAATGCAACGGCACGTTCCCGTTTTGCTTCTGCCATGTCAGCAAATAACAAACCCATCTCAAATGAGTAAGCACTCATTGAGGACGTTGGAATATCGCTTTTCGCAGCCAGCTGATAAAGCAGCAAACCCAGACCCGGTGCACCGCGCCTCCCGTTGCTCCCCTCCGTCCAGCGATTCATGATCCGCAGTTTACCGTGATCTGTAATCCAGAGATTATTCACATCAACCGAATAAGCCAACTGCTGTTTCAGTTGTGCTTCTCGAATAGCGATAGCCAACTCGTGTACATACGTAAGTGCTTTGTTCCCGGTTATCTCCACATCGTTCAGCCGATCGGATAATAAACTTCCCGACTCCGCTCGAAGTACAGCATATAACGTTCCCTCTTCCGAACCGAAGTCCAGCATCTGCATGAAAAACTCGTTGGAGATCTGCGACGCTTTTCTCATCCAACGTAAAACTTCCTCGTGCGCTAATGCATCACTTTCTTGAAATATATATAAAAGAACATCCCGCTCAGAGGTTACATCCTTCCCTCTTACGATCTGTCCATTCGTCATTTGCTTAAGCGGTTGAACGATCCTATATCGATTTGCAAGGTTTGCAAGGTTATTCATGGACGATTTCCTCCTTATACGTATAGTTTATTCGCCAACCAGCTGTGTTTTAAGTCACAATTGGCCGTAATTACCATATCTACAAGGCAAACAAACATAGGTTAAAAATGAAGAAAATTTTCTCATAATATCCACTTTTTTCGGGAAATGTATAGGGGACTTACATTAATCATGTACATAAGGAGCAAATCAACATGCAAAGCCTCTACACAGCAACCGTAACAGCCGTCGGAGGAAGAAGCGGCAAAGTGGTCTCTTCCGACCAAGTCATCTCCCTTGAACTCAAAACGCCAACAGGGCTCGGGGGACCAGGCGGCCATGGCACGAACCCGGAGCAACTTTTTGCGGCAGGTTATTCCGCTTGTTTCGATGGCGCACTGAATCTGGCGATTCGCCAAAAAGGCATCAAAGTAGAGGGCACACAAGTAACGGCCCATATTACAATTAACAAAACGGACGATGGCGGATTTCAGTTATCCGCAGAACTCGATGTAACCGTTGACGGGGTTGACCAACAAGTGGCCAGAGAGCTTGCCGAAGCGGCTCATCAAATATGCCCTTACTCCAAAGCAACGAGAGGCAACATCGAAGTGACGATCAATATTGTCGAATAAGTTTGCCTAATAAAAAGAGGCAATCCTTCGGTCATTGTAATGACCTTGGGTCGCCTCTTTTTTACACGCTGAGAATCCTCACTCCATCGCCCCATAAACAACAGACCGTATCCGCGGATGAATAAAAGGCTCGCGGCTCGGAAGCAACTGCTGCATATAGACAATAGAAAGCTCTTCTTTGGGATCGATTAGCAAATAGGATCCTGCCATACCTGCCCAACCGAATTCACCGATTGAACCGTTGTTTCCGCCAGCCGCAGGATCCAGCAAGACGCGGACGCCGAGGCCATAGCCATAGCCGCTCATTTGCGTCCAGTCGAAATCTCGCAGCTGTTGAGCATTCAAATGATTCGTGGCCATTAATTGAACGGTTTTTGGGCTTAAGATTCGAACTCCATCTAATGCGCCGCCATTTGCAAGTACTTGCGCAAATTTGCTGTAATCGCCAATTGTCGAAAGCAGCCCTGCTCCTCCGCTCTCCAACTGACAATCCGGCTGATAGCAGGCATCCAGTCTAGTGTTTGGCGTCATTGTGCCATCTGCAGCACAATCATACATCGTGCATAGTCGGTCACGCTGATCCTCTCGAATATGGAAGGAAGTATCCTTCATGCCGAGTGGCTCGAAAATTTCCTTCTCCAGAAATTCACCGAACTTTTGGCCTGACAGCACTTCAATCAATGCGGCAAGAACATCGTGGCTCATGCCGTATTTCCAACGGGTACCGGGCTCAAAAGCGAGCGGTACGGAGGCGATCGCTTTGACCGCCGTTCGAGTATCCATGGTCTCAGCCGCTTTTTCTAATTTCGCACGCGTTTGGCGTTCCGTTTCGTTGCCGTCTCCGCCATATGTAATTCCGGAAGTCATCATAAACAGATCCTTGATCCGGATTGGAGCTCCCGCCGGGACCAATGTCTTCACACCGAAATCATTGTACTTGTACACCTGTGGGTTTTGAAATTCTGGCAAGTAATCACCTAGCGGATCGTTTAGCAAGTAAAGGCCTTTCTCATAAAGCATGAGTGCTGCAACACAGGTCACTACTTTGGTCATGGAATAAATACGGTAAACGGTGTTAAGATTGATCTCTTGCTTTTTGTCCAAATCCGCATACCCCAGGGTTTCCTGGTAGATCACTTCTCCCCGGTGTACGACCGTGCAGGCACAGCCAACTGGCCCTTTCTCCTTAAAGCTTTTCAACAGCGGAGTCAACCGCTCGCCTAATCGATCGTTTCTACCCACAGCTACAGCCCCTCTCGGAAACGTTTTCAACTACTATTATATAGTAAGAATAGAAAGTTGTCGCATGTGGTTTCTCATAGATGCAAGACTAGTCTAACGCTCTATTTAGTGTTCTTTCTCTTGCCGCAATGGTTTGTTCATATCTCGTAATTTTATCATCCAGGCGTTCCAACACATTTTTCATATCTTCCATCCTTGTTCTGAGCTGCTTACGCTGCTCAACGAGGAGCTCTTTTCTAGCTTCTTTCGTCTCATCTCCCTGTTGAAACAACGCTACGTACTCGATCAAAACTTCAACTGGAAGACCTACACCTCGCATACATTTAATAAATTCAACCCATCTGCAATCTTCTTCCGTATAATCCCTGATTCCGCTTTTAGTCCGATTCACTCTCGGAATAAGTCCGACTCGTTCATAGTAACGAAGTGTATCTTGTGACAAGTCAAATTTTTCACTTGCTTCGGCTATTAACATCTTGCTCGCCCCCCTTTCTCGGTCTTTAGATTAATCAAACTGCACCAATGACCCGATGAGGAACATACGGCTCTTCGAGTGAAGCAACTTCTTCACGTGTTAGCGAAATGGAAAGCGCCGCTACAGCGTCTTCAAGATTTGACATTTTCGTTGCGCCAATAATAGGCGCTGTTACTGGCTCTTTCTGCAACAACCAGGCAAGCGCGATTTGCGCCCTTGGGACACCATGCTGCTCGGCGATTGCCGCAACACGCTCAACAATGAGTTTATCCGTATTTGCCGTAGCATCATATTTTGATTTCTGAACTTGATCGGTTTCGGAACGATGCGTCGCTTCCGACCAGTCACGTGTCAATCGTCCTGAAGCAAGGGGACTATATGGAATGACGCCGATTTTCTCTTCCCTGCAAAGCGGCAGCATCTCCCTCTCCTCTTCACGGTATATGAGGTTCAAATGATTTTGCATCGATACAAATCGGGTCCATCCATTTTTCTCAGCCGTGTGTAATGCCTTCAGGAACTGCCAGGCGTACATCGCGGAAGCGCCAATGTATCTTGCCTTTCCAGCCTTAACGATATCATGCAGGGCTTCCATCGTTTCTTCAATTGGTGTGTTGTAATCCCAGCGATGAATTTGATACAGATCTACATAATCTGTTCCTAATCGCTTAAGACTCTTATCGATTTCACTCATGATCGCTTTACGGGAAAGACCGGCACCATTCGGACCTTGATGCATACGGAAATGAACCTTCGTCGCAAGAACAATTTCATCCCGATTGGCATAATCCTTCAGTGCGCGTCCAACGATTTCCTCGCTGGTACCATCTGAATACACATTCGCCGTATCAAAAAAGTTAATACCATGCTCCAACGCCCTTTTGATAATAGGACGGCTCCGCTCTTCATCAAGCACCCAGGGATGAACCCACCGCTCTGCAACACCAAAGCTCATACACCCTAGACAAATCCGTGACACATCCAAACCCGTATTCCCAAGTTTCACATAGTCCATTTGATTGTTCCTCACTTTCAAATTCATATCATCTTCTACAAAACTAGTCTACCCCTTGGAGTTAACTCCAAGTCAACCCCCTATTTTCCCGCATATCTGGCCATAAGATAAAGAGCAAAAAAAGACCCACAGCATGGGTCTGAACTTCATATATAATAATCTAAATATCCGGATTGGGATTAATAATAGCCAGAACTTGATGATCCTCCCACACGCCATTGATCTTCACATTGCTGCGTGAGATCCCTTCCTTGTGGAACCCGGCCTTCTCTAGCACGCGAATTGAACCAGGATTCTTAGGAGAAGCTTCGCCAATAATCCGGTGAATCCTCAATTCCTCGAACGCATAACGTACCACTTGTTTTACTGCTTCCGTCATATAACCCTTGCCGTTAGCCGCCTGGTCCAAATTGTAGCCAATCATGCAGCTTTGCAGTGGTCCCCGCACGACATACGTGAGTCCGATGGTACCGACGATCTTATCATCTTCCGTTTGGCATATCACGAAGGAATATTTCCGATCCTCCATGCGATCGATCCTGCTTTTATTCATCGATTGGAGCATGTGCTCCTCCGTGTAATAGTCATCTGAATTGCTTGGAGAAAATTGCTCGAAAAACTCCCTGTTGCGCTTGTTCATTGCAATAATCTGTGCAATGTCCGCTTCTTCAGGGAACCGAACATAGACTAGTGGTTGAGACATCTGCACCATCCTTTTACTCTTTTATTTTTTTCGCGCAGTGACAATCGGCTGGTAATACCCTGTTTCGGCTGGCATCAGCCATTCGATGGAAGAGAATCCCGCTTGCGTCAAAATACGACTAAATTCCTCTCGCAGCAAAGCTCTGTATCTCGTTTTATTATGCTTAGTTTTCCACACGCCGTCAATTTCTTGCATAATAAAGTGATTAGTCAAATAAGTAGCTGAATCCTCTTCCCAGTCCCACACTTGAAAAACAATGCGCTTTCCCTGATCAAAGATACGGGGTTCCGTAGCTTTTGGCTTCGATTTTACTAATTCATCATAATCTCTTATTGTAATCAGGATTAATCCATTATTTTCCATTTTATTATACATATTACTAGCAGCTTTAAGCAGATCTTCATCCGCAAGAAGGTGAGGGATCGCGTTATCGGCCGACAGAACGATATGAAACATTCCGGAAACGTCTTTGTCCAACGTTCGAAAATCAGCTACTCCTCCACTTAATTCTACTCCAAAAGACATAGCCTCTTTTTTCGCTCTTTCTACGGACACTGGACTTAAATCTGTCGCAGTCACTTTAAATCCGTTTAATGCCAAGCCTATTGCCTGTGTGCCAATCCCGCAAGAACAGTCCAACAATGTGATTTCTTCTGTAACCGAAGTCGTGAATTTTGAACGGATGATTCTGCTTAATGTTTCCCCTTGCGAAATAACGGCTTGTCTCCATTCTTGGAAAATTAAATGGTAGTCTTCTGCAAGTTCATCATAAAATTGTGAAGCAGACTCATTCATTATGCTCACCTCATTATTTTTTTGAAAAGGATGCTTATCATCCTGCCTGTCTTTTTCTCATTGTACACGATTGAAGGCATACCATCTGCACAAAAAAACGCCCACTCCTAGAGTGAACGTTTAACTCTGTTAACTATTAATCTTTCACAGACCCTTGCATAAGACCGGCAATAAATTGGCGGCTAAATAGCGAAAATACAATGATGAGCGGCACGGTAGCCATTAATGTAGCCGCCATAACCATAGAGTAGTCGGTACTGTATACCCCATTCATAGAGGCGATTAACATCTGAATTGTAAACTTTTCCTGCACCGAAATGACGACAAGCGGCCACAAGTAATCATTCCACGACCCTAGAAATGTAATGATTCCCAGTGTTGCAAGGGCTGGACGCAGTACTGGAAGCGCGACTCTCCAATAAAGGTCAAACGAGTTACAGCCGTCTATTCGGCCTGCATTAATAAGCTCGTCATGCACGACGGAAGTCGTATACTGCCGCATCCAGAATATACCGAACGCGCTAGCCGCACCTGGTACAATGAGCGCTTTGAGATCATTGATCCAGCCAAGCTTTTGCATAATAATAAATTGTGGAATTAGCCCTAGCTGTTGAGGCACCATCATGGTCGCTAATAAAAAGAAGAATAACGGCGCCTTCGCTGGAAATTGGAATTTTGCAAAAGCAAATCCTGCTAGAGAACAGAAAAACAACACCAACGCCGTATGCGTACCTGCAACAAGAAGGTTATTGCCAAATGATCGGAAAAAGCCGACATGATCAAGCACTTTTCCAATATTGACAAGCAGTTGGTCCCCAGGCAGAAGCCGAGGTGGAAATCGGAACATATCCGCCGTCGTCGCAGTCGACATGACAAGCAGCCAGTAGAAAGGAAACAAGGATAGGATCGCCCCGGTGATCATAACAACATGAAGCCAGAGGGTGCCTGGCGCTCTTGTCTTTTTTACAGCAACAGCGGTAATTACTCGTCCGAAGGAAACCTTGGAAGATGATGGCACCATCAAACTCCCTCCCCTCTCGAGACGAATTTCCAATTCACAAACGAAAAGATGCCGATAATCAGAAACAGCATCCATGCAACGGCAGAAGCATAACCGAACATTTGGTTGCCAAACGCCTGATTATACAGATATAACACCAGCGTCAGTCCGCCTTTCGTCGCTCCTCCGGTATTGCCAACCAGAATGAGCGGTTCCGTAAACAGCTGCATGCCGCCAATCGTCGAGAGAATAACGGTAAAGAGAATAATTGGCTTCAGAAGCGGCAGCGTAATGCTGAAGAACTGCTGCTTGCGGCTGGCTCCGTCAATGGTTGCAGCTTCGTACAAATCATGCGGGATACTCTGAAGTCCCGCCAAATAGATGATTGCGTTATAACCGGACCATCGCCAAATGACCATAAGTGAGATGGCAACTTTCACCCAAAACGGATCATTGATCCATTCAATGCGAGGAAGTCCTATTGCCTGCAGCAGGCCGTTAATGAGACCGAATTGGCTGCCAAAAAACGATCCGAAGATGATAGCGACTGCTACAATCGAAGTAATGTTTGGCAGAAAATAAACCGCCCGGTAAAAATCCTTGAACCGCATAAAGGCTGCATTAAGTAAAAAGGCAATCACGAGCGCAGCGAACAACTGAGGCACGGTGGACAGAAACCAAATGACAAACGTGTTGGCAACAGAAGTCCAAAATTCCGGATCGTCCGTCAACAAATTACGAAAATTGCGAAGCCCTACAAACTCCATGGGGCCAAGCCCATCCCAGGAATGAAACGCCAGATACAGCGAGAACAGAATGGGAAACAGGCTGAAAGCGATAAAGAGAATGTAAAATGGAGAAATCATTACGTAGGGCGCCAGATGGGCTTTGAACCCTTTCATCGGCTCCACATCCTATCCTCATAAGATATACCTACAAGGAGCAATTCGCTTCCATCACCGCTATGGGCTAGTGAATCGAGATTGCCCCCCATTGGCCTTTATTTATTCTTCAATTTCGTTTTGGCTTTCTCGACGAGTGACCAGAACTCTTTATCAGGGTCTTTCGTTTTATCTACCGCTACAGCCTGCATGCCGTCACCAATGATATCCGCAACCGTTTGATAGTTCGGCCCTTTACGCTGCACTTTGACGTCCTTAGCAACTTCAGAGTACAACACACCTAGCTTCTGATTGCCCCAAAACTCATAGCCCGTTTCCGTGAAAGCCTTGTCCCCATATACGGATGGAGTTGAAGGGAAGTTGCCGGATAGTTTAAAGACTTCGAGCTGCTGCTGAGGAGAAATCAACCAACTGATAGCGGTGTAAGCTTCCTTAGCATATTTGGACTCCTTAGGAATGGTCAGGAAAGATCCGCCCATGTTGCCAGTGCCTTCCGGAATTTTCGCTGCACGCCATTTACCTTTCGTATCCGGAGCACGGGTTTCGACATGCCCTCGGCCCCATGCGGCTGAAATGTACGTGGCAATTTTGCCAGAGTTGAGAGCTGCTGAATACTCTTGAAGAGCATTCTTTTGATCGTAACTACCAGCAATCCCCATATCACGAGCCTTTTTAAAATAGTCCAAAGCCTTCTTCACTTGCGGATTTTTTTCAATGATGAGCTGATCATCCTTATCGAAGTACAATTCATCCCCTTGGTCACGAATAGCACCGAAAAGTTCGTTTGGATTGGATAAAATATCGGCACCCGTTTTCTCTTTAAGCGTTTTACCCGCAGCTAGGAAATCATCCCATGTCTTGATTTTGGCTGCAACGTCGTTCGGTTCGGACGGTAATCCAGCTTGTTGGAACAAATCCTGCCGATAATAGAGCACCATCGGACCGATGTCCGTAGGAAGACCAAGCTGTTTCTCGCCCACCGTGGACTGTTTCCACTTCCAATCGAGGTAGTCTTTTGCCATATCCTTGGCGCCAAAGGAATTAAGGTCGTTAAATTTGTCAGGGTATTTCAGAAACTGATCCAACTGGGAAATATCAATCATTGCGATATCCGGAGCTCCAGACCCGGCAGACATCGCCGTTAAAAGCTTTTTGTGCGCATCTTCCCATTTGTAAATTTGCGGAATGATCTCGATGTTAGGATGGGTGCGGTTAAACTCAGGAATGATTTTCTCGAATGAAGCCCCCTGCCAAAACCACATTTGCAATTGAACTTTCTTGCCATCGCTTGCTTTCGCATCCGTTTTTACTGCTTCCGGCGCTCCTCCACCACTGCTGCAAGCACTAAGAAGGAGGACGGAAGCCATTAGCAAACCTAAGGCCTTACCCTTCGACACGTTTTTCATCGATTAACGCTCCCTTCAAATTTCGAGCCTATTAAGAAAGCCCTTACATTTAGTATAAACAGGGGGGGACAACCCGTATAGGTAACGCATCTTCGATTTCTTGGACTTAAGTTAGGAAAGTTCCGTCCACCGTCCGATAAGCCCCCGGAGCTATCCCCTCGAACGTTTTGAAGATTCGGCTGAAATAAGCGGGATCCTTGTAGCCTACTTTTTCACAGACTTCATAAATTTTCAAATTCGTATCCCTTAACCATTTTTTAGCCTCAGTCAAACGGTGTTGCGTTAAATAGTGCGTATAAGTCATCCCCGTCTCCTGGTGAAATAAGTTGCTCAAATAATTAGGGTTTACTTGGTATTGCTGGGCAAAGTCGGATAAGTTCGCCGCACCCGCATACTCTTTGTGAATATATCCTAGAAGCGCTCGGATGATCGGTGGGAACGACTCTCCGCCACTTTCTTTACGCGTTATCTCTGTAAATCCAAGACTGATCATGCTGCGTATGTACATCAAGCTTAGATCCCCGATCTCCTTCGTCGCACCCCCATACCCTGTCTTCACCTCAATTCGTAACTTAGCCGCCATCCACTTTGACGTCTCTTGCACTTCCCTCTCCCAAGCCTCTTGATCGCATTGATTGGCAAACAGCACGACCGTGACGAGCCGGTCCTCCAGACATACGGCTGCTGTGCCCAGACGGCTAAATGCCTCATACGCGCACTCCCTTATAAAATAACGAACCGAAGCTTCCCCTAATGACCTTAAGTCTTTGGTTGAAAAGGAAACGAGCATGATTTTCTTGTGTAATGGAATCAAGCCTTCATCGAAGGTTGGAACCGGTACCCCTTGGAGTAAATCATGAAGGCGCTTTTCCAGCAGCGCACGTTCTCTAATGACATTAACTTGTTGAGATTCCTGTCTGCGACGATGCTTCTCATACGATGCGAGAAATACCTCTCTAAGCTTTTCCTTGGACAATGGCTTGAGCAAATAGGCATGTACCCCGTGCTCCATTGCCTTCTGTGCATAATCGAACTCTGCATGCCCCGTGAGCACGTATACATCGGTTCCAGGCGAATGCTCTCGAGCAAACTCCGCTAACTGTAGACCATCTGCTGCAGGCATACGGATATCCGTAATAAGGAGATGGACTTTCTGCTTCTTTAACATAGCCATTGCCTCAAGTCCATTCGCTGCATCCAGCACTTCTCCAACGCCATCTAAGCGTGAAAGGGTTCTGCACACCGGGTGGCGCACATTTGCTTCATCATCGACGACAAGAATTGTAAACATCACGATCAACCTCCCGTATTTATCTGCTTGAATCGGCGGATGATATCCTCCCAGGTATGTTCTGGATCCGCACCCTCTGATTCCACTCGGCGCAAACCCTCTTTTATCATTCGTTCAATCCCTTCATATTCAAAATCATTGTAAGCCGCTTTGTAACGAAGTGCCGTGTAGGAGTAGATCTGACCGACGGGTGCATCATGAAAAAAAGCGTCCCGCACCTCTAGAAACTCCCGGGTCGAATAAGACTCCGGTGTGGGAGGGAAATTACCACTGCCAATAAAGCTGTCCAGTTGCTGTGCTGGAGCCGTTAGCCACTGAGCGAGTTCATAAGCCGCATGAGGATTTCGGCTCGTTCGTGGAACAGCCAGACATGTCCCTGACCAATTCGAGGGAAGTCCGGGAGCTCGGGCCAGATCCCAGACACCTGCGGTAGAGGGGGCAACTTTCTTGAAAGCTCCATGAAGCCAGGAGGGTGCCAAGACAACGGCGAACTTGCCGTTTACGGCAGCTGAAGCCCAGGCGGAAGATTGCGACGGAAGGCCCGCATTTAACCCGAGCTTATGGAAGCGTATAGCTTGATCCCAAGCTTCTTTCACATGCGGATCAAGTTCGTGATCCATCGGCGTCAAGTAATGACCGTCGAACTGGTTCAAATAGCTCATAAATACGTTGGCCAAATTATCGATAAGATAAGCGCCTGTTTTCTTCTTGATTTCCAAGCCAGCCTGCTCCAATTGCTCCCAATTGGTTAGAGAATCGGCCACTTCCTCCCGTTCGACCGGCAGCCCTGCCATCTGAAACAAATCCCGACGGTACGCTAATGCAACAGGTCCGATGTCCACTGGCATCGCAAATAGAAAGCCGCCATCCTTGCTTTCAGCTTGGCGCCACTTCCAATCCAAGTAGTGCACCCTCTCATCGCCGTAATCGTAGAGATTAAAAAATTCATTTTGAAAACGCTTTACTTGATTTAGTTGAGAAGCCTCAAGCAGAACGAGATCCGGCGTATCTGCTTTCGTAGCAAGGGACGTCATCAGCCCCGGCAAAACATCGTCAAACTGAAAGCTGACAATCTCCACATCCACTCCGGGATGATCGGCCATATATTTCTTAACAAGCCGTTCAAGCCCGCTTCCCGGCCATAGCCAAATCCGAAGCTTTACGACTTGCGACGCGTTTCCGTTCACACTCGGTAAAGCTGCTTGTGGTTCACAGGAAGTCAAGAATAGGAAACTCACCAGGCAAACAATGAGCCATATGGAAGATTGATTTCCTTTTCGATCATTAAGCAGCGCCAGTCCCCCCTTTCTTGGACAGTAAAGGTGGCACCGTAACCATTTCCGAAGTATGAAGCGGCAATGACAGCATAACCTGCAGCCCGCCTAGCGGACTCTTGGAGAGGCTAATCCCGCTGCTAGGCCCGAAGAACGCTTGCAGCTGCTTGTGAAGGTTGCTCAGTCCGATACCTCGTCCCTGCTTCTCGAAGCTTTGCTCTTGATGGATGGATACCTCCAACAACTGCAATGCCTCTTGCGTCATTCCTACGCCATTGTCCTCTACAGAGCACTTCACCATGCCGTCTTGTCGGTAGATCCGCACTCGGATTTGCCAATCGCCCTCATCTTGCTGCTCCAGGCCATGATGAAATGCATTCTCGACTAGAGGCTGGAGTACGAGTCGTATAACGCGTTGTTGTTCTAGTCCCTCCTCAACATCTATGCTAACCTGAAACTTCTCTCCGTATCTTGCTCGCTGCAAAAGCAAATAACGATTCAGCTGTTCCATATCTTCACCTAATGTTACGAGATCCGTCGATGGGTGGACACTATAACGGAGGAGTTCACTTAGCGCGAGCGTCATAGCTTGCGCCTGATCCGGCCGTTCATCTTCGATGGTCCAGTAAATCAGATTAAGCGAATTGTACAAAAAGTGAGGCCTGAATTGTGCCTTAAGTGCGACCAGCTGCGCCCACTGGACCGTAATTTGCTGCTCCGAGAGCCTCTCTACAACGTCCTCCAACTCTTCCACTAAGGCATTGTAATTGGCATAAAGTCTAGTGATTTCTCGACTCGCAAAGGGTTTGTCAATCGGCTTGACCCCTTCCTTACGCAGTCGATTCATGCCATCGGCTAGCAGCCGAATTGGTTTGGTAAGTGTCCATGTAAAATATGTCACAAACACTAAAGCAATGAGGATGCCTGCACCCATCGTGAGCAAGGCATGAGCCCAAATTTGAGAAGCCTCGCTGTTGACGGCCTCAGGTTTGAAATAGGCGATTGTCGTCCAACCGCTGTACGAAGATTTTGCATAAGACACCAGCACTTGTCGCTGATCCTCCCTTGTCTTCCATTCGAAGAAGGGTTGCGCATTTCTTCCAAATTTACTGAACAATCCTACATCCGCAGCCGTACCGATTTCTCGTGGCACCGTAGAATACACGATGTTGCCGATGGAATCCATCACCTGCACCTTTCGCTCAATCCGTTGTCCTGTTTCGCCAATAATCCGGTTGATTTTATCTACCGGAAAGACAATAAACTCGTCCCCGAGCGGTGTCAGGCTTGACGGGTCCTTCAGCTTGCGGGCTCCGATGATCGCCGGGATTTCGCCATCCCGCCAGGCAGGCCCGTATACCCAAAGCATGTGTCCGTCAAGTGTTTGCATTTTGCTGTACCAGCTTACAGCAGCTACATCGTCCGCCATTCGCCAGAATAACTGCAGGGATTCATTCGAGGCGTAGGCGTTACCATTGCGGTCGAATAAATGAAGCAGCATATCCCCGGCAATGTAGCGTATTTTTTCCGCCAAATACCGATTTAGGTCCATGGAAATTTGGGGTTCGGCACCTTGTGGGGGAACATCCGCTTTCAACGCAGCCAGCACTTTCTCATCGAAGGCAACCATTTGCGTAGCCTGATCGTATTGACGCAGCAACACATCAATTTTGGCCGACAATTGTTCCACGGATTCTTGGGTATAGCTTGCGGTGCGGTTGAGCACAATCTGTGACGTCATGCGGTAATTCAGCAAATTTGTAAGCGCGATCGCCAATGCGGCAATCAAGAACATCCCCGCGAGCAACTGGACAAAAATGGGTACAGGGCGTCGCAGCACCGTGCTTCACCTCCATCATTAGGTGTAAAAAAGGTTGTCAATTACCTTTTTCTACCTATGAGACCTTTCCCCTCTATGCGCCGCTCAAAATATGTCTAATGAACTAGTTCCCTGCCGAATATCGGCATATTTCGATTCGTTTTGTCGAATAAAAAAAGAGCTGCAATGTTGCAGACTCCCTGGAATTAATACGGATATTTTTATTAATCTATATCATCATGTTTTCTTTCGAGATATTAAACGTAGCGAAATTTGAAATGTTATTGCACACAATATCCCATATGAATAAATTAATAAATTATCTTTATCGAATATGAACAAGCCATCAGTCCTGTTTTTACTTAATGCATAGATCGTTACTATAACTCCAATTAACGAAAACACAATGTAAAATAAGGTTTCAATTATTAATCTTGCTCTTATAACTCTTTTTAGTATCAGATTAATACAAATTGAAGAGGGAATTCCAATCACTACTAACGGAAATAACGTAAATATCATGAAAACAACTATTCCTAATAAGCTTTCAAAAGTAATAGCTGCTTTAGCAATAAATACAAGGATTACTAACTGAAGTATTGTTGGACAGATGATTAACGTTACTAATGAAGAAAGCACAAAATGTTTTGGTTTCATTTTTCATCACATACCTATATCTGTTTTTTGTCTCTATTTCTTCCACTTTTGATGTTTTGATGTTTGTCTAGTCATTGATTATTCCGCCGATATATATGGACAAAGCCCTCCAACTGCTATAATTTTGTTGCACTAAGATAGAATCTTTTATAATTCCATTACTAATTATAAACCTTCTACCATCATCTTCGCTTAAGATAACACCTAAATAACAACCATTTTTCTTAAAATAAAGTCCTTCAATAATTTTAAAATTTTCCAATCCAGTTTGATCTTTTGCAATTAAATTCAAGGTATTTCTACGTTCTTTTACAGATGGTACCGATTCGTCTCCAATAATCGATCTATTCAACTCTACAGGATCTTGACTTGATATCCATCTTGAACCTACTAATTGATTGTATAATTCCTTAATAGTCATCTGCTCTTTCTTAAAGTAGGTAGGTATTGGACCATCCAGAAAGAAATACTCGTCACCCTCATCTGAAAACTCATAGATTCTTAATATTTCATGATCTAGTTGAAATGTTTCCAGATATTTAAATTTAAATGGCCATGTTTCAGACACAGCAGATTTACTAAATGTGACATCATAAGCAAACTCATAGAATAGGTACTCATTTATCTCTTCTAGTTTTAACAATTAATTTTACCTCCAACATCTATTTAAAGCTCGATAAGATCGAGCTATTATTTAAATATTCACTCTAAGAAATCAACATGCTTTCTACCTACACATTTATTGTGTTTTTCATTTCGATAAGAATTTCTATTCTCCTGTGACTTTATCAAAACTTAATGCTAGAAACACCAGTTAGAGCTATCTTGGATATTTCCTTAGAAATAATATTTTCTTCTATTTTCCGAACAACTCGCTCGTTATTAGACACATCTTGTCATT
This sequence comes from Paenibacillus anseongensis, assembly GCF_009757995.1. Taxonomy (NCBI): domain Bacteria; kingdom Bacillati; phylum Bacillota; class Bacilli; order Caryophanales; family Paenibacillaceae; genus Paenibacillus; species Paenibacillus anseongensis. Next base: position 254,262 of record NZ_WSEM01000039.1, read on the forward strand.
GAATGTATGTTAGGAGCAGTATTTCTGCAAATGCTTCTCTTTTTTCTCTCTTTTCCAACCTAACTCGTTCAAATTCTTCAACAAAAAAAGGAGCTGCTTCGCAGCAGACTCCTTGATCCATCCCTAACTCAAATTAAAGCGGACATAATTGGATTATCCAAAACCATCATCATATCATTTACAATGTGCGCCGCAGCATGATGGCGCTGCAACGAGGCCATACGAGCTCTCATTTCATCGCTTTTAGTGGGATGGCGCATGAATTGCTCAATATTTATGTAAAAGTCCTCCATCTTATTGGCAATTGAAGCTACACCGAGCCTGGATAAATACAAGGCATTTTCTTTCTCCTGACCGCCGTTTGGCTTATATACAAAAACCGGAAGTCGCAAAGCTATAGCCTCTGTCAACGTTAAGCCGCCTGCTTTCGTTACAATACACATGGCTCTTGACATCCACTCGTGAACATTATCTACAAAGCCTAAAATGGTGATCCCCGGGTACGCAGCAAAATCTGCCTCAAGTCGATCTTTCAACTTCTCGTTATGGCCACAGATGACAACTAATTGACAGTCTTCAAGAAGCAGCAGCGAATCCAACATTTCATCCAGATAACTGGTTACTCCACTTTCCGTAGCCATGATAAGGATAATTTTCTTTCGCAGAGATTGCGATTGCGCACGAATGCTCGCTGCTGCGAACTCTTGTTTCAGCGGAATGCCGCTGACTTCTATACAGTCCTTGTTATATCCTTTAAAAATAATTTGTTGCTTCAAATCTTCCGTTGCCACGTAATACCGATCGACTTTTGGATGCAGCCAAGTTGCATGTAACGCGTAATCTGTGAGTACTGTAAAATTTTTGACCCCCATTGCACTACAAACGATTGGAGCGGCGCCGAAGGGAAACGTGTTGACCACAACATCCGGACGTTCTTTTTGAATGAGTTCTCTCAGTTTCTTTTGACCCAAATATGTCATTGATTTCTGAAATAGCGCGGTCTCTTTCGTTTCACGTGTTAAATAATAGCTCCAACCATAGTAGTCGAGCCCTAATTTAGAGCTTTTTGTACTTTTACTGATTAGCGAAGAAGTTATTGAGTAGATCCACGGATGGCCTTCCTTCATGAGATTAACAATTTTCACTTGCTCTATACCCTGTTTGAAGAACTGCTGCTGCAGCGCTTTAGAAGCTTGAATATGTCCATTACCATAACTAGCCGTAAGAATTAAGATGCGAGGATTAAAAGGCATCGTTGAAATACCACCTTTCATCACAAACTTTAATAAACGGATATAAATAACTGTTCCTACAGTTTCAATGTATTGCGAGTTGCACGGATCTATTTCAATTTTCTTTAACCATAACATATGCCAATGGGGATATGAAGTAGGTGATCTGCCGTGATGTAAATTTTCAGAAACAATTCATAATTCCATACTAATCTATTAAATGAGCCCTCACAGACAAGTCATTCCAGCATATCCTAAAGTATCCTCGCTAGAAAGGAATGATAGAAATGACTTTATTAATCAACCACTTTTATGGTATTGTTTACCGCAGTGCCAATGGGTTCATTACCGTTTTTAACGGTCGTGTGGTCTCCAGAAATCGTAACTCCATTGTTCTTCGATTTATGAATAATCGTGGTATCGTCGTTCTTAGAAGACTTTTCCTTCTTCAAATTCTTAGATTTGTCGCTATTTAATTGCTAACGGATGTACAAAAAAGAGGCTCTTCCACGGTCATTAAATGACTTAAGGGAGGGCCTCTTCTTAATTAATGTTATGAATTATATGCAGCATGAAATTCGATGATATAGTTGTCCACAGTTTTAGCTTCATAAAGCACACCAATGTGTTCGAGCCATTGGACCAAGTTCAGTTAATTATTCAAAAAACAAGCATCTATTTCCGTGTACACGGTTCCTAATAGGGCGACTAACAGCACAACTACTATAAAATTTACCATTAATTTAGATTTGTTCACAAGAATCGATTCCCTTCCTGATGAGTCATTTTCGGAATTCTCACGGTATGATGATGGTTACTGTTGTTCCTTCTCCCGAACGAGATTGGATCTGAACCCCATATTCTTTGCCATAGTAAAGTTTTAAGCGTTCATCTACGTTGTTGATGCCAACTCCGCCTAATTTAGGCTGGGAAGCTAGTGACTCAACGTCTTTATTGAAGCTATGAGAAGTCGGGTCGAAGCCCACACCATCATCCCTTACCATGAACTGCACATGTCCATCATCCGTATAGTCGCAGGTAATTTCCACGAATCCAGATCCTTCTTTTTCCCGGATGCCGTGATAAATCGCATTTTCCACAATAGGCTGCAAAATGATTTTAGGAATGACCTTGACCGCTAAAGCTGGGTCGAAGTCCAACTGATAATGAAGTTTATCTCCATATCGCTCCTTCTGAATAAATAAATATTGAGCGACATGGTTCATTTCATTTTCAATCGTCGTCATCTCGCTTCCTCCGCTTAGTGACAATTGAAAAAATTTGGCCAACGCTTTGGTTGTAGATATGACCCGATCGCTTTCATTAAATTCGGCCATCCAGACGATCGTATCCAACGTATTATATAGAAAATGCGGATTGATCTGGCTATGCAGCACTTTTAGTTCATAGGTGTGCAGCGCTTTTTCCTTCGTTTCAATTTCCTCGAGCAATCTGCGAACTTCGGAAACCATCAAGTTAAAATGTTGAGCAAGGCCCTGTACTTCCGTCACGCCGGATTCAGGCACACTTACTTCCAACGTACCCTCTCTTACTTTTTGCATAGCCTGCTCTAATCGATGAACCGGCCGCGTGATGCTTCTGGCAATGATTAATGACACCGTAATGATAAGGATTAACAGTCCTAAACCGACAATAACAAAAGATCGAATCATTTGGCTGCGAATTTGCAGTAAACCATCCAGCGAACTAACGCCGACCAATGTCCAATCGGAGTTTGCTATTGGTGTTTTTTGAATAAGGACATTTTGCGTCCGATCGTAACCGCTAGCTGACATGCTAATGTTCCTTAATTGCTCTTTCTTCACTGGATCAACAAAAAATGTCGGGTCTTTGTGATAAACAATCCCGCCTTGGCTATTAATGATAAATGCAAAACCTTTACTTCCCAGATCCAGATCCTTCAAATAATCATCGATGCCATTGTATTCGATATCCAATAGGATAACGCCAAGGTTCTGATTGTTCTCATCTCTCACTTCTTGGCTCATCGAGATGACCCATTTGTCCTTGTCCATCACAAATTCCTGCATGCGGGCCGAAGAAAGGGCCGGTGCTTTCCCTTTAATTGCTTCTACGTACCAAGGCTCTGTCATCATATTGGATGATCGCTGCATGTTCAGCTTCGTTTCATTTGACAACATATAGCCGTCTTTTCCGATAACCACAACAGACTTAATATAGGAATCGGACATCAGCACAGTTCGGATAAGCTGCATCTCATCCTTCTCCCCTTCTTTGGTTGGAGAGGCCAGGGTCTTGATGGTTTGGGGATTGTTTGCAAGCACATTGGACAAGACCAACAACCGATCTATATACGCTCCTACGAAAGCCCCGCTTTTTGAAATAGCCATCTGCGACGACTGAATGGAATCATTCATGACTACTCTGGAAATGCCCACATATAAAGCGGTGCCGATAATTCCTATGGTTACGAGACTGATTAACATATACACGAACGAAATGCGAGATTGCAGCGACCGGGGAAATCTCATCACGAATATTTAATCCTTTCCCTGTATTGCAGGGGGGAGACCCCGAATTTCTTTTTAAAAGCGGCACTGAAATAATTCGGGTTATCAAATCCGACCGCCGTTGAGATTTCATATATTTTCAAATCCGACACCAGAAGCTGAAGCTTAGAACGTTCTAGTCGGACAGCGATTAAGTAATCCTGAAAGGAGACGTTAAATAGTCTTTTGAAAAGAACGCTCATGTACCCGGTGCTAAACCCTTGCTGATCTGCCAGAATGGCTAAGGAGAAATCGGGGTTAGCGATATTGTCGTCGATAATTTTGGCAATAGATGATTTGTTATCGGATTCATCTTTTGCTTGCAGCGTCGTTTTATAATCGCTTACAAGGCTTTGCAGCTCGGATTGCTGCTGTTCACTTTGAAGCTTACTCACCAACTTTTGCAGTACCTCGTACACGTCTTCCTTAGAAACCGGCTTAAGCACGTAATCATCAATGCCGATTTTCAAAGAAGTAACCGCGTAATCGTAATAGTCATACCCGGTTATCACCGCAATCTTGACATTTTGCTTCATCTCTTTGGCTTTTCTGGCAAAATCAAGCCCGTTCATTTTGGGAATATTAATATCCAACAGGACGATATCGGGACGATGAGCAAGGAATAGCTTATACGCTTCCTCACCGTTCCCCGCTTCAATAATTTCTGTGATGTGAAATTTCTCAAAAGGAACCAGCCGCCTGATTCCATTTCGGATCAGCTCTTCATCCTCCACGAGCAATAATTTGTACATCGTGTTTTACCTCCTGCTTTATTCAACACTTGTACGCAAATATCCGTAGCCTTCCTTTTGCATGTCGTCCAGTGGAACAAACCGGATGGAGGCGCTATCGATACAGAATCTTTTCCCTGTCGATTCAGCAGGTCCATCATCGAAGACATGACCCAGATGAATGCCGCCTACGCGGCTTTTGACTGCCATACGAACCATATTGTACCTTGTGTCCTTCTCATAAGTTACCACATCAGGATCAATTGGTCTCGTAAAACTTGGCCAGCCGCAGCCGGAATCATATTTGTCACGACTGGAGAAAAGGGGCTCGCCTGTGGTGATATCAACATAAATACCTGGATCATACGTATCCCAGTATTCATTGGAATAAGCTCTCTCCTCGCCTCCGAGTACCGTTACGTTATATTGAAGATCGGTTAATTTCGCCTTCAGCTCTTCATTGCTTGGTCTGATATACTTCGTAGGGTCAACTTTAACTGGCTCATCCAGAATCGTTAAATCAACGTGACAGTAACCATCCGGGTGTTTCTCCAAGTAATCCTGATGCTCTTCCTCAGCTACATAAAAGTTCGTCAGAGGTAGTACTTCCGTCACGATCTTTTTATCATATTTCATTTGCTCTTTTGCCACTACTTCGTTGATCACAGCGGCGTCACTCTCATTGACATAATAAATGCCTGATCGATAGCTGATGCCAACATCATTTCCTTGCTTATTCACACTTGTCGGATTGATGATTTTAAAGAAACGGTTCAATAGATCGGACAATTCGATTCGTGCCGGATCATATTTAACCTCTACTGTCTCCGCAAATTTGCGGTCTTCACGAACAACATCCTTGTATGTCGGATTTTCCCCTATTCCATTAGCATAACCGGAAATTACATCCTGTACGCCTGGAATTCGGGAAATGAAAGCTTCCACTCCCCAGAAGCAGCCGCCTGCCAGATAAATGGTTTGCAGCTTACTATTGGAATAATCAATCTTATCATTAGGATTTGCGGATCTGGTGGTTGTAGGTTCATTTTTCGCTAACATCGCTGATGATGCCCCCGCGGCTTTCGAACTACCGCTAACCCCAATCGAATTGGCACAAGCCGTAACCAATAATAGCAGCAGCAGAGAACTCACATACAGAATTCTTTTCATGTCGTTTCCTCCTATTCAACAAATATAAAATCAAGAAATTTTCTTGAAATTATCAATAATGGCCTCATTAAAGTTATGGCCTGGCGCTGACTTTGCCAGAATACCGTCAGAACCAATGTAATAAGAAGACGGATACCCTCTTACCCCAAATTTTTGCGCCCATTTACCGTCTTCATCGAGCAGCACCGTTAAGTTGCTTTTTTGCTCCTCTTGCAGTCCGTTAAACCACTCTGTAAATGCTTTGGTCGATTGTTCTCCTTTATAATTTGGGCTGACAATTGTAATCACTTTAAAGCCGTTATCTTGACCGGCCAATTCGTTCACTTCATCAAGCCCTGCCAAGCAAATCGAACACCAAGAAGCCCAGTACTTGACGTACACTTTTTCTCCGGCATAACTAGCCAAATCAACTTGATTCCCCTTCAGATCCTTCAGCTCAAACATGGGGGCGGGCTGCCCTGAATTTAATGAAGCTTGAGCAGCCTTCGTGGCGGTTTTATCCCCACAAGCCGCAAGAACGAACAGTGAAAGCACAATCACACTGGCAAGCAACCATTTTACTTTCTTCATCTTAAAACTCCTCCTGTCCACCATTAGAATAAAGATGCAATTGCGTTTAGATTATTCGTCATAAGCAGCACGCCCATCACGATGAGCAGAATGCCGGAAATCACTTTTACTTTAGGCAAATGTTTGTTAAGTGCTCTTAACCGTCCTGCAAGCAAATCCGAAAAGAAGGAAAGAATAAGAAAAGGAATAGCCAAACCTAGCGCATAAATGAGCATATAACCGCCACCTTGCAGGGATGATCCTTCACTTGCAGACAAGCTGAGCACAGCCGCTAATATCGGGCCGATGCATGGCGACCAACCGAAGCTGAATGTAAAGCCGAGTAAAAAGGCCGCTGTGAAACCCTTTTTCCCATTCAAATCGATGGACATTTTTTTCTCACGCTGCATGAATAGCACTTGAAATACACCTGTTTGAAAGATTCCGAATAAGACAACGATAGCTCCGCAAATGATAATAAACCAAGAGGTGTTAATGATATTACCGATCGCACCTGCTCCAAAACCAAGTAAGACAAAAACGAATGAGATGCCTAGGATAAAAAATAACGTATTCCCAATTAAATGAGGACGAAGCTGCATCCTGCCTATTTTGACGGCTTGCGCATCTCTGTCTGGCGTAGCTCCACTGAGTTGAGCAATAAAGACAGGCAGCAACGGCAAAATACACGGTGAGAAAAAAGAAAGCAATCCTGCAAGGAACACACTTCCCGCAAAAACCTGACTTGTCAACATATCAACCGCCTCCTTTCTTAGGAATAGCTTACGACTTTCTCGCCTAAATTGGCATACACACTGATGATGACTTTCTATGAAATGATCATGTCTTTTTGTAGATTTGACATAAAAAAACTCCCTAATCCTAAGATTAGGGAGTTTAGCTTAAACATTACCTACAAATCATTAGAACATTACCATCAGGGTCCTTAAAATTAAACCAGTGATCATTCTCGATTTCAGTTAATAATTGAACATGTTTTGCTTTCATAAATTCAAAGGCTTGAACGATATCAACGGTGCGAAATTGAAAGGCTGGCACTTTATAAACGTGATCAGGTGCATATATCTTGCTGTCCAACACAAGACTAGGTCCTTCCATCGGCAAAACATAAATATGCCCAAACAAAACTTCTCCATCCGTCGGTAAGCCTAAAATATCGCAATACCAGTCACGAGCCTGTTCTATGTTGCTGACTGGAAGGAAGACGCCACCGATTTTATTCTGAATAGGATTCATACCATTCCTCCAATGTATTGAATAGGTTAACATTACTCATCTTTAAGTGGCGATAATCTAGGCGGTTGAGGCAGACCTAACAGATTGCATGTCCAACGCACCGCAGGTCCCAGCTGTAACCACTGAATATATCGAAGCCGCGGGAGTTGAGGGATTGGCGGTTTCCCCGCTCTTGTAGCAAAGAATCCTGCCACACAAACGGCAACAGCTCGTTCGGCGAATTCGGGGAATTCAATGCCGTGTTCAGCCATTTCCTTTTTGTAAATAGGCAATAATTGTTCTGCGGTCGGCCCTCCTTCCCCTTCCAGGCTAGGAAAGAAAAAACCAATATCAAATAGCAAAGGGCCTCTACAAGCCAATGCCCAATCAAATAACACTAATCTGCCGTCTCTGAAACGAAGATTATCCGAGCGTATATCTTTATGGATCAAACCCCAGGGTTGGTCTTGACGCATAAGATCCGTTTCAAGGGGAATCAAAACATCAAGTACCGCATCCAGCCAAGCCTCCGTTTCTTCCCTATTCTCGTGAAACAAGTCTAGAAAATAATTTCGCTCTTCGCTGCTCTGTTTCATGGAAAGCCAGTTCTCCGTTACACCTCGAGATGACATTACTTCCACCTTATCAGCCTCGGTGATTCCCTGCACGTGAAATTGAGCTAGATCGCGCATCGCCTGAACCGCTAATGCTTCGGTCCAAGCGGGCACTTTCTTACTGCCCTTTAAATCCTCCAGTAATAATAGATGCCATCCTTGGGTACTGACTGACCCATAATAACGTGGGGAAATTGGTGAAATCGCACGAATCTCCCGATATACGGCTTCTTCTAACGGAAGTACTCGCCAATTCTCTGGTAGTGATCCCTGTCCTGCTCCCTTGGCAAACAATGTTCTTCCATCTTCTAAAAAAATACGAAACGTTGCCGTCGGACCATATCCTCCGAACACACGAGTTGCCGTTCGAATCGAGCTTGCCATCTGCTCTTCCACTTGCTTCCTCAAGGTAAGGGGTACATCACGCCAATAAGGCTTAGGCTCACGCATCTTCTTTCACCTCTCCTCTGTAGGTTACGCCAATCCCAAGATGATTATGGGATACTTGCTCCGAGGCTGACATTCATCTCTTCTTGCTTGTATTTTAGCACTGGAAATTGCACCGTTACCCTCGTTCCACTAGCTTGCGGATTATTTTCAATGTCGACTCGATAACGGGTCCCGAAAAAAGCTTCGAAACGTTCTTTTACATTCCGTATCCCATAACCACCCGTATTTCCTTCCCGCTGGGCATTCCAGTTTTTTTTCAGCCCGACGCCGTCATCCGTGATTTGAATAATAATGTCTCCTTGGTCTTCTTTGGCGCTAATGGTAATATTTCCGGTTAATCGTTCATTAAATCCATGCATAATCGCATTTTCTATGAACGGTTGTAACGTCATTTTGGGGATATACCAATCCTGTAAATGCTCTGCCAAATCGATGGAGACAGTCAACCCCTCCTCCCAGCGCAGCTGTTGGATTTGCACATAACACAGCGCGTGGGTAAACTCTTCGCGAATCGTGATAAGGCTTTCGCCGTTGGACAGTCCGATTCTAAACATTTTCCCCATCAGCTCAAGAATTTGACTTAATTTATCATGTCCGGCAGTCAGCGCCATCCAATTTAATTGATCTAACGTGTTATACAGAAAATGTGGGTTTATCATCGCTTGCAGCGCTTTGATTTCTGCTTTCTTTTGCTCCTTATATTGATTCTCCAATGAAACATATAGCGACTTGATGCGATCCATTAATTTCCGATAACCGGAGAATAACACACCGAATTCATTCTGATAATCTTCTGGCAGATTCACTTTATTCGTGTTAGCTGTGTATCTCCCCATTTCGTGGAGCAGCTGACGTAAAGGTGTAATGAATAGATTCGAAAAATATAAGGTAAACAATAAAGCAATCAGAATCGCCGAAACACCCACAAGAGACAAAACAGCGGAGATGTGAACACTGCCTTTTGTAACTTGGTTCAATGGCGTGAGCTGAACAAGCATACAACTGGAGTTATAATGCATGGCCCATACCATTAAGGTATTCTTTTGAGAGCTTGCCGAATCGTTACTTTCGGGAAGCCCCACTTTCATATAACCGCTTTCATTATTCATGTCCAACAAATAGGACTTTATCTTCGTCGGTAAGGAGGGATCACCGATGTAAGTTATCACTCTGCCCCCTGAATCCAGCAGTATCCGATTAGAAGTCGGGATTTCACCGCTGATCTGACTTTGAATTGATGACGCTTTCAAGTTGAGCATCATGAACCCTTGGTATTTCCCGCTATTCGAATAGATTTTGCGGGCGAAGCTGATGACTTCTATTCGGCCTTGATTGGAAGTAATGGTATGTTCGCCAATCCATGCGAAGTCTGCATTCTCAACAGCTTCATACCAGCTTTGGTCTTTGGCTTGATTCATGTCAATAAATGAAACAAGACTTTGTGATTTCGATGGAAACGCATTCCCCGTATATAATTCAATGGACTGAATAATTGGTGTAGAATAAGCGATATTACTCAAAAATGTTTCTAGTTCTTCACGTTTCTGATAATTGACGTAGGAATCATTGGTCATGTCCGGATATTCCGTTGTCACAATGTTCCTGGTCGCAGCTAGAGAAATTTGCTCAATTGCACGCATTTGAATTTCAATTTTGTTATATAATTCATTCAAATTTTCTTTTTGATAATAGGTGGTTACCCGCACCAGTTCTTTTGTTGAAAGTGTGTAGGTTAGCAAAATGACAATCGTGAGCAAGATGAGGACAAAACTTGTTAAACCTCCAAAAAGCAGATAATCGATCCGGTATCTTTTAAACATCTTCTTCATTCGCCATTCCGCCCTTATGTGAGTAATTCCGCTGGTGTAATTCCAAAGTGCTTTCTGAAAGTGGTACTAAAATAAGGGATATTATTGTAGCCAACTTTATTTGCGACCTCATAGATTCTATATTTTCTTTCTAAAATAAGCCGTTTAGCCTCTTCCATCTTCACACTGATAATATAGTTGTTGATTGTCTCTCCTGTTGCGTTCTTGAAGATTTGACTTAAATAATTACGAGAGATATACACTTTATCGGCAAGTTCGGCAATCGTGATATCGTTGGCATAATTCTCACGGACATATTGTTTGATAAAATCAATGGCCATCTTATGCTTGAAGCTTTCTTGCCAAGGCTGATTCGTACAGATACGCTGAATAATGCTGTGCAGCCATGCTGCGTACTGGTCAAACGTATTCACTTTATTCAATTCGCTTTCCATACTGTGATCCTGAAAGATCTCCGTCAATCGGATATCCTCATCCGCTAGTGCAAAGCTGAAAATAGCCCAAAATTGCGCCCCAAGCAAGCTGAATGGAGGAGGGGTTGCGCTTACCCTTAAGGTAGCCATATAACTTTCAATCATCTTCTCGGCATTCTTGCCTTGCGTTGTTTTAATATCCTCAATAATTTGCTGATAAAACTTAATCGGTTTAGCCGTCGTTTGGATGTGACTGGCGGGGAAACGCTCCGTATTCACATATTCAAACACGCCGGTTGATTGAAGCACTCTGGCATCCGGGACCAGTGGTTGAAAAGCCTCTTCCAACGAATCCGATAGATTGGACCAATTCTCGGTGAATCTGCCGATACCAATCCGAATTGTAATATCGAGATAAGCTTGTACACATTCTATGATTTTCTTCGCAATAGTTCTTATATGATCGATATGCTCCGAATACACCGCGTTCTTTTCAAAATGAAGAATCAAAGCGGCATGATAACCATGCAATTCAACATAATCATAAGATCTTTTTTCGGCTTGGAGAATTTCTTTCATAATGTTTTTGATGGCAAACCGAAATAACAATCGATCTTGCGTGCGGACATCGGAAATTCTCGACGTTCTTAGAATTTCTAGTCCAAGGACGATATGGCTTTGATCCTCTCTCATGTTGCATAGAAGTGTCATTTCATTCCAATTGCTAGCTGTTCCCGTCACGACTGTCTTTAACTGTTCTTTCCGAACGAACGGCTCATATTCATCAATTTGGTCTCGTAGTTTCTCCTGCTCAATCTTTGATTGATTTTCAAGTTCGATGTACGAAATGGTTCGCAGCAGCACTTCCGTGATTGTGTTTCTAGAGACTGGCTTTGATAAGTAATCCTCAACTTGAAGTCTCAGCGCTTGACGAGCTACTTCAAAATCGGCGTAACCGCTATGAATAAGAATTTTTCCTTCAAAACTCTCATTGCGTAATGTTTCTATCATTTTCATTCCACCCATAACAGGCATATAAATGTCTGTTATGACGATATCGGGCTTTTTCTCCCGAATCAGTTCTAATCCGCGCTCTCCATTCAGACCCTCTCCTACTAACTCGGCTCCGATTTCTTCCCAGGGAATCACTTGTTTCATTCCTTTGAGTACCTGCCGATCATCATCAATGATTGCAACCTTCCACATCTCGTTGCCTCCTATAAAAACGGGTGTCATGTCAAAGCACCCCTTAATTATAACATCAGAATAACCTAATTAGGGTTTCTATGTTAACTAAGGGGTGCTTACAACTACTTATTTTTCATATTCAGCCGATTTTTTCTTCAGCTCGTCAAATCCTTGCTCAATCTTCATTTTTCCAAACATAATCGATTCAGTGATCGTTTTGTAATCCTTCGTATCGAAATTGTTCCAGCCTTTTGCACCCGGATTAAATTGTTGAGCTCCTTGTGTAGCCATGTTGATCATATCGATTGTCAATTTATCGGCGCTACTGAATTTCGGTTGTAATTGGGCGAGAATTTTACTTGAAACAGGCACACCGCGTGTTGTTCCCGAAATTTCTCCTGCTTCCGGATTGTTAATAAACCAGTCAATGAACTTTTTGGCTTCTTCTTTATGCTGAGAATCTTGGCTAACGCTGAAGAAGAACGTTGCCTTCAACCAACTTCCGCCCTGCTTGTCCTTCGGCATCGCATAGACACCGATACTGCCAGGTTTCAAGCTATCCCAGGAAGAAGCTTGTGCCGCATGCGCTGCTTTGAAGATAATTTTGCCAGTAAGCATCAAGTCTTGCTTTGGATCCAAATCAACGTCGCTAACCGATACATCAGCTGGTGGAATAATACCCGCATTGCGGAAATCTTCGGCCATCTTCATCCATTCCAACCATGTGTCCTTATCAAAATTAAACTTTCCATCCGGTGTAACGGGGTAACCTTTTCCTTTACTTAATTGATAGGACGTATACATATCACGATTTCTCGCAAAATCCCCAATGACGTAATGATCCTTGTCCAACTTGGACTTAATGTCTTTCGCTAGGCTGAAAAATGCATCCCAGGTAATCCCTTCTGCCGGAAGCTTGATTCCGAGTTTATCCAGTGACCCTTTGTCGTAAATGAGACCCCAAGCATTCCCGCCAAGCGGAACTGCCGTTTGCTTATCTTTGTATTTCCCAGCTTCAACCAGTTTAGGATCTACATCCTTTTCATTGATACTGCTGATATCCGCCAACTGGCCTCTCGCGTTCCAATCTGCCAGCCACGCTGCGTCCATCTGAATAATATCCGGAGCATTCTTCGCTGCGGCTTGGGTAGTCAGTTTATCGATATAACCGTCAAACCCTGAGTACTCCGGTTCGAACGTGACATTTGGATTATTTTTCGTATAAAGCTCCAACATTTTTAGTGTCGCATCATGACGTGGCTGAGATCCCCACCACATAATGCGCAGCTTAACAGGTTTATTGCTTGTTGTAGCATTCGTTGTACTGCCTGGGCTCTTGCTCTCGGCTGCTTTAGGCGATGATTCTGCCGCACCGCATCCTACTAACGATAATCCGATTGCTGTTGTTAACATGGCGATTGTTAGTCTTTTTCTCATTGTAGCCATTCGTCATAACCCCTTCGTAATATAGTAGTTTGAATTTTCTATCTTTACTAACTATAGCTCTATCAAATCATCATGCCTATGATAGTACCCAACGATTTGTTTCAAAATTCTCCTAAGATTCGCTCAACCTTTAATCCCTGTTGTGGCGATTCCTTCGACGAAATATTTCTGCGCAAATGTAAAAATGATCACCGACGGGATGATGGAAACAAGCCCCATCGCCAATAGTTGTCCCCACTGCTGAGCGGACTGCGAATCATTGAGCATTCTTAAGGCCAGTCCTACGGTATACTTATCGACCGAATTGATGTAGAGCAGATGACCAAAAAAGTCGTCCCAATTCCATAAAAAACAATAGATAATAACTGTTAGAAGAGCGGGTTTCGTGAGTGGCATCACGATGCGCCAATAGATGCCGAACCAGCTGCATCCATCCATTTTCGCTGATTCATCCAGTTCTCTAGGAATCCCCCGAATGAATTGGACAAGCAAGAAGACGAAGAAGGTTCCTCCTGCTCCCCCAGCCAAAGAGTGAGGTACAATGAATGGTAAATAGGTATTGACCCAGCCGAGATGATGAAACAGCGAATATTGTGGAATGATCGTTACTTGGCCTGGCAGCATCAAGGTAAGCATTAAGATTGCAAACCAGAAATTTCGCAGCCGAAACTGCAATCTAGCAAACCCAAAAGCAACCAAGCTGCAAGAAATGACCGTCGTAAACAGAAGTCCAATGATGAGTTCAAAGTTGTTGATGTAAAAATCAGTAAACGAATGGCCGGGAATGGCGTTCCAACCTTTCGAGAAATTGCTCCATAATGGATGTGCCGGGAACAGTCCGGGCATGCTCAGCTCTTGATTGGACTTTAAGGAAGCTCCGACCCACCACAGGACTGGATATATCATGGCTACGCTCAAGCATATTAGAATGACGTGAGTAAATATATGTCTACGTTGTAAAGAGGTACTCATTTCTGTTCCTCCTTTTCAGATTCATAGAAAACCCAATACTTGGACGAAAGAAAGATGACGGAAGTCGAAAGTGCAATAATGATCAACATAATCCAAGCAAGGCTGGAGGCGTATCCCATTTGCAGTTGACTGAAAGCGCGCTCATATAAATATAAAGCGTACACATACGTAGAATTCATTGGTCCACCCTGTGTGATGATCATTGCCGGCGTGAACATTTGAAAGGCACCAATGATTCCCATAATAATATTGAAATAGATAGTTGGGGAAAGCATCGGTAAAGTGATGTTAAAAAACTGTCTAACCTTCCCTGCTCCATCCGCAGAGGAAGCTTCATACAGGTCTTGTGGGATTTGTTTCAATCCTGCCAGAAAGATAACCATTGCTGAGCCGAATTGCCAAACGACGAGCAGAACCAATGTGCTCAAAGCGGTGTCTGGATTGTTGATCCAGCCTATGCCTTGGATACCGAATAAACCAAGAACTTCGTTGATATACCCGTCTCTGCCAAAAATATTTTTCCATAATAGCGATACGGCAATGCTTCCTCCAATTAATGAAGGGAAGTAAATCATCGTTCGATAGGCCGATATCCCTCTAAGGCTCTTGGCAAGGAGCATAGCAATGAATAATGCAGCAATCAGTCTTAAAGGAACGGAACCAAGCACATAGAGGAAAGTTACTTTGACAGATTGATAGAATCTAGTGTCTACCGTGAATATTTTCTCGTAATTCCTGACCCCTACCCAATTCGCCTCTTCAAGTAACGAAAAATCGGTAAATGAATAATAAAGGGATTGAATCATCGGATAAAGCGTTAACAATAAGAATCCAATTAACCAAGGCGAGATAAACAAATGCCCGGTAATAAAGGAATCCCATCGTTTTACTTTTGTAGACCGACGTTTGGTTGTTGAGGTTACAATTGTTGTTTCCATCTAGCTCACCTCGTTGTGTTTTTAGTTTATTATAGAAACAAACGATAGGCATTACTATAATAGTAAACTCCAATTTCTTTCAATTTACTCAGAAAAAAAAGCCCGCTATTTAGCGGACTTTGTTGAAACTATACGTTCTGAATGCTGTCATCAATCACATGATAGTAATGATCCATAATCACGACATTGGTAGTAAAAAGCTGGTTGAAAAGCTCCATCGTCAATCGGTCGTTCTCTACATCGATGCTTGTTCGATACCGCAGCTCCCCATCTGTTGCATCCATCTCGAAGTTACCGATCACCAAGTCATAATTCTCTTCGAAAAGGAATTTCGCCACTTCCGTCCGCTGCTCTTCGGGGACTAACGCTGGGTAAATGGAAAATACAATACAAATTTGCTTCTCTTCATCTGTACGAACCAACACGATCCATTCGCCATTCTCTCCTGAGAATGATAAACGGGCAATGGTTTCATCCACCCATTCAAATGGTAATTCCATCCGTTTCAGATAGTCGTCCACGACCTCATTTAAAGTAGATTTAACGATGGTGGACGCTCCCTTTGAAACCGCAGGCTCGGCCCATTGGGTACGGTAGCCAACTCTCAAAGTACCCCCATCTAGTCCATCCGGCAAACTCATTTGCTGCTTCACTTCAGTGATCAGCCAGCTTTCGCTTTGGCGCAGAGGTCGCGATTCTTCCGAGTCCTCAACGAAGGATTGCAGCACATTTTCGATCTCTGAACCTTTGCGAAGTGCAGTTTTCATAAGGCTTTGTTTTAACATCACTTGAAGCTCGACAGGTTGATGCTCATCGAATTTTACTTCTAAATCTCGATTGCTTCCTTGTGCGAACAGCCCCATCCATTCGCCGGCTAACAATTGCTGATATACGCCCCATTCCACTTCAAGATAAAGCACACAATGCGACTTCTCCTCAGATTCAGTAAGGGTTATTCGCTTCGCATTAGCCTTCAATGCGTCACCAACGAGGGTCAGAAATACGATTTCGATGTCAAAATCCAAACTTGACTTCGCTTCGTCGCCATTAGCTCTCAGATCAACCATCTACATACCTCCTTTAAATCATGTTGTTTCTACACATCTATTTTATGGCGTGACCACGGGTACTTGAGTAGGTGTACTAGCTGTACTCGGCGATGGAGTTTGAACCGGTGCTGTTTGAGTACTCGACGTACTTCCTGTACTCGTTGTACTTCCCGTACTTGTCGCTCCTGTCGCTCCCGTTGCACCGGTCGTTCCTGCCGTGGCCGTGCTTGTAGATGGCGTCGGCGCCGGTCGGTCTTGGCCACCGCCCTCAAAACCGATAAACTCATACTTCATGGTTTTATCATTCCGGAATTCTAATTGCCCTAGTCGCTTGGACTTCTCTACAGCAACCTTAACAATTTCTGCGTCAACTTCCAGCGATTTTACTTGAGAAGCTGAAATTGCGATTACCCAAGGTGAGGTTGGTACGCTTCTTCCATCATATTCCCTTTGGAAACCAATTTCCAGTTTAAGCGCATTGGATAATCCAATTTTATCAACCGTTTCAATATCGGATGCCTCTGAATCTTGGCCAGGCAGCCAGGATCGCATGGTATCGTTAACCGTTTCATCGCCTTGGATTTTACTTGCAAAGCTTGCTCCAATATCATCGAAGTAATTTCCCGTATATAACGCATCGGTTCCAGCATCAACTAAAGATCCAGTCACTTGTTTTGCTTTATCTGTCTTGGAAGCCATCCCCTTCTTGAACAGTGCAGTAAGGTTTTTACCTCCGCCAATCGCAGCAGTGACAATTTTGGATGCATACTTGGTGAAATCTCCACCCTCTTCTCCGAATTGCGAAGGGATACTTGCCGATAGCTGCAGATTCAATTCTTTGAGCTTGGTTTCGTCCCCGTTTAAGAAAGTTGCAGAACCTTCAAGACCAAACGCAACCTTGTCTTTACCGAACTCGATTTCTATTTCAGTTCCCGCTTCTACGGTTGTATTGACTTCGCCTTTGCCAATGCCTTTACCGGACTTCTCAGCCGTTAAACGCTCTGCCGCAGACATCACATTACCAGCTGCATCCTTGCCCTTCGCTTCAATAATCTCTTTGTTATATTTACTGAGGCGTTTGAAAGCCAGCTCAGCAGAAAATGATGCGACACCTACATTAGCTTCCATTGCTAATTTCGTAAGGAAACCAACATTAACCTCGGCTTCGTCATCACCCATATGCATTTCCTCGATCATCATGGCCCACTTCTCAGCCTCAATCAAGCTTGACTCGCCGGATTTACCGCCTTTGCCCCAGAAGTATGCCTGTGCGCTTTCCGGCATCTGTCTGTATAACCCATAGGAAAGTAAATTCATGACAGTAGCTGTATCTTTACCTTTCCCTTCAAGGAAAAGCCCAAAACGTGCGTTTGCATCAAAACCAAAGGTCGTAAATCCTGCTCCAAAAGTTAGTTGGGAATTCACACTTAATTCATCCGCTTCACGCTCCGCCTCCCCAGCGAAACCGAAAAGGAAGTAGGCATTACCGCCGCCTGCTGCGGAGGCAACTGGAATTTTCAGCTCTAATTCTAATGAACTTGAATCCCCTGGATTAGGTGTTGAAATATCGATTAGATGGCCGACTTTCGTTAAACCGGAAGATAAATCACTTGCTTCTACGGACCTGACAATCGTTTTGGCAAGTTTCTTCGTTTTTTCATCATTTTGAACAGCTTCTTTAATTTGCGTGGTTTTAGCTGCATCCGGTAATGTCGCTGCAGTAGTGCCTTCCGCTTTTGTTCCTTTTGTGAGCTTCCTAGCTTCAAGTACAGCTTTATCTTTGTTCAGCTTCAGTAATTTAGCAGCGTGTTCTTCTGCCGCCTTGACGCTTGCGGCACGAATCTTATCCGCCTGTGCTGCAGGTAATCTAGCCACTTCATATGCTGAGCTTTTTGCTACTTTTGTCATTTCTTCAATGGTAAGGGCTTTAGGAATGACCCTTTCCAGAATGAGATTAGCTTCATCCCTCATCACATCGTCTACTAGGACTTTGGATTCCTTGTAGGCAACAGCCTTCGTAGCCGTTTTCAGATATTCTTTTTGCATGGGCCCCGGAGTCGAAGTGCTTGTTGAGGACTGGGTTGCGCCAGTCGGTGTCCCACTTGTCGGAGTAGTTCCTGTAGGGGCAGAGTTAGTTGGGGTTGAAGTACTTGATGGATTATCAATCTCGTTATTGATCTGTGCGTTAACTTTGGTTCGCGCTGCTTTTTTAAGATCTTCACGATACGCATTCAACTCCGCCGATCTTCTGAACGCCCTTCGGCCTACACCTAATTTGGATAAAACCGCTGATTTCATAGGAGCGAAAAGGATGTTTAGATAAATTTCTTCCATATCTTTAATGTCTCTAGTCGTCCCGTCAATAGTTTCTTGCCTCACAACGTCCAAGTCGACCAGTTGACTTTCAAGTCCAATTCGCTTGGTTAACTCATCCGTTCCTGCCCTTCCAACACTGATGGAATCAAAACCAGAGGTACCTCCAGCTGCAGTTGGGGGAGCGAACTTCAAGGCAATGGCTCTTTTAGATGCCGTAACCGAATTAGTGAATAAGGTTTTGGAATATGTATCCAGCCTTTTCTTTGCATCCCCTGCTGCTTTTGTTTTCTGTTTTTCGTATGTGGCATTGTTTAGATTTGGCGTAATCAGATAGGCTTTGTTCGCTTCATCCTTCATGGCTGTTTTTTTGCTAACGGCAAACTCGCTATCCGCTACTTCAATAGCATATTCTTTAAGTTTGGTTATCATAATACCATCTGCTTTTGCTTGTGCGAACTTATAGGCATCTTCTCTCTGTTCTGCTGTACCCGTTGACCCCATGCTTGCTCGAATTTCTGATTTCACTTTTTCTTTCACATTTTTTCGAATCGGATCCGCTTGGGAATCTGAAGTCAGGTATGTATCGATCGTTCGCTTCAGTTTCTCGCTTATTTCCGTATAAGAACTATCAACAAGTGTCGTAACTTTCGCGTCACGCGCAGTTACTAGATCAGCATTTCGCTGCTGCTGCTCTTGAGAAATGGCAGGAGCTGGGGTTGCACTCGCTCCTCCCGCTCTTTGAATAACGGGATGCGTATTCCCCATCCTTTGAACCATACCCTGAACCGCCCTGTTCCCCAGCGTTCTCTGCATTTGCATAATACTTGCAGGTGTCATTTGACGAGTATCCAATGTGCTTGGAACTTCCGTCTCGGACCTGACCGGTTGAGCATGAGCAGATGTTTGGCTGCTAGTTGTCCGACTTGCGGATGTATGTTCACTCACAACTAAGCCCCCCCTTTAGCTACAATAAATCCATACCATTCTCTATTATTTGAAAAAATACGCTCATGTTGTCGAATAATAGTTCGATTATACCATGACCACCACTACAAATTGTGAAATATTTTATCAATAAAAAAACAAAAAAACCGCGGAGCATATAACCCTCGCGGTTTTTCGAAATGCTTGAAGTCTCAGTTATACTTTCGACAAAATCATCAATATATCCTACCTTAGACCCATCTTAGCGACTCGCTATCTCAATCTCATCGCCAGGGGCCATGACCTTGCCTTTCAACCCTCGTGCTTCAAGCTGTTTCACGAAATTCTCCGCGTCTTGCTTGATACCTGGGAATGTACTGTGGTGAATCGGCACGGTCAGTTTCGCGTTGTACCATTCCGCGGCTTGAAGGGCATCTTCCGGTCCCATGGTGTAGAAGTCTCCAATCGGCAAGAAAACAACGTCGATCGGATGGCGCTCGCCAATCATTTTCATATCGCTGAATAAGGAGGTGTCTCCCGCGTGCAAGATCGTTAAGCCTTCTGCGAACACAAGGAACCCGGCAGGCATGCCCGCGTACAGAATTTGTTTCGTTTCTTCAATAACGATGCCTGAGCTATGGAACGCTTGAACCATTTTCGCCTTAGCGAAGCCCAAATCGCATGTGCCTCCCATGTTCATGCCGACGGTATTTTTTACACCCTGCCAAGACATATAGGACGCAAGCTCGACAATAGAAACAACCGGTGCGTCGTTATTAGCGCTCGCAATAGGTGCTGCGTCGAGAATATGGTCCATATGAGCATGCGTTAGCAGCACGGCATCCACCTTAATGTCCTCTGGCTTAATTTTGGCCGTAGGATTACCACTTAAGAATGGATCGATAATGAGAGATTTATCCCCCGTTTGAATTTGAATACAGGCATGACCATGATAATTGATTTTCATTGAAGATGTACTCCTTTACCTCTTACTTTTTTATGTCTATTATTACATAGGATTTCTTTTTAGGAAACGGTTCTTCACGAACGATAGCGTCTTATTCATGCAATTTTTTTGTAAATCGATGTCTATGTGGTTATGCAATTAATTTCAAACCAACGGCCGCAGCCAATACCATCGCAATGAACATCAAACGTTTCCAATCCCTCGACTCACCATAAAAAAGCATACCGACGATGGCTCCGCCCACTGTACCGATCCCTGTCCAGACGGCATAAGAAGTGCCCATCGGCAAACTTTTCATTGCCAAGCTCAAAAGCGAGAAACTCATAACAATACCAACGATGAAAAGACTAAACGAGCGAATATTTTTCGACTTATTAATCTGGTTCATGCCCACAACGCCTACAACTTCGAAAATACCGGCAAACATCAGAAAAATCCAACCCATTAGACGGCAGCTCCTTTCTTATCATTCTCCTTTGTGACAAATTTCAGTCCGAATACACCGGATAAAAGCAGGAGAATGAGAAATACTTTGAGAAACCTGAACGGTTCTCCAAAGACCAGCATTTCTACCAAAACTGTGCCTGCAGTCCCCATTCCCGTAAAGACCGCATAGACGGTACCCACCGGCAGTTTCGTAGATGCGCTAATAACCAAATGAAACGAGATATACATCGCAATGATTGTGCCTATCCACATCATCGTTGTATGCGAATGTTTTAAACCTGTGACCCATAAAACTTCAAAAAAGGCCCCTATAAAAATATAAATCCAATTGCGATTCATGGTGTGTGAACCTCCTCTTGTTGTTTTACTTCTTGATGCCGCGCCAATAGACAAACCAAGAAGCTTCTATTCTTTTCATCGATCTTTCAACTCCGCCAAACAGCAATTCTACGAACATGCCATCCAGCACCGCTAAAAAAGCAACGGTCGCCGCGCTACTGCTGACTTCTTTGCTTATGGTTCCATTTGCAATGGCTTGCTCAAATAGCGGGATTAACATCGTGTCCAAGGTATCTAAATAGTGATAACCCTTCTTGACAATGACCTCATAGAGATGAGTCGGCGGGAAAAAGGCTACACGCAAGAAAAACTTCGTATTATCATCCTTTTCATAGCAATCCTGATATTGAATAAGGAAACCGTAAAGCAGCTGGTCAATGGCAAGATCTTTGTGGCTTTCTAGATAATCAAGAACAAACGCCAATTCCCGGCCCAACACATCGTCAAGTAGTGCAAGGAAAAGTTCATCCTTCCCTTTGAAGTGTGTATATATCGATTGTTTCTTGATCCCTACATCCGTTGCAATATCCGCGAGTGAGGCACCTTCGTATCCATTACTGGCAAAATGCTTAAGGGCAATCTCTTTAATTCGATCAGCAGTCATATTACCTCTCCCTTCCGAACGTTCGTCAGGATATTGTATCACGTACTCACACCTATGGCAACTCATAACGCTGCAGCACAAAAAAAGCAACCTTATTCGGCCGCCTTGTTCTGGTTTTTAATTTAGAATCATCTATTAACATATACGGCAAATGAAATTCGCGTTATAAAAGGAGGACATCAATTGCCTGATGGTTCTAGTGTCGAAGCTGCTTTTGAAATTCTGGTCGGCAAATGGAAACCCGTTATTCTCTTACACCTTTTTAAGCATGAAACGATGAGATTTAGTGAACTTCATAAAGCAATCCCGGATATAACGAAAAAAATGCTGGCCGCGCAATTAAGAGAGTTAGCATTTCATGATATCGTGCACCGTGAAATCATTCTTCAAATCCCTCCAAAAGTGGAATACTCCTTAACCAAATATGGCAAAAAAATGATACCTCTTTTACAAGCAATAAACGATTGGGGAATGTCTCATGCAGCGCATATGAACGAGTTATATGGAATAGAAAAAAGCAAATCCGAATAATTTTTGTACGATTAAACAAACTAACAAATAAAACAAAGGATGATATTAGATTGACAAACATACTTGAAACAGTACTTGATGTGATGAAAACACTCGTTGATAACGAACCAAAACCACCTTTACATATAGGCGAAGCCATGACTTGTTGGACGTACTTAACCATGCTCGAAGAAGAAATAGCAAGCGTACAAATTGGACTCAATACGACAACTGATATCGAATTGTTAGACGCCCTTCATGGATCTATGGAGATAGCAACCGCGCAATCAAATTTAATTAGGGATTTTATGCTGCGAGAAGGCGTAAGTCTCCCTCCGGTATCCGAAAAAAAGCCCCAGTCCGACCCACAGACCATCCCAATGGGTGTCAAATTAACGGATGATGAGATTGCCAATGCGCTTTCCATTAAAGTTGTCGCCAATTACATGATGTGTGCAACCGGTGCCGTTCAATCCGTGCGCAATGATGTAGGGTTCATGTTTGCCGGTTTTCAGGCGGAGAAGTTGAAGTATGGAGCTTCATTAAAAACCTTAATGCGGAAACGCGGCTGGATTAAGATTCCACCGTACTATGTTCCGAATGGCTTGCCTACGCAATGATCAAATCAATCATAAAGAGCAATTTAAACTAGCACTTAGTTTAAACTGCTCTTTTTTTTATGAACAATTAAACCAATTCTGAATAGAAAAATCATTGTTTTGCATGGCAAAACTGTTGATTTAACAGGGTTTCATAATGATTTAGCTAGTCAAGAATAATTTTTTTAGAAGATTCTCATGGTTTTCTAATAAAGCAGGCTTGACCCTTGCCAGCCCACGGTTTTCCCCTCTCCTAGCAAATTATAGGAGACTTCCAGTCTGCTATACTAGGCTCAGCTAAGAAATTAGCGCTCACAACAAGGAGGAGGACAATAACTATGAAATTACATCATAAATGGAGCAAGCGATTGGCTATTATGACAATTGGAGCGACCGTTGCTATCTCAGGAGGGGTAATTAGTAGTCCACAGCCTACTCAAGCTGCTACGGATAATGGTACTGCCACTATTGACGCTACAATTACAAGTACGTCGAAAGCGGATAGAATTATTGCATTAGGTAAAAGATATCTGGGCACACCTTATAAGTTCGGTGCAGCAGTTGGGCAAACGAAAAACTTTGACTGCTCGACACTGACGAAATACATTTTCGGTAAATACGGCATCACATTGCCTCGAACGGCTGCTCAGCAATCCAAAGTTGGTAGTTTCGTTTCAAAAAGCAATTGGAAGAAAGGCGACCTGCTATTCTTCTCTGTTCCTGGCAGATCAGGAGTCGGTCATGTAGGCGTTTACCTTGGGAATAACAAGATGCTTAATACTTACGGTGCTGGCGGCGTGAAAATCACTACGATTAATTCCTATTGGAATTCTCACTACATGACAGCGCGACGTGTGATTAAATAGTCCATTGAATGAGGAGCTAAGCCACTTGTTGTGCTTAGCTCCTTTTTTATATGCTCTCAAATAATTAAGCGCTAGAGAGGAAACAATATGTTTCGTGTTTATACTACCTGAAGGAGATTAATTGACATGAACAAACTACGTGCCTCACAAATCGCTGCTTCTCCGGTTATGGCTAACGTTTCATGCAACGGTGTTCCTATCTATATTCAAAATGTCGATGAAGCGAATGAAACGGCAAGAATTTATCCGTTAGATCAACCTGATCAAGAACAAGAAGTACCTCTCCACAGTTTGATCGAAAATTAAAATTTACCGAAACACATCCATGAGGCTGCCTCTGTAGTTATAGCTACTAGGGGACAGCTTCTTTTTTATATCCCCTCTGAGAGGTTCCGAGGTATGGACTGCTCAACGGTTCGTAAAGTGCAAAAAGGGATGGCCCGTTTCTAATAAAAAACGGGCATTTGGTACGGTTTCGGGCAGAAGTGTACCTATCCTCATTCAGAAATGATCTTATATAATCGGACATGTGCGAGTGCGGTAGCGCTTACATAAATGTAGTTATATCAACGACAAAGGAGACAAGTGAAGATGAAAAGCAGATTGCAACGCCGAAGGAAGGTATGGCTGGGATTGCTGCTCGCTATCGTTGTCATTGCGCAGATCGGCTACATCCCTTCCGGAGTAGGGACGGTCAAAGCCGCGGACAATGGCTTGGCACAGAAGCCGTATATGGGCTGGAGCAGCTACAGCATGCAGGTCTACGATGGTCCGTCCGGCAACTGGATTTCCGAAGCCAAGATCAAGAAGATGTCGGACGCCATGCATGAGAAATTGCAGGCTCATGGATACAAATATATCAATATCGATGCGGGCTGGAACGGCAGCATGGACGAATACGGCAGACCGGTGCCCAGCGCTGCGCTTTATCCGGGAGGTTTTCAGCATCTCGTTGATTACATCCACGGTAACGGCCAAAAAGTCGGCCTATATTTAATTCCCGGCGTTTCGCCTGATGCGGTCACTCAGAACTTACCTATTTATAATGCCCCTGGCTGTAACATCGGTGATATCGTCGTAAAACCTTACAAATTCGCGGATTATTGGAACATCGGATACAAAATTGATTTCAGCAATCCTTGCGCGCAAAAGTATATCGATTCCGTCGCGGACGCCATCGCTTCCTGGGGCGTAGATTTCGTCAAATTCGACAGCGTAACGCCAGGCTCCGGGCATAATGATGTCAGTATCGATGCGCGTGACGATGTCAAAGCTTGGTCAACGGCGCTTAGCAGACACAATATTTGGTTTGAGTTATCTTGGGCTCTCGACCACAACTACGTGGACTATTGGAAAAAATACGCGAACGGCTGGCGGGTCGATTGGGACGTGGAGTCCTATGACCGTGAGGTCGGTATGACGCAATGGGCTAACATTGCACGTTTGTTCCCTGACGCAGCCCTGTGGTGGCGCGATGCCGGACCGGGAGGTTGGAATGATTTCGACTCCTTGAATGTCGGCAATGGCGCAACCTCCGGTTTGACCAAGGACAAAAGGCAAACAGCAGCTACGCTGTGGGCCGCCTCGGCCGCGCAGTTTTATACAGGCGACGACCTGTCCAACCTCGACGCTTATGGTCTTGACTTGCTGACGAATGACGAAGTCATCGCGGTTAATCAGGCTGGACGTCCCGTTCATCCGGTTTCAACATCGACCAATCAGCAAGTATGGTATGCGAATAACGGTGACGGTACGTACACGGTTGCGCTTTTCAATCTGGGCAACAAAGCAGCGCCTGTCACTGTTAACTGGAACGACATCGGCCTGAATGGCCCTGCTTCCGTTCGCGACCTGTGGAGCCATACCGAACTTGGCACTTACTCGTCAAGCTATGGCCCAGTTTCCTTGGAGCCACACGCCTCTCGCCTATTCAAAGTAACAGCTCAAAGCGGTACTTCTTTCGTCAATGACGACGACACAGGCGTGCGATACACGGGAACTTGGACACGTAATGGCGGCAAAGAATTGGTTCGCGATGCACAGGATTTGTCCATTGCGATTACGGACTCCTCCCCCTCTCCTGCTAGTCAAATCGAAACTCATGCATTGCAGCCAGTGAATTCATTAGGCTCTACAGTCTCTCATTCGGTCTATATTAACGATACGGATCCACTCATTCAGTATTCGAATAAGTGGGGTCACAGCGGCGGAAGACCTTTCGGGGACTATCTGGATGATGTTCATTACGGTGAGCCGGACAACGGGACGCAGCCGGAATTCAGCTACACGTTCACGGGCACTGGCATTGAACTGTTCTCTGAGCAGGGCACATCCAATGGACGGATGGACGTTTATATCGATGGACAGCTGAAAGGCACTGTCGATGCCGAAGGTCCTCAGCAATCCGGCTTATACTCGGTCTATCGTATCGCCGATCTTCCGCAAGGTCAGCACACGCTTAGAGTGCTAAGAAACGGCACCGGCCAATACTATTTCATCCTGGATGCTTTAAAGGTGACGACGGAAACGCTTCTTGGCCAACCTTCTACGAACAGCTTTGACAAAGATCAACCAGCAGACATCACGACGAATCTCCTCCTGGGCGCAAGTTCGCTGACAGGCATCAATAATGGCGCAGTTTCCCTGCAGCCAAATACGGACTACACTATAAGCGGAGGCAATCTTGTAACGATTAAGAAAGAATTCCTCCTCCAGCAGCCATCGGGGCAACCTGTCCAACTGGCGTTCACTTTTGCTGGTGGCGACTCGCAATCCCTGTCTATCGCGATCACTGGAACGTCCCTCAATCCTGTAACTGCTGCTTTTGACAAAAAAACATCCGCACAAGCGGACGTCCTTACAACGCTTACGCTAGGTAGCGCAAATAGCTTGACTGGCATTATGAACGGCACAGACAGCTTAACCCCTGGTCAGGACTATACCGTTACGAATGATGTTGTGAAAATCTCAAAATCCTACTTGAATCAACAGCCTGTTGGTCTTACGAATTTGACCTTCAATTTCCTATCAGGCAATCCGAGAACGTTCGCCATTACTATTAGCAACTCCGCCTCTCCCGGAAGGTTCACCTATATCAATGACGACAACTCGGAAATCCACTACACCGGAGCTTGGAACCGCAGCACGAACCGGCCTTTTAACGACTATGGCAAGGACGTTCATTATGTCGAGCAAAACAACGATTTTTTCACCTATACCTTTAATGGCACTGGCATTACTTATATAACAGAAGTCGATCAAGGCCAAGGCGATGTGGACATCTATATCGACGGTCAACTACATGGAACGGCTCATACGTTCGGAGCGAATTCGCACAACGTAGCTCAGCAAGAAGTCTATACCGTTAGTCAATTGACACCTGGTATTCATACATTGAAAGCAGTCAAAAAGTCAGGGCAGTTCATGCTGATTGATGCGCTTAAAGTCCAGCAGCCCGACATGATGGATATCTCTGCCGCTGATTTTAATAAAACGACGGCTGCCGATGTGAGCGTTAACCTCTTGGGCAACCCGGACAGCCTGCAAAGCATTTCAAACGGCGCGAGCAAGCTCGTGAGTCCTGTTGATTATGTCATCACCGGGCACCAAGTGACGATTAAAAAAGAATATCTTGCTGCTCAGCCTGTCGGCAGCTTGAAGCTTACCTTTTCTTTCGCAGGTGACTATGCAGACGATGTCCATGCCACTTCCATGAATGGAGACTCCTACCTCTATTCGTTCACAGGAACCGGGATCGAGCTCCTCGCACCAACGGGTCCGGAACTGGGTGACATCGACATCTATATCGACGGGGAGTTGAAGCAAACGATCAATGCCTATTCAGCCATTCGAAATGCCGGTCAAAGTCTTTACCGCATCTCGTCACTTTCGAAAGGCACTCATACATTGAAAGCGGTCAAAAAATCAGGCAGCTACATGCTTGTAGACGCGTTCAAATATGAAATTGCCGCGAATAGCGGTACACCTTCCACTCCCCAGATGGGTGGAGGCGGCTATGGAGGAGGTTATGGAGGCGCGATTGTGAACACCAACGCATGGAATGTCTTGCGTACTACTCAAACTGACGGAACAAGCAAAGAAGAAGTTAAGATCTCAGGTGATAATGCGAAAACGTTGATTCAGAAGTCCAAATCTGCTGACGCCAATTCGGCTATTATCTCCTTACCGGATGCCAAAGATGACGTATCCATGACAACTGTGCAATTGAGTAAAGAGTCGCTCAACTTGCTTGGCGACAGCGGTCTTGATCTTGTTCTCGATACGGCTAACGTAAAAGTCCTGATGGCTAACCATTCACTCAAAAACATGAAAGATGATAGTTATTTCAATCTTATTCCAGTGAAAGCTTCGGCTGCCGGCCAGGACTTGGAACGTCGCGCGAACGCGGCGACAGTTGTACTAGGCGTTACCGGAGGCGCAAAAACTTCGTTGGTTGGCCGGCCGGTAGACATTACGACAAACCTGCATGATCAAGAGGTTACCCTCGTTCTCCCGCTTCCAGATGATTTGAGCGATACGGAGCTGCAACAAATCGGTGTCTATATCGAACATAGTGACGGAACTAAGGAGTTTAAAAAAGGCACTGTGACCACGCTCCAAAGCGGCCGCGGGATCCAATTCACGACAACCAAATTTAGTACATTTGCCCTTTTGAAAGTCGATGGCCGGACATTGTCCTTCTCGCATGAGCCGTACATTCAAGGCTACGACAACAACTTGTTCCGTCCGGACAATCGCATTACCCGCGCAGAAATGGCAATGATTCTCTCGCGTATTGCTGCCAAACCGGCACTAGCCAGCGGCAGCGAATACGTTGATGTGAAACCGGAACTTTGGTCTTATGATGCGATTGCCCAAGTGTCACGCATGGGTCTGATGCAAGGTTACGCAGACGGTACCTTCAGACCGGACCAGCCGATCACCAGGGCGGAAATGGCAGCTCTTGCCGCCCGGTTTGCGGTGGGTCCCGCAGGATCCGGAGCAGGCTTTACAGATACGTCCGGTCTATGGGCCGAAGACGCAATTAAAGCTGCACAAGCTGCAGGGTACTTGAACGGCTATGCAGATGGCTCCTTCGGACCAGCTAATCCGCTCACTCGAGCAGAAGCTGTTACCGTGATCAATCGGGTACTCGGCCGTGGACCACTTCATGGAATCGTCCACTCGCCATGGACTGATGTACCCGACAGTCATTGGGCTGTTCATGACATTGAAGAAGCTTCCGTCCGCCATTCGTTTGAGCCGATGGCTTCCGGTGGAGAACAGATTGTAGAGTGATTCTGACACCCCCATCACACTCTAGGAAAAAGGGCATTTCAACTTCGTTGAAATGCCCTTTTCTGTCTTAGAGATAAGTCTTTTCCACTATGCCTGCATAATATATTCCTTGACAGGAATATTCCTTATAGGGTATATTCATAACATAAATCAAATGGATGCGATCCTAGGAGGCTGAAAGCAATGAAAAAAATTACGATTCCTTACTGGATTTTTACTGCTTTAGTTGTGTTATTTATGGGGATGGGCGCAATCGGTGATACGGTAAAAGCAGCGTCTGCGGTAGAACTTTTCAAGCATTTGGGATACCCTGATTATCTGCTTCCCTTTCTTGGAATTGCCAAGATATTAGGTGTCATAGCTATCCTTATTCCCGGGTTTCCTCGAATCAAAGAATGGGCATATGCCGGTTTGATCTTCGATTTAACCGGAGCTGTGTATTCAACCATCGCTGTGGATGGCTTTATGGCCGGTTTAGGCTTTCTTCCAGGCTATATTATTATCGCGGGTTCCTATATGTATTATCACAAAAGGCAAAAAGCTGGCACGCTGAGTCAAACGAATCAAGTAAAGCATCTAGAAGGACGTACCGTTTAAGCGTTTAAATAAAAAAGAACGGCTGTGCAAAGCAGCCGTTCTTTTTGTAGTTAACTACTAAGCTTTTGCCCCTAGTTTAGCTAAATTAGCAAAACTAATCTCTAAGCTTTCAAATGGATTCCGGTCATAGCAATCATCCTGCTCAACCGCTGCCCACTCCACGCCAATGTCTTCACAGGCTTGAATGATTCCTTTGAAATTCATATTGCCTTCACCGACCTCGGAGAAACGCTGTTTCCGATCCGGAGTCACAATCATATCTTTAAAATGTACGACCTTCATACGTCCATCCATTTTACGGATCCACTCCACGGGATCTGCCCCACCTGCTTGTACCCAGTAAACATCCAATTCGAAATCGACGCTATCAGGGTCTGACATTTCAAACAAAATGTCCATGCCTGTCTTCCCATCATATTTGGCGAACTCAAAATCATGATTGTGATAGATAAACTGCAGCCCGGCATCTTTCAACTGTTTGCCAAATTCCGAAGCTTGTTTGGCGAATGTGGCATAGCCTTGGCTGTTCTCCCGAAACTCTGGCGGGAGTCCGCCTAAACCGACATATTTACAATCCCATGCTTGATGCTTCTTAATGACGCCGTCCATATCATTCAACAAGTCGTTATATCCGATATGAGTGGCACAGATCGTCAATCCTTCTTGGTCTGCAAGCGCTTTAAATTCTTGAATGTCGATTGGTCCAATACCGGAAGCTTGTACAGCGTTATAACCCAATTGCTTAACTTTTTTCAAGCTTTCGCTAATATCAGCGGGTGTTTTCAGAAAGTTGCGAAGCGTATACAGTTGCGCGGCGATTCTCATTCCTATCACTCCATTCGTCAAATTTGAGTCATTTCATATATAACATAGAATGATGGGTTTGAGCCACACAAAAATTCGATGACATCCCATTTTTCAAATGAGAATTGCATTTGAACTAATAAAGCTGCCGTTTCTAGGCACGGCAGCTTAAGATCTAGAGCTCTACAATTTTAGTTGCAACGTTATGGCAAAATTCCCGGTCATGCTCTACAAACAGAATCGTCGGTGAATATTCGAGCAGCAAGTCTTCAATTTGCATCCGAGAAATGACATCTATAAAATTAAGCGGTTCATCCCAAATATGCAAATGTACCTGCTCACTCAGACTTTTTGCAATTAATACTTTTTTCTTTTGTCCGCCGCTATACGATGAAATATCCTTGTCAAACTGAATTCTGGAAAAATCCAGCTTTCTTAGAATGGATTTAAAAAGACTTTCATCAATCCCACATTCGGCAGCATAGTCAGATAGATTTCCATGAAGGTGCGATGTGTCTTGCGACACGTAGGATATTTTTAACTGGCTGTCCTTTCGAATATTGCCTGTGTAGTTCATATCCTCGCCGCAAATTAGCTTGATGATACTTGATTTTCCAGAGCCATTTTGACCTGAAAGCGCAATACGCTCACCTTGATCAATCGTGAAACTTATATCTGAGCATACGGTCTTCTCGCCGTAATAAATGGAAACATGATCAAGCTCAACCAGCTGGTTTTTGTGAAAAGCAAGCTGCGAAATCTCTAAGCTTTCTGAGCTCTCGATATTTTTGAGGAGTTTCGACTTCTCTTGGATAGCCGAATGCTGTCTTTGCTCAATGGCTTTAGATCGTTTCATCATTTTAGCAGCTTTATGGCCAATATAGCCTTTATCTACCTTGGAACCGGAATTTCTTGTTCCGTTTTTTGTTTTTTCCACTTCGTGCGACCAGTTCCCCGTTCTTTTGGCGGAATCTGACAATCGTTTGATGTCTTTTCGAAGTTTTTCGTTCTCTGCCAGCTCGAAGTGATCTTGCCGCGACTTATTTTCCCACCAGCTTGAAAAATTACCTTTTTGAATTTCAATGTTGGTCTTATTGATGGATAAAATGTGATCTACACAGTTATCGAGAAAGGATCTGTCATGGGATACCAAGATAAATCCACTTTTCGATTTGAGATAATCGCTAACGAGTTTTCTTGCTTTCATATCGAGATGGTTGGTCGGCTCATCAATTAAAAGAAAACTGTTCTCTTTGATGAACAACGTAGCCAGCAGCACTTTCGTTTGCTCTCCGTTGGATAAGGAGTCAAATGGCCGATACAAAACATCCTCGGAAACCTTTAGAAGTGAAAGCTCGCGCATCAACTGCCAGTGAATATAGTCGGGATAAATGTCATTGATGACATCTATCGTATTATTGCTTTTGTTCTCAACGGGAAACGGGAAATATTCGAAGCTTACATTAGCGGAAATGTATCCACTGTATTCAAGTTTACCAAGCAGCAGATTGAGAAACGTTGTTTTCCCTCTTCCGTTTCTTCCTGTAAAGCCTAATTTCCAATCGGTATCGATTTGGAAATTGACGTTTTCAAATATGTTATCATAACTTCCTTCGTAAGCGAACGTCAAGTTTGTAACGTTTATTAATGACATAGATAGATCCTCCTGTATAAAAAAAATAAAAGCTACAAGAAAGTTACATTCTTGTAGCTCAAATAAATACAGTTAATTAACCCCTGGACGGAGTTAAATAAGGATATCTTGTATCGTTTGAGTGAAAGATAATGTAACTTTCTTGCATACGAAATAAAACATGCGAAAAATCGCTTTAATGTTTTACCGTTAGCAAGAAAACCTACATTATGCCTTCAACTCCACTCCTGAAAATTTAAATAAAGTATAACAAACTCATTTTTAAAAATCAATACAATTAAGCCTGGCGATAAGCTGGTGCGCCCATCGGGGATGATCCCGCGCCACCATCTACGCTAATTTCAGCCCCCTGAACAAAGGAAGAATCATCAGAAGCCAGGAACAAAGCCACATTGGCGATCTCCACAGGTTCACCTAAGCGATTCATTGGAATCTTAGGCGCTAACGCGGCTTCAACTTTTGACAATCCCTCTGGTTGACCCCAAATTGGCGTCCGTGTAGCTCCAGGGACAATCGTGTTTACTCGAATACCGTGTGGTGATAATTCTGAAACAAACACTCTGGCCATACTGGTCACTGCACCTTTACTTGCGGCATAAGCTGCATAACCCGGGCTTCCTCCTTTAGCCAGTACGGAGCCGTTTAAGATCACGGAAGCTCCTGATTTCAGATGAGGCAAAGCAGCTTGAACGGTGAAAAATACGCCAGTCACGTTTACTTGCATAATTTTCTCAAAAAGAGTAAGTTCAGTCCCTCCAACAGGCGTATAACCGGAAATACCCGCATTTGCGAAAACAACATCTAGACGACCGAATGTCTCGACCGCTTTGGATACAGCTTCTTCTGCACTTGTTGGATCAGTCGCATCTGCCTGAACGGCAAGTACGTTAGATGCACCAAGCCTCTCCACTGCCGCGTCCAACGCTTCCTGATTACGACCGGTAATAACCACTTTCGCACCTTCGGCCACATATAATCTCGCCGTTTCAAAACCAATTCCGCTGCTTCCACCTGTAATTAAAGCAACTTTCCCATTCAATTTTCCCATCTTGTATCTCTCCTTTAGCATATAATTTATTTAAGAATGATCATTCTTAAATTATCAAAAAAAACAGTCACGCTCTGTTTCTTTTTTTTGAAACAGGATGACGTCGTCCTTACTGAAAGTATCTTAGCATATTGAGAACGATCAGTAAAGAATTGTTTTATAACGATCATTCTCGTATTTCTAATGAATATAAATAAAGGATGAAGCATCGCTAGAACGTGCTTCATCCCCTATTTAATCCGGATATGTCTCTTTCAGGAACTGTATCGATTGCTTGATTAACGACCTTAAAACATCTACATGGATGTCATCCACTTTATGAATGTAAACGCAGGCTTTCCCGGTCGTATGTTTCCCTAAATCCTGCAAAAGTGATTCCCGCTGCGAGTCACCTGTTGCGAAATACAAACTAATTTTGCCTTTCCTTGGCGAAAATCCAACAAGCGGCGCATCGCCTTCATGTCCGCTGGCATATTTGTAATGATATGATCCAAAACCAATGATGCTAGGCCCCCACATCTTCGCCGGATAGCCGGATGTTTCCGTAAAGATATCCAGAAGCTTATAGGCGTCTTCACGTTTCTTAGGACTATCGACATCCTCAATAAACGCTAAAACGCTTATATCGTTTTCCTTCGTCTTTTGTTCATACATGGGATACAATCACCGCTTCCATAAGATATATCGACTTGAAAAGTAACGTATCATGAGTCGTTGCAGCTTGTCAAAATCACTCACTTTTATCGTCCGCCAATAAAAAATAACTATAATGATTCCTTCATAATGCCAAGGAGGTTGATCTTGTGTTAATCTGATAATAATTAAAACGAACGGAGGGGTTACGTGTGATAGATTTTATCCGAGTTAGATCTTTGCGCGGCTAATTGAATAGCGCTCAAGATTCTGTCTGTGTACAGAGGACTCAGGATAAGTTTGTCCATTTATAACCCTGATTTGTTGCACCTATCTGTGAATCAAGAAGCTCAGTTGTAGGAAGGTGAAGTATCCTTCTCGGCCAACTGTTGTTTGTTTTCTTGTATTCACTATGATAGTCAACGTCCTCTCAACCACTGACAACACAAGCCTGCTGCTTGTGTTGTTTCTTTTTATTTCCCAATTTGAAAGGATGATGACCTATGGAACAACAGAAAGTGAAAGCGATTATTATCGGTGTCCATCTATGGAACCGATCGGATTTTGCTTATTCGATGGAGGAATTAAGCAACCTGGCTGAAGCTTGTCATATTGAAGTGGTTGGCGAGTTATCACAGAAAGTTACGCGTGTGAATCCTTCCCACTACATCGGAACGGGAAAAATTCAGGAATTAGCCGCTCTAATTAGCGACAAGGACGCCTCAGTGGTCATATGTAACGATGAATTGACTCCTTCTCAGATTCGAAATCTGGAATCTTCCCTTGACTGCAAAGTCATTGACAGAACGATCTTGATTCTGGATATTTTCGGGGAGCGCGCTCAAACACGGGAAGCGCAGCTGCAAGTTGAGGTTGCGCAACTCCACTATATGCTTCCCAGACTCGTCGGACTGCGTGAGTCTTTAGGACGCCAAGGTGGCGGAGCCGGCTTGAAAAATCGGGGTTCGGGTGAAACAAAGCTCGAGCTTGACCGCCGTAAGATCGAAGATCGTATCGCAGCTTTACAATCCGAGTTAGAGAAGCTAGTTGGACGGCGCCAAACACAACGGAAGCAGCGGCGCAAAAATGAGATTCCGGTTATTTGTGTCGTTGGCTATACAAATGCCGGGAAATCAAGTCTGATGAATGCCATGATCGAACAGTACAATCCGCGAGCAGATAAGCAACATAAACAAGTCTTTACCAAAGACATGTTGTTCGCCACGTTGGAGACCTCAGTTCGCAGTATCACCTTGCCCGACCGTAAAACATTTCTGTTAACAGACACGGTAGGGTTTGTTAGCCAACTTCCCCACCATTTAATTAAAGCTTTTCGCTCTACTTTGGAGGAAGTTTCAGAAGCTGATCTGTTAATTCAAGTCGTAGACATCTCTAATCCCGATTACGAGAAACATATTCAAGTGACCAATGACACGTTGAAAGAGCTGGGCGCAGATCATATTCCCATGATTTTTGCCTACAACAAATCTGATTTGACGGAGCATGCCTATCCTCGAGTAGAAAAGGATCTCGTCTACCTTTCTGCCAGACAGCAAAGCGGCATGGAAGAGCTCACACAGCTGATTCGTGACCGCATCTTCCAAAATTACATGGCATGCGAAATATTAATCCCCTATGAGCAGGGTCGATTGGTCGCCTATTTCAATGAACATGCCCATATTCAGTCAACGAACTATGAACCGGACGGAACCCGTCTGAAGCTGGAATGCCGCGTATCCGATTATCATCAGTTTCGCGATGATTTTCAGCAGCTTTAAGGTGTGAGAACCCTCAACTGAAAATAGAAAAACAGCGCATCTGAAAAGATGCGCTGTTTCGATATAAGGTATAAATCTTAGAATTGCTTTGCAACTTCTTTCGCTTTAACGATTGCATTAGCTTTGATTTCTGCAGCTTTATCAGGTGCAGCAGCCATACCTTCAACGAAGATACCTTCGAAGCTAGGTACGCCAGTGAACATCATGATTTTTTTCAAGTAGCTGTGACCAGTTTCGAACCCAACTGCTGGACCTTCGGAGTATACGCCGCCAGAAGCTTGGATGTGAAGTGCTTTTTTGTTGTTCAGCAAACCAACAGGACCTTCAGCTGTGTATTTGAACGTTTTACCAGCAGCACAGATCGCATCGATGTAAGCTTTCATAACTGGAGGGAAAGAGAAATTCCACATTGGTGATACATACACGTATTTATCAGCGGATATGTATTGATCCACGATTTCACCAAGACGCGCGATTTTAGCTTGCTCATCTGCCGTTAGTGCACTGAATTCAGTTCCAGAGCCAAGTTTACCCCAGCCGCTCAATACATCGCCATCGATTTGTGGAATGTTAGTTTTGAACAAATCAATATGGATAACTTCGTCACCAGGATTTGCTTCACGGTATGTTTCGATAAATTCTTTACCAACCGCCATGCTATAGGAAGCTTGGTGATCGTTAGGGTTTGCCGTAATATAAAGTACAGTTGCCATGGTTTCACTCTCACATTCTGTAATTTTATTTGTTACAATTTCTATTATAACTTATTTTTAATAAGTTGCAAGCAAAATGTTATTTATCTACTTTCACTGTATAACACAATATAAGTAAGCGTTTTTATTCCTACCAAGGATAAACGACTTCTACTGAAAAAAGACTGCACAAGGCAGCCTTTCAAGGTCTAAATGGTAAACGTGTGATGACCAATCGCAATCTTCTTGATTCTGCTTTTACTCCAAGATGCTTTGGCAGTGACCGGATTATAGAAATAAAGAGCTCCTGTTGTTGGATCCGCGCCATTCAAAGCGGCTGCTGCCGCCCGGTAAGCTGTTTCGTTAGGTTTGAGAGCAAATTGACCATCATCAACGGATGAAAATTGACCAGGTTGATGAATCACTTCCGTGATGGAATCTGGAAATTGTTCAGATTGAACACGATTCAGAATGACAGCTCCCACGGCAACTTGACCCAAGAAGGATTCACCGCGAGCTTCGGAATGAATGATTCGTGCCAGCTCATCCAGCACCGACTG
This sequence comes from Paenibacillus anseongensis, assembly GCF_009757995.1. NCBI lineage: Bacteria > Bacillati > Bacillota > Bacilli > Caryophanales > Paenibacillaceae > Paenibacillus > Paenibacillus anseongensis. The sequence continues at coordinate 291,246 of NZ_WSEM01000039.1, forward strand.
TTTGGGTGAAATCGTTTTTTTTAACTTCGACAATGTCAGTGAGTCAGCTTCACCGTCAACCGTTAAGCCGTAACTGGCTTGAAATTTCTTAACAGCACTCTTCGTTTGGCTGCCATAGTAACCCGTAATTCCAGCATGAAAGTAGCCAAGTGCACTTAATCTCTCTTGCAGATCCAATACTTGGTCACTTTGCGTGCCTTGGGATAATGATTGTGCGCTAACCGGAACCGCCATTCCCATGATACCTAAGGAACAAATGCAGATTAGAGCCTGTACTTTTTTCTTCATGTTTCAAGATAACCTCCTCTTCCTTTTACGCGCTGCATGTGGAAACAACATACAGCATTACAAATTTAGGGGCGTTCATCCGACTCAAGTTGTCGCCATACACGCTCTACGAATAAAGACCAGCTTCTAGCTGTACCTATACACTTCGGGAGATCATCCCGGTAAAGGTCGCAAAAAAAGGACTTGAGGCATAATCCCCAAGTCCTTACCTTTCGAAACGTATGAAATAACCGCTGCTAATCGCTTATAATTCCTTATTTAACATCATTTCCAGAACTAGTTTATCCATCTCGGACGTTGCCTCATTCCCGATCCGACAGAAGTTCTCGATCGTCTTCTCGGCGTCATTTTCAATGAATCCATTTGTTGAGGAGATGGACTTCCCTTTTGACGCCAGGAGCGCAGATTGTACCGCTGCGCTTGTACAAGTCGCAACTTTCATGGCGCAGCCGCCTTTGGCCCCATCGCACATCATCCCGGTCACATTGCCAAGCATGTTCTGGATTGCAGCCCGGATCTCAGGTTTCCCTCCGCCCAGCAAATACGTAATCCCGCAGCTGGCGCCCGTACCCGATACGGTCACTCCGCATAACGCGGATAATCGCCCAAACTTCGATTTGATATGAATCGTGACCAAATGGCTTAGAGCAACTGCGCGAATGAGCTGCTCCTCGGAGGCGCCGAGCCTCTCTGCTGCCGCGATGACAGGATTCGTCGCGGCAATCCCTTGATTGCCGCTTCCTGAATTCGCCATGACAGGCATCGTGGAGCCGGCCATGCGGGCATCCGAACCTGCTGCCGCGAGCGCCATCGCATGGGAAATGAGATCATCGGATAAAATTCCCCGCTGCACGTTTTCTTTTATCGTCTTCCCAACCTCAAGTCCGTACGAATGTGTTAGGCCGTCTAACCCTGCCTTACGATTCAATTCTATGCTTTTCTTGACCAAACTGAGCTCTCCAAGATCGACGGTATTCACAAAGTCAAAAATCGAATCAATCTTTAGCGAGTTCCGGTCTTCCTTAGAGCTCTTAAAGCTCGCGTTTGCACAGCCTCCCGTATCCACGATCTTCCCATCGACTTCTATCAACGTGATATTCGTATGATTATCGGTAATGACAACCTTTGCATACCTTTGCTCAGCTTCAATCATGACTTCAATGTATAGTTTGGTTGGTGTATCAGCGAGATGGACCACAGAAATCCCCTCATCTACCATTGCCCGAGCCTCGGAAATGGCGGATGGGTCAATATCCGCAAGTACTTCCAATTGTTTCTCCGCATTGCCGGCAATCGCCCCTAGCGCAGCTACAAAGTCGATCCCTGTCTGACCTGTGCCGGGTATGCCGACGGCTAATGCGTTCTTAATGATGCCTGCACTAGCGTGCACCGTAATTTTGTCTATTTTACCGTTAACATAAGTCCTTGCCTTGGCTGCTGCTAACGCTATCGCAACTGGCTCTGTGCAGCCAAGTGCAACAACAAGTTCATTTCTAAGTATGTGAATGAATGTCTCCGTATTCAAGATGTACCCCCTAGCCCCGAAAGGTACAATGACCTTTTGAATGATGAATAAAATATACTATAACTGCTTCATTTCGTACAACTCACTAATATTGGTTACAGCCGCAGTTTTACTTAACCTTTGACCGTTTCTCGTATGGCGGGCTGCCGCACATCCACAGACTTTTGTTTGGCCAAGATCAAGGTCAAGATACCACTTGCAATGGTAAGGACGGCCAATGTTAATAAATAGGTTGAGATCCCAAACCAATCCAGACATGCCCCCGTCGCAAGCAGCGCAACCTGGAACATGACGCGGTCAAGCATTCCTCGAAATGAGAAAAAACGGCCTTGAACGTCTTGCGGGACTTTGATTTGGAAAAGGGTCGAGACCATCGGAAAGAAAAAAGCGACGGCACAGCCGAATAAAACAAAAGAGCCAAGTACCGCAGAGGTGTTCTCGCTAAAGGACATCCCAGCAAATGAAATTGCAAATAGTAACATAAATAGCGTAGAACTGGTTACCAGATTTCGCTTGCCGATCACCCGTTTGGCAAATAAACCTACGATTAAAATGCTCATTCCTTCAATGGAATAAATCCATCCCATCAGTTCAGGCTTATGTTGGACTTGGCTAAATTTAAGCACAAGCAAATTGAAACCACCCAAGAACAAAGTGATAATACCGCTATTGATGAGTGCTATGAGGACAGCCGGCTCTTGCCGGATGAACGGAAACAGCTCGGAGAAACGGATTTTCTCCTTCTTTTTAACCATTGTAGAATCCGTAGTATTTGTAATCTTCAACTGAGTAATAAGCAGGACCAGAATCACGTAAAATACAAGCGATAATGCATACACCGTATATAAATTCATGACGACGACCAAAATGCCCGCGACAGCTGTACCGCCAATCCTTGCTATTGTAGTCACATTGAAATTTACGGTATTCGCCTTCAGCAGATCGGATGCTGAAACGACCGCCGGCAGTGCAGCTTGCACGGTAGGCATATAGACTGTCGCGGCTAACTGCATAATGACCACAGACAATAGCATGATTGCGACAGATTGGTAATATAAAGCAGCGAACATACAAATCGGAGCAAGACAACGAAAGAACCCTGATATGAGCAAGATTTTTTTCTTATCATAGCGGTCGGCCCACACACCGGCTTGCGGTGAAATAAGCACGCCAAGAAATAACCCGCACATCAGGATTAAACTTTTGCCTAAATCAGACGGAACATGGCTTTGCATGAATTGCAAATTGGCAATAATGCTGGTCCAGATGCCTCCGCCTTGGATGGCTTCACCAATCATCAAAATGATAAACGCACGATTTCGAAACAAAGAAGAATTCATTCCTAATCTCCAGTCCATTCTTTATTCATTAGTTACATTCAATATAAGGAAGTGTGTATGATTATTCGAATCCGTGTTAAAGGAAAAACCGATTGACCGATAAAAAATATCAGCCTGAGGGTTATCCGTTTTAAGCACAAGCAGGTGATAACTTTTTCTCGCTTCCGCAATAACAGACGCCATTAACATTTGCCCAATACCAAATCTACGTGCGCTTGGCCGAACATAAAGCCGTCGAACACGTCCGACATCTGCGCCATCGGCGTAGGGGTCCCGGTTCAGTCCGCAGACCCCTACAATCTCACTATCGAGCGTGGCAATGAAAAGAGCTTCTCCAACTTGATTAAACTGATTGCTCCCATCCGCATACTCGTTGATCAACCGGCCTAGGTGACGAAAACCTTCACTCGCACTCTTTTCTGCCAAAGGCAGCAATAAATTAGTATCCAGATTCTCAACTTTTTGGACGTTAATAGGACTCATGGAATCAGCTCCCTAGTTTCCTGTCGTTAAATTTAAAGAGGTCTCTGCGGCTTCCTTTCCGTTCACGAGTAAAACAATTCGATGCTCGCCAGGGTAATGCCGACGGGTCGTCAGGTCCGCCCATCGATGGGTTCTAGCAGCGGTAAGTTGTGAGCCTCCTGGTACGGTTTTATCAGAGAGCAGAAACAATTTCCGGGAATGTTTCCCCCCTGCTTTCACAAAATCAATCCCGTATTCGATACGCAGATGCACGGGGTCACCCTGCCGAACATGAACTTCGTACCGAAGTTCACAGTTCTCACCAATCATTAACTCATCCGGCTCGGATATGATTGCTGCGTAATCCGCGAGCGGATCGTCATCCCGCGATACCGCATATCCAAACAGAGCAAGCACCTCTGGAGTCGCTTGACGAATCAGCGTCCTGCAGCCGTGTCTCACGATCCAATCCGTATCCGGATTGCTCCCCTTCCAACGCGCGGCTGTCTCCAGAACGATCGCCGGATGATCCTTGGCAATATCGTTCAAATTATTAGCGACACTTTTGCGGACATAAAGTGACGAATCGGCCTTCAGCTTCTCCAAAATGGCCAGTACCGGCGCAGGATCCCGCTTAAACACCGCCAGCGCTTGCCCCCAAGGGAGACGCGGACGGCATCCTTCACTAGACAGCCTGCGTACATGCTCATTCGGATGATCGGCCCAAACGGACATCTGCCGCATCATTCGTTCGGGATCATGCAAAATAAATGGCCGAACAGCAAACTCAGCGGAAGATCTTGATGTGAATCTTTCCAGTGCTTGCATGGACATCTCCCAATGCTCGCTGTTGTGACCGTATACTTCCACAAAATCAGGAAAGAACAAATAAGGAAAACCAATACAAGTATCTTCAATTGCATATAAAATGGCCAACGCCTCGCTATAAGAAGGCGGCAGATGCTCGCCGAGTGTTAGCGTAATTTTCCTCATCCTTTGTTTCAAAGCTAAATCTGCCCAGTCAGCATTCATAACCTTCTCCACGAACGAATCCTCGTCGAAAGATTGGTAAGCGCTATGAACTTTTTTTGCGAATTCCTGGAGAAATGCTTGATTGTACATATCTTTTAATGCGTCTGCCATCTCTGAATGGTCCTCCGTCTCCGTATCAACTACCATGAACTTATCTAGCATAGCACAGTAAAGCTGACAACAGTACGTCATATTTACCGAAGGTTGAATAAATATTACAGAGATACAAGGATAAACGACTTCTTCGTCCTTTAGGACGAGCGCGTTTGTCTAGATAGAGCTAGTCAAATGTAAAAACTTATATTTTCTTATCTACGCAAAAAAACGTACTAGGCGCCCTTCCGAATAAAACCCCACAAACCGCAAGGGTTTGTGGGGTTTCTATGTGTATGGGACTAAGCAATACGGAATCGAGCCAGGATCTGCTGCAGTTCTTCAGCCATCTCCGATAAGGATTGTGCGGCGACTCTCACTTCACCTGTAGTCTCAAGCTGATTCACAGCGGAGGATGACACGTCCTGGGAAGAGTCCGCCGTTTTCTTGGCGATGGAAGCAACCTGTTGCACAGATGCCGTAATCTCTTGCGCACCAGCCGACATTTGTTCGGAAGTTGCAGCCATTTCCTGGATTTGTGACGCCACTAGTGTAGTGGACTGCAAAATTTCACCGAAGTTTTGCTCGGTTTTCTGCACGAGCTCAATGCCCGTTTGAACTTCATTTTTGACTTGGCTGAGCGCATCGCCTGAGTCATGTACAGTTGCTTGAATTTCACTTAGCAAAGCGGAAATTTCGCCTGAAAATTGCCCGGATTGCTCGGCAAGCTTACGTACTTCAGAAGCTACGACAGCAAAACCGCGTCCCTGCTCTCCTGCTCTAGCTGCTTCAATCGCTGCGTTAAGAGCCAGAAGATTCGTTTGCTGTGCAATATCCTGAATAGCTTGTAAAATATGGCCGATCTCTTGCGATTTTCTCTCCAACATAGACATTACTTGATCTGTTTGATGAACAGAGTCATGAATGGATTCCATCTGCTGTACGGTGTTCTGTACATAGGTGCCACCCGCTTCTGCCTGCTGTTTGGTCCATTCGATCGACTCTGCAATCGTTGAAGCACTTTCAGCCATCCGGTATATCCCGCTGCCCACTTCTTCCATCGAGCGCGAAGTTTCTTCCATCGTAAGTGTCTGTTGATCCGCCCCTGTAGCCACGTCTTTCACCGTCTGCGTGATATGATTGGATACTTCCTGCATATCAATAGAGCTGATGCGAAGTTGTTCCGCCGAAGAAGCGACGCTTTGCGCATGCCCATTCACCGTTTCGATCATAGTTCTCATATGCTCCGTCATTTGTGCAAACGAAGCACTGAGATCTCCAATTTCATCCTTCTGCTTCAATGCTATATAGCTCACAGAAAGATCCCCGTCCGATATGCGTCTTGCCGCTGCACTCATCGTCGTAATCGGTTTGGAGACGTGACGAGCAATCAGGAACGAGATAACTAAGCCTAATACGATAGCAAAGATACTAAGAATCGTATTCCACTTAATGCCATCCTGATAAGAATGCTCCACTTCTGCGGCCCATCCTTCCGCATTTTCCTGAATGCGTTTGGTGAACATTTCAATCAGCAATGAGCAGCTTCCCAAATTACTATCCGCTACCTGGATAAGCGCTAAACCTTCAGCACCGTGTTTTTGCGCAGCTTCCAGCGTTGAAGGAAAAACAGTAGCATACTGCGTCCACTGCTCTTTGAACACTTTGAGCATCTGAATATCTTTCTCATCCTGGAAAGTCCCATCCAGCATATTGATTTTCTTTTCGATATCATTAAATAAGGTTTGAGCTCTCTCCGCAGGAGACGTGGTGGCCTCATCCTCTAACATACCAGTACCACTTAGGTTTTGCTTCGTCTTATCCTCCATGTTAAATTGAATACGCAGGATTTGATCATCTAGGCTTTTTAAATCATAGTTCAAATTGCCCAGTAAGATAACGGAAGGAAGTCCTTTATCCGTCGTTAGTTTGGCGGTGTCACCCATCGATTTCATCCGCATTTGAGATGTGATACTAATTGCCGTGAGAAGCACTAAAACAATGACAAAGCTAAAAAGAAGTTTCTTGTACAGCGTGAGTTTCATTCTGCTAGCCTCCGAAGTTTCTCTTTTTGTTGTAAGGGGTCATGTTTTCCCTTTAATTTACAGGATAAATTATCCTATGTTTAATTTCGGCGAAACCCGTCGATTTTTTTATAGCTAATTTAAATTTGTATGTAAATCGTTGCTATAATGCATATCAGAGCTATGAAAAAAGGCTGCCGAGAATTCAATTCTCGACAGCCTTTTTAGGCCTATTATCCTATGGGATCTAAACAATAATATCCGACATGATGATGGGATGCAGTTGGCCCTTGTAGGCAAATGAAGTTTGGCCGGTTTCTTCCGATACAACCAGAGCCAAAGCATCTGTTCGTTCCGTTATCCCAATTGCCGCCCGATGCCGCGTACCTAACTTTTTATTTTCTACAATCGTGGCTGATAAGGGAAGGACATTCGCTGCTGAAACGATTTGATCGTAACTCATGAACACTGCGCCATCATGCAAGGGATTCCCAGGGTAGAAGATCGATTCCAACAAGGAATACGATACTTTGGCACCTACTGGAATGCCATTATGAAGATGTTCCTCTATAGGATCGTTGCGTTGGATGACTATCAATGCACCATGGCGGCGTTTCGACAAGTGATCAACGGCAATGGTCAGATCGGAATATTGGATGGAGAAAGCTGACAAATAACATTGCATGTAAAAGGAAGCGGCAATCGATTCAACTCTCCTGAACCTTTCTTGAATCGCCTCTAAATCGCTTAACATGCAGTGATTTTCATTATCTATGATTTGTAAGCTATGATGCAGCGCATCAGAAATTTCTTGGATGTGTAGTTTGAGCTGTTCTTTCATTGGGGATTCATCGCATCGGATCTGATTCAACTCGTACACCTCTGGATACCGTATTGCTTATTAGCATTCCCAGTTTTGAAAAGATCATCAACTAAGGAGAGGATCATTTTGAAAGCTAGCCGTTGTTCTTAAACATGCCGAAGACGGAATAACTATTATAAAATTCCCATTTCTCGGTCAGGGGGCTGATCCCTTTGTTTATTTATACGGTTAAATCAGGCGATTCTTTGTATGCAATCTCCAGAAGATTTCAAGTCTCACCTGAAACAATACGCTCCGTGAATGGGTTAATTGAGTCTGACCTCGTACCAGGTCAAGCGCTTATCATCTCAACATCGAGCTACATCGTTCAACAGGGTGACACACTTTCCTATATCGCAAGCATCAGCTATATTCCCATACAGCTGTTGAGAACCGCTAACGGTCTCCAAAGCGATAACTTGACTGTCGGTATGAAGCTAACGTTGCCGGATCGACCCAAATATTTGGAGGAAGGGCTAAGCTATATTTTGCCTAGTACGCCAGATCAGATTCAGAAAACCGTTCAAAACTTCGCAAACTTGAATACCTACTATGGTGTTTTTGAATATCATATTACGCCTGACGGCAGTTTGAGTGATCTCCCCCTCGATGATGTCGCAGTCAAAGCCGCACGTACTCACCTTGTAGCTCCTCTTGCTACAGTAACAAATTTAACGCCAGGAGGGTTCAGTTCCGACATGACGAAACAATTGCTGCAGTCTCCGGAACTTCGAAACCGTTTAATTAATAACATTTATTCCTTACTGAAAACGAAAAATTACGCCGGTGTCAATGTGGATTTCGAGCGAATTCGGCCAGATGAACGGGACTTGTACTCCGGTTTCTTGAGAGCATTGAAAGAAAAGTTACAACCTGACGGTTATTATACGTCAGTTGCGGTACCGGTAAAAAGATCCCAACTTGACCATCCGGGATATGATTACGGCGGCATTGCTAGCGCTGTCAACTTCGTGTTTATCATGGCCTATGATTTCCATGAAGCACATTCAGGTCCTGGACCTGTCGGCCCGATCGATGAAATAAGAAAAACCGTTGATTATGCACTCCAACACATGCCCCGTCATAAAATCATTCTTGGTGTCCCGCGGTATGGTTTCGATTGGACTATGGAGGGGAATGTCCCGCTAACGGCCAAAGCGGTTTCCGTAAAATCAGCAACAGATACCGCAATTAAATATGAAGTGAATATTCAATACTCCGAGCAGCATCAGCAGCCGTATTTTGGTTATTGGGATGAGCAAGGACGCAGACATATCGTCTGGTTTGAAGATGCGAGGGCCCGGGCAGCGAAATGTCAACTAGTCATCGACTATCAGCTGCTCGGAATTGGTGCGTGGCAGCTTGGCTTGAATTTCCCTCAATCCGCCTATCTAATCATGCACTTTTTCAGGAACAGAAGAGTCATTTAGTCCAAGATGCGAATCATCACTTTCCCTTTGGCGTAGCCTTCTCCCAAATACTGAATAGCTTCAGCAACCTCACTTAATGGATAGTATTTATCTATAATGGGTGTAACGACTCCAGCCTCAACAAGCCTACCCAATTCCTTTTGATCATGTTGATTTGGCTTGTGGATCAAGATGCCCATTTTCTTCTTCTCCGTCATTGAAATCCAAGGCCCTAAGCACATAACTTGGAAAATACGAGCCATAGAACCTCCAACCATCACATAAAATCCTGATGGACTGAGTGCGCGCTTGTAATCGAAAATCGTTCGATTTCCTACAACATCAAGAATCAAGTCATATTTGTGGCCGTTCTTGGCAAAATCTTTCGTTGTGTAATCGATAACCTCGTCTGCGCCAATCGATGTAAGCATATCCAACTTTTCGCGGCGATCGACAGCCACCACTTCCGCACCAACAGATTTGGCAAACTGTACGGCGATCGTCCCTACTCCCCCACCGGCCCCATTGACAAGAATTTTCTGCCCCTTCTGGATCTTCCCTTTATCACGGAGGCCTTGTAAAGCAAGGACTCCCGCTTGCGGTAGTGCAGCAGCTTCCTCGAATGTCAGATGAGATGGTTTGTATGACAAAACGGTTTCACGAACAGAAACATACTCCGCAAATCCGCCCCAACCACTACCAGAGATGTCTCCGAACACCTCATCGCCAGGGTGAAACTGTTTGACTTCTCGTCCCACCGCTTCAACGATCCCTGCAATGTCAGCCCCGAGAATGCTATATTTTGGCTTTAGCATCCCCCCAAGGCGCACCAAATAGGGTTTTCCTCGCAAAAGATCCCAATCCCATGAATTGACGGATGCAGCATGAACGCGAACCAGGACTTCATTGTCTTTGGGTGTTGGCTTTTCTACCTCGACAAGATTAAGAACGTCTTTGGTTCCGTATTTCGTATAGACCATTGCCTTCATTCACATACCTCCAACAATAACCCTATAATGCTTGATGTTATCATTTTTCGGGCCACTTTATGCCACATTGGATCTAAAAAAATAAAAAGCCTGAAGGAAGTTTCCCTCAAGCTTTTGATACTCCATTCTCCTAATGGGAAGGAAGCCAGCCTACAATTTGTAATACCGTTAACGCGACTTCTATAACAATTAGAATCACCACAATCCACTCAACGAACAACCCTCGAATAGAATGGCTGATATTGGAAAATCCCTCAAGGATGTGATACAAAATGTCTGTTTTGCTTTTCAAAATTTTATAGCGATCATTCAGTTCAAAGAAATCCATCATCCCGTCATAAAATTCACTGGCCGTGCTATTCGTCCAAGTTAGATCAGGTTTATCCAAAATCATGATGTAGGCAAGGGTGTTGTATTCATGGCGTACGATTTTGGCTGTGGTTCTCGCTAATTCTTTATTGCCCACGCGAAGCTTCCCTTTCTCTAATCGATCGATCATTCCTTCAAGGCCATCATGAATATCGCCAAGTTGTTCCTCAATCTTCTCTAACGCTACGGATTTGGCAAGCACTGTGGAGATGAGTTCAGGGTAAAAGAATTGATACTCGGCAACAATGACATACTTGTCAGTCAACTCCATACTCTCGATTTCCTCGATATGCAAGCTGTAATCATCCATATATCTATCCACATGCTGGAGCTCCAGATCAGGCTCAAAGGTTTGAATAAACTTCAAGAAAGCTGTAATTTCATCCTTGTTTTTGTGATTCACAAATACAATACTTCCAAACGAAAACACCAGCACTTGCTGCAAGGAATCCGTTTCTTTTTGAAGGATTGAGGATAAAATATCCCCCCTCAGAATTAGCGGCTGCTCCCACGTGTATTTTTTTGGAATATGACAATGAATTGCGATTTTGTTTAAATCAATTTCATTCGTGACTGCCAGAGCTCTGAAAGTAATATCTTTCATGTTCACCACTCATCTGCTAAAAAAAGTTATACTAACTAGTCTTGACAGAATAAGATGGCTTCAATCCTCTGCAGAACCTGTAATTTCCACTTTTCAGCTTCTGGGGACCGGTTCATTCCCTACTTTTTCCCTAGGCAGCAAATATTTAAAGGCAAGCCTCAGAAGCGGCGGAACCGCGAAAAAAATGAACCAGGTTCGAAATATTTGATAACAGGTGACAATCGCAATATCCGCATGAACCTCTTTGGCCATGATTCCCATTTGATCCATACCTCCAGGCGCCATAGCCAAAAAGGCAGTCGCTCCTGAAACGTTATGCATGTTAGAAAGCATCAGGCTTAAACCTAACGAGCCCAAGATGAGAATACAGCCGCTTACGATCGAGAGCCCAATGATTCGCACTTTATGCGTTAAACTTTCTGGACGAAGGAGCAAACCAACGTACGTGCCGATTAATAGCTGCGAAACGTCAAGAAGACTCGTCGGCAGGGTTGGACCTGATACGCCGGAAAGATGAAGAACGGCTGTTGCGATCATCGGCCCCAGTAAAAAAGCCGATGGAAAACGAATCTTTTTCGCCAGCACAGCACAAATCACACAAATAATAGCGAACAGGAAAATATTAGGGAAAAGATCACTCCAACGCGCACTTACTCCCGCTATCTGCTCTATGGCCGACCGTTCACCGCCAAACAATGGACTAAAGATAAGAAGCGGTACGCAGAAAATAATGATCATCAACCGAGACACTTGGAGGAACGTCATCACCGTAAGATCAATGCCTTCCGTATCCTCCGCAAGGATGATCATCTGCGACAGTCCGCCGGGAATACTCCCCATCAACACCGTTGGCAGCGGCAAGCCCGATACCTTGGAAATGCAGTAGGCGATTAGTGCGCTGAAAAGCAGCAGTAAAACGGTCATTAGAATCATGCTGGGCAGTTGTTTTCCCATTTCTTGCAACGTGTTCACCGTGAATGTTAATCCAATGGAATAACCAATAATAATCAGTGCCGCATCACGTAAATAACTAGGCCACAGCGGCTTTAACTTTTTCAAGAAACGAGCTCCCAAGAAAGCAAACAGCATCGGTCCCAAGAGCCAAGGTAAGGGAGAATGAATAAACGTGAAAAGAGTCCCCCCTACAAGCGACAAAACAAGTGTGACGACGAAACGAATCACGGCTGCTCAGTCAATTCGGCAATGCGTTTATTGATATCGCCTTGGAAGTACCCGCCATGATAACAGATAACAGTCTCGATATCGAAGGCAAGCAGCTTCTTAAGCGATCTCAGTGCTTCTTCCATATCCGGTGTAACGGCTGCCCGCGGCCCCATTAATTCGCCATTGTCGACGACCATGGCATCTCCAGCAATCAACGTCTTGCTTGCATGATGATACAAACAGACATGCCCGGGCGTATGTCCAGGAGTATGAATGACGGTTAAGCCGCCTGCAATCGGCAGCGTCTCTCCATCTGCGATCGTGCTCTCCACGTTGGGGTGCGACGGATACAGAAAAGTCTGCTCGAATTGGTTGCGAGTCACTTCCGGCAGCTGAGCCAGGAGCCCAGCCAACCTCTCCGGGCTCACTTTGATCATCGGTTTCTCCCCGTTAATGACGTCTTTGTCGTCTTCATGGGCATAAACGATGGGAGATTCGTCTTCAGCCGCGAGAAACTCAGGCAGTCCGCCAACATGATCAATGTCCTGATGTGTCAAAATAATAGAGCGCAGCGGGACATTCAAGACCCCTGCTTGCTTCGCCAGCTCCCGAATCGCAGGGGCCGAACCCGGCATACCCGTATCGATTAACACCCAGGACTCTTTGTCAAAAAGTATCGTCGGATGAATCGTCATAGGTCCCAAATTTAATGACAACATTTCAATGCCTTCAGCTATTCTCATGTGATTGCCGATACCTTAACCTCTATCCATCTTGAGGTAAGATCTCGGCCACCTCCTTTTATTCAAGTCTAAAACCAATGAGTTCATTATAGAACTCGATAGTTTTATCGTCAATGAGAAACATTGACGATCCCCTTGACTCATGTCAAGATAGGGGTGGAGGGATCGCGATGGTAGACTCGAAAAAAGATAAAATATTGAATACAGCCATCGAGCTGTTCCGATCGAAAGGTTACAGCGCCGCATCCATGCAGGATATCGCCGAGGCTTGCGGTATGGCCAAAGCCAGTATCTATAAATTTTTTGCGACCAAAGAAGAACTGTTTACAGCCGCTTTCGTCGCATGCCATCAGACATTGCTAGATCAAGCAGCAGCACTTGATCGTGGAGCTGAAAGGCTGAGCTTGACTCCCAAAGAAAAACTGCGGCGAAAGATCGAATTCCAGTTGCAATATACGGTTGAGAATCACTTGTTCATGATTGACTTCAGAGAACTGCCCATTACAACCAATGAACAATTCATCGCGGCATGGAAGCGGAAGAAAAACGCGCTGCACACTTGGCGCCGCGAACTGCTAATCGAGACATACGGCAGTCAGATTGAGCCTTACATATGGGATATTGTTGCCATTTTCCGCGGCATTCATATTGAATACTTAGCTTATGTCCAGCAGAAAGTAATTGCCTTACCGATGTCCGAGTTAGCAGCGTTCATCGTGGATCGCTTGGATGCCTTAATCGACGACTTCATTCGGACAGCACCGAAGCCCATCATTGATGAAAGCAACACACATTTCAACTATTTGAATCCAAGTGATTCTCCCGCCCGTCAGACGACAATTGAGCAGTTAATTTCGCTAATGGCCGTCAAGATCAGCGAGCTATCAAAGCCGGATGATGTGCGCGAGGAGCTTCGCAAGGTTGCGGTCATGCTACAAGACGAATGCCTTCGCCGAACTCCCAATCCAACACTCATCAAAGTGTTTACCTCTTATCTTGATGTCGTTCCGGAACTACAGCCCCATCTTCGCCAGCTTAACTATCTCCTATCTTAATCTGCACAGCCCATCAATAAAGACCCCCGCGATTACGAACTTCATTGCGGGGGTCTTGGCTTTCGTAGTGGCTCTTCCCCGCCTTAGGTCCGGCTTCAATAACCGTCATAGGTCCGTTTTCGCAGTAGCTTGCAAGAGCTACAATAAAGACATGAAAACGAAACAATGACATGCCATAGATCGCAAAATGGAGAGGAGCCATATAAACCATGAACAAATTATTCCGTTCTAGAACAGATAGCAAATTAACAGGCCTTTGCGGAGGACTAGCAGAATGGCTAGGTATTAATGCAACGATGATTCGCTTGTTGGTCATCATCGCCGCTTTGTGCAGCTTCGGTACAGTAGTCCTAATCTATATGATCGGCTGCCTGCTTGTCCCTAAAGCGCCGCAAAATCATTACGATTTTACACCTCCGTATCACAGTTAATGGGCTAGACAAGTAAAACGTCAGTGAAAACTGGCGTTTTTTCTTATTTTACGATCACCGGAGGTAGCGATTCCGCCATAGAAGCGTATTGGATTTTTTAGATTAAAATGGTGCGTTGTTCATATCATGTAAAGATCCATCTAATCTTGACTTGAAGCGGCAGGAGGACTGCATATGCCTGTATGGAATGAAGTGGATGAGGAAATTCGCCGCATGCGCGCCAGCCTCGAACAATGGCAGCAGCAAGACGGTTCTTGGCGATTTTGCTTTGAAAATAGTCTGTTAACCGACGCCTACATGATTATCGTCCTTCGGACACTGGAAGTACCTCAGGAGGCGCTAATCAAACAATTGCATGATCGCATCGCTGCTGAACAAGAACCCAATGGCGCATGGAAAGTCTATCAGGATGAAGCGGATGGACATTTGGATACGACCGTAAATGCTTATTTTGCGCTTTTGTATTCGGGCTACAGCCAAAAAACAGACGAACCGATGATGAAAGCTGCGCGCTTCATCACTTCCAAAGGCGGAATCAAGCAAGTGAAAACCTTTCTTACGAAGGTATTCCTGGCAACCGCAGGACAATATCCATGGCCATCCTCGATCATGATTCCGCTAGAATTTCTGTTGCTGCCGTTGACCTCTCCCGTCAACTTCTTTGACTTCTCCGGCTTTGCCCGCGTTCACTTTGCACCGGTCTTGATCATGGCCGACCTCAAATTTGTCAGAAAAAACGCGGTCACTCCGGACTTATCGGACCTGACTCTCCCCGTCCGTCAAGAGCATGAGTCACCCCGAGGATTCCAGGAGCTGCTGAAAGAAGTACATACCGGTATTAAGCAGCTAACCAGTCTTCCCCAACAGCTGCATAAACGAGCTATTCGATATGCAGAAACCTATATGCTTGAACGTATTGAAGCAGATGGAACGCTATACAGCTATGCAACGTGTACGCTGCTGATGATCTTGTCCTTGTTAGCGCTGGGCTATGACAAGAATCACCCTACGATTACCGCAGCGCTGAACGGGCTCTATTCCATGCTGTGGAACATAAACGGAAAGGTTCATCTCCAAAACTCACCGTCGACAGTATGGGATACGGCCCTACTTGCCGCGGCGCTGCAGCAGGCGGGAACTTCACCCGACCATCCTTCGATCGCAAAAGCAGTCCATTATTTGCACGGTTTACAGCAATCCAAATTAGGAGATTGGAAATTTCATGTCGCTCATCCAATAGCCGGCGGTTGGGGTTTCTCCGAATCGAATACGATAAACCCAGACGTGGACGATACCACGGCAGCTTTGAGGGCCATACATGTAACCGCGCAGCGGAATCCTAAATACCAAGACGTATGGAACCGCGGTTTGAACTGGGTTCTGTCTATGCAGAATAAAGATGGCGGCTGGCCCGCTTTCGAAAGAGGAATTACCAACAAGCTGCTGACGCTGGTCCCGATCGACGGCGCCTCCGCAGCTGCCATTGATCCGTCTACTGCGGATCTAACCGGAAGGACATTGGAATTCCTTGGCGCAACAGCAGGTCTGGACATCCGTCAAACCTTTGTGCACAGAGGTGCGGATTGGCTGTTCTCAAATCAAGAGGCAGATGGTTCGTGGTACGGCCGTTGGGGAGTTTGCTACATCTATGGCACATGGGCTGCTTTGACAGGGCTGATGGCTGTTCGAACGAAACCCGATCACCCTGCAGTGCAAAAAGCCGTCGATTGGCTGCTAAGCATCCAAAACGAAGACGGCGGCTGGGGCGAATCCTGCAGCAGCGACAGTTTCAAACATTACGTACCGCTCGGCGCCAGCACGCCCTCCCAAACCGCTTGGGCGCTTGATGCGCTTATCGCGGTATGCGATGAACCTCTGCCTGCCATTCGCAAGGGCATGCGACAATTGCTCCTGCTGCTGCACAAGGATGACTGGACGACGCGGTATCCAACCGGAGCCGGACTGCCCGGCAGCTTTTATTCCAACTATCACAGTTATCGATTTATTTGGCCTCTATTCACCCTGAGTAACTACCAGAAGAAATATGAGCATTTGTAAAATGAACAATACACGCCACGCTTACGTCAAATCCAAGGCAACTTTGCTATACGAAGGAGAATAATCATGAGGAAATTTATCAAATCCCTATTTCATAAGCGGTCATTTGCTGATCAGCTGGAGACTTATCTCGAAGCAACAGTGTTAAAGTGGAAAAAACGCATCAACCCTATAACGAACAGAATCGGTTTTGGCATTTATTTTTATAAGAACATCACCATTAATTTGAATCGTCTGAACAAGGAAATATTGGAAATTGCCCAGGATAGCGCGAAGCTTTCGCACTTCAACAAAACCACTTTTCCCAGTTTCATATCCGTCGTCGACGGCATCCATACAAGGATGTTCACACATCTGCCAAATCACGTCATTCAACAAATTACAACTTTAGTTAAAAGGCTCCCAGGTTTCAAAGAACTGCAATCGATCTCACGAACTTATGGGTACATATGTGAACTTCAATACAATCAAGGAAGAGTATTTTTCGGATCTTTACAGATTCACTTTATTAAAATAGAAAGATTGGCCGCTCCTTAATGGGAAGCATGGCTGGCGTCCTGCCTTTTTTGAATCGCATGCATGCCCATAATGACAGCCACAAGTTCGTAACTATCTAATTCTGCAGATTGATTTCGCAGTGTAAATGCTCCTGAAGAAAACCATCCGTTTATTTTCTCGAAATGAGCGACAAGCACGCCTGAGGAATCGGATATTTCATATTCTTTTGAAAATGCCGGGGAGGTGATGTCATAACTGCCTCTCCCTTGCGTTTCATACGTGAACTTTTTGAAAAACATCGCAAATCGGCTTCGCAGAACACCAGCCAAGCTCCCACCGGGATGCGAAACCTCCCATTTTCCAGATAAAAATGGAAATCCTCCTTTGTAAAGCAGTCGATCATTGACGCCATACACATCGATGGCCGAACCAAAGGAGCTCTTTAAATCCAGATGCCCCATGTTTTTTTCCTCGCTGTCCAAAATCTCCGTAAAACCTGCATTAAAAAAATTATCACGAAAAAATAAATTCATTTTCTCTCCTCCTTCAGTTAAAATCATCTAACACATGATGCGGAAAGGAAGTTTGCGCGTATGAGACACACGACTTCAACAATTCCAAGAGCAGCTGTTCGGGGTTCATCGCTGGGTGTTATGTTCATGGCGTTATTCGGTACGCTATGGGCAGGGATCGGGATCGGCGGGCTTCAGGGCTGGGGTTCCACTTGGCTGATCATCACGGCTGTAATCGTTGGTCTACTGCTACTCTCTGGTGGCATCTCGCTGCTTGTTGCCTCCAAGCAATTGCCACAATCAGCCGTATCCGATACACACCGCAGGAAACGCGTATGGATTTGGTTTGGTATCATTTTCACTATAGAAGGTGCAGCTATTGGAGCCGCAAGCGCCATATGCACCGCTGCAAACCATTTTAATCTGCTTTTCCCCGTCATGGCCATCATCGTTGGTGTCCATTTCCTACCGCTCGCACCGTTGTTTCGGATCAAAGCTCACTACGTAACAGGAACACTTCTTACCTTGCTTGCGATTGCAACCCTTCTATTTGTACCTGAACGTGCAGCATTTGGCGGGCATCCCGTCATTACCTGGTGGCTCGTTGTCGGTTTTGGCTCCGCTCTGATTCTTTGGGGCACCGGATTAAAGATATGGCTTATAGGCAAAAAATGGATAGCTGCTTCGCTGATCAACAAGGAACAATAGCGTTCACCTCATATCAGAGTGAACGCTATCGTTTTTCTATAACTAATGCTTATTACTAAGCAAATACTCGTTTCATAAAAGCTAAACTGTCACGTTGATCTGTTTCCGGATCTCGGATTGTACACTCCGCAGAAATCATCCCCTCATAACCCGAAGCCTTCAGCGCTGCAACGAACTGTTCATAGGGATACTGACCTGTTCCCGGTGAGAATCGCCCCGTATCCGCTAAATGGATATGCTGCAGCCAAGCCTGGTTGTCGATAAGCGTCTGAAGCGATTCTTTCTCTTCATCCATATGGTAAAAATCCGCCAAAACCCGAACAGACGGGTGATTAATTTGTTTCGCGAAACGAACAGCTTCGGAGACACTGTTAATGAGGTTCGTCTCCTTTTTATTTAACGGTTCAATTACCAACGTTACGCCAGTCCCGGCAAATTCTTCACCGATACGGGACAACAGCTGCGTGAACTGCTCCTCTGAGCGGTTCTGTTCCCATCCGTCGGGAATATTACGCGATCTCCCGCTTCCCAGAACGACATTTTTGGCTCCGACTTGATTTAGCGCCTTAGCCGCTTTATATATATAACGCTGGAGACGCTCCTCATCAACCTCAGGCCCAACAACTTTTAAATCGCCAGGAAAAAAAATATTAAATGCGCTGACAGGCAGCGGGCTATTCATAAATAACGGCAATCTTGCCGCAAATTCCGTTTCATTTTCCAAATTTAAAGAAACTAGCGCACATTCTATGTAATCAAATCCCAAATCCTTCAATTTCTCAGCCTGCTGAATCTCACTGCACCAACCAAAGGTATACATAGTCATCCATCCTTCTTATGTTCAATTTTTATGAAAAAGAACTAATGATAGCGCATACAAACCTATGTTAATTAAGACGCTATGAAGTGGAAAAAGTTGCTAATCTTCTCTTTCAGATTCTCAGGAAACTCAAGCCCAAACTCGTTGAAACCAATCGTAAGCCACTTTGCCCGAAATCTCGTGAGTGCCCTCAAAAAGATCTAAAGCTAGTTTTTCTTCTGCCTCTAAAATCTGATAAATGGAACGAATTTGTTCATAGGCATCCATGGTCGCGTGTACAGGAAAAATAGGATCGCTTTTCCCTGCTTCAATGAGAAGAGGTCTAGGGGCAATCAAGCCAATCAGATCCGGCATCTCAGCTACTAGTGACAGACCCGGCACATAATTGTCTATACAGTGATGGATGGATAGAATGCTAGCGTGAAAAGTGTTCGTATACCCGCTTACGACAGCTGCCGATATGCGATGATCAATAGCCGCAGCGAAAGAGCAGACAAGTCCGCCTCCGGAAATCCCCATACATCCAATCCTCGCGGCATCTACATCATCACGTGTGAGCAGATAATCTACACATCGCAAAGTTTCAAACACGCGATACCCAGCCATCGTTTGGCCCATCGCCAAGAGATACGTAGATAAACTGTGACAAGAGCTTGCATCCTGCTTTTCACCGCTCAACTTACGATCACCAAAACCTAATAGTTCTGGTGCAACTACGATATAGCCTTTCTTAACAAGCTCTATTGCGAAATCTTTCTGATAGCCCTTGTCACCTGTTTTTTCCTCGCCATCTATCGTTAGACCTACAATATCTTTGCTGCCATATCCGTGACCATGACAGGCGATAATGGCTCCCGCTCGCTCTTCGCGTTCTTTCGGAATAAGTACGTAAACGGGCATGAAGAGGTCAGGATACGTCTGAATTTGAATTCTTTCTCTCGTATACGTGCCGCAATCCACAGATTCCAAAAGCTCGGGACCAAGTTCGGGAATCTTTGCTGGAAACCCACCTAACAACTCAACAAAACGCGAACGTAACCGCTCATTCCAGTTAAGCCATTCCTCTTCTGAACTTGCTTGAAATTTTCCGGACGGCGTTACACGATCGTATAGATGTTTAAAATAGTGATCCGGGTTCCACATGACAGTCAGCACCTCGTTTTCGATTTAAAATTAACACCGATGGACTGCTTTTTATTTCAGCTTCAAACGTTCTCTAATCACAGACCTCAACTGTTCTTTCTCTTCTTCGGGAATCCACTCCGTTAATCTGGCTGCAGCAACTGGCAACATCCATGAATCAATCTCATCCATCTGTAGATTGGAATGGGCAAGATAATAATTTAAATACACATGCCCCATCCTGTCTCTCAAGGCTTGTAGTTGATCCTTCACATGGCTCGGAGCAGCCTCTGGAAGAGTACCGTATCGGAACAAAAGCAATGTGCGGGCAATGTCCCCGGCAGGATGGCCAATCATGCCCGTCATCCAATCAATGATCCACCTTTTCTCCCCAACCATCGCGTTATCCGGATGAAAATCGCCATGACAGACACGATTGCCGTTAGGCAGGGCTTCAAGGATTTGAAGGATTGCATGTTTTTCATCCGTTGAAAGCTGGGGAGCTTGATGAATGTTATGCGCTAGCACTTCCTTTTGTTTACGAAAAGGCTTGCCCCTCTCATCGGAAGGGACTTCACAACGATGAAGTGTAACATGCATGTCAGCTAGCACTTCTGAAAAATCATCCAGTTCTTGCGGATGTTCTGCCATTTTCTGAAGGAGCGGCTTGCCTTCTATGTATTCAAAGTTAATGCCGACTCTTCCCTCCATCTCTACTAGCTGATTAACTCGCGGGACAGAAATACCAAGCGATGCAACTTGTTTCGTTATCTCATATTCATAGATAATTGCCTCTTTTGGAAATCCGCTGCGGTATAGCTTGATTACGCTTTCATGATTTTCTTGGAAAATCTCGGCTGTTCTTCCCTCAGCTATTCGCTTCATCCAGTGTTCCTCTCTTTTTGACTTGTTTCCTTATTTTAACATAGGATCAACACTTGAATCGATATAAAAAAGTTCGTCAAACCAAAAAAAGACCGTCAGGCTCCCCTGACGGTCTTGCTCCACCTTATTCAAACATAGCCCTCGCGATTACCGCAAGATCGTTAATATCAATAATACCGTCTTTGACTAGATCAAATTTCTTGACCAAGTTCCAATCTGGGCTTGCATCCGTTTTGCCATAGTTCGCAGCGGCAATTGCGATATCACCGACCGTTACTTTGCCATCTCCATTGACGTCTCCTGAAGGGCTGGTATTTACGGAGCTCGTAAATGCTTGCAAAGCTTGATTCAAGCTGCTTGTTGCTTGATCGATTTCCGCCTGCGTAACCGCGTTCGCGACCACCGCAATGGCTGCATTGATCGCTGCTTGCAGGGTAGCTTTGGAACCAGTTGGGTATTGACCTGGTGCACTACCTTCAACAGCCGCTTGTAGAGTTGTTTGCGCTTGAGCAATTAATGTATTCAACGCTTCTTTGTTCAGATCATCCGTGCCAGTGACCTTTACGTTATACGTAACAGCGTTAAGTGTACTCTCAACACCCGCTGAGTTAGCAATTTGCACGGAAGAAAGTCGAATACTTGCATTAGCCGACTGTTTAAGAGCTTTCCATGTTAATTTAAGCAGTCCTCCATCCGTGGAAACGGCATGATCAGTGCCTAGGCTTGCCAGCAAAATACGTACTTTGCCAGGCACATCCTTATTCACTGAAACGACTTCAAGACCTGTTTTCAGTGATAGTGCTGAATCAAAAAGGAAGGTATCCGCATCATAGCTGATCGTTAAATCCTGTGCGAAGATGGCATCCGACGCATTCGTCGAAACATGCGCCAATCCATAGTTCACATCAAGGTTATGGCCGACTGCAACTTGAGACACACCTGTCAGCGTTCCTGATAATTCAGTCGGTTCAGTTGGCACGGTCACATTAGGCACATCAGCCTTATACATCGTTAAATAATCCAAATTGACATTCCCGATACTGCTTTCATCAATTCGGTAACTAATGACATTTTTACCCGCTTGTAAGGCCAAACGCTCAGAACCTGTAAACCATTCATCCCAGCTTATCGCTGTTTTGTCCGGAGCAATCGTCTTCACATGATCTCCGTTGACATAGACATTGATTTTCGCTCTTGAAGGCAATTGAACGGTAGGATTTGAAGTCGATTCGCCGTTTACTTGTTCCCCATAGGCGTATCTTAAACCAACGATATAATCCCCGGCTTCTGCTGCATTCACAACAAAGTTCACTTCAGCGCCCGATTTCTTCGGTAAATGAATGTAACCTGTTCCTTGGAAGTTCAAATGGCTGTTTTCTTTCGTAATATCCCCTAATAGTACAGCATCTTCGGCTTGATACATATCTCCTTGTCCCAGATCACCTGAAGGCAGGTCTTGCCACTCATTCGGAGCAACAGGCGTACCAAAGTTTGGCGTACCATCGGCATTCCAACCGAATTTTTTAATATTGACCTGACGCCACCAGTTACGCCCTGTATCTTGATACACCCGTGAATGATACATCATCCAATCTTCGGTACCATCTACGGATTTCACAAAACTTGCTCGAGCTGGTCCTGAAACATCGCTTGTCGATACGAAAACATCATTTTTACGCGTCCAAGAGCTCGGGTTTAAGAAGTTCCCATCCGTATTCATAAAATAAGATAATCGGTAACCGTCGGATTGATAGTCACCCTCGGACATCGTGATGAACACTTTGCCGTCACGCTGCAAGACACGAGGACCTTCCCCGCCTCCGCCAGGCAAGAATGACCGGTCAACGGTAATGGTATAAGGATTATCCATTGGAGCAATGGCCGGACCGATTGGTTCTCCAGAGCCCAAAGTGCCCCATACGGCGTACAGCTTCCCTTTATTTTCAAAAACGGTAAAATCGTTCGCTTGCTTATAGACACCATTTTCGCCCGCATATAGAGCACCTTTGTCTACATAAGCCCCTTGAGGATCATCCGTAACGGATTGCAGAACTGTCGCCATGTGCTTGTAATCATAGGCTTTCAAGTCGGCGCAGTAGTAGATATACCATTTGCCATCAAAGAAAAAGATTTCCGGAGCAAAAATCCGCGTTTGTGTGCCTTGTGAATCAAAAACCAGCTTCTTTTCCCCTTGGTCTGTCAGGGTACGGGATTTGGATACATACACTTTATTCTCAGAGTCCAGGTTGCTGGAAGAAACGAAGTAATAATAGCCGTCTTTGTAAGTTACAAATGGGTCCTGCCCTTGATAGAGCGGATTGCTAAATTTGTTATGTATAGAAGAACTTGTGACACCCATCTCTTTCATAAAGGCAGAACGAGCGATGGATACGTTTTCAATACCTTGAATTAGCGCTTCAACCTTATCTCGGTCATTCATTTGTGCAGCATCAATCGTATTCAGCAGCTCTTCAGCCGTTTGCTTAGCTGTTTGGAGATTGGTTCGATCACTTGCTGTTACTTTATCTCCAAAATTGTCGGCTAAATAATCCAGCTTTTGAATTTCTGCGGTCAACTCGCTTTTTTTCGTTACCAATGTACGATCTGCCGGCAAGTAAAGGGCTGATTCAGGAACGATTTGTCGCTGCTGACTTGCACTTTCCCATTCCATCTTGAGCCAAGTACCGCCCCAACCTTGTAAATATTCCACTTTGATGTCATAGTGTTTGCCAGCCTCCAAAGAGATAGGAACACTATCTTGCGGTTTTTCCCAAGTTTGCTGCCAGAAGTCAATGATCAGCTGCCCATTAACCCATAGGCGAAACCCATCGTCACCAACCATATGGAAGGTATAATCTTCTGTGTAGGCAGGAACTATTGTACCTGTAAAACGTGCCGTATTATAATCAGGTGTTCCAGAAAATTGATTAAAAATACTGCTAAATGAATCCCCATTCAGATTGCCAATAGCACGTGATCCACGCAGATCATCGAATTTGAATACGGTGATATCTGTTCGATTATCAGGATTGGGCACACATTTAAAGAAATCCCCCATTAATCCATGTCCATCCGAAATTGGATCTGCCGCACGAGCATTCATAGGCATATTGATCGTACATGCAAATAAGATAAAAGCCATAAGTATCCCAATTACTTTTTTCATCGGTAATCTCCTATTCTCATATTCGTTTCTACTCCGTGGATATTCTGCTAACGTTCCGAGTTCATGCAAGAAACAAAGCCAGCAGCCTCGTCGCCTAGTGACACACCGCGTAACCTCCTTCCCCTATCTTGCTGCGTGTTTTTAACTTAACATATTTTCAAAAATATAGATTTGTAATATCCCGCGCTTTTTTACAATTATCTTCCCTTTTTATGTAAGTAGATGATACGGAGCTAAAATCGTGCACAAAACAAAAAAACTGACGCCGATTTTGTCCGGACGACAGTTCATTTCTGTTAAACTTTTTAAAGGGTCATAGCTAGTCCATACCTGGCCAGGAACTCTTCCTTCTCTTTGTAATCGGGCATTATGCTTCCTACGCGTCTCCAGAAGGAGCGATCATGATTCATATGGGTGAGGTGACATAACTCATGGATGATGACATAATCAATCACGTCGATTGGCGCCATGGCTAAACGATAATTGAAGGTTAATTTTTTAGACGAGCTGCAGCTTCCCCATTTGGTTATAGACTCTTCGATTTCAATCTCCTTTGGTTTAACCTTTAATTGTGCCTGATAGATCTTGATGCGCTCGGCAATGATTTTCTTGCAGCTTGAGAAGTAGAACTTTTTAAGATTTATTTTCAACTCTTCCTCAGTAAGCCCGGTGGTCTCAATCAATTCATGGAGAAAATAATATTTTCCAAGATGAAGGAACTTTCCTTCCTCTTGATACTCTTTTATTCCAACAGTTTCTTTCGATTTCTCTATAAGCTGTAATTTCTCTACGATTTGCTTTCCATGCTGTTTTACAAGGCTTATTATAGTCTCCTGGCTTGTATCGTTAGGAGCTTTAACGGTCATGTACCCTGTGTTATCGATTTGAATGGATATTTTCTTTCTAACGCCATATGAAACATGAAATTCAATCGTCCTATTTTCTAACTCCATTTTCATCCTAGTCATCGTTCCTTTACTTTCACTGCGATACCTCCTCATTTTACCTTTCTCATGAAAAAAAGACCAATCCCACTTTTAGGGACTGGCCTTCCTGTTCACTCGCTTTTTTGTTTTTCAACGGTGTCTTCTTCCAATAATCCCTTCGTTCCTTGTCTAAACTCCTTGATTGTCGTACCAAACGCACGACCCAATTGAGGCAGCTTCGTAGGTCCGAATAACAATAACGCCACTACTGCAATGATGATAACACCTGAAACACCAATACCTGAAAGCATGAAAAGCACCTACCTTCTGACCTGCATTTATTAAAATTTCACCATAAGCGCTGTGATGTACATAATGAGAATCCCTGCTGATAACCCGCCAAAATTCAACCAGGAAACGGGAGATAAACTGCGCTTTTCGGATTCTTTGAGGATCATTTTGGAAATGACATAAATGACTTGAAGAATAGCGCCAGCGCCGATTCCGAAGAATAAAGCCGCCAAAGTATCGTTGAAAATGAATCCACCGGCCCAAGTTCCAATGATGGCTGGCCCCCCTGCGATTAAAGCTAATGTAACAAAAGTTTTCCAGCTAGGACGCTCTTTGAGCAATGGAGCAGCGATCCCAACGCCTTCTGTAATATTATGCAGGGTAAAACCAATGATCAAGAAAGTTCCCAGCGCTGCCTCTCCGACAGCAAATGCGGATCCAATGGCAAGGCCTTCACCAAAATTATGCAAACCGATGCCTGTAGCGATTTTCCGGGACACTCTGCTTCCCTCAAGCGTTCTGCTGCTTAATTTGCGGTCATTCGACTGATCGACAGCGATCAAGAATAAACAGCTTAGAAGTGCGCCAAACCACACTAAGCCAGTTCCCTGGAATACACCAGGAGCTTCAGCCGCCATTTCAAACCCTTCTTCGAACGTATCAATGACAAGAAAAAATAAGAGTCCGATCGTCAAGGAAAGAATCACATGCATGCCTTTCACTGAAAACCGGCGTAAAAAGGGATACCATAACAGACCTAACCCCACAGGAATTACACCAACATAAAATCCAATTAACGCATATTGAGCAAAAAGCTTTCCTGTCGGAGTTGGCGTAGCTGCTGCTGCTGCAACCTCACCTGTGAAAATTAATCCATTCGACGTGATTAATTTGATTTCATGGGGGTCCCCTTGCACCCACGGGTAGGGAATATGGATCGTTCCTCTCTCGAACCGTTGCAAGGTGTCGCTCGGTGAAAACTCTGCGTTCCAGAACGCTCCGTCAACAACGACTTGAGCAATCGTTATTTCCTCAGGCCCGGAGTTCAGAACCTTCACTTGTATGCCATCATCATTCAGCGTGATTTTCTCAACGTTCACAACTTCAATAGGCGCAGCAGGCTCACTCTCTATACCGGTACCTACTTTGGCAATCGTACCGATGATTGCAATTAACAAAATGAGCGGGAGAATTCCCCATAAGATAGCTTTTAATGAAACAGATGACGTCTTGGTTTCTCTTTGATCTGCGTAACTCATTGAGCATTTACCTCCTTTCTTATTCAGCTATGAAGAAGCCCATCCAACCAAGCTCCGCAAATTCACTTTGATGGGCATGAAACATATATTTCCCGGCGGATGGAAACACGATTTCCAGAATACCGCGTTCCCCTTGGCATTGCATGATCGTATCCGTGAATTGAGGACGAGCCTCAGGGTCCGCGCCGGTTGCATAATAATTGAAAAAGTTCGCATGAAGGTGAAAAGAATTGATCAGATCGAATTCCGTCAAATTACTGAGATAAATGCGTACAAGTTCTCCAACCTTCACCTTAATCGGTTCTTGTTGATAGGCAAAAGCATACCCGTTTACTGTGTAAATTTCGTTTTCTCCATCAAGATCCAAGTCAAACCCGTTCATGACCATACTGAACTCTCGGGCTGCAGCTCTTGGTTTCTTGGGATCAATGATGAAATTCCCATATAGCCCTTTATGAATATGTCTGGCTAATGGAGCAACATGGCAATGATACACATGCATGCCGGCTGGTTTGGCTTCAAATTCATAAGTAAACGTATCTCCGGCATTGACAGCTTCCAACCCATCCATATTCGTCGGGTGCATCCCATGAAAGTGGATGGAATGCGGATGGCTCGTTGCATTGCCGAAGTGAATACGAAGCACATCACCTTCGGTGCAACGAATGGTAGGGCCAGGAATTGTGCCGTTAAAAGTCCATCCCGGGAACTTAATGCCCTTGGCAATCTGAACTTCATTCTCATAGGCGGTAATTTCATACTCACGCAATGTTCTTCCGTCCGGAAGTTTACTTACTTTGCCATAATCAAATGTTGTCAATGCCTTCTGTGCGGCTTTAAATCCATCGGTAGCGTCATTACTTGGCACATAGCCATGCTTCATGCCTTCATGCAGCTGCCCTTTCATCGCCTTATGAATGTCATGTTTATCCGCCACTAAGGTCGACTTTCCGAATAAAGTGGATGGATTTAATAAAGCAGCTCCAATAACGGCAAAAGCCCCGGCACCTCCCATCTTCAAAAGTTTACGCCTTGAGATCTTATCATTCGAATCACGCAGCATCGTTGAACCCTCCCCCATTAATATTGCTTGTTTACAATTATTTTGCATTAAGGAAACATTTTGCGTAAAAATTTTGTTTCCATTGGGACAAAAAGTTTGCCCAAGGAAACACTTTGACTTAAATATATGCGTTAACCTGGTTTTTGTAAACCATTTTTTTGTTAAGAATACAATATATTTATCATGCTGCTGCCATTCGTATGCCTCTACCTTGCCCTATCTACTAAGATGTCCAATCAAAGTTTAATCTTTGATCATCTAGTATAGAAGGAGCACTCCAGAGGAGGGATTGGCATTAAAATTGGTTGAAATTAAAGGTTCCTATGACGCAATCGTTAGTTTAGGCAGTGCTTGCAATCCTTCGCTTCAATTAAAACGCCACCAGTTGAGAACGTTTTCAGGTCCGCTGGATTGGCATGTATCCCTTTCACTTTCTGATGTAAACCGCTTGTTGAAAAATAAATTCCATAACTTCATGGATTTGAGCCATATGAGATTAATAGACGGGGTTGCTCATTTATTAGATGACGGAGTCCCCATTCAATCTGTAAAGTCGCATTTTGTAAAAGACACTTATTACAATATTCTTTCCGTTCATGATTTTCCGATAGACCCAAACCAACACTGGACGATGACATACCCTTCCTATCGGGAGAAAATGAGTCGTCGAATAGACAGATTGATGGATAAGATGCAAACTAGCCGAAGCATGTTATTTGTGAGATGGGCCGCAAATTATGACCAGGCCGTTGAGTTACAATCGGTTTTATCCGAATTGGTAGATGGTCAATTTAGTGTCCTGATCCTCTGTCCTGCTGAGAGCACCAATGCGGTGACATTATTGGATTGGGGCATTGAAAGGGTATGTGCTGTGGAGGTTCCTTCTGACCCTAATCGGAATGCAACATGGGATTATGTCTTCCAAGGGGTAAGGATCAACTAGAAAAAGAGAAAGCAGGAGTGATCGGCGTTATTCAGCCATTCCTCCTGCTATTCGGCGTTATTTTTTATACACCTTATTGTACGCGTCTTGATAAATGGAGATGAATTGATCCATACCGGAATCTTTAAGACCTTTCAAGTAGGCGTCCCAATCCTTATCGATGCTTTTGGCGCCCATAATGAACTGCAGCATGGATTGCTTCACATAATCCGTAATAATAGGCTTTAATTGCTTAACTTGATTTGCTTGTTCATTCGTCAAGAAAATATCCGTCGGGAACTCTTCCTTCGGCTGATGCCCTTCATACAATTCCTTCGTTGCCTTGTACAAACGTGTTTCCAATCCATCCATCGTATAGATGTCCTGGCTCGCGGCATAGGATGTTTCACGATATTCAGCTGAACGAAGGTTCGGCCCCATTTGGTTCCAGTGGTCGTTCTGTACCTGGCCAACGCCGTATGATGTTTCTTTCACCTTGAACTTAGCGGCAGTTCCACGCGTGTTTTTATCATTCGCATCCGCTTTCACCCAGTTGCGATTTTCCTCTCCGAAGTTGGACAATGTCGTGCCTTCATCCGAATAGAGATAATCCGCCAAACGAATGGCTGCTTCCGGATTTTTGTTTTTGTTCGTTATGGCAAATACGGAATTCCCAATCCCGATATAGTGCGCAGTGAAGGAGGCTCCATCCGGCCCCGTTAGCGGAGCAATCGGATCATAGTCCTTGTGGCGAGTCGCCGCTGGCGATGCATCGGTAAATTCACCGAACCAACCTGCTGGAATTGCGCCTGCAATGGCCGTGTCAGGGCTATTCCCTTTTTGTGAAAGCGCATCTGATTTTTGCGTAAAAGCTTCCTTATCGATCAAGCCTTCCGAATACAGTTTATTCAAATACTGCAATCCTTTTTTGAAGCCTGGTTGGTCAACAGATGTTCCCAGCTTGCCACCGTTTAACACGAAATAGTTATTGTCGGCATTAAAATAAACGAACGCGTTCATGACGAAGGTTTCAATATCCGTATGCCAGCCCGTTGGCGAACCGGTGAACGCAATTTCATCGGCTTTGCCGTTGCCATTCGGATCTTTCTCCTTAAAAGCTTTCAACATGTTGTAGAAATCGTCCGTCGTCTTTGGCGCACTCAGACCCAGCTTCTGCAGCCATTTCGAGTTCACCCACATTTTGGCGGAGAATTGGCAGTGATAGCACTCATTAACCGAAGGAATCGCGTAAATATTGCCATCCGGCGCTGTAATTGCTTTTTCCAGATAAGAAATATCTTTAAATGCCTTTTTAATATTTGGCGCATATTGATCGATCAGCTTATTAAGCGGTAGCAAAACGCCTTGTTGACCGTATAACAACTGCTCTTCTTTCGTGAGGTCCCCCGACATGAAAATATCAGGATAGTCACCACTTGCCAGCAGTAATTGCTTTTTCTCTTTCAAAGCCGCTGCTTCGCCAGGTACAAGCTGCCAGTTCAAATGAATATTCGTCTTATCTTCCAAATATTTGGTAAACCAGTTTGTATTCAAATCCGCAATATTCGCCGATTGCGGCGCAAAAGCACTCATGTTGATTTTGCTTTTGGCGATCGGAAAGCCCGTAACATTCACGTTGCTTCCTCCATCTGAACTTCCGACTCCATTCGGAGTAGCGCTGTTCGGCTCACCGCCTCCTGATGTGCAGCCGACCACAAACGTAGTAATGAATACGATTAGGGCTATCGATTTCCATGTTCTATTGGTTTTTTTCATCCCCATACTCAAACCCTCCTTGTTTGTCTTCGCCAATCCATCTTCGTGGGGGCAAACCGGAGCTATCCGCTGCCTCGCATCCCGCCTTTCATCTTTCACCAGGAATCAGCCTTTTAAAGAACCAATCAGTAGACCCTTCACAAAATGCTTTTGCACAAATGGATAAAGAATAAGAACAGGTGCACTTGCTACGACAATGAGTGAATATTTAAGCAGCTCCTTCAAGCCCTGCCTCTCCGCTAGTTCCCTGACGTCTTTAATCATTGTAGGATCAATGGAGTTCAGGATTAGAATGTTACGTAAAATAAGCTGCAGCGGATATAAGTTAGCGGTTTTCAAGAAGATTAAGGCTTCAAAATAAGAATTCCAGTAACCAATTGCATACATGAGCACTAGAACGGCAATGATCGGTTTAGATAATGGGATGACGATTCGCGTTAAAAATTTGAAGTCGCTGCATCCGTCCAAATGTGCGGCCTCCGTTAGCTCGGATGGAATCGATGTCTGGAAAAACGTCCTCGCTAGAATAACCTGCCAGACGGATATCGCACCTGGGATAATCATGGCCCATCTCGTATCGAGCATCCCCAGTCCTTTTACCGTCAAATAATAGGGAATTAAACCTCCGCTGAAAAGCATCGTGAAAACAAACAAAGCCGTGATCACATTGCGTCCATAAAAGTTTTTACGAGAAAGCGGATAAGCAGCCGTAATTGTCAACGATACACTAATTAGGGTCCCTACGACCAGATAGAACAAAGAGTTGCCGTACCCTTTCAAAATTTGCGGGTTCTGAAAGACGGCTTGATAACCTCGCAGTGTCGGCTCAACAGGGAGAAGCCACACTTTGCCCGAAATAACAGCGGATGATGAACTGAATGAGGAGCTGACGATATAAATTAAGGGATACGCTACGATGACTAAGCAAATGATCAAAAATAGATAGACAAAGAACAGATAAACACGATCTATACTGCTTTCAACGATGCGGGTCGTTGATTTTCGTGATTTTAACGCTAAGGCTTGTTCGGAATTTATCATCTACCCTGCCTCCTACCACAGACTCGTCTCGGAATTTTTCCGTGCTACATAATTTACAACGATGAGCAGCAGCAAGTTCACGACGGCATTAAATAGTCCGACCGCTGCGGAGAAACTAAAGTTCGCTCCGACTAATCCCATTTTGTATACATAGGTCGAAATGACTTCGGAAGCCCCAACGTTGATGGCATTTTGCATCAGATACACTTTCTCAAACCCTACGTTCATGATTTGCCCTGCATTCAAAATAAGCAAGATCACAGCCGTCGGCATAAGACTCGGCAAATCGATATGGATCATCCGTTGGAAGCGTGATGCGCCGTCCACTTTCGCAGCCTCATATAAGTGCGGATCTACCCCGGCCAAAGCCGCAATATAGATGACCGAAGCGTAGCCGGTAAACTGCCAGACGTCGGAGAGCACATAGACGGTTTTGAAATATTCAGGCTTTGACATAATATTTTCTGCTGGAAAACCGAATTTATCTGCCAGTAGATGGACAAATCCAAGTTGTGGAGAAAGGAATAGCATAATAATCGACACCATGATAACGGTTGAAATGAAATAAGGCGCGAAGGTGACTAGCTGTACGGCTCGCTTAAACACGCCATTTCTCAACTCGTTTAAAGCTAATGCAAGAATGATAGGCGCAGGAAAACCTACAATTAGCGAATATAGGCTTAGGAGAGCCGTATTTTTAATAATTCGCCAGAAAATCGGCAGCCTGAAAAATTCAATGAAATGTTTGAAGCCAATCCAATCGCTCCCCCAGATCCCTTTGGTTACGACATAATTCTTAAACGCAATTTGCACGCCAGCCATCGGTACATATTTAAAAATAAGCAAATATAGAAGTGACGGCAGGATAATCAGATAGAGCTGCCAGTTTTTCCTTACCATTCTCAATGCTATACTCATGGTAACTCTCCCTCCAAGATGCATTTAGTGACCTATTTGTTTAAGCGCTTACAAGGACTATCATAATGGACTGTCGAACAAATTTATAGGGATCATTTTTAAGATGAACTGTCCATTCATAAGGTGGTGTGCCTCATTCCAAAGAAGCTTGCTTTCAACTATCAGAACTTGTCTATTGTCAAAAAAATGGCGATAGGCTACATCGTGATCATCTTTATTCCGATCATCTCTTTCGGACTATTCCTTTATAATCAGAACTATAACAGCTTCCTGGAAGAATACGCACAAGGCAGACAAAAAATCGTGAATCAAGTGTTAAATAATATAAGCATCAGCACGGTACAGATCGAGTCCGCCTATCAGCTATTCCAAAATAATTCCAATACGATCGCTTATCTCAGCGGCAATTATCGGACGGATTTTGAACAAGTTTCCAACTTCTTGACCTATATTCGACCCTTATTTTCCTATATCCTGTCATCCAATCGAATGATTGATGGTATGACAATTTACATGGAACAGCAAAACGGAATGATTTTTCGACCGGAAATGGCCAGAATGGACGAGTTCAAGTTAGGAGAAGGCATCCAAAAGCTCCAGCTAGGTGTAGGGAAATGGGTAACGTCCAGCAATGGATCCGATCCAAACATCGACCTCCATTATGTTCACAAGATAGGGAATCGAAATTTTGAGCAGGACATTGGTCTACTCGATATTAAAGTAACCTCCAAGCTGATTAAGCCGCTGTTTGAATCGTTAAATTTGAATAGCAAAAGCAATCTGTATGTGCTTGATCAGGATCACCAAGTCATCTCGCGCATTGAGAAAATTCCACTGAATAAACTTTCAGAAAAGTCCCTATTGGATGATGCCTTCCAAACCAACATGAAGTACTTCTATCAAACTGTAGGCGGAGATAAAATGTTGATTGAATCCTTTTATGCTGACAGTTTGAAGCTGCATTTTGTTATGATGGAGCAAGTAGATGATGTCTTTAGCGGAATTAAGAAAAACAAATATGTACTAGTAATGATCGTAACGATCCTACTATTGACGCTATCCGGTATGTATTATCTGATCGCAAGTTCCATTACGAAACGGATTTTGAAACTTTCCAAGCATATGCGGAGGGTCGATGAAAACCACTTCCCCTTGTACGTAGGAGAAATTAATAAAGATGAAGTTGGGCATCTAACCTCCTCTTATAATGCCATGATCCGGCGAATGGACGAGCTGGTTAATACCGTGCACCGCTCTGAAATGCTGCGGAAAGAATCCGCTTATCAGATGATGCAAGCGCAGATCAAACCTCATTTCCTCTACAATACGCTTGAGTCTATACGCATGATCGCAGAAGCAAATGATGATTCGGAAGCGGCCGAAATGTCCTATACGTTAGGCAAGCTGTTCCGATACAGTTTATCGGGATCGAAAAGTGAAACAACCTTGAAAGAAGAAGTTGAAAATGTCAAAGATTATATCAAAATCCAGCAAATCAGGCTCAGTGACCGGCTGCAAGTAAGTTTCATGATTGACGCAGCGATCGATCATTTTATTTGTCCCCACTATATTTTGCAGCCAATTATTGAAAATAGTATCGTCCATGGGATTGCTACCGTTAGAAAACAAGTGACCCTCTCCATTCGGATTTGGGAAGATGCCACATTCATGTTCATTTCTGTTAGTGATACGGGAGCGGGTATTGCGGAGGATCAATTGGCACGGGTTCAAGGTGTTTTAAATGGTAAAATGGATGCTTCTCAATTACAGAGCGGCGGCGGCGGACTCGGCATCGTGAATGTCAGTGAACGCATCAAAATGTTTTTTGGCGAAGGTTCAGGTACCCAGATTACGAGTAAACTTAACGAGGGAACGACTTGTTTACTCAAATTAGGCAAGGGGGCAGCACAATGAAGCTTATGGTAGTCGATGACGAACCTATCATATTAAATGGCATTATTCGTATGATAGAGAAAGCGAACACTTCTTTTACCGAAATTGTCGGAGCAAGTGATGGTATTGACGCGCTGCACAAGCTGGCAACCTTTCAGCCCGATTTGATCCTAACGGATATTCATATGCCTGAAATGGACGGGCTTGCGCTAATTAAAGAAGTGCAAGCGCAGCATTATGGCAACCGCTTCGTAATTATTACCGGTTATGACGACTTTGCGTATGCTAGACAAGCACTGCGTTACCAAGTCGTTGACTATTTATTAAAACCAATTAATAAGATCGAACTGGTAGGCGTGCTTGAAAAAGTTGAGCAGACGATTCGGATTGAACAACGTCAAATAAGAGAACATGACCTGCTGATGCTGAAGGAGCATCTCCTTTATGATATGCCCTATGAGGACATGCCGCTCAAGCCGGAGCAGCTGCACACGCTTTTACCTGATCCGTTTATGACAATTCTCGTTTTTCAACCTAATGAAGATACGCCGATGATGACAACTGAACGCATGAAACAGCTGCGTAACGTGCTATCCGAGATGCAGTTTAAGGCTTACACTTTTCAATCCCGCTTTTTACGGCAAACTGTGCTGATCCTGAACGGTATGCATGTGCCATCAGATGCAGAGCTGCAGCTTGCTTGTGGTGATTTGGTAGAGAGCGAAAACACGCAAAACAACGGGCTTGCAATTGGCGGCAGCGGCAGACTCATGGATATAGATAGTTTGCGGGAGCTTTACATGGAAGCGGTGGCTGCCATGCTGTTTAACCGGCACTTCACAAACTGCAGCTTCAACGTGTATCGAAAAGATGCTGAACCTATCGGCCATGAATTAGCTCCAGTCCAAGCGAGTAATTACTTGATTGCTTTCGAGCAACTCGAAAAGGAGATGCATTCCCTGCACCTTCATTTCCCTGACTGTGATCACAAGATCAGACTTCGTGAGTTGCTTCTCAGTCTTGTTGGCGATCACAACCAAAAAGTTGGCACAATGCCTGATGTCGCTACTCATTCTAAAACCACAGGACAGCTTCTCCCCTTTGAGCGGCGTCCTGAGCACAGTCAGCCACACACGCAGGCTATCGATAAAATCGTTTCCTTTGTCGAACAAAACTATAAGTTGGATTTATCTCTCGATGTGGTTGCCGACCATGTGCAAATGCATCCGAATTACATCAGCATGCTGTTTCGCAAAGAGATGGACCTCACCTTCCTTCACTACTTACATACGTTTCGCCTCGCCAAAGCCAAGCAGTTTATGCAGGATCACCCGGACTGGCCGATCAATACCATTGCTGAACTCGTCGGCTATGAAAATCCGCGGCATTTTTTCAAAGTTTTTAAAAAATTTGAAAACACCACGCCCGGACAATACCGGCTCGGAAGTTCATCGATTTAAAGCAAAAAGAAGCATTCGGCAGCTTTCCAGCCAATTGCTTCTTTTATTTTACTTGAGAATCGCACTCGCCTGCTGCATGATCTCCACGATCAGTTCCCCGGCTTTCTCCCCGTCCGTCAGCATTCTGGTCCCTTGCCCGGCCCATAAAGACATATATTCCGCATTACGCTGCTCAGCCGAAGCATTTCGAATATCTCTTGTAATCGTATTCTGGGTAGGAAACGGCAGCGGTTCAACGCCTCGCTCGTCCCATTGCCGAATAAACGAGTTCACAATGCCTCTCGCCGCGCGCCCTGAGAATGCCTTCGTGATCACGGTGCTTTCCTCTGTGCTTTTCAAAAGCGCTTCCTTGTACGCCACATTCGCGCCTGATTCATAAGCGGTCAGAAACCTGGTTCCCATCTGTACGCCTTGAGCGCCAAGGGCAAGTGCAGCAACGAGACCACGTCCGTCCATGATCCCTCCAGCGGCAATAACAGGAATGCGAACTTGATCCACGATTTGCGGTACCAATGCCATGGTGCCAATATTGGCTCCCATCGGATGGCTCGAAATGTCAAAGGTTCCACGATGCCCTCCTGCTTCACTGCCTTGTGCCACAATCGCATCGCAACCGGCCTGTTCAGCGAAGATAGCTTCTTGCACAGTCGTGACCATCGTAACAATTCGTAAGCCAGCCGCTTTTGCCTTCTGCCTATAAGACTCCGAAAGAACACCGAATGCCGTGCTAATGACAGGCACCTTCTCTTCCAGCAAAACAGCGATTTGCTCATCCAAATAATCAGGGGTGCTGACGTTCTCCCCAGTGGCTTCCGCAATCCCAAGCTGGCCGCGCACCTTGTTAAGTTCCTGTTGCACGACTTGTGTTCTCGTGTTGTTGTCAGGCACCCGAATCGCAAACAGATTGACTCCGAAGGGGGCGTCTGTCAACTGTTTTAATTCCCGGATGGCCACTCGAATCGCGTCCGGTGTCATATAAGCGGCACCTATCGTGCCGAGACCACCGGCATTCGAAACGGCTGCCGCCAGATTCACAGTACCTGGAACCCCAGCCATTCCAGCCAAAAATAGGGGGTATTTGATTTTAAAAATACGGCAAATATCCGTTGTCAGTTGAAGGCTCATCTTCTTATGTCTCCTTTAAAACGTGCTAAGCATCAGCAAGCGCACGCGCAATAATTGTTTTTGCCTCTTCGGCAACTGCAGCCTCTTGGTCATCAATGGCCTGCATCCAGATCAACATAGGTATGTACACAGCGATTAAACGAGCTAAACGATTCGTCTCTTCATCCACTTCCCCATACTCGGCAAAAAAACTCGCACGAGCACCAGGAGGTAAAAAGCTATAAACAACATTCAAGTCACAGGCAGGGTGGCCGATATTCATATCCCCCCAGTCTATGATTCCGGAAATGACTCCTTGCTCGTCTACCAACATATTTTTAAAATGCAAATCACCATGCAAAAAGATATGTCTTGGTTCTACTGGATCTGTGTTTAGTTGATACAAATAATCGGCCATTGCCTGATAATCTTCATCGCTGATATGAGCTCTGAGATCAGCTAGGAAACCTAGCATTTTCTCTTTTCGTAATGCAATATCGGTTAGATTCCTATGGTCAAACTGGATTCCGCTCTCGACGGCTAGTTGAACGGGAAAAGTATGTAGCCTTTTTAAAAATTGGGCAAGAATAGGTGCTGATAAGGTTCGTTGTTCATCCGTCAATCCAATAGGGAAACTGCCTGTTAAATAAGCATATCCAAGAAAAGGTGCCGGATATTCATAATCGCCTTCGCCAAAATATAACGGTTTAGCATAGGGAATGGGTATGATCGCTTCTAGCATTGGCAAAATTTTGCCCTCCATTTGTAATGGAGCGACTGCCACTTTTCTTCTTGGAAAGCGGAAAACGAAATCATCACCAACGCGGTAAACGGTATTATCCCAGCCGTAACCAAGTTTTTGAATCGTTAAATGCGCAAGCTGAGGAAACTGGCTAGTGATTAATTTCTGAGCTAAATCCTCTGAAACCTCCCACTCTGCATCCCAAAGATTCGAACCTCCCAATTGCCTCCACCGCCTTTACGTCCAATTCATCTCAAAAAAAGAAAACCGCGCAATGCGCGGGTGATGAAAGATTTCTTTTTCCTTGCATTTTTGGAATATACGATCCAACTCAAACTAAAATAGCTTTCCAAGAAGCCTCTATCGTCTGTTGTATTTTGATATCCGTTAACTCAAATTTCTTCACATAGTAGCCTTTGACAATGGACGAAACAATCCCATAGGTGATGGAATTGCAAAAATTCACATCCAATTCCCGTATGACGCCATTTCTCTGCCCTTCTCTAATCAGAGCCAGGATCGCTTCGCGAGAAACGCTATCATCTTCCAATTTCCGTAGTTCAGGTTTGATGCAAGGCGAATACGAATACGCATCGATGAATCGGAAATGCTTGGGAAATTCCACCGCGAAACGAATCCTGTTCGTATGAAGGCATTTAAAGCGCTCATACAAGCTTAACTCCGCATCGTAGCCCATCATCAAGTGATCACCGAGAAGAATTCGACATTCCCGATACAGCTCATTGATGAGCTCTTCCTTATTGCTGAAATAGTTAAAAACAGTACCCGAGCCTACATTCGCTCTTTTCATAATTTTGGCGAAAGTAACGGCCTGCAGCCCTTCTTCATCTATTAAATCCAACGTAGCATTCAAGATATCTTCTCGTTTACTCATTATACACACCTCGTTAACCTCAACTTTAGTATGTACAACTGGGAACGTCAAGTATTCGGAATGTATATTCTGTAATTTCACGGTATTTTCAAGGAAAATACCGTGAAGTGACGCTATTTCTGCTGAACTCTTCATACAATTGGAATGTTCAATCCAAAAATATGTTGACTTCTTCTTTCTCAGGCTATATGATGTGTTGGAACAAACACTCCAAAGACGAAAGGGAGATCACACACATGTCTTCATCCGCTTCTGCTTTAAATGGACGATCAAGCACATCACCGATCGTTCTGGCCATTATACTTGCATGCCAACTTATGATTATTTTGGACGGCTCGATTGTTATTACTTCGCTGCCGGAGATCGGACGCAACTTGCACCTGTCTGCAACAGATTTATCCTGGGTGCAAAATGCTTACTCATTAACCTTCGGCGGACTTCTGCTGCTCGGAGCAAGAGCGGGCGATCTCTTAGGACGCAGACGCGTCTTCATGGCCGGCATCGCCGTATTCACACTGGCATCGTTAATCGCTGGCTTCGCCAATTCCGCTGAGAGCTTGCTAATCGCTCGATCGAT
This sequence comes from Paenibacillus anseongensis, assembly GCF_009757995.1. Lineage (NCBI taxonomy): Bacteria > Bacillati > Bacillota > Bacilli > Caryophanales > Paenibacillaceae > Paenibacillus > Paenibacillus anseongensis. The sequence continues at coordinate 330,272 of NZ_WSEM01000039.1, forward strand.
TCAAGGCTTAGCCGCTGCTTTTGCCGCACCATCTACCCTTGCGCTGCTTATGGTTAGCTTTCCGGAAGGCAAAGAGCGGACTCGAGCAATCTCCCTCTATAGCGCCGTGTCCGGTGCAGGCGGGAGCGTCGGGCTTGTGCTCGGCGGCGTTCTAACAGATTTGATATCTTGGCGCTTAGGCATGTTCATCAATGTACCTATTGGTATCGCCCTTATTCTTTTAGCTCCACGTTATCTCAAAGAAACGCCGCGGTTAAACGGCCGCTTCGATTTCTCAGGGGCCGCCACTTCAACAGTTGGTATGACTTCCATTGTCTACGGCTTTGTCCGCGCAGCCTCTACTGGCTGGAGCAATGTTGGGACGATCGCATCCTTCCTAATTGGGATCGTACTGTTAGCCCTCTTTATCCGTATCGAAAAGAAAGCCGAACAGCCGATTACACCGCTCCGCTTGTTCGCAAGCCGTGAACGCACTGGCGCTTACTTAGCGCGACTTCTGTTTGTAGGCGGCATGTCTGCCATGTTCTTTTTTCTAACGCAATTCCTGCAAGGTGTAACGAACTTTAACGCGCTCGTTGCCGGTATTGCTTTTCTACCAATGACTGGTGTCATGTTTAGCATGGTCTATGCCGTTCCTCGTTTGCTATCACGCTTTGGAAGCACAAGATTGATGATCGGCGGCGTATTCCTTGCTCTTATCGGGATGTTTTGGTTAAGCCGGATCACCGTAGATACTTCCTATTTTCCAAATATCGCGATTCCATTAGTGATTTTGGGTGTTGGCGCTGGGGTCGTCTTTATTCCCCTTACATCATCTGGTATCGCCGGTGTTGAACGCAGCGACGCAGGTGCAGCTTCCGGTCTTGTGAATGTCGCTCATCAAACAGGCGCTTCCTTGGGGCTTGCGATCTTGATTACCGTGTTTGGTTCAGCGAGCCGCGAAGCCGTTACTCACCCGCTTGCAGAAGCAGCGCAACAAGACCAAGCTCGGTATGTGCTCGCTCACGCCTCTGCAGCTTCCATCACAGGATCTGTCGTCTTTATGGCGCTATCGCTTATAGCCATTATTGTGCTCATTCAGAAGAAACGTACGCCCAAAGAATTGCAATCTTCTCAAGTTGAAATTAGTGAAGTGAGCGTGCACTAAGCGAGTCATTCTTCATAAAAAGAGGCTCTCCCACGGTCATTACATGACCTTTGGGAAAGCCTCTTTTCTACTCTAGTCGATCGGAACACGTGCGATGTGTTTGGCTAGCGAGCCGTCAAAAGGAAACAGGTTATGACGAACCCGCTCCTTTAAACCCTCTAATTCCTGACGAGCTTGCTGAATCAAATCGGTGGGATAAGCAAACTTGATGGCATTGCTGGCAAATTCGTCTTCATCAACAACCATCCATTCGCCGCCTATCTGAATATAATCCAGATCTAAATCTACAAATGAAACGGTATCCCCGTCCAATTTGGCAGGTTGATTAATATTGCAATAATACTGGCGGACCGTGCCGCCAACGATGTCAGCACTTACCGTAAAACACGAATCAAATGAAAAAAATTCAATCGTCCATGTCTCCATCGTAAACACTTTTTGCTTCGTATAATGATGTAACTGTCTTCCCTTTTGGCCCAAGACAAAAATATGAGAATCCGTCTTTTCCAGTAACGTTGTGTTCCATTGGTAATGAGGAACATTTCCGTATTTCAAGGCTTGAATCGTTACTTGATTATCCATGCTGTTATCCTCACGTTATCCAATTCGATTCTAAGTTCCGCAATAAGTCCGGTAAGGACGAGCAGTTTGAGCCGGCAGTGCGGAATATTCCGATTGCTTGGTTGTATGCGCGAAGGGATTGGAGAGCACCTGAAGAAGCCGCTCCATGACACTATAGTCTCCTTGTTTCACAGCTGCTTCCAGTGCTTCTTCAACGCGATGATTGCGTGGAATAATGGCAGGATTGCTGGAGCGCATTAACTGCTGTGACAAGTCTTTTGTCTCCTGCTGCCGGCCTAATCTTGCCTGCCATTGCTCATACCACTGAGCGAATTCCGCGGTCCCGAACAGGAATGTCTCTTCAGGTTTATCCAAGGTTAGCGCAAGGAACGTGTTCGTGAAATCTTCCCCGTAGTTGTGCATCATACTGAGCAGTTCTTCAATTAACGTAACGTCTTGAACCTCTTCGTTAAAAATCCCCAATTTCGCTCTCATTCCGGACAACCAGTTCCGATGATACCGTTCCGAAAAATGAGCAAGCGCATTTTCAGCAATTTTAATAGCTTCTTCCTCATTCTCACTTAATAATGGCAATAAAGTTTCAGCAAATCTTGCAAGATTCCAAGCCGCAATGCGCGGTTGGTTGCCATAAGCATAGCGCCCTTGCGAGTCAATGGAACTGAACACAGTAGCTGGGTCATACACATCCATAAAAGCGCAAGGACCATAATCGATCGTTTCACCGCTAAGCGCCATGTTGTCTGTGTTCATCACACCATGAATAAACCCAACAAGCTGCCATTTGGCGATAAGATCAGCCTGACGTTTTATCACTTCATTAAGCAGCGATAGGTAGCGGTTCTCATCTGCTGCAACTTCGGTAAAATGCCTCTGCAACGTATAGTCAGCCATCGCACGAAGATCCTGAGGAGTGCCGAATTTTGCGGCAAATTGAAAAGTACCAACACGTATATGACTAGCAGCTATACGAGTAACAATTGCTCCTTGCTGCTCGGTTTCACGATACACGGTTTCCCCCGTCGTAACCACCGCTAAACTGCGGGTTGTTGGGATACCTAATGCGCTCATCGCTTCACTTATGATATATTCACGCAGCATCGGACCAAGCGCCGCCCGACCATCTCCGCCGCGAGAGTAAATGGTAGGTCCTGCTCCTTTCAGCTGAATATCAACTCGGACGCCTTGAGGCGTAATATGTTCACCGAGCAGGTTAGTCCGACCGTCCCCCAACATATTAAAATACCCGAATTGATGCCCCGCATAAGCTTGAGCAAGTGGAGAAGCACCTTCAGGGATTTGGTTGCCTGCGAAAATCTCCGCGCCATCAGTACCTTGGAGCTCTTGGATATCTAAACCTAGTGATGCAGCTAACCTATCGTTGAAAACAACGATTTCCGGTGAAGGAACAGGTGTCGGGTTGATGCGGCTATAAAATAGTTTAGGCAGACGAGCATAACTATTGTCGAAATTCCAGCCGCGCTCCTTTTCGTCCTCATGTTTTGACAATTCGGCCTGCCAAGCACGCATTCCGCCATCGACGGTGACCGCGTCAAAACCTTTCTCACGCAGCAAAATGGCACAATTCGTCCCTGAGTTGCCTCCTGAACAAGTAACGTACAGCGTCTTGCCATCGGCGATTTTTTGAAGTTCAGCAGCGGTACTTTCCGACCAGTTGTTAATTTCACCTTTTTCAATGTGAATGCGATGAAGGTTATTATGCTCTGGTGTATATTCAGAAGCGGTTTCCTTGCTACGGACATCCAGCAACAGGACTTCTTCTGTTTCTAGTTTTTTAAATAATTCAGGGATTGATATTTTGTCCACGGTAGCCTCCTATATCAAAAAAACAAATTATTCTAATCCACTAATCATATCACCCGTCTACTTCTCCAGCAAATCAGGTCTTAGTAAAGAAAAAAGTGCCAAGCATCCCCATAAAATCAAGGTGCTTGGCACTTAGAAATGTAAATAGGATTACGCAGATTTTTTCTTGTTTTTCACGTTTTTATTTAAGAAATGAATAAGTGCTTCATAAAAGTCGTGTACGTTTTCCTGTTTTTGATACCCATGACCCTCATTTTTCTTGAGCATGTAAGGGACATCTACATCCAATTTACGCAGCGCGGCGACCATTTGATCCGACTCTGCTTTATTCACTCTAGGATCATTAACACCTTGTGCGATCATTAACGGCGCTTTTATTTGGTCGACATGCAGGACTGGGGATGCCGCTTCAAGCAGCTTCTTATCCTTGACAGGGTCACCGACCTGCTGATACATCATGGAACGGTCCATCGACCAGTATGGCGGAATCGTGTTCAAGAAAGTAATTAGATTGGAAGGTCCTACGAAATCCACACCCGCGGCATACAAATCGGGCGTAAACGTCACCCCTGCCAATGTCGCGTATCCACCATAGGATGCTCCATAAATGGCAATGCGCTCAGGATCAGCAGTTCCCCTTTTAATCAGCCAATTCACACCGTCCGTGATGTCGTTTTGCATATTTTTGCCCCACTGCTTATCTCCCGCGTTCATGAACGCTTTCCCGTAGCCTGATGACCCACGGAAATTTAGCTGCAGCACCGCATACCCTTGACTCGCCAGTAGTTGAGCTTCCATATTGAAATCCCAGGAATCGCGTGCCCAAGGTCCACCGTGCGGATTGACGACAACGGGCAATTGGGTCGATGCTCCACCTTTGGGAAGCGTTAAGTACCCATGGATCGTAAGTCCATCTCTGCTTTTAAAAGAAATCGGCTGCATATCCGCCATCTTTTTTTCATCAAACGTTGGTTGGATGTCTGCAATCTTCTCCATCTTAAGCGCTTTACGGTCATAGAGATAATAGCTGCCATAAGATTTATCGCTATATGTGTATAACAGTAATATATCCTTGTCCGGCGATCCGATTAAGCCCCAATGGGGAGTTTGCAGTCTATCCTCGATTTTTTTGAACAAATCTTCAAAATCATGATCCAAGGCATGCAATTTCATGTCTTCCGTCTCATAGATGACGGCTGCAATCGATTTGTTCTTATAGGACACGATAAAATTAGAGAGATCTACCTCATCATTGACATAAATGACTTCCGTCTCTTTCTTGGTAAGCGGGTCATATTTCACGAGAGCCTGCTTATCACGCCCTACATTGGAAACAGCGTAGATTTGCGTGTCGTTGAACGTAAACATAGCCGGAATAAAGGTATCTTTGCGGTCAAACGTATCAATTTTATCAAAATCTTTGCTTTCATTATCACGATATAGAAGGCTCGTGGCTTCACCGTCTACAGCTATTGCGGCACGAACCTTCCCCCAGTTATCCGTTACCCAAAATTTGACGTTTCCAGGATTCTGAACCTGCATATTCGTATCCCCTGAACGGAGATTAACCCGATAAACGTCCATCACTTTGGGATCTCGCTTGTTCATAGTTAGCAGTAACTCAATGTCACTTTCGCTTTTGGAAGGCAGCACATCCAGGAGATCAGCTTTTACATTCGCATATGGTGTTAAGTCTTTATCACCCGATCCGTCAACGTTCACAACATGAATATGTGTGTTTTCCGTACCACCTTTATCCATCTTGTAAATCAGTACTTTGTCAGTTATCCAATATATGCCATTAATATTTTCATCTTTGGAAGTCGTGATTCTCGTACCTTCCGAGTCACCAACCTTTTGGATATATAGGTTCATGCGGTTTTCCCATGGCTGCAAGTAAGCCAAAGATTTACTATCAGGCGATAACCGCATTTGGGCTTTATTCGGCAGTTGCAAAAAGTCATCCAGTAAAACAGGACCTTGACCTGTCTCTTCTTTTTGAGAAATCGTTCGGAATAAAAATAAGACTAGCTGAGCGCGAGTTACCTGATCCTGTGGCATAAACGTTAATTGCTCAGTAATAAAATTTTGCTTTAACTTCAAGACATCGTCATGATGCGCTTTGCCGATCGTTGCTTCATCCTTAAGCCATGCTTGGATGCCGTTATCCTTCAATTGGAAAGCACGCACCAGCAAGCTGGCCATCTGTTCGCGCGTCAGGAGCGCATCCGGTTGGTACATGCCATCGCTGCCTTGCACGATGTTTTGTTCTTTCAATGCATTGACTGCTTCTGCATAAGGGCTGTTTACTGCAACGTCCGTAAAGCCATTCAACGATGTAGGCTTTTTGAGCTTAAGCGCTTTGCTAAGCCATTTAGCGGCATCTCCGCGTGTAACAGCATCGTCCGGATGAAAAGCTCCGTCTTCTTCGGCATCCACGATACCTTTCTCTTTGAGCTGAGCAATCTCTTGACTTGCATAATAATCTGCCGGCACATCCGGATAAGCGACTGAATCGCTGCTTGCCTGTGCCCCGATTGGCAGCGAAATCGCCGCTATCCATACTGCCGCTAACAGGGAAGCTACCCCTTTACGAAATGAAACCATCCTGACCATCCATCCTCCTGTAAAATACATGCGACATCAATAATACGGAACGTGTCCCATTATATCCCAACAAATGAGAAATTGATAGACTTGTAGAGTAGAAAAGTACTAGGTAGAATTACCCATAACAATTCATATCGTTCCTTTAGCCTTTCTCATGTATGAAAACAGAATATAGGTGGAAGATAGAGGTAACAGTTTGAGGATGGGAGTAGCATACGAACATGAGTAAATCAACATTGCTGCAAGACCCGGCAAAACGAAAATTACTTTTCAGCGCGGGAATAAGCTGGTTATTCGATGCCATGGATGTAGGGATTATTTCCTTTATCGTCGCCGCTTTGGCTGTTGATTGGAAATTGGGAGCACAGCAAATCGGCTTGTTGGCAGCCATCAATTCAATAGGAATGGCAGTTGGAGCGGCCGTTGCCGGAGCAAGTGCAGATCGCTATGGCCGTAGATCCGTACTTTTAATCACACTGCTGATTTTTTCTATCGCAAGCGGGCTCTCCGCTATAGCTACAGGGTTCATCATGTTATGCATCCTGCGCTTTATCACTGGATTCGGTCTTGGCGGGGAGCTACCCGTAGCTTCTACGCTTGTTTCTGAATCGTTTTCCGCTACAGAGAGGGGTCGGGCTGTGGTGCTGCTTGAAAGCTTCTGGGCATGCGGATGGATTATCGCGGCTTTAATTTCTTATTTTGTTATTCCTACATATGGCTGGAGAGCGGCATTTCTCATTGGTGCGCTGCCGGCCTTATATGCCTTATACCTAAGAAGAGCGATTCAAGATTCCCCGCGATTTAACGAGCAACGAAATCGCCGCTTGACGCTCAAAGAACGTGCCTCATCCGTCTGGTCGGCAAGTTTCCGGAAATCAACGATTACGCTCTGGATTCTCTGGTTTGTCGTCGTTTTCTCCTATTACGGCATATTTCTGTGGCTTCCATCCGTCATGGTTTTGAAGGGCTTTAGTCTTGTAAAAAGTTTTCAATATGTGCTGATCATGACGCTAGCGCAGCTTCCCGGCTATTTCACAGCGGCTTATTTTATTGAGAAATTCGGCCGTAAGTTTGTTCTCGTCACTTACTTGCTGTTAACCGCTTTTAGCGCGATCTGGTTCAGTACGGCCACTACTGAAGCCATGCTGATCGCTGCAGGGATTAGCTTATCCTTTTTCAATCTTGGCGCTTGGGGAGCCATGTATGCATATACCCCCGAGCTATACCCTACTGGTATCCGCTCGACAGGCGTTGGTTTTGCCGCATCCTTTGGACGTGTTGGAGGGATCATAGGCCCTTATCTTGTTGGGTTATTGGTGTCTCGACATCACAGCATTACCTCGATATTTACCATTTTCTTCATTGCCATCGTAATCGGAGCGCTGGTTGTTCTGCTCTTCGGCAAAGAAACGAAGGGAACCGATCCGGATCAAGCCGCTAGCAGCTGAAATGATTTTGAATACGCAGAAGCCCAATAATCCGCCGGACGTATTTAAAATGAGATCATCGACATCGAAGGCGCCGATAGAAAATAAAAGTTGCGAGCATTCCAAACTTAAGCTTAAGGCAAAGGATCGGAAAACGACCCCGATCACTGACATCTTTGATTTTTTGGACATAAGCATCAGAAAAATGCCATAAGGAACAAATATCAAAATATTTCCATACAAATTGATAATATCATGGCTGGATAAACTTTGAATATTGTGTGAGATGGACTCGAATGGACGGAAGTTAGCCGTTTGCAAGCGATTCCGGATATAGATCGGATTCCCGAGATTTCTCTGAAGTTGATGCCAGAGAAAAGGGATGTCAACCGCAGCGAACTTAAATAAGATCACTTTAAACACCACGTAGATATAAAGGGCAAATAGCCCGGACAGCACAGTGTCATACAAGAACTTCATCTGTTTCACTTACATCCTCACCTTTCCTGAGTTTTGATGTTATTTATAGAAACACAGTGACAATCACGCCATCCATGTTGTTCCCTGACAGCTCGTACTTAAGCTTGTTTGGCACTTGGATGGTTGTATTTTTTGAAATCGGATGATAAGAAATTTCATATTTTACACCGAGAACAGTCGTTGTTAATGTTTGTTGTTGTTTCAGGAAATCTAAATACTGCTCCAGCGTTAAATTCTTTTGCTGCATAATCAGGCTATGGGGCACTCCAACATATCGGAAATGCCAAGGTTCGTACTGGATGCCCGTTATCGCCGTTTTATCTTTCGGATAACGCAAAATAAACCCGTAGGTCGCAGCATTCTTCTTCAGCCAATTCCCCTCAGGAGCTTGACTCATCTCCGATTGCGTCGAACCAATATCAAGAGCTATACCTAAGTTGTGCTCGCTATTCCCCGCCGGCAAAGCATAATCCGGCCCCATATCTTTATAGAGCTTACTTTGTTCTTTGTTATCCCGGTAGCCGCTGTTAATGATAAAATGATGAATTCCTTCTTTATCAGCCGCTTGGATCATGGTGGTAAAATTTTTCACGATGCTTTGTGACAAGCGAATTGTGTTATCTAGCAAACCATAGCCATTGACCAATTCTTTATGTTGAAAAAGATTAACCACATCCGTGAGAATCCCTACTTGGTGGATGGGGTAATCCATATTAATTAAGACTAAATTCCCTTGGTATATTTGATCTTTCATAATCTTAATCGTTTGTTCGCCCTTTTGGGGAATTGACTCTTGTATGTCAACTTTTGCTCCCCCTTGTTCTTCATTTACACGCTCCGTTTTCTGGTGAATGGCTTCATAACCAAGCAGTGCCAGTATGACAAGCCAAAAAACCCACTTCTTCATTCTTCGTTTCCTCCTTCTTCTTACTAGACATAAGAATAGGGCAAACTTTTTAAGAAAGAAGTGGGTTAAAATTAAAGTTTTTCTTAAATTTCTTTCATTAAAGCGGTAAACGCACCTCAAAGAGCGTGCGAACCAAGCTGCTTTGGGCAGATATCGTTCCTTGATGCTGCTCCACGATATTTTTGGCAATGAAAAGCCCGAGTCCCGTACTTCCACCTTGATGCGTGCGAGCCCGGTCACCGGTGTAAAACATGTCAAAAATATGCGGCAGCTCTTCCGATGGAATACTATCGCCATAATTTACAACTTGGATGACAGCTTCGCCTGCATCAAGATGGCAGTTAATATCCACGAATTGGCCGTCTTTTCCGTACCGATTCGCATTTGTTAATAAATTTTCAAAAACACGTGCCAGCAGCTCGCCATCACCCCGAATTTGCAAATGCGGTTCAATATTCAGCCTGACCAGCAGGTGACTTTTTTCGAAAACAGGATACAATTCCTCATTAAGCTGAATGAGAAGATCACTCAGATCGATTTGCTTTTTCTCAATGGAAAGCATGCCGTAATTCATTCTAGTGAGTTCAAACAGTTCGTCAATCAACTTCTCCAACCGTTTTGACTTCGTAAAAGCAATCGTTGTATAATGCCTGATTTGTTCCGCCGTCAATTGATTGTCCTGAAGCAGAAAATCTAAATAACCTAAGACCGAGGTTAGTGGTGTCCGCAAATCATGCGCTAAATTCAACACCAGCTGATCTTTGCTGCTTTCCGCGAAATCGCCCCGCTCCACGGCTTTTTGCAGCTTCTCACTTGCCATATTGATATCTTCCGCAATTTCTCTGAACTCATCGTTCGAAGAAATATGAACACGGCTTTGGAAATCCCCGTTAGCGAGGCGATGAATCCCTGTGGAAATCTCATGAAAATAGGTGGCATAAGGTTTAGTAAGGAAAAAGAAACAAACAATCGCAAGGGGGATGAAAAAGATCAGAAAGAAATTAAAATCCCCAATATTCGAGATAAAATGGCGTAGTTTGGCCAACGGATCTTCAGCCCGAACACCGCTGTAGTAGAGCTGAAGGACTTTATAAAGGATGAAGGTGAAAGCACCCGACAAAAGCATGCTCATTCCTAATAGAACGATCATTTGGAAGCGGAAACTTCGTATCATTTTACCCATTGAAAGTATATCCCACACCCCAAACGGTTTTGATCCATTTGTTTTTATTGTTCTCATCTTCACCCAGTTTTTTGCGCAGTGTACGGATGTGCACCATGACGGTGTTGCCACTTTCATAAAAGGCTTCGCCCCATACATGTTGGAAAATATTTTCCACACTAAAAACTTTCTTGGAATGAGCCGCTAAAAGATAGAGGATATCAAATTCTTTGGGTGTTAATTCAATCATTTCACCGTATAGATTCACTGTCCGTTTGTCAGGATCAATCGTCAGTCCGCCTGCTTCCAGTAGGTTGTGGTCGACTTTGGCTTGACTTAACTGCATGGACCGACGCAGATGAGCGTTCACGCGAGCAACCAGTTCCATCGGATTGAACGGCTTGGTCATGTAATCGTCGGCTCCAATTACCAATCCCGTTATCTTATCCAGATCAGATGATTTGGCGCTAAGAAAAATGATCGGCATTTGATGCTTTTCACGAATTTGCCGCGTCACCTCATGCCCATCCAACTTCGGCATCATGATATCTAGAATAGCCAAATCAATTGAGTGCGTTTGAATCGCCTGGACAGCTTCTTTGCCGTCCGCCGCTTTGATGATTTGGTACCCTTCTCTTTCTAAATGCAGCGCTATCAGATCGGCAATCTCCGCCTCGTCATCCGCGACCAAAATTGTAATACGTTTCATCGATATCCCTCTTCTATTTAAAGTGCTTCATTCTTATTCTATCCGAATTCAGCGCATTTGCCCATTCTCCCTCTCATGGTATTGGTTCATCAGGTCCGCCAGCTTGCGCGCAGCATCGTCCGAAAAGCAAAGCTTGAGATTCGCATCAGATACCTCTGCTGAAATCGACGAGTAAGCATACATCTTCTCCTCGTAAGCTTGAACAGCCGTGTTCAAGTCATCGTGTTGAACGATGGACAACGCCAGCTCAGCGGCATCTAACATCGCTAAATTCACGCCTTCACCAGCAAAAGGCGACATCAGATGCGCGGCATCTCCAATCAAGGTGACACCTGGTTTATGCGTCCATTGGAGTCCAACCGGCAGACTATAAATACGTCTCGGCACAATTGGCCCATCTGCTGAGCGGATATAGTCGGTCAGTGAAGCATCCCAATCGCTAAAATACTCCAGCAGCTGCTTTTTCGCTTCTTCAGGCTGATCGAACGGAATACCGCACGTATCCAGCCATTCACGTTCAACTTCAAATGCTGCATAGACACAAATTCGGCCATCTCCATTCAACTGGCCCAATATGCCTTTATGATCCGCAAGGGCAAACATTTTGCCACGTCGATTAAAAGCAGCCAGTTCCGGATGTGCGACAGCGGCATTGTCAACATAGAGCTCAACCATACTTAGTCCGCTGTAGGCAGGAACTGATTCTGTAAGCAGCGGACGAATACGGGAGAATGCCCCGTCTGCGGCTACGACAAGATGAACGGTATCCACATGCCCATTCTGGAAATGCAGTTCGTGCATCCCATTTTCCGTAGGAATGGCCTGAACTAAATCGTGGCCCCACTGAATGGTGCCAGGGTCGATAGCGTCTAACAATAGATCCCGCAGCGTCCCACGATCGATTTCAGGTCTATCTCCTTCACCGCCCTCCGCCACTTCATCCATATACAGATTACCGAATTTATCGAGTAGCTTGAAATCTTCTCCTTCATATCGGGCGAGCGCCTCAAATTGTTCAATTAAGCCAGCTTCTCTGAGTGCTTTCTGACCAGAATCGGAATGGATATCTAACGAACCGCCTTGTTTGCGGCTTGAAGGTGATGCTTCCCGTTCATAAACGGTAGTTTTGATCCCATGCTGCTGTAAAATCCGGGCCAACGTCAGTCCTCCAGGACCTGCACCTACGATAGCAATGCGTTGCTGTTGTTTTGTTGTGTTCATACGAATCGACCCCTCGTCGTTAGATTTTGTTTATCAACTGACCAAAGTATACGACTGCTTTTTAAACTGAAAATAAACGAGGTAGTTTCTCTTAAACGGGACACGTTTCTACAACTTTCACACACAAAATGGTTTACAATAAAACAACCACCATCAAGCAAATCCTGCAGCCGATGTAGAATGTACCAGGGGGAGCTCTCATGAAAAAGAATCATTTTGTCATCGCAATCACATGTCTTTTCTTTGCAGGAGCTATTGTTGGATTGGGTTTAATTGAAGATACTAATGTGACAGAACCGATCGTCAAGACCAAAACGAATGATTTGCCGACCAAAAAACTTTATGGTTTTGTATTTTATGAGGAACCTGCCTCTTACATTTCATATCAAAAATAGGGAAGAATATCTGTAACCGTCCTACTTCATTTTATGTTCAGAGACAGTCAAATTTGGTACCTGTTAACTTCTCGCTGAGCTGCCAAAGCTTAGTTGCATATTCAGGGTCAATAGCCCATGGACGTACGCCATAACCCTTCGTACTGTCGCCCGGAACGGTCACAGCGATATTCAAATCTTCACAATACACGCCGCCCATACCAGCCAACGAATCGCTAGTGGCACACCAGACGGAGGTGGCCGCGCCTTGTTCAATCGTTTTGTATTTATCTACTTTTCTCGTTAGATTGACAAGCTTTATTAATTGAAACTTATTAACAAATTTTATCACCATAGAATTAAAAGCTCTCATATAGGCAGATGTTTTATCGTCCACACTAAATCTACCTATCCCAGTGGTAGGAATTAATCCAGGGTGTACCGAAAATGCGCGGACTCCTGAATTCTTAGCCAAGCGATCCAACTCAACAGCAAAAAGAACATTCGCTGATTTGGACTGGGCATACGCCTTCCATTTGTCATAGTCAGAATTCTCAAAGTTAGGATCTTCGAAATTTACGCCACCTAACCGCTGTGCTCGGGAAGAAACCGAAACAACCCGTGCTCCGTTCGCTTTTTTCAAGGCTGGCCAAAGCTTTGCAGTCAATTGAAAATGGCCCAAATGATTGGTGGCAAATTGTGATTCATAACCTCTTGCATCTCGCATGAGCGGTGCTGCCATGATCCCTGCACTATTGATTAACATGTGGAGCGGCCTTCCGGTTGATAGAAAACGTTCTGCAAAGGTATTGATGGAGAGTGGATCCATGAGGTCCAGAACCTCTAACTCCACATTAGGAATGCCTCTCACCGCGGCACGCGCCTTATCCAATGTACGAGCGGGCACAATGACGGTTGCGCCTGCGTTAGCTAATGCTCGCACGGTCTCGAGTCCAATCCCCGAATAGCCACCGGTCACAATGGCTACCTTATCTGTTAAGTCTCGCTTGCCTAGTACTTGCTTTGCCGTTGATTGGGGTGAAAGCCCCGCTGAAATCGCAGCTTGCACCGTTTGTATTTGTCCTATGCTCATCGTTTATTGTCCTCCTTTGCTGCTTTGTTTCAGAAGCATATTTTCTATGTTAACGGTAAGCATTTTAAGATTATTAATCCAACTGGATAAGTCAAGATAGTAGTAGTTCATGGCTGCCACCTTGTAGACTAGGACAATTCCTGCATCCTTCAAAATTTTGAGATGATGTGACACAGCAGGTCTTGATAAATGTGTTTGCGCCGTAATTTCTCCAACACGCACACCCTCACAGCCCGCAGCAATCAGCACCATAATGATGTGCTGTCGTGTCTCGTCACCGATCGCAGCCAGTACTTTACCGCTTGCTTTGAAATCAGCTTTTATGACATTTAATTGATCAAAATCATCCACGGGGTCATTCTCCATTCTCCTTACACATTGGTTTGAACGTTCGAACCAACTACAGATTAGCTTACAGGTAGAGCTCGCGCAATATCGGGAAAGTAAATCGAGACGAATGAAGTGCGTTTCTTCATCGTAAAAAGCCCAAGATGAACGACCATCTTGGGCTCTTCTCATTATGTACCATGCAGACATCATTCATTCTCAAATTGCACGGGATACCCGGCGCCAAAAGGCGCGTCCGGTCTCTCGAATTCTCCCATGAGATAACGCCGTGTAGGTGTTGTGCGCGCTAGAAACTCTGGATTGTTCGCGAAGCGATCGGAGCAACGTACCCACGGCGGGCTATAAATATAATGCATCGTGTAACGGTCGTAATCACCGTCATGTGCATATGTGCGGTGCCAAACTGCATTGTGAAAAAATAAGACAGATCCTGCCGGCGCACAGATGACATGGCCGATTGGCACGTCTTCCCTGTTCGATCGAATAGAATCCGGCAGCTGAACCTGGCTTCGATGGCTTCCTGGGATAAGCTCCATATTTCCGGTTCGCGGAATCGTCTGATCCGTCAGTAAAAAGGAAGCACGCAGCTGAAGCAGGGGAATCGGATAGCCCAGCTTACGGAAGTCGTAAGCACCTGATCCGTCTTGATGCCATCCGCCTACCCCACCGAAAGCCGGCTGTTTCGTACACCAGCCGGACTGCATAATAAAGCGATCACCATATAGCGCTCTGACTTTGGGCAGGATAGCCGGATGATCGATCAGTCGCTCTAAGGATATCTCCGTTTCATATCCTCTGCCTACTTGGGCCCAGCCAGTGGTGCCGGCTGATTGGTGTAAGCGAATAGACGCTTCCAGACATTCATTGACTTCCTCTTGCGAGAGGACATTTGGAATCAAGAGATAACCCCAAGATTCAAATGTGAACCGATCTAACTCCGTAAATTCTCCTGGACTAGAAATGGGATTCATGCGATAACTCCTCCTTCTCATTCTCCGCACTTAGACTTTCGCTGTTAACCGGCCTGTGGATTCCCCTTCTACTAAAGCTGATTTTACAATCCATTTCATAGGTTCATTCATCTTTTCTTTGTTACCTAGCAGTTGAAGCAGCATTTCAACCGATTTGGAGCCTATTTCCTGCTCGTGCTGATCAATATGAGTGAACACACGGTCATCCGTTAGCTCAGAATATGGATTGTCGTAGGTAATCATAGATAAATCATTCGGGACTTTCATCCCTAAATGTTTAACGAGTCCAGCCATAAATAAGCCCAACTTCATGTTCAATGTAATGTATGCGGTTGCCGTCCGTTTTTTCAAGAACAGATATAGCGGATGTTTTTCAATCGAATGCGTATCGTTCACCTGAAAATCAGTTACAATCAGTGCCGGATTAATCATCGAGCCTTTTTGTTTCAACGCTTCCATATACCCCCGAATTCGTTCGTCAACGGTCATTGTGCCAATCGATATATCAGAGCATATGGCAATATCTCGATGCCCCAGCTCCCACAGATGATGGACGGCCAACTGAGCGCTCACTATATTATCCGAGCAGACACAATGCGTTTCAAACCCTGGCAGGAAACGATCCACGAGCACAAACGGGAATTTGTTCATTTTCAAGATCAATATTTCTTCGTTGTACGTCTCTGCATCAATCGGAAAAATGATAAGCCCCGCCGCCCCATTTTGAATCAACTCCTGGATCGCTTCCTTCTCCCGCTCCTGACGATTGTGCGAAAGGACAATGGATAAGTAGTGCTCGGTGTCTTCCAGAGCGGTCTGGATTCCCCTAATAAGACGAATGGCGAAGAAATCTTCCAAAAAGGGAAGAACTAACCCGATCATTTTGCGCGTAGAAGCATGTCGCCCTAACTCTGAATGCTTGCCATTAGCTGATGGATGGTCCTTGGAGTTGTCGTCCGAATTTTTACCCAACGAATTCCCTTCATACTCCGAACTGACAAAGCTGCCTCTCCCCGGTATGCGGTAGATCCATCCATCTTTCGCGAGCTGCGTTAGCGCATTGGACACCGTCATTCGACTAACCTTGAATTGCTCCATCAGCTCCTTTTCCGTTGGGAATTTGCTATTTACTTCCAGTTCTCCAGAGAGAATTACCTGTTTAAAATGCTCTTGAATTTGCAAATAAAGCGGCTGTCGCTCATCCCTTTTGGTTGATTCCCGGATTCTGCTCATATAGCTCCTCCTCAGAAGGGCTCTGTTCGACACATCGCCAGGCTTGATCCAAATCTTGAATTAAATCTTCAGGGTCCTCAGCACCGATGTACAGTCGAACAAGGGTGCCTACTTGCGGATCCTTAGTGTTCAATGCATGTAAGGCATTCACATTGATTAAGCTTTCGAATCCACCCCAGCTGGCTCCAATCCGGAAAAAGTGCATGTGATCCGCCCAGGCTCTGAGCTTGTCGACGGATTCCCGAGATTCAAATGAAAATAAACTGCCTGTGCCAGTCATCTGTGTTTTTGCCAGTTCATACTGAGGATGATTCGGCAATCCGGGATGATTGATTTTCGCGACATAACGTTGTCTGCTCACGTATTCAGCAACTTTAAGTCCACTTGATTCATGGCGCTGCATCCGTAATGGCAGCGTACGGAGTCCACGTGTTACCAATCCCGCTGTTTGTGGGGTCATGACGCCGCCGAATAACATGTATTCGGTAGACATTAGCGGGTCCATCAACCGTTTGGAACCAACGACGACGCCTCCTAAGCAATCGCTATGACCGGAAATATACTTCGTTATGGAATGGACGACGAGACCGACCCCCAGTATGAGCGGATTTTGGAAACAAGGCGTCGCCCAGGAGTTGTCGAGAATCGTTTCCGCTCCAATGGAGGCCGCCAAATCCGTACAACCGCGGATGTCCTGCAGCTGAAAAAACATACTCGTCGGGCTCTCCAAATACAGCAACCGTGTATTTGACTGTACGGCGTTTTTCCAATGATCTAGGTCACTGCCATCGATAAAAGTGGTTTCAACGCCAAATTTTTGCAAATAATTGCCTAGAAATTCTCTTGTTGGACCATAGGCTTGATGCGAACAAATCACATGATCGCCTGACCTAACGATCGACATAATCGCCGCCGAAATAGCCGCCATGCCGGACGCAAAGCATTTTGCCCTTTCTCCCCGCTCCAACTGGGCAAGCTTGTCTTCCAGGAACCGCACAGTTGGATTATTGCCTCTTGAATACACGAAATTTTCTTGCTCATCCACTCTTGCCAAATTATATTGTTCATACGTATCGAACGAAAACAAACTTGTCTGGTAAATCGGAACATTGATGGAGCCGTGATGGTGGTCATCATGTTCATCATGCGCCACGATCGAGAAATTTTTCTCATTAGCCGTCATCAGCCTTTCACCGCCCCTTGGGTTAGTCCCTCCACGATAAATCGCTGTGCGAGAGCGAATAACAGAATAGTCGGAAGTACAGATAACACGGTTCCAGCGGACATGGAACCCCAATCAACATTAAATTTGAGAATAAACGAATTCATTGCCACCGGCAGTGTTTTCAGCGATTCATTATCAATAAACATAACGGCCAAGAATAGCTCATTCCAGTTCTGCACGAATGCGAAGATGAACATAGAGGAGATTCCAGGCATCATAATCGGAATGATAACTCGCATTAAAGCGGACAGCTGGGAACAACCGTCAATCATCGCCGCTTCCTCCAAATTGGAAGGTATCCGTTGAAAGAAACCCCGCAGCATAATCGTGGAAAAAGGAATGAGAATGACCGTGTACATTAAAACTAATGAGATGCGTTGATTCAGCAAATGCATATTTGACATCATCATATAAAGTGGAGCCAATGAAATGAAGCCTGGCAGCATTTGCGTAATGAAGAAACCGAGCATAATTTGCCTATGCCCCCGAAACCGGAATCGCGCCAGCACATAAGCGCTGCATATCGCAATCACGATAACAATAAGTGCAGATGTAATGGAGACAAGAAGGCTATTGGCGATATACACGTTGAATTTGGATACTTTGAAAATATTAATGTAATTTTGGAAGGTGAATTGCTCAGGCCAATAATGGATCGGATAACTGAAGATCTCCTTCTGTGGTTTCAAGGAAGTAATGACGATCCAATATAAGGGAAACACCATCAGGACGAAGTAAAAAGAGAGAAAGACAACCTTCGTGAGCCGATACCCCAATTTACGTTTCATCAAAAGTCACCTACCTTCTCAGACTTCGTGACCATCAGGTAAAATACAGTGTACAAAAACAGCATCACAATCATGATGACGCCAACAGCCGAAGCTGCGCCATAATCCCCGTCATAGATGATTTTGTTCAGCATTAAGGAAGACAGAATGTGTGTGGCGCCTCCCGGCCCCCCATTCGTCATGCCATAAATAAGTGTTGGATCATTGAAAATCCAGATAACCCTCAGCAGCGTCGTAGCGATAATGGTTGGCATAATATATGGAATCGTCACATCAAGCAGATTGCGGTAGCTGTTGGCACCGTCAATACTCGCCGCCTCATAAAGCTCCGAAGGAATAGATTGCAGCGCAGCTAACAGCATGATCGTGAAGAAGGCGATGCCGTACCATACATTGGCAATAATGACAGACGACATCGCCCACTTAGGATCCGACAAGAAACCAATTCGGTCTTCTATGATACCTAGCCGCAGCAAGAGGTCATTAACGACGCCAATTTGTGAGTTAAATAACCATTTCCAAATAAGACCAATGAGAAAGCCGGATAATGCCCATGGATAAAAAATAAATCCTTGATATATGCCTCGTCCCCAAAATTTCTTATTTAAAAACAACGCCAGGATGAATCCCAGAAGAAATTGAAATATTAACGAAAAGAACACCCAATACAAGCTGTTTTTCAGCGCTGCAAGAAATTGATGGTCGCGGAACGCATCCACAAAGTTTTGTAAGCCAACAAAATGCACCTGCTTCAGATTGAATAGCTTGTAATCCTGAAAGGCCATAACAACCCCCTTGAGAAAGGGGTAATAGGTAAAAATAGCGACTAGCAGCAGTGCGGGCACCAAGCTGGAGAGTATGAATTTTTGCCGAGCACTCACGTCGAACACCTCCCCGGTAAGACAGCAGCGGCAGGCGATGAGCGCCCGCCGCTTGCTGCTTCATGTCTTATTTTTTCATTCCTGCCTGCTGATCCTGCCAGAATTTATCCCATTCCTTCAGAAGATCGTCAGCGGATTTTTTATCCAGCAAATAGGATTGCTGCCCTTTCATGCTCAGCTCTCCCCAGCTGCCATTACCCGGATATTTGAAAGGCGGAGTATAGCTAATGAAAGTATCCGCTTTTGCGGTCATATCCAGTAGTGTTTTATACGGCCCTGTTTGGAAGAACGTATCCGCCGTCGCCGACGTATGGATCGGAATCGTGCCGATTTGTTTGGAGAATTCCGTATTTTCTTTCGGACTTGAGAGGTAAGAGATCAGTTTCCATGCTTCATTCTTATTTTTGGAATTTGCGGTAATCCCCCAACCTGCTGCTCCTGTGCTAACCAAAGATTTGCCATTAGGTCCCAGAGGCATCGCTGCTGTCTCTAAGGTTTTGGGGTCCATTTTGTCCTGAAGAACTTTAATAACATCAGGATCCTGCAGCAAAATACCGGTTACGCCTGACGTAAAGGCTTGAACCTGGTCTTGGAAGCCCCAGTTGATGGAGTCCGGCGGGGATGCCTCTTTGTAAAGCTTTTTATACAATTCTAGCGCTTGTTTGGCTTCGGGAGTCCCATAGATCGTCTTGCCATCCTTCGTAAATGGCGCATCGTCAAGATTCATGACTTTATCATTGTAATCATAAATCATATGGTCAAAATTCCCATTCGCTCCCGGTCCACCCCGGAAGGAGAAGCCGTACCGATTTTGCTTTGGCTCGGTCAATTTTTTGGCTGCATCCACCAGCTCATCCCACGTTTTTGGCACAGCTAACCCTTTGGCTTCAAACCAGTCTTTGCGATAGAACATTTGTCTTTGATACAGCGCATTGGCGATAAAGTAAAGTTTGCCGCTTGTGGAACCTACTACTTTGGAAGTACCGGAAAGTGTTTTACTATCCGCCCAGCTTGAAGCATAAGAATCCAAAGGCTCAAGGTAGCCATTATTGACATATTCGGCTATGTTTAGGTCCCTGACCTCCAGAATATCAAGGTCTTGCTTAGCGGCCAGCATCGTCCTGATTTTATTGTCTGCCTGATCGAAAGGCGGCGAAATAAGCTCAACTTTGATGTTTGGATTGTCCTTTTGAAACCGTCCAATCGCATCCTGAAGCAGCTTCGTGCGCTCCGGGCTTGTTAGACTTTCAATCATCTGAAGCGTCACTTGTTTTGCAGCAGGCTCCGTACTTTTCGGAGCATCAGAAGAAGCCGGCGTACTTCCTCCTGGCGCTGGCGTAGTGCTCGTATTTCCGCTTCCACTGCACCCTGCCAAGCCCCCCAATAACATGACTCCGGCTAGCATAGTTGTCCATCCTTTTATTGCAGCTGCCCCCATATCTCACGGCCTCCCCAAATTTGTTATATTCAACTATATTGTCTTAATTCAATAGATATGTCTTAGCCGTTTATGAAAATAAAGAAGCCAGCCTCTGATTATCAGAGACCGGCTAATTCATTCATGGTAGCTTGATCGTTATTCCGAGGCAATCGGCACCACCATGTTCCATGTTTGAGAAGCTTTGGTGAATCCGCCTGTTCCATCGGCTGTTGCTGCAAACAAATGCGTTGGTTTTCCATCTTGAAAGAGAATGAAAGGTCGTTCGAAACTGCCCATGACCGTCTCCGTACCATCATCCCATCGAACTTTCCTGGAGTAGGCTTTAGGATTGTCAGCTACATGCCAGGTTAATCCATCTATGGAGTGAGCCTGAATTCCGGCATGCACCTCCCCGCATATGCGACCGTCCATATCTTTGGCGATAAGCTCATATCGCTCACCCGTATGCCAAATAAATGGATCTTCCAGATGGAATTTTGCTGGCGGAAATACGGGATCTTCACTGATTACGCGATAGGGACCCTCGAAATGATCAGCGCGCGCCGCACCGATCATCATGTTCCCATGGACATTTCCTTCGTATTGACGTGCTTTATAAATAAGCATGACGGAACCGTCCTCATGAATACAAGGCGCAGGATTGGACGTCAGGAAGGAGTCAAAATGCCCTGGTCTTGTTGGTAAAATCGGCGAGTCCCTCCGCTCCCAAGGACCGAACACACTCGTAGAAGTCGCTATGCCAATACGCTTATTTGCGCGAGCAACAATACATCGTGGATCTGTAAGCCCGAATTCTTCACCCGGCAGTACATCAGCCAGAGGGTTTGTTGAGCCCATATAATACAGCACATAGGTATCCCCGTGTTTTGTAATATGTGGATTGTGCGTGCTGCGCCCGTCCCAATATTCAGCTCCGCGTGCGGGAAGCACAATCTCCTCGAACGCATAAGGCCCTTCCGGCGTGTCGGAGACCGCTCGAACAACCTCCGAGTGAACAAGCCAGCCTGGATGCATCGGCAGATGTTTGGGCCATCGGGATGCAAACATGTGAAAGCGTCCATCCTCTCCTTTTATTACAGAACCGCACCACACCCAGTATCCTTCCATCCGAAATCCTCCGTTCTTCGGTGCTGGTTGCAATCTGTCGTACAAGCTTTTAGTTTGAATATACATATAAATCCTCCTTTAATTTTAAAAGTGATAGACACAATTGACAGCTTATAGTAAGCGGTTTATCCTAAGAAAAATGCGTAAAATGGCAGCATTCTTGCGTTTTCGCAGACTAGAGGTGTTAAGCAATGACGGAATTAACTTCTATCGTCTCTATCGAGCCCTCCATTCGGGCAGCTCATTATCATGCCTATTCCGGCAGAGTGAAAGAGAAAAACAGATTTGGCTACTGCTTTGCTTTTCATTTGATCTATAAAGGGTCTGGCTCCGTGCAGATGAACGGCAGAAGTTACCCTTTAAAGAAGGGCACGCTTGTGTTCATTCCTCCCGGGCTTAAGCATACTTTCCACATGAATGAATCTCAGCCGATTTCTTCTTATGATATGTACTGCGATTTTTTCATGAAGAAAAAATCGATTCAGCATCTGTATTTCGATCCTCAGCTCGATTTCGAACCCGGTCTTTTGACTGAAAGCAGACCATGCCAAGAGCTGGAGCAATTAACAGGGATTACACAGCTAACCCGGTATCCCGAACTCATTCAAACCTTTATTCAGATCGTTCGTATGAATCGATTAGACATTCAATTTAAAGCTGAGATCGTAAACAGCCTGCTTTACAGTTGGATTTTACAGCTCGTCAATTTAAATCTGTCGGACAACATCCCTGATTACCGTATTCAAAAGATCATTGATCTCATGGAACAATATCCCGGCATGAATCCGCCCTATGAGCAGTGGCTTGAGCTGTGCCAATTAAAGAAATCCCAATTCTACAGCATGTTTAAGAAAATGACCGGATTAACGCCAAAAGAGTGCTTCTTTCGAATTAAAATGCAGCGAGCCTACGCGACGATCCATGAAAGCAAACGCTCGATCACATCGATTGCGGAAGATCTGGGATTCTCCTCGGTTCATTATTTTTCGCTGCAGTTTTCCAAATACTTCGGCCTTCCTCCCTCCGAGCTAAGGAAGCAGACGAAGGTGGCAACGGTGTCCTATTCGAAGAAGGAATCCTGACTTTTAGTAGGGGCAGCGCTAATTCCCAACATCCGTTGTATCGACCTCATCATAGGATTCTTTTTGTTCTTGATTCATCGACAACGGAATGAATGTAATGGCATGAAGCCTCATGAGCTCATTCCCTTCGATGGTGACTGGCATCATCAGGATGTCATGCTCTCCTGCGGCAAGCGATACTTCGTGCTCAATCTGTAGCGGAGCCGTTGCTTCAGAAGGTGCAATCTGACCGGGAATTCGCTGCTCACCAAGGCATAACACATAGCTTCCCCCGTACGCAGGTCCAGGTGCGCTCATGCGAATCACCAGTTTATAAACACCTGGATGATTGAATCTCACACGCCACTTGACGAATTGGTGGATACTTGTCCATTTCCAGACATAATCGTTGCCTTTCTTGCCGTCCCCGTAACCAATACCTTTGCTTACTTCTGCATCAAAAGCTCTTAGCGTCGTTGTCTGACTGCTGCTTATCAACCGTCCAGGATGTACAGCAGGTTCCCCATCCACTTCTATGACCACAACTCGGTGATACTTGCTGTCCGCCTGCTCTGGCACATGGATTTCCCAATCGTAGTAATTCAGCCTGCGGGCAGCCAGATTAGCCGCTTCATCATCCATCAGCCAAGCTTTCTTGATATGGCTTTTCAGGCCTCCTAACACTAATTTCCCGTCTTGTGGCCAATCAAAAACGTGAAGATACAGCTGATTCCCTCGCCTCGTAGTCTCTCCCCAACTCTGGACGTCAAGCGGCGTTTTCTGGGTACCGTAGATACTCGCTCCGTTCACTGCCAACCAAGCTCCGATTCCTTGCAGAATCGAACGATCCTTCTCATCGATGAGACCATCGCCCATTGGCCCCAGATTCATGAGTACATTGCCTCCTCGCGCAGCTGACTTCGCCAACAATTGAAGGAAGACATCTGCAGGCTTGTGCGAATGATCATCAGCTGAATAGCCATAAGATTCATTGGTCGTTGGTATCGTTTCCCAGTCACCTTCACACGGAAAAATCTCCAATGCGCGATCTGCCGTATTCACATAATCAGAGAAAGTGTCAAAACCGTATCCATGAGCAAGACGTCCATTAACAACAATGCGGTCGTCGGCCTCACGAATCGCTTTCAGAATTCTTAAATTTTCCGAAAGCGGCAATTTATGAGGCGTATCAAACCACAAAATATCCGGCTCATATTTGTTAATTAACTCGACAATTTGCGGGATCGATTTCTGGCTCACGTAATGGTCAGCTACCCTTGGCACAAGCTCCGGATGTTCGTTGAACCACAGCTTACCCTTTCCTTCGTATAAGCGGAGGTCGCCTCCCGGATTTGCATATTCCCAATCGTTGCCCGGGGCGTCCGGGTGCTCCCAATCGAAGGCATGCGAATAGTAAAATCCAAACCGTAGGCCATGCCGTTTGCAAGCATCCTTCAGTTCTTGCAGCGGATCTCGCTGGAATGGGGTCATCCGTATATCGAACGGATAGGCATCCGACGGATAGATCGCAAAGCCGTCATGATGCTTAGCCGTTATGACGACATACCGCATGCCTGCCGCTTTAAACAGCTGTACCCAAGCTTCCGCATCAAATTGTTGCGGATTAAACTTCTCGATGCACTCCTTCTTGTATTCATCAAGACTGATCTTCTGAGCTCTCATGAGGTGTTCCGCATAACCTCGCGAGGGCTGGCCTTTCCATCTTCCCCCGGTTACCGAATATGCCCCCCAATGAATGAAACAGCCATACCGAGCTTCGCGCCACCAGGAAATTCGCTCTTCTTTGTTAACTAACGAAGCAGGCCACCAACTCGCAACCGCTTGTTCAACCGCCAATCGATCTCGCTCTTCTGGATCAAGGATCGTTCTACTAGATTTTGTCATCTTGATGTAGGTCCTCCAAGTAGTTTTCCTACATTATGCCGTCCGATAGCGGATTTGTATTTAGATGAAATTCCGTTTATTTAGATAAATTTCCAGTGTTCTAGACTCCTTCCTACGGGAACATTGTTCATCATTAATGCCTACAATCCGACAACGAGTTTCGAGCGACATTTTAAATGCACTCTATTAATCTATAATTAATACTATGAATAATAAGGAGGACCACTCGTGGCACATAAAGTGATCAGTGATGAAGAACTATTGTTGCTGCTGTCTCCTATTTGCGATAATCAAGAAACGAACGTGTCTGAGAATCCAAAACTATCCATGAAACTGCTGTATGAACTTATTAAAAAGTTAAAACAAGAAAATGTGATCCTCTCGAATCGGATTGCTGAATATGAGCGCAGATTGGATATCCTGATGGAAAGCAAAGCCCAAATCGCAAGCAGCGCGGAGATGACCGTTCTCATCGAACCCGTGCGAACAACGGAAGTCAAGCATGAGCTTAGCTTGGTGCTCTCCCCTACTGATTTAACGCCGCGCTCCATGCGGCACCCCTCACCGAAGAAAAAGTCAATATCCCTTTTATTCTTAAAAGCTTTAACAAAATTGTTCGTTCGACGCCGCCGATTCCATCCTTTAAGACACTAAAAAGCCGTCTCCAAAGTCGTCTGTGCGACTTTGGAGACGGCTTTTTAAGCCTTGAACGAAAGGAGCGGAACTGTGATCATCCCTCACATACATCCTATTTTTTAACTTCAAATGCTGTCCCTACCGTCCCTTCAAATTTAACGAAGCCATCCTGATCCGAGACAATCAGCTCTATTCCTCCACCCTGTCGAGTCACAATCAAATCCAGTTCTCGCCCACATAGATGAACAGACCGAAGCGCCATATGGTCCCAAGCATCGGGTAATCTGGGCTTACAAATAAAGCTGCTTAACCCTGTAGGCTGAAGTCCAAACATGCCCTCGGTAATAATGCGGCCATATAATGCGCTTTCCGCAGATAGATGCCTCTGATTGCCTTCCGGATAAGCCTCAACGGCATAAGGAACATGATTTCCTAATAGTCTCCGCCGCGAATAGGACAGCAAATAGGAGATCGCCTCCTCCGTTGCCCCTACGACAAATAACCCCCGTAAGGCATAAAGCGTGGATCGATCCCAAAATGTGGTGTCTCCCGCTTGTGTGACTAAACCGTCTTCTGACCATAGCCTTGGTGATAACAAAGCCCGAATCGTTCCGGATATACGCTCCTCAATGCCCATAACTAACGGCGAACAAATCCATGATCGCAAGAGGTCATTCCCATCGTAATATCGATACGTGTCATAGCCTTCCACCACAGCACCGAAATACTGTTCGATGGCCTCATAGAGCGCTTGAGCGCTGGAAACGTATTGTTTGGCAATTGCCCCATCGCCAAGTTCTAGAGCTAAACGCGAAGCGTAAACATACGCGGCATATACCAAACAAGAGGTCGATAGATTCGCCGAACCACTTGGAAAGCGCCCTTCCAACTCGTCGGAGTCCGATGCAATAACACCATCCTTATTTCTTTGCTTTTCACAATAGGTTAAACACCAAATAATAGCTGGCCATAGTTCAGCTGCGACAGCCCGATCTCCTGAGTTAAGCGCAAAAAGCGCCGCTCCGTAAGCATACATCGCCGCATCGCCCCGGTCTCCCGCTCCTTCCCAAATATCACTGCCTTCCGCAATGATGGAGCTTGGAATCGGTTGATAGTCCGGTCCCATGAAAGCCGTATATAACCGCAGCGCATTACGTGTTGCTTCATTTCCAAGCGCATATCCCAGATAGGGGAAAAAGGGACCAGCATATTCCACTTGGTCATTGGTCCATATCGCCGCATAATACCGTCCGCCGCCAGGTCCATGCATGGGTCCATTTTTCGTCTCAAAAATGCTTTCCGCGGCTCTTAATTTCGCAAATGCAAACATTTGATTGAGAACCGGATCTGGCGTTTCTAAGCGTAAATTTTGATTCATTTGATTGATCAAATTGGATCTCTGTTCCTTTTCCTGACCAACATCCATCCTTATATCCTTTTCTTGCAAATGCCTTGCGCTTATGCGAAAACTGAATTGACAAGCCTCCTGCGGGCCGAGCCGGTACTCACTGGCAGCATCGTGCGAAACTTCAATCAAATAAATGCCGGATACGCCTTTTACGGATTTTCGCGACAAAGAGGAACTTATTTGAATAGAAACAGCTTGATCAGATGAATTCGTCATCACGATTTTCTCATAAACACTTTTCGAATTCGTTGAAGGAAAAAGGGTTCTCTCTATCCATATCCCCTCATCCGCTTTACTTCGGATATACAGCAAACCATGAAATTGAAAGCATATCGGCCTCTCATTCATATTCGGCTTCCCATTTATCCATATAGCCGGCATCGATTCCAGCTCAAAATCATGGATCAAGCTGCCGTGCGTATCGTTAGGAATCGTCCTAAGAGTAGGCCAGACTACTTTGCGGGCCAGCTTCAGCTTTCCTTCTTGGTTCACACCGTAGCTGACAATAACAGACACTTTCTTGCCGCTCATTTCAAGATGATCTTCGTGAGCATCTGCATGGTCATGCGGGATGTTCCATTGGATACCATCATCTAGCAAACGCCATCTTTCCGGATGTTTAGACACTTTTTCCCCTCCTAGCAGAACCGTTGATATGAATGTCCATATTCTAAGCGTATTCTTTCGGCTTAAGCATATGTCTAGTTTGCGAGTCATGCATACGTCACCCATGTTTGCACCAAACACCCATATATGAAGAACATCGCAATATTATGAAAATGGCGTGCAAAAAAAGACCCGCGCTAGTCGCGCGGATCTTTAAGTCACTATATGAATTATTCCACGTTATGATAAACTTGCTGAACATCTTCTAGATCTTCTAAAGCTTCGATCAATTTATCGAATTGGACTTGTCCTTCATCCGACAACGTGACGTTGTTTTGAGCCAGCATCGTCAACTCAGCAATAGCAAACTCGTTAATGCCAGCTTGTTTGAACGCTTCTTGAACAGCGTGGAACTGCTCCGGGTCTGCATAGACCATGACCATTTCATCTTCTTCCACGATGTCGCGAACATCAACATCCGCCTCAAGCAAAACTTCCATGACTTCATCCATGCTTTTGCCTTCCAGACCGATAACCGCTGTCGCGTCAAACATGTAAGCGACAGAACCGCTTACGCCCATATTCCCGCCATTTTTATTAAAAGCCGAACGAACCGCTGGCGCCGTGCGGTTCACGTTATTCGTGAGGGCGTCCACAATAATCATCGAACCATTTGGCCCAAAACCTTCATAGCGAAGCTCTTCATAAATTTCATCCGAGCTGCCTTTTGCTTTATCAATAGCGCGATCGATAATCGCTTTCGGTACATTGTACGTTTTGGCCCGCTCGAGAACAACTTTCAATGCGCGATTCGCTTCCGGATCCGGTTCGCCCTTGCGTGCAGCTACATAAATTTCAAGTCCGAATTTCGCATAAATTCTACTTGTGTTAGCGTCTTTTGAGGCTTTCTTTTCTTTAATGTTATTCCACTTACGGCCCACGTTTGTTCCCACTTTCTGTTTTTATCTCATTTAACATAATAACCTATTTTCATTCAAAAAGTAAAAATAAAATCGCTGAATTTAGCCAATTCCTTCAAGCTCATACAGCGATGCTTCTCTGTTCCGAATGATTCGTCGCAGCAAGGAGGCCATATCGCGTGTGATATCTCCCCGCTCATAGTACCATTGCACGGCATCGCGCTCCGCCTGTATAGCGATCCAATGCAGTTCACGACGGCTATCGATGAAGGAAGAATCTTTGCGCCTTGAGCCGAATGCAAACCTGCGGAGTCTGTCCACCATCTGCTGATAATAATCCAGCACGCCCTCTGTTGCATCATCGCTTTGATAGGCGCAGCGTTTGGAGAATTCCTCGACGACAGCTTGGCTGCATTGCATTTTCAAGGTCCGAATCTCTGCCATATCAGGCTCTACAATATTAGAAGCAAGGCGCGGCCGCGCGATGAACGTAAATAGAAGTTTGAAGCGGCGCCAGATGTTCTTAACCAGCACTTTGCCTAAATCGAGTTTATTGGCTAAAATCATTTCTATTTGTTCCAGCATGTTCAAATAATAATTAGCCTGTTCACGGCTCACTTGTCCGCTTTCGAGACGCTCATTCACAACCTTGCGTTCAATATCCAGCGCAAGCAGCCGCATCTCGGCTTCTTCTTGTTGGAATCGCGGCAGACGTTTCAAGTTACCGTCCTTTTGACCAAGCTGCTGCATCATTAATTTGTAATCGCCAATCACGGTACCTACAGCAACCTCATTCTTCTCGTTGCTAGTATTCTGCAGAGCTCGAATGGCCGCAGCCATAACCTCCAGCTGCCACTCACGCTCCAATCTTTCCTGTTCAGCATTGCCGTCCGTATTTTTCTTCTTCGCGATCAGCGGCAGCACAATGCTTGCGGTCAGGAGAGAGAACAAAATGATGGAAGAGGCAAGGAAGATAATAAGGTCCCTTTCCGGAAACGGATCGCCATTTTGCAGAATAAGCGGTATGGAGAAAGCACCTGCCAATGTGATCGCCCCACGGACACCCGAAATCGCCGTTAACGTCAGCATCCGCAAGCTTGGCACCTCTTGATTCTTATTCCCGAACCAGCGTCCTCCTCTTGCAAAAATAAACGTCCAAACAAAACGCAAGACCAACAGTAAAACAAAGATGAGTAAGGCATAACCAATCACTTTGAAATTATCGAAATGAGGATCTTTGAGAATCGTCCTGGATACACCTGGGATTTGCAAGCCCAGAAGAACGAAAACCAAGCCGTTCAGCACAAACAAAATAACAGACCATGTTGAGTTAGAAACAGTTCGAAGATTCGGCATCGTAAACGCCAATCGCTCATTTTCGATCGCATGCACCAATCCGCCTGCTACCGCTGCCAGAATGCCCGATACGCCTAACTCCTCGGCAATTAAATAGAGCATGAAAGGCGTCAAGATTTGCAACAGCATATGCATCGTCTCATCTTCAAGACCTGCACGGCGCAGCAGCTGGCGAAGTCCGATAATTAAAAAGGCGACTAACGCACCAACCACCAGGCCTCCAATGGAGATGACGATAAAGCTTAGACTTGCTTTGGGAAACGAAAACACACCGGTAACCGCCGCTGCGATAGCGAACTTAAAGGCGACAAGGCCGGATGCATCATTCATCAATGCTTCTCCTTCAAGGAGCCGCATCAAGCTTCTCGGCAAATGAATGCGGCCGGCTAAAGCACTGACGGCTACAGCATCCGTAGGCGAGAGAATCGCCGCTAATCCGAACGCCGCCGCCAGAGGAATGGAAGGAATCAGCCAGTGAACAACATAACCTACGACACATACCGTTATGAAAACGAGGCCCACCGCGAGAAGCAGGATCGGCGCGCGCAATTTCCACAACTCGTCTCTTGGCGTATGCTTGCCATCGTGATACAACAACGGGGCAATGAACAACAGAAAAAACAATTCCGGTTCCAGCTCCAGGTGAACACCTATCGGTAAGATCACCAGAACGGCCCCCAAGGCAATTTGAATCAAGGGCACCGGAATAAATGGAACAAAGCGGTTCACGACATTGGATACGCCAATTAGAACCAATAGGCTCAGAATGATAATAAAAACGTGCAAGTTTATGTCTCCTTCCCCGCTAAGTGCTATGTACATACGAATACCACTGCTACTATCTTTGTGGTGTACTTGTGTAGTATTTCAATATTTTTCTTAAAGAATCCTTCCCAAGATGAGCAAAAAACGACATCCGATCCAAAGGATCGAATGCCGTTTTCATACAGGTATGCCTTTATTGTTTCGTTGTCAGCATTTTCACAGTTTCATCAATCATAAGGGAATAGGCCGTCGGTCCAAAGCCTTGGAACCATAAATCGTAATCGACGGGATGCACTTGGTTTTTCTGTACGGCTTTTAACTGGCTCGTTTGCCAGCTGGATATCGCTTACGCAGCAGTTGGTGCAAATTGAAGCTGACATCTCCCATTTGGTTCCATAAATTATCATTAATCATCATGATTTGAACTTCCCTTTCGTCCTTCTCATTCTAATCTCAATGATAATCATTCTCATCAATTACGTCTAGTAGTTTTGCGCCTCATTTTCATCCAATGTTCACAAATTTGAAATATTTTCAATTATAATTTTGTGTCCATTAGGTGTACAATACCTAAATACGGTTTATATCCAATTGTGCGATGTTGCTTGACATTTTCTTATGTGAAAAATGTTACAACCATGTGGGAAACGATTGTTTCACCCGTACACATTGTGACAGTACCCGATTTTTTTTCATCGCAAAGGAGGATTTTCATATGTCACAGACATCTGCTGTTCAAGAAGTAGCAGCAACGGCTGCTGCGGAACCAAAATCGTTAGACGTACTCGACCAATTGCTTAAGCCTGAGGTGCAACAATCTCTGACTGTTCTGGTCGATAATCTGCCTAAATTGGCAGAAATGGTGACTGTGTTAACCAAAGCTTATGATTTTGCGCAAAGTGTAGCTACAGACAAAGTATTAATCAACGATTTTGCCCATGGTATTGGCGAGTTTGTTAAACCGGTACAAGAAAAGGCAAAAGACATTGCATCCGCGGCTATTGAAGCTGGCGAACGCTCACAAGCTGATGCAGGAGCAACAATCGGTCTATTCGGAATACTAAAAATGCTGAAAGACCCAGAAGTGCAAAAAACACTTCGTTTTGCACAAGCATTCTTGAACGTACTTGCTGAACGTAAAAACTAATACGGACTAGGGATGATAACGATGGCTAAACAAATACTTATTCTTGGCGGCGGTTATGGCGGCCTTTTGACCGCATTAACAGCGCGCAAACATCTGACAGCTTCAGAAGCAAACATAACAATCATCAACCGTTTTCCTACGCATCAAATTATTACGGAATTACACCGTCTTGCTGGCGGAACGATTAAAGAGCAAGCCGTTGCCCTTCCTTTGCAAAGACTACTCGGCAACAAACAAGTAAACATCGTGGTTGATACGATTAAAGAAATTAAACCAGATGATAAAAAAGTCATTACAACTAGTGGCGCAGTACATACTTACGATGCGCTGGTCGTTGCTCTTGGAAGCGAAACGAACTACTTCGGCATTCCTGGACTAGAAGAGAACAGCATGGTTCTCAAATCAGCTTCCGATGCTAACCGTATTCGCGAGCACGTTGAAGCGCGTCTGGATGCTTACAAAGCATCCGGCAACAAAGCTGACGCAACCATCGTTGTTGGCGGCGGCGGTCTGACAGGCGTTGAGCTTGTTGGCGAATTCGCGGATAAACTGCCTGAAGTTTGCCGCAGCAAAGGCATCGATTTCAGCGATGTCTCCATCTATTGCGTAGAAGCAGGTCCTGCTATTCTGCCAGTATTCCCTAAAGTGCTGATCGAGCGCGCGGTGGAAAGCCTTGAGAAACGCGGCGTTACTTTCTTGACAGGCGTTGCCATTACTGAAGCTACCAAAAACACAGTATCACTGAAAAGTGGACAAACCATCGAATCAAATACGATTATTTGGACCGGTGGTGTGAAAGGTAATCCGGTTGTCGGCAGCTGCGGAATCGCAGAAGACCGCGGTCGTGCGACTGTCACTTCCACACTTCAATCCACTTCCCACTCGAATGTCTTCCTTGCAGGCGACTGCGCGGTTGTTTTCCCTGAAGGTGGCGAAAGACCATACCCTCCTACTGCACAGCTTGCATGGCAAATGGGCGAAACCGTTGGTTACAACCTTTCCGTTCAAGTCAAAGGTGGAGCAATGGACAAATTCGTTCCTGTATTCTCCGGAACACTTGGCAGCTTAGGCCGCAAAGACGGAATCGGAACAATCGGCGGAAACAACACACAGCTGAAAGGCTTACCGGCTTCCTTGATGAAAGAAGCAAGTAATATCCGTTACTTGTCCCACATCAATGGTCTGTCCGCTCTAGCTTATTAATATCGTAAAAAAGGATGCCCCCAACCTCTCGAGGCTGTCAGGACATCCTTTTTTCTTTTTTCCAATTTGCGTATACGCTTACAATAAGGTTTGAAATGAATGGCGGATAACGTCTCCCCTGCTAATGATGCCAACTAATACGCCGCGATGAACCACCGGCAGTTTTTTAATTCGTTTTTTACCTAAAATGGCTGCGATTTGCTCGATATCTTCTTCCGCATCTACGGCAATCACTTTCTTTTGAGCGATTCTCATGACACACATTGGAAGCAAGCTGCGAACTCTTTCATCAAACTCTTCGTCATCCCCTTTGACAACAGCTGTGTACATATAAGATCCGAATACATGATCATCATGCTTGCCGATGTAGCGCATAATATCTCCATCACTAATATACGCAACCACTTCATTTCGCTCGTTGACAACAGGAAGCCCGCTGATTCTGTATTTGATAAATTTCTCAATCACATCGCTAACAGGGTCGTTTTCTTTGACTTTGTAAACTTGGCGAACCATGATTTCTTTTGCTTTCATGACGATCCCCCCCATATCATTTGCCTTCTGATGTATCTAGATGTATAATGCAACTATATATTTGTATTATACAACTATATACATGGAACTTCAATTGTAATTCGTACCCTATTCTGAAACATATTCAAAATGAACCTTGTATGTTACGATGAATTCATAGTCATTTCTACTAAATTATAAACGAGGTACTCCATGTCCGAAAAGATCGATCATCCCGCGGAAACGATTGAGCTCGAACTCGCCATCCTCATGCGTCGATTCCTTGCTGCGACGACCAATAAAAAAATCGGCACGTTAGACCGTTCCGCTTATCTATTGCTCCATCAGATCTCTTCGAACGGCTCGTCCGGTGTGAAAGCTTTGGCGGAGGAGTTCCAGCTGGATATCTCGACGATCAGCCGACAGACCGCTTCACTGGAGCAAAAAGGCTACGTCTACCGGATTCCCGATCCTCAAGATGGACGCGCCTACTCGCTGCAAATCACGGAAAGCGGCGCCGCGGAACTGGCCTCCAACAAGCAGGCTCGCTATGAACGCGTTGCGGAACTGCTGCGAGATTGGCCCGCGGAAGATCAGCAAAAGTTTGGTGAGCTCCTAAGTAAATTCAACAGGATCTTTGCTTAACACAACAAAAAGGCTTGCCCTGCTGGGCAGCCTTTTTGTGTTTGCATCTTCTACCACTATATGTCAATGGACACAACTACATTTTCATAGTAACATACTAAATGTTAGTAAATGAGAATAAGTTAATATTTGAATATAGAAAGAAGGAATTTATAATGTCAACTGTACTTTATATCTCTGCTCACCCTATGCAAGGTGAAGCATCCTATAGCACAACTGTCGGGAACCAATTTATTCAAGCTTACCGCGCGGCAAACCCGAATGATGAAGTGATTTACCTAGACCTCTTTCAAATGGACATCCCTCGTATTGACGCCGAAGTACTTACGGCTTGGGGAAAATTAGGTACTGGCACTGCATTTGATCAATTATCTTCCTCCGAGCAAAAGAAAGTTAGCCGTCTATCCGAGCTTGTTGATCAATTCGTTGCAGCAGACAAGTATGTATTCGTCAATCCGGTGTGGAATTTCTCCTATCCACCAGTGCTCAAAGATTATATCGACGCGATCTGTGTCGCAGGCAAAACCTTCAAGTACGTAGCCGGTGTAGGTCCTGTTGGGCAATTAACCGATAAAAAAGCCCTTCATATTCAAGCTAGCGGCAGCGTCCTCTCTCCTGGATCGGCTTACGCTGATTTCGAAATGAGCCATCGCCACTTGGACACCATCATGAAATTCTTAGGCGTGCCAAGCTTTGACGCTATTTTTGTAGAAGGAATGGCCGCTGCTGCGGATCAAGCTCAAGCCATTAAAGAAAAGGCCGTTCAAGAAGCTCGTACACTAGCATTAACTTTCTGATTTATGTCGGATAAAAATCAAAACCAGCTCCTCGTGAAATTTGACGAGAAGCTGGTTTTTTTTACAACCCATACTAGATTATCATTTATTGCATGATAATAAGAAGACGAATTTGCTAAAGTTTACTCTCAGCTTTCATCTAGCCCTGACGATCCCATGCTTCTATAAGCAGCTCATTATTAATTCCAGCGCCCGCTAGAGCACCTGATGAGGCGGCTGCAATCGCTTGATACATTTCTGAAGAGGCGTCACCAGCACCATAAATACCCGGAACGTTCGTTTTTCCGAAAGCATCTACGATAATAGCCCCGGCTTCCGTCCTCTCGCAACCAAGCGTTTGAGGGAGATCAGATCCGGCAGCAAGCTTCGGTGCAAAAAATATACCCGTGCAAGGAACAAGCGTGCCATCTTCCAGTAACACTTGCTGCACCAATCCCTTGTCTGACTCAATGCGTAAGATCGGTGAATCATATACGGATACATGATGCTGCTTGAGTTCTGCGCGTTGTTCATCCGTTAACTCATCCGGTCCATTCGTGCAAATAACATAGTCCGAGGTCCACCCGGCCAGCAATTTGGCCATATGCATCGCTTTCGCGCCTTTCGTAATCACGACAAGCGGTTGGTCTCGCAGCTCCCATCCGTCGCAGTAGGGACAAACGAACGCGCTTTTGCCATACACTTCAGCCAAGCCCTCTATATCGACCGGAAGGTCTTTCATGCCTACGGCAAACAGCAATTTTTTCGCCCGATACGTGCTGCCTTGTGCAGTCGTGATCTGAAAATCACCATCGGCGCCTGTTATCGTTACCACAGTCTCATCAGCAAACTGAACGGATGGATATGCTTGAATCTCTTCTCTAGCAATCCGCCGAAATTCCGCAGGTGTAATGCCATCCCTTGTGAGAAAACCATGCGTGTGCCGTGTTACCCGATTGCGAGGCCGTCCTTCGTCGATGACCACGACGTTTTTTCTGGCTCTCCCGAGCACAAGTGCTGCGTTCAATCCTGCCGGTCCTCCGCCAATAATCCCTACATCCATTAACTGTTTCATTTCCATCACCTTTCTGGATCTTTAATATCCATAATATAGCCATAAGAAGCTGTTAGCTCCTTGTTTACTGCTTACTTTGTACTTGTAGTAGCCGCTGAATCAAGTACACCCTGAATCGTGTGCTGCTGTAAATAATGAACCATTTGTTGTTCAGCGCCGTCCATCACTTTTTTAACCAAACAGCCGTTGCCTTCATGATGGTCGGCATGCCGTGAAGCCTGCTCTTCTGATTCAAAAAACAATTGATGCTGCTGAGAATCCAGATTGAAGCATTCATACATCTTCTGGCGGCCTTCCACAACTTGAATGACATCAAGAAACGTAATCAGATTGGCTGATTTAGCCAACTCGTAGCCCCCACTTGCACCTGTCATTGCACGCACGATGCCATCCTGCCGCAGCTTCGACATGATTTTGGACAGATAGCTCTCGGAGACTCCCAGAAGCGCAGCTAATTCCTTAATGCCTACATGCTGGCCTCTTTCAGCGCGAGCTAAATGAAGGATGGCGTGCAGAGCGTGGCCTGTGCTTTTGGAGAATTGCATGAGTAACACCTTCCAGCGAATAAAATTTGGTCAACATCTTTATGGACCTGCAATATCCATAATAGCTGACCTTCACTTTTTTTACAAGTCATTGATTTTTGCGAACATCAATTTTCAGCCTGTCGTACTCTTTTTCCCGAAGACTGGTACCACAATAACATCCCGATTGAGACTAAACCAATTAGCAGCAATAAACCATACACATGCTGATAGGACAGAGCAAGGCTCGTATGAGTTTGAACCTCAAGCAAAATGCCGCACACGGCAACGGAGATCGATCCGCCGCAGAACTGAATCAACTGCATCAGTCCCATGCCTGAACCGATGAGCGTTTTCGGTAGAATGCGCGAAGTCTCGTTGTTTAAAGAGGACAACGTTGCTGAGAATGCGGGCGAAAAGCAAATATACCCGACAAGCACAACGATGGACGAAGTACCTACGACTGCGTAAAAAAGCAGCATAACTATAGAAAGCACGATGTGCCCGATCAGCAGAAAACGCAGATTCCCATAGGTGTCAATCCAGCGACCGACGAAGCGAGTCAAGAATGCCGACAAGATGGCCCCTGGCGCAATCGTCAAGCCGATTTCCATCGCCGAGCGATGAAACAGGTTTGCCAAAACTAGCGGCATCAGAAACAGATTTCCGAGATTTAACACTAACACACAAAACCCAATGACGACCAATTTGCGAAAATCATGATTCCTCAATAAATCCGGGTTGATGAACGTCTCTTTCCCCCGTCTCAAATGCCACGCATGCAGCAAGAAGGATATAACGCTGACAACAATCCAAATCATAGATAATTGCGTTACTGCTAATAGGATGGTAGCAGCATTGATAACAGTTAAGATGGCCCCTATGAGATCGAAGCGGAAAGGCTGAGGGTCCTCCTTCGGAAGCAAACGAAGCAGTACCGGCAGGATGACCAAGACGAGGCAAGTGATCGCAAACAGCCCGTTCCAGCCAAAATATTCGCTGATAAGCCCTCCTACAATCGGGCCTAAACCGAATGCCATGGCACTTCCAGCTGAGATCATGGCGATGGCAGAGCCGCGTCTTTCCATGGGCACGTATCGGCTCGCCAGCACCAAACCTAATCCAGCCATGACGCCGGCACCAGCGGATTGAAGGATGCGAGCGGCAAGTAAAGCACCGAAACTGTGAGCAAAGATTCCATATACGGAAGAGAGGCCAAGTACAAGCAGCCCCACCATCAGCAACCTTCTTAATGGCACAATGTCCGTTAACCTGCTGTAAATAACCGTGGATAACGCATATCCGATGGAATAACTAGAAATGACCCACGCCCCGAGATCCGCAGATATTTGGAGATCACCAATAATACTGGGGATAGAAACATTAAACATCGTCGTATTCATGATAACGATAAATAAGCCGACCGTCCAAACCGGCAGCACAACTTTGTCATTCAAATCCTTTCACCTCAACACATGTTTGTTGTATGTAGCATGCCATCTTCTGTCAAATTCTAAACTCATTGTATCATACAAGTAATAGGGAAGTAACCTTTTATCGAAAAAACCGCGCTAAGCGCGGTTCGCTAATGCTTTTCTTCAGCATCCTCTTACTTCTCAGTTCCCCGTAAACCCACGTGCATAACCGTACGGCTTCCACCCCACGTCGAGATGAAATCTACTTGGCTGGAGCAAGAGCGGCTCTCGTAATTGGCATGGCCTGTTTTATCCTGTGCCGTCCCATTCCCTGGACTATGGATATTATCCAGAAAATCGACTTTGCCGACCGAACTGTTATATGCGTTGCCAAAATCACGCCATTCATCATGAGCGGTCTGCAACTCCTGGGCAGAATACGATCCGCCGATCTCCAAATAACCTGTTGCCCCGGCATTTGCTTTTGTGCTGGCCCATATCGCTTGTGTCAATTGACTACTGCCGGTAATTGCATACGACTGCTCTGCCGCTAAGATAGCACCGTCGATCTTCGCTTGCTTTTTGGCCGCTTCTTTCTCTTCAGCGATCCTGATCTCATGCGCGTGTACCAAAGATGTTAAGGCAAGCTGTATTTTTTCTTTTGCCGCTTTAATTTTTTGATTAAGTGTCAATATCTTCTCTCTTTCGAGATCCGAATTGTTATCTTTCTCCCATAGCGCAGCATGCCTTTCCTTGTCCGCCTCTACGAGATCAAAAGCGAATGATTTATCCAATTCAATAATCCGATCAAGATTGAAGGTCCCTTGGGTTTGCTTGCTTGCGATATCTGCAGCTAACAGATCATTGGATTCCACATAAGTTCCCATATCGAAACTTTTGAAGGGAACCACTTTCTTCGCTGTAAGGAAGGTAAAAATAGCCCTTACATTCCCCTCACTAGGATCGCCAGAAAAACCTTGTTCATCCATCTGTGCCCCTGTGCATTTACTCCTTAACGTTTTCCATTCCGAGTGGCTAAGCTCCTTGGGAATAATCTCAAATTGTTTATCCGAAGTGCACCACTCATAGAAATCCTTAACATCCGAATTGTCCAAGTCGCTCCAATAATCATCAATTTGGGTCATTAATTTGGTCTGCTGCTTAGCAGCAGGCCATCTCATAGCTTGTATCAGTGGCGTTCCGACTATCATCTGCTGGACAGCTTTATTTCCGATCGTTCGTTGTAATTGTAAGAGAGATGAATAGGGATGATTCAACACATTCTGCTGCGTACTTGACCTTCTTGAATTCCCTCCTTGTGCCGGTTGTTTGACTGCTTGACTCGAGATACGTGCGTGCATTGGGCTCCCCCTTGCAAATATACATCTAATTTCGCAGGATACGAATTCGACATTATCTTATCATATTCGCTACGCCTTGGATATATTTTCCTAACTCAAAAAAACCTTACCTAATCAGCAGCATGCTGAATAGATAAGGTTTTCGAACGCTTTAATTAAAAATAATTCCTTAAATGCGCCGCCGCTTTCACGATACCTTCCCGTTCCTTCTCCAATGTGCCCCAGAACCGGTGATCCTCCAGCTCAATGGAAATCGCGCCCTTGTAGCCGAGTCGGTCTAATCGCACAGCAACCTTGCTCCACTCAACATCCCCTTGGCCTGGTATCGTATAACGCCAAGAGCCTTCCGAGAAGCCATATTTCGCACCAAAAGTTGCCGGCAAGATGCCGCATTCATACAACTCATCATGCAGAATTTCGGTATCTTTGCCATGGCAATGATTGATTCTTTCGCCGAACTCTGTCAATGCGCGCAAATAATCGATACCCAACCGCACCATATGAGACGGATCATAATTCAAGCCAAAATGCTTGGACGGGAGGGCTTCAAACATGGCGCGCCACATTTCCGGAGTACAGCCAATCGTCGGATAATGAGGGGCAGGCCCTGGCCAACCCTCAATGGCGATGTAGACGCCTTCGCGTTCCGCATGGCCGATAATCTCCGGGAATGTATCCTTCCATATGGCGAAGCTCTCCTGACGCGATTGCGTATGATCTTCCGGCACGAGACACATGAACATGACCTTCGCACCTAGCGCAGCCACTTCCGTTATCTGCTTCTTGACGGCTTCGGCCGCAATTTCTCTGCGAGCATCCTCTTTGCTTAGAAGTGTTCCACCCATTTGCACCGCATCTACGGAGCCAATGCCGATTCCCGCTGCGTCACATATTTGTTTGACTTCAGGATTCAAATGAGGGACATCGAGGACATCCAAACCTACTTGAACGGCCCATGCTGCCGTTAATTCCAAGCCTTCAGCACCGATTCTAGGCGGGATGCGCATTCCTATTTGTAATTTCATAGCATTACTCTCCTTATGCCAACTTTCTCTTAATAAGGTTTATAGCCACCAGCTTGATAGATCATCTCCGTAAACTTAACGACTTTCAGCGCAAATGTCCCTGGCACCTTAACCTCATGCCGACCAAGAATGGCGTCGATAAAGCTTTTATCCTGATTCGTCGTTTGTTTAGGCAGTTCAGGAACAACCGGCTTTTCTCCAAAGCGCTGGATCGTAATTTTACCATTATCGTAAAAAATACCTCCGTCTTCCCCGCAAAACACATAGGTTTCATGCCAGCATGGCGCAAAACCGATAATGTTTAGCCCAGCCACAGCACCCTCCTCGAACCGGATGGAGGTAAAAGAATCGATCTCCACAGGTGCTCCCTGGGTATGCAGGTTCGTCTTCACTTCAGCCGGTGTAAGCCCCGTCGTCCATAGGAGCACATCGACGATGTGACTGCCGGAATCCATCAGCATACCGCCGCCAGACAGCTCCGGTACTTGTCTCCACAAGCCGGTCGTAAACTGTTTCCATTCCTGATACAAAGATGCCGTAATCGACGTCAGCTTCCCAATCTCACCGTTTGCAATCGCATCGCGAATGAACAGGAATTCCGGCTGGAAATGCCGTTGGTAGGAGACCTGCATGATTTTCCCAGCCTTCTCTGCTGTTGCTATCAAGAGCTCCGCTTCCTCTGATGAACAAGTCATAGGTTTTTCGATGAGGACATGCAGCCCTTTGCTCAGCGCATCGGTCGCTTGCTGGAAGTGTAGCGTATGCGGTGAGCAGATCACGACAGCATCCAATTCGATCTCATCCAGCATAACTGTATAGTCTGTATAATGCTTTACACCTTCAAGCTCAAATTTGGCTGCAAACTTTTCTCTGTTCTCCGTGCTCGTATCACAAAGCGCTACAATGTCCGCTTCCTCTAATTCCAGCAGTTGACGGCCATGAACTTGGGAGATTCCTCCCGTTCCAATCATACCAATACGAATTTTGCTCATTGGACTGCAGCCTCCTATTTAATACCTGAGAAAGTGATTCCTCGAATAAATGCCCTTTGTACAAAAAAGTAAAGCAAAATTATAGGCAGCGTAATCATAACCAGCGTTGCCATCATCATCTGCCATTCGGCACCGTGCTGCGATTTGAACGACTGCATCCCAAGCATCAACGTGTACTGGCTATCGTCGGACAAATAAATGAGCGGTCCCTGGTAATCCGTCCAACTGCCCATGAACTGGAATAACGCAATCGTCAGTAAAGCAGGTCGGCACAGCGGAAGAATAATTTGCCAATAGATGCGGAGTTCTGAAGCGCCGTCAATGCGCGCAGCATCTTCCAGTTCTTTGGGCAAGCCCATAAAAAACTGGCGCAGCAAGAAAATGAAGAACGGTGCACCGAAAAAAGCGGGAAGCCAAAGCGGGATGCTGGTCCCGACCCAGCCGAAATTTTTGAAGGCGATAAAAATGGGAATCATCGTGACCTGATAAGGCAGCATCATGACGATGAGTGTCACGGCAAAAAGCGGCTTCGCCCCCCTCCAAGGAATTCTAGCCAAGCTATACGCAACAAGCGGGCAGGATAACAGCACCGCGAATGTTGCCAGGCCTGCAATTGTAAGCGTGTTCTTCAAATATTTGAAAAATGGAATATAATCTAACGCTGCAGGATAGTTGCTCCACTCCATGACATGTGGAATCCATACTGGAGGCCATATGAACAATTCGTCGTTTGCTTTGAGTGAAGTAGACACCATCCATAGAAAGGGTGAAAGGAAAAAGGCGCCAACGAGAATTAACAAAAGATGTGAAAATATTTTTCGAACCGTTCCAAGTTCTGTGCTTCCCATAATAATCTCTCCTCCCTATTCTTTTCCTTGATAATGGACCCAGCGCTTCTGTGACGCGAAGATCAACGCCGTTAAACCGACCACAATCAAGAACAGAATCCAGGCCATCGCGGAAGCATAACCCATTTTCAAGTAACCGAAACCGTTCGTGTACAAATACATGACATAGAACATCATCGAATTAGCCGGCGTTCCCTGCCCATTAGTGAGAGTATAGGGAAGAACGAAATTTTGTAAAGCGCCGATGGTGCCCATAATTAGATTGAAAAAGATAACAGGTGTCAAAAGCGGTAACGTAATCGTTTTCGTTCGCTGCCAAGCACTGGCTCCATCCACGCTGGCCGCATCGTAGTAATCTTGAGGGATATCTTGCAAGCCTGCCAAATAAATGACAACGGCTTGCCCCGTACCCCACAAGCTCATTAGAATTAGGGACGGCTTCGACCATGCCTCACTTCCGATCCAAGGCGGACCGGAGATCCCGATCTTTTCCAACCAAAAATTAACGAGACCAAATTGCGGGTTGAGCAGCCACAACCAGATGATTGTCGTAGCGACTGGTGGCACTAAGCTTGGAATAAAAAATAAGGTTCGGTAAAAGCCTTGCCCGCGTATTTTCAAATTCAGCAGCAGCGCCAGACACACGCCAAACGCAATGCTTAGCGGAACGAAAATCACCGTATAGTACAAGGTATTATAAATACTGATCCAGAATACCTGGTCTTTGAAAAGATTTGCATAATTATCGAAACCTACGAATTCTCCGGGTTCAAGAATGCTGTAGGTGGTTAGGCTGTAGTAAGCTGACATAATAAGCGGATAGGCGTGAAAGAGAAGCAAACCGATAATCCAAGGCATTGCGAAGATCAATCCGAATAAGGAAATCTTTCTTTCGAAGCGTGTTTTCTTCGTCTTTACAGCACTTGCGGAAGCTGACAGTTTATTGATGGAAGTTTCAGTCTCAGCCAATTTCAATCCGTTCCCCTCTTTTCTAAGTAAAAGAGGCAGGGCCATGCAGAATGCCCTGCCTCCTATTTTCTAGAATCTAATTACCAACTTTAGCTAATTCCGTGTCCACATTCTTTTTCACTTCATCAAGCAGCGTTTTGGCATCGCCTTTGCCATGAATCGCCAAATCTTGCACTCTGATGGATTCATTCCACAAGAAGGCGCCTACAGGGGATACCGGTCTTGTGTATGCATTTGGCATTAAGTCCAGAAATACCTTTAAGTTCGGGTTATCGGACAGCTTCAACTCTTCATTCACTTGCGGCATTGCCGTAATATCATTTCCGGCTTTCGGACGTTTGGCGTAGAGCAGCGTACCTTCCTTGTGCGCGACGAACTTGACGAATTCCCATGCTTCCTTCTCATGCTTGGAGCCCTTCGGAATAACGTAGGACCAACCGCCAGCCCAAGTCGTCGGTTTGGCGCCATCTGCTACAGGCATTGGAGCAACGCCCCAATCGAAGTTTAATTTGTATTTCGCCAAATCATTCAAAATCCAGTTGCCATCAAATTCGAAACCAACCTTACCTGTCCAGAATGGATTCATACCGGTTTGCCCCATGGCATCGGAGAAACTGGTCAAGTTCCCGATGTCATACTTTTTCGCATAGTCAGCCATCCATGCAAGCGCTTTAACGTTCTGCGGATCGTTCGGCGTCAAGTTATGGCTGCTATCTTCCCACTTCCCGCCAAAGTTCCATGCATGCGTGAATAAGTATCCTTGATTCATCCATGGGATGAAGCCGATTTGCGAATATTTTCCGTTGCTGCCCTTTTTGAAAATCTTTTCCGCCATTTGATCTAACTCTGCGATCGTTGTAGGCGGCTTATTCGGATCTAGCCCCGCTTCTTTCATCAACGTCTTGTTGTAGAACATCCCGCGATTATCCGTACCCCATGGTAACGCATAAACTTTGTCTTTATACACCGTTTCGGCCCAAAGCCCTTTATAATAGTCATCTGGAGATATTCCACTGCT
Source organism: Paenibacillus anseongensis (assembly GCF_009757995.1). Taxonomy (NCBI): domain Bacteria; kingdom Bacillati; phylum Bacillota; class Bacilli; order Caryophanales; family Paenibacillaceae; genus Paenibacillus; species Paenibacillus anseongensis. The sequence goes on from NZ_WSEM01000039.1 coordinate 373,970, forward strand.
CTTCACATAACCCGATAAGTCTGTCAGCGAGCCTTTCGCCGCCCAAGAACCGATTAAGAATCGGTCGAACAAAGCGACATCTGGCGGATTTCCGCCGGCAATAGCCGTCAACAATTTATCGGAGGCTTGTGTCTGGCCTGTTGTCTCCACGAAGGTCATTTTCACTTTTATGTTAGGATGCTGTTTCTCAAATACGTCTACTACCGTAGCTTTAAAATCCTTCTGATAGTCTCCGCCCCAAGGAAACCAAAAATCAATGGTAACTGGATCTCCTGAACTTGTAGCCGCTTTAGGCGTACTAGCGTCTGTGCTCTTTGTATCTGTTCCTTTGGTACTTGGACTGCTCGATGCGGTGTTCGTGGAACTGCAGCCGGCCGCTGTCAGAGTAATTGCCAGTGCTGCTGAGAGGGGGAGTGCAATCAACTTTTTGCTTTGCCAATCGATACGTTTTTTTCTATTATTCATATTGATCCTCCTTTAAGTTTCTCACTCGCTGATGAGCTCACCTTTATTGTAGGCGCTTTCAAGGTCTCCTTTAAACGTGGGGATTTTTGTTTTTAGTGTATTATTTTTGTTCATTCACGGATTTCGTCATAATCGAAGTGGCAGTACGAGCTTCACTGTTGTTCCTGACCCCGGCGTACTTTCAATCGATAGACCATATTCTTTTCCATAAGTTAGCTGAATTTGTGAATGAATGTTTCTTAGAGCAAAATTATGCTCTCCCTCCCACTCATCACTGGCCATCATAGCCGTGAGCTCCGCCATTTTATCTGGTTGAATCCCGATTCCATCGTCCTCTACCTCGAAGTGTAAAATCTGACCGTCCAGTTTCCAACGGATATCCAGCCGGCCTTTGCCTCGCTTATTCTCAAGACCATGATAAATCGCATTCTCAACAAGAGGCTGAAAAACGAATTTCAGCACTTTATGGTTCAGCATGGCGGAATCTATGTACATATTCACCGTAAATTTGTCCTGATACCTTACTTTTTGAATCGATAAATAACTTTCTAGCAGTTCAACGCTTTCTTTGACGGTTACAAAATCATTTCCTTCGCTTAAGCTGATCCGGAGATATTTCGATAAACCAAAAATCATCGTACTGATCTCATCGACCTTATAAATGCGGGAGATCCAATGAATGGAATCCAACGTGTTGTATAAAAAATGGGCGTTAATCTGCGAGGCCATCATTTTCAATTGTGTTTCTTTTTTAAGCAGTTTTTGAATGTACACTTCATCAATTAAATCCTTGATACGCGTCACCATCGTGTTAAAACCGTGATACAGCATGCCGAATTCATCCTTGCGTTCATCCATAATTTGCACATCGAAATCGCCTTCTCTTGCCCTGCGCATGGACCACAGCAGCATTCTGACCGGCTTATGCATTTGCTTGGCAAATAAAAACGCTAAAGCGATTGCTACAACACTAAAACCAATGACGAGATAAACGGTGTAGTAGGCAATTTTTCTTGAATCACTGACCAAATTTTGGATTGGGGCCATGCCGACAAGCTTCCAATCATTAATTTTCAATTGATCATAAACGACCATGAGATCTTTGCCATCGACCCTGTCCGTTAAATACCCGCTTGGATTCGGGGGAAGGTTCAAGCCTGCTGGACGCATACTTAATGAGCCGTCCGAATCAGCAACAACCGTGTCGTTCTGATTCACAATATACGTCGTACCTTGCGCTTGGAAGTCAACCTCAGACAAAAATTGCTGAATCAACTCCGGATTAAACTCCATGATGAGTACGCCAAGCGTTTGATCCAGATTATCGAAGTTTTTGAGCGAGCGCCCCATCACAAAGACGGGTTTATTGTCTTGATCAATCGTTGACTTAACAAGGGGGGATCTGATACCGTACCAGACCACCTGACCGTTAGCCGCTTTAATCTGCTTGTACCAATCCTGCTCCTTCTCTACCTTGCTTACCATCGGCAGTTCTGTGAAACCCGTGTTCGTGAACCGGTAGGAAGCACTGCGCTCTCCCAAAATATAAATGTTCAACGTATCATTTTTGACATTTACCAAGTTGGATAAAAATTTGCCGATCTGTTGGTTGTTATAGCTTTGATCATAGCTGTCCCGGTATTCACCCAGAATGCCTTTCTGAATTTCCTTATTGCCAAAAATCAATAAAGATCTGTTATCATATTCGTTCATAATAAGCTCAAGCCGCCGATTCGCTTGCTGAATCGTTTGCCAAGCTACTTGCGAGACTTTGGAGCTGATAATTTCATTTGCTTTATGATAGGATAAATACCCCATGAGCATGATGGAGATCGTGATGCTTGCAAAAAATAAAATGAATAATTTATAGCCTACGGAACGCCATTTGAGATGCGCAAGAAGCTTCAAGCTAATGTCCCCTCCAAATTAGGCATTAGACGCCAATATCACGATACTGAGCTGGCGTCATGCCCTCCTGCTCTTTAAATAGTTTTACAAAATGCCTGAAGTCCTGGTAACCCACCTGCTCCGCCACCTCATAAATTTTAAGCGTTGAAACCTTGAGCAGCTCTTTAGCCCTGTTGACCCGAAGACGAATTAAGTATTTACTGAACGTCTCCCCCGTTTTTTCATGAAATATTTTGCTAAAATACGAAGGGTTCAAAAACAAATGCTCGGCAACCCGGTTCATCGTAAGCGGTTCTGTATAGTGCTTCTCCATATAATCGACAGCGAGCTCTATAAATCTTTTTCGATTTCCAGAGGCATTATCGCCTGGTTGGAATTGGAGCAGGATCGTTAGGAGCACATCCTTGAGATCTGACAAAGCAAAGTAGGGAAGGACAAAACTCTTGGTTGCCTCTTTCAAATCTGAAGCATAATTGATTTCCAATTTCATCTCCACTTCCGTGAAGAGTGAGGTTAAGCCCTTTCTCAGCACATGCGGCGAACATTTCTGTTTATGCAACTGCAAATGTCCGAACAGTTCATCAATTAAAGCACGTAGCGCAGCATCATCGCTAAGCTTCACAGCATGTACAAACCTAGTTACCCAGCCATTAGGCTGCGTATATTTAGGGAGTGAATGGGACTGAGGCACGTCCATCTCATCCGCATCATAAACCTTCCCGTATCCTTCGTAGAACGCATAGGCGGAAATCTGCACGGCTTCTTGGAACGAGGCATGGATGTCTGCAATCTGACTATTTTTACTGATTCCAATGTTAATACCGATTCCCAAGTACCGCCAGCATGCGGAGATGAGCGTCTCCCAAATCCCCTGCTCGTGGGCAAGATCAGCTTCCTTGTTGGGCGACACTAGAATGGCTAAATCTGTATCGGGGTCGTCATGCAAAGGACAAGCGATCATCTTCATGGCATGTTTCCCGGTTTCTTTGGCGAGATTGCCAATGGCATGGCGCAGCAAGTAATGCTCCTTCGGGTTGTGCTCATGCACGCCCCAATCATAAATCTTGATCATGGTGACTTTGATCTGGTCGGGGTCGAGTGGAATGTTGAGACGATCCCACACCGTTCGCGAGAATTGTTGTGAAGCGCTTCCATTTGTAAGAAGTGTTTCAACATACCGCTGCCGCGCCAACGGCAAACTTTCTCGAACGCGTTCTGACATCTGCACGAATTCGTTATGATCTTCTCTTTCACGTTTGATTTGCTCAATGCACTTTCGCACAACCTCCAGCATGAGGGTCTCCTCGATTGGCTTCAGCACATAATCAACGGCTCCGAGACGCATCGCTTTTTGCGCATAGCTAAACTCGCTGTATCCGCTAATAATTATGATTTTCGAGAGCATATTGGCGTTTTTGACGGCTTCAATGAAAGCAAGACCATCCATACGCGGCATTTTGATATCTGTGATGATGATATCCGGCATCTGGTTTTGAATGAAGGTTAATGCATCTTCTCCATCCTCTACATCTCCTATGACTTTAATACCTTCTGCTTCCCAATCAATCGTTGTAACTAATCCTTGACGAACCCACCTTTCATCATCCACGATTAATAAAGAGTACATCATTCATTCTCCTCTCGTATAAAAAGGTCCGTTACCCTTCAAAAACGCTTATTACTTAGATGTCTTTTCCATACTTTACATGAATTTGATAGATCTGAAAAGTGGGTGTCGAAAAGCAGAAGCTAATCAAGGAAATAACTGGATAAACTCCAGCTATTTCGATGATAGCTTCACGAAAAACCACTGTTTTGGCAGATTTAGCTGGAGAAATCTAAACCTCGCTTTTATTCCCGGATTTCCGTCGCTTCATGACGTTGTTCACCAAGTTTTGGGTTGCGTCTTGTGTAGAATCAAACACATTCTCAATAGCGTTTTGGACATAATTTGTCGCTGACTGCCCCATGTTATTAAACATGCTCGTTTTGTTTTCAACGACATTCTTTTGGCTTTTCGACGTATCAGGCATCGTATATACCTCCCATTTCGATTGGTTTGACATTCGGTCTAATTTCCCAATTATGGACAAAACTTATTCACAAAAAAAGGTTGAGATTTCGCTCATCCCAAAACATTTCAATGAAAAAGTGCCCAGTAGTTCCTCGTTGAGGAGAAAGGATCGTTGGAGGAGTTAATTTCCTTCCATAGTTTAGCTTGTTAAGAGCCTAATGGGAGCGAATTTGGCCGGTGGAGAACACCCAACACCGCTAACAATCCAGCGTTACTGAGACATCTGGCGGAGGCGGCATCCTCATAGGAGAGCCAAACTGGCTGGCAGGCCACTAGGATGAACTACAGGGCGCTATTCTAACAAATTAAGCCCGTTTCCGCGTTCAAGCGGAACTTCAGGGCCCTATTTGACCGCTAACCCCGATTTCTTCAAGAAAACGGACAAATAGAGGACGTCAGTTCCCTTCCACGTGAGGAGGAGCCTATTTCGATGAAATAGGGCCCTGTAATTCCCCTCAGGGAGGAACCGCTGGAGCGATCGTAGCGACTGTGACAGCTATGTTGTATTTTACGCAACCATTTGGTCGTAAAGTGGCCCCACTTCGCCTCTATATTGCACTTAATACAGCGATTGTTGCATTTAAACCGCTTTCAATACACCGTTTGCAACAAATGGTTGTATGATGTGCAACGAAAGACCGAAATCGCGGTCTGACCACACCATTACGTTGTATGTCATGCAACGTAGCCTTCAACTTTGCTGCACAGCCGTCTTTACAACGAAAAATATTTGTTTGAGTCCATTCGATTCCATACTTAGATTTTAACAACAAAATTTTCTATAAAAAACGAGGCTGCCCCATACGAAGGGCAGCCTCGCTCTCTTTTATTCTAAAAGTCCGCTAAGCGCAGCGTCTTTCTCGGCAATTGTCTTATTGCCAGGCATTAAGCCGAGTCGCTGGGTCATCTGCTGGCTAATGTTCCCGAGCCTTTTCGTGTGCTCCGTAGCCGATTGAATGATTGTCCGATTGGACTGTTCGAATAGATCCAGTGCACTAAAGAGATCATTCATGCCACGCTCAATGGAATCCATCTGTAAGCCCGAGTTCCCAAGCAGCTCGTTCGTTTTCTGCGTCGTTTCTTTCAATAACCGTGAGTTGTCCTCAAACATTTTATTAAGTGTCGCGTTCGCCGAATTGACTGCATCAATGGTTTGTACTTGATCCTCGATCGCCATTGAAATCATCGCGGATACAGTAAGTAGATTCTGCGTTTTGTCGATTGTCGCATCAACCGCATCAATGAGTTTATCATTATTGTCATTGATGATATCCGTACCCGCAATCGCTTGCTGATAGAGGATGACCATTTCCTGAAATGACTGGATACGCGTCACTACTTTACGAAGTCCTCTTTCGAGATGAACCTTACGTCCTTCATTTTCAGGCTTGCTAATCTCCGTTTCAAACAACTGCTTTAAGTTCTCGCCCATGGCAATCCGCATTTGAAGGTTGTAGACCGATTCTAAAGAGTTTTTCTTCAATGTTTTCATGTAAGCCATATTTTCTTCCAGTGTTTCCTTGCCATTGCGAAGCGATTGGACGATCGCATTCACGTTCGTTTTTACGGACTGATATTTATAAATGTAGTTTTTCAGCGGTGTCTTTTTCATGATTTTTTCGAAAAAACCCAACTGCTTACTTTTGCTCAAAGAATCGATTTCATGACGAAGCTTCAAAATGTTGTTTTGAACTTCTGATCGTTTGCCAGACATCAATTCATTCACGGGGCGCTCTAACATGGCTAAGGATTGACCCGCTTGCTCCATGGTTTTGGAACCCATACGACCGATGGAGTCCATCAGGACTTCTAATTCCATGTCGTCCGTGGTCGATACTTTTTGGAGCATTTGTTTCGCTTCCTGCTCTACTCTTTGCAAATCTGCCGATTTTAATTGTACTAATTGGGTTGTCATCGTTAGTTCCTCCTTTAGTCTTCAGAACGATAGCGTTGTTGGATGAGTTCCATTCGCGTCTGCAATTCCATGAGATCTTTTTGTTCAATTGTCTCGACATAAGCGGAAAGTTTGGAGTTAATATCCTTAATCCCCGTAAGCAGAAGTCGACGATTCAGCCGTTTCGCTTCTCCACCCAGCTTCAGAAAGGGGTTAATCGCGCCATTCAGATCCTTGAAAATCAACCGTTGTATGTTATGATTCATGTTTGCATCATTTAGTTCTTTCAGCTGCGGAATTAACCTGCCAACTCTTGATAGTAAACTAAGCGTCTTCTCTACGATTTCATTATCCAGCGTGTTCTTCTGGCCTTCGGATATCATCGTCTCTTCGATGACATGAATGTACTCGGCTATCGGACCCCAAAATGGATCGTTTTCACTTTCACTTTTACCCGTCTGCTCCATTTCACTGCCCGAATTCGTGCTGCTTGTCCTCCCCGTATTCGGTAAAGAATCACTGGCAGTATTTGAACCTTGCAGCCTTTTCACTTCCATTGAATGATTGCGACTAATCAGCATAAGACTGCCTAATGAGAAAGTAGTTGGCACTAATAAGTTAACTGCGCCAGGCAGAAAGCGGGCAGTTATGAGACTTACAACATACCCCAAAACGGATATGCCTATAGCAACTTTAAACTTCGATTGCACCGTACATCCCCCTTTATTCACCCAGTTGTTAATTCATCTATAGATCTATTATACATTCAAACACCAAATTCACACAAAGATTGCTGACATTTCTTGTCGCTTTCTCTCCTTTTTCGATAAGAAGTGCTCATATAGCAGAAAAAAATAGTTGAGCAGGATGCTGATCCCCGCCCAACTATTCACGATAAATCGCTTATTCAAGCTTTAACAAAAACCGTTTTAATATCCGTATAAAAGTCTATCGCTGCTTGCCCCTGCTCCCTAGAGCCGGAACTGGACTGCTTAACGCCGCCGAACGGTGCTTGCAATTCCACACCAGCGCTCTCCGCATTGATCCGAACCATACCGGCATCGATATCCTGCAAGAACGTCAGCATAGTCGAAATATCCCGCGTAAAAATGGAAGCACTAAGTCCAAATTTCACGTCATTCGCGATTTCGATCGCCTCTTCCAGCGAATCCACCTTCATAAGAGCAAGCACAGGGCCGAAAATCTCTTCTTGCGCGATGGTCATTGAGCTGGAGATGTTTTCAAAAACGGTTGGTTCAACGAAGTAACCGGCCTCCAAATCCTGGCCCTGCCCTTTTCCGCCTCCACATAGTAAAGTGCCGCCTTCTTCTACACCATTTGTGATATAAGAAAGGACTGTGCGGTACTGCTTTTCACTTGCAAGAGGGCCCATCCACGTTGCTGTTTCAAGGCCGGAGCCTAAACGGATGTTCTGAACTTTGTCCAGCAGCTTCGTCTTAAAAGCTTCGTAAATCTCGGTATGGACGATTACTCGGCTCGTCGCTGTGCATTTCTGCCCCGTGGATTTTAAGCCTCCGCTAATGGTGGCATCAACGGCCAGGTCTAGATCCGCATCCCGAGCCACGATAACGGGGTTCTTCCCGCCCATTTCGAGCTGGTACTTGGCTCCTCTTGCCAGAGCGCTTTGCCCGACTTTTTTCCCCACTGCGTTCGAGCCTGTAAAAGTAATGCCCTGGATGTCCGGATGGTCGGCCATTGCTTGTCCGATGAGGCCACCGTCGCCTGTCACCATATTGATGACACCGGCAGGAAGTCCCGCTGCATGGAAACATTCCATGATCAAAGCCGCGGTTACGGCTGTCTCTTGCGCTGGCTTGAACACAACGGTGTTTCCGTAGATCAGTGCAGGAGCCATCTTCCAGATCGGAATCGCAACCGGAAAATTCCAAGGCGTGATAACGCCGACGACACCAAGCGGCGCACGGGACGTGAACATCAACGCTGCGCTATCCGTTGAAGGGATTACTTCACCGATACTCCGCATGCCTTCGCCGGCGTAATACCGCAAAATTGCTACCCCGCGCGCGGTTTCCCCTTTCGCCTCCGGGAGCGTTTTTCCCATTTCGCGGGTCATCATTTCCGCAATTTCATCCAGACGCTGCTCCACTTGATTCGCAGCTTTAAATAAGAACTCGCCGCGCGCTGGTCCCGATAATTTGCGCCATCCCATCTTGGCCGCTTTGGCCGCGCCAACAGCTTCCTCCAGATCATCCAGCGTTGATTGCTGGATATAGCCCACTGTTTCATGGCGGTTAGCAGGATTCATGCTAGCTTCAACCATGTTGCTTGAAGCTGCTTTCCACTCCCCGCCGATATAATTGAGAAACGTTTGAGGTTCAAACATGGTTTAATCCCTCCCGCCTCTAAATTCGGTTAATGCCGCGAGCAGCGCTTTCACATAGCCGATGGAATACGCCCATCCAACCCATCCCATGCCGGATTTTGAAGGATTAAGCGGTGCACGATCCATTTCAAGGGAAGTAATGTGATCCGGGTTAATACAGCCGTTATAGCCAACCTGATGCAAGGCTAACAAAATTTTCGCCATATTCATATGACCATCGTCTAAAAGCGCCTCTTCAAATGCCCCGGCCGTCGCCAGGCTGCCCCGAATATTACGGAAGTGAACAAGAAAAATCCGATCTTTGCGCCCGTATTGATAAATTTCATCAAGAACTAGCGGTGTACCGCCTGCTTCTCCGCGAGTACCGACGCAATAAACTAAGCCAACATTTCTACTGGGATAAGCATCAATCACGCGGTGAAAACCAAGCCCGCCGAAAGGCGTATTATGATGCGGTGTATCGGAAGGATGTACAGCCAGATTGACATTGTACTCTTCTGCCAATGGAACCAGCTTGCCAAAGACGAGATCGAAACGCTTCCACCAAGCGTTCAATTGTTCCACGGTAGGAGGCTGCTTGTCTGAATTCCGCGCTATAGATTCCCCGCGTACCAGCGCCCCTCCTCGGTGCACAGCCGTGTATTCCTCTGACAAATAAGGAAAGACATCGCCTGCAAACCGCTGACGAACGAGCGTGATCCCCGCTTCGCCAAAAGCTTTGATGGCATTGCTGACATGATCCAATTGGATCTCAGATCCAGGTTCCTCCAACATAAAACTGCTTGTTATATCTGGCAGCGTCACACGGTTGATGTCCATCCCATGTGATCGGATTCTTCGTCTTAACTTGATCAGTTGATCGAGATCCGGATAACCGAGCTCCTTCACGCCGGGAAAGGAAGATCCTCGCGTAAAATCAATACAATCAACGCCTAGCTGGCACATTTGTTTTAAATCGCTATCAGACAGATCGCAAGTTGGAACTTGAATTGATACCTTCATCATTGTTCATTACCTCCTATAGGTTATTGGCAGCAGCGATCAAGTCCACGCTCTTCTTGATAATCGATTCCAACTGTACATAATGCTCTCGCTCAACCTGTACTAATGGTGACCGAACTTGCAAACCAACGGGCAGACCGACGATATCCATCCCCGCTTTGATTAGGGAAACCGCATAACCTTTGCGTTGCTGGCGGATTCGGTGAATCGGCAAAATCACTTCGCGATAGATTACTTGCAGCAACTCCTGATTGCCTCCGATCAGGCTCTCGTGAAATTTCTTTGAAACTTGAGGGATATAATTGGATATAGCTGATGAATAGGAATGAAAGCCAAGTGCATGATAGGCCGGCATCGTCAGTTCCGCCAGTGGCATTCCGTTCATCCATTGCAGCTTATTTCCAAGGGATTGCACAAATTCAATATTAAGCTCGAAGTTGCCTAACCCGTCCTTGAACCCAATGACGTTTGGCAGATTAGCCAATCTTTCAAGCGTCTTTAATGTAAACACCGCATTATCACGCTGATAAATAATGACTGGCAATGCCGTGCTCTCAGCGATTGTCCGGTAATAGTTGTACAGTCCTTCCTGTTCAGGGATGATCAGGTAAGGCGGCAGCAGCAATAATCCGTCTGCTCCAATTTTTTCCGCCAATTGGACACGATCGACCGCTTCCCTCAGGTTGCCCCCTGCGCCTGCAAAGACAGGCACTTTCCCAGCGGATACTGCGACTCCGATCGTAACTAGCTGCTCATATTCTTTGATATCCAACGATTGAAACTCTCCGGAACCCGCACAAACAAATACGGAATCTAAGCCACCTGCCAACAAAAATTGCACATTCGCTTCAAACGCTTTTTCATTCACATTCTCGTTATGATCAAACGGTGTTACCGGAAAACCCATAATCCCAGCCAGTGATAGATGTTTTTCGCTTCCCATATCGAACAACCCCTTCGTGTGATCTTCCATTTCATTATAGGAAAGGAGCACGAAGTCAGTCTTTGTAAAAACACGCCGCTTTTTTAAAAAATTCCGTGATATAATAGATGTCACCTTACTAGAGGGGAGTAACGCTTTCGTGCTGAGCCATACTGTTTATTCTCGAAGTAACCTATATCTCAACCAACATGTGAATCAGCTGCATGGCACCTCCGCATCCATCTTTGTTCACTACTGGGGTGCAAAGCCGCAGCATATGGGAAATAGCCCCCATGCGCATTCCTTTTTTGAAATTTGTTATGTCGTCCAAGGGGAAGGCGTTTACTTTTCAGATGGTGTAACCTATCCGCTGCGTGCTGGAACGCTTTATTGTTCCAAGCCTGAAAGCAGACACTATATACAAAGCGATGAGGGCATGCTGCTGCTGTTTTTTGCCATTGAGCCCGTAGAGTCCGAATCCAGCGAAGCTTTTATTCACGATTTTCACCAATTAAGCGCTTATCCGCATTTGTTCATCCCGAATGCCGAGCAAACTTCGCCTGCACTTATTTGGCAAGCACTGCTCCTGCATGCGGCTGAATCCGAAATTCGCTATAAAGAATCCATTGAACATCTAGCCTATACGCTGATCATGAGTTGTGTCAGCTTATTTCTGCAGCACTGCGTCTCTGGCGATACAGCTTTATCAACTGCAAGATCAGATCTTCAGGGCACTCTCAAGCGGGCAAAAGAATATATCCAAACTCACCTCACGAATAAAATAGCGCTTTCAGAGGTAGCCCAAAGCCTGCATCTATCCGAGCGGCAGCTTTCCCGCCTCATGGCAGAAGAATTAGGACAATCCTTCCCTTCCGTCGTCAAAACCGAAAGGGTCAAAAGGGCCGCCTATCTGCTAGGTTACACAGACATTCCGCTTAAACAAATTGCCGAAGATACCGGCTTTGAAAGCATCCACTATTTCACGCAAGTGTTCACCAAGGAAATGGGTACTCCGCCAAGCTCCTTTCGCAAAAATAGTCTTAACGCCGAAACGGTCGATGCCTGGATTCACAAATATTTAGAACAAGTAGCAACCCGTTATCAAAAAAATCTGCCTTTGCATCCAAATACAGCTCTCAAACGTATACAAGATGCAAAGGAGTTGTAATCATGATGGAATCAAGGGAACAATTGCTGAAAGAGTTGAACATCGTTAAAGCTTGGGAGTCTGAACAGAAGGATTTATGGTTTTGGGAGAAAATCGGGCGTCTGCCTTTTCAATTGTTGGACCGGTTGACACCTAAAATATTGAACAAGAAGATTAGCGAGGCTTTAAATGAACTAGGGAATTATTTGCAAGCGGGTGGCCGGTATCTCATCTCTGAAGCCGGGACATTGCGCCATATCGAAGAAGTGCGTCACCGAAGTGAAGGTCATCATCGGGTCCATACACAGATAGCTGCTATAGAAGACGTGGAGACACTTCCCCTTCGCATCTTGGATCAAGCAGCAGATGAGATCATTCACAATCGGACGAAGTTAGCAACGCTCCAAGGTGCAACGACGGGAATAGGCGGCATTCTGACACTCGCCATCGATGTTCCGGCCGTTCTCGGCCTGTCTCTGAAAACCATTCAAGAGCTGGCCATCTGTTACGGCTATGATCCCAAAATCAAGCAGGAACGCATCTTCACGATTAAATGTATGCAATTCTCTTCTGCGGATATCGTTGGCAAGAAAGCAATTCTTGATGAGCTCAGCGACTATGCAGCAAATGATCAAGCAGACGCGCAGATGATTTCGCAGCTGCAAGGGTGGCGGGAAGTTTTTGCTACCTATCGTGACAATTGGGGTTGGAAGAAACTGTTCCAGTTGATTCCTGTTGCCGGCATCCTGTTCGGTGCATGGATCAATCGAGGCACGCTTAAAGATGTAGGCGAATCCGCAAAAATGCTGTACCGTAAGCGTAGAATTCTTGAGCGTTTAAACGAATTAGACAAACAAAACATTGAGTAGCTCCCGAGCCGATTGAAACTAATGGAGTCTCCATTCGTATTAAAAATTAAAACGATTGGAGGCTTCCTGACAAATGATAAAATATTTGCTAAAAAAGCTATTAGGCTCCATCTTCCACTCCAAACACCGAGGTTATCGTCACAATAGCAGTCATCGAGTTCACTATGGTCGTCGTCATTCTTCATCTGATCGGTATTACGGTAATGGTCACGGGCAGCAAGGTCATGGTTATTATCGAAACAGACAACATAGTTCAAGTTAACCATAAGCCGCGAAAGTGGCTTTTTTGTTTGCTTTTAGGATGAACGAATTATGGCTGCTGCAGGATTGTATTCAGTTCATCAATGAATGCTTGCGTACTCGTATAAGCAGGCTCTATCTGAAGCAGCTTGCGAATCATACGGTTCGTCGCCGGTGAGAGATCAAGCTCCTCTTCCCAGCCTTTGGCGCTTTCCTCATGCCCTTCCGACGTCTCAAAGGTTGAATACAACATGAAAAGCAAAAAGTGACCGATTGAATACAGATCGGACGTCACTTTAGTCGCCCGCCGCCTCTGCAGCGCTTCCCCTTCTACGTACTCATTTGGTTCCCCGATTCGCGAAGCTAAACCAAAATCAATTAAATAGATTCGATCCCCTTGCAAAATAACATTAGGAATCCGAATATCGCGATGGACAAAACCTTGCACATGCAGGTAGAACACCACTGGCATTAGCTTGCAAATCAGGCTTAAGGCTTCTTTTTCTGAAAACTTCGCGCCTCTTTCAAAAATTAAATCCTCAACCGTTTGCCCTTTCACATAATCCATGAGCATGAACATCTGTTTATTTTTCTCGAAGAATGCCAGACATCTTGGTATGGACGGATGTTGCAGCTGCTGCATGATTTCGATCTCTTTTTGCAACAGATCACGCCCCAACTTCCCTTTACTTGGCTTCGCTTGCTTAATGACGAGTTCTCCACCAGTCCTGATGTCCTGGCACAAGTAGGTTAACCCATAACTTCCCATGCCGAGAAATCGCAGGATACGATACTTAGCTTGAAGCAATGCTCCCTCTTGCAACGGATAATCGATCCAAGCGGCATACACTTTTTTCACATAGGCAAGCAAGGCCATAATCGCTCCTTATTGATCATTAGTTTTCATCAAGTTTCTTGATTTTTTGTTGAAATCGCAAACAGCCGTAGGCTAGCAAACAAACACATATGAATTCAATGGGAACCAAGAAAGTAAGTGTGTTTCCGATGAGTTGTGTGCGTGATTCGGAGAACAATTTAGGGGTATTCATGAATAACAGCGCCAAATTGGCTAGTGCTACAACGCTTAGAGTGAGTTGCACTCTTTTGAATAACAGCTTTAACGATAAGCGGTCCGTATAAATATCATACGATTCGCCTTCACGAAACGGCTTTCTGAAATAATGCCAGCCAAAAAGAGAATCTACGTGCTCCCAACCTAAATCTTCAAAAAGAGCCTTATATTCATCGAAATTATTTTTGCCGCTGATTTTTTGGTAATCCATGCGATAGACATAGCGAACCGCGCTATTTTTCTCAAAACGATTGCGGAATACTCCCGGTTTGACCAGGTGTAGGCCTTGTGCAGACAAAGAAGTGAACCACGATTCATCCTTCTCATAATTCCATACAAATGAAAATCTAGTCCGATATTCGAATTGGTTACTTAGCGTATTGGTCATCATTAGCACGCCCTCTCTCCTACTCTACATTTGCGATGGCTGATCTTGCATTCGACAGCAGTTCTTCCATACGTTCCATCTCAGCTTTTAATACATTCCTGCCCAGCTCGGTTATCGCGTACAGTTTGCGACGTGAATCTGCACCAACATCTGCCTCAGGCGCATTCTCAATTAACCCTTTTTTCTGCAGCGTATTTAATGCAGTGTATAAAGTGCCTGCGCCTATGCGTACCCTACCTGCGCTCATCTTTTCCACATCCTGCATCATCGCGTAACCATGTGCCGCACGGGGATATAAAGTCACTAAAATATAGTAAAATGCTTCCGTCAATGGCAGCAGATCTTTGGAAAGCTCCATGTGGTTCTCACCTCCATTCAATCCGTATTTATATCGCCTTCTGTTATATCGAAACACAATGTATCGTATATCGATATAATAAACCATGATATATCGAGTGTCAATATAGTTCTCCATAAAAAGACCGTCAAAGAAGAACGAGCTTCCTGACGGTCCTTTTATGTTCAGTTAAGCGTTCGGCTGCATGCGGAGCTTCTTCCGTTTGACAAGTGCCAGTAAAAGCAGCAGAAGCGGACCTGCCACCATGAAAATCGGGAATATATAAGGAGCAGCCACTTTTAAGGGAAAAATGACGGATATCTCCTCATAGTTAACGGGTATAAATGTGGCTAACATGACGATTGCCGATATCACCCATGTCATTTTTCTCCAGTCTTTCAAACCAAAAAGCTGTGAGGTGCCGTAGCTTGATACAAATAGATAGAGCGATAATTTAGTAAACACACTCATGATCCAAATCGTTACAACTATGGCATCCAGGTTTTCGATGATACCGCCGATGGAAATCGATCGAACGATCATGAGCATTGGATACGTGTAATTCGCGGAAACGTTGTGTCCAAACATTAAGATGCTAAAAATAACGGATATTAATGTTACGACGCCGGAAAGCATGACGCCTCCTACTGCGTGGCGGACAATCTGCTTCTTCTGCACAACAAAGGCAATCAACATGAGCAGCATGATGCAATCGCCCAAAAAGGCGGCCGCTGGCAGCGAACCTTTCATTAACGCCAGCAAACCGTTATCGATGTAAATTGGCAGCAGTCGATCCCAGTCCAGTTGATTAATGGCCAAAAACATAGGACCTATAACGCCAATTAAAATGATCGGTCCCGTCAGTTCACAAATTCGGGCAATCACGCCAACACCATGCACTGTCGGATAAATCACAACGAGAAACATGGGAATTTGGATTAAAAAAACCGGCGTTCTGGGCATGATGGTCCCAGTAATAAACAAGCTGAATTGTTTTAATATGACGGTAAGAATGACGATCCAGACCAGCAAATACATCACCGAAATCACACCGCCAAACCATTTTCCAAGCAAAATCCGGTTAAATTCAATGAGCGTTTTATCAGGAAAAATGGAAGCCAGCTTCCCGCAAATATACGCGATTCCTACCGCTACCGCGGTAGAAACAATCAAGGACATCCAGGCATCCTGATTGGCCAATTGAATCGCTGGCGCGGTTGTCAACAGAATGGTCATGATGACTTGCGTGCTTACCATCATCCAGAATATTTGGCGGGTCGTTAAAACCATGTCACTCATCATTAACCTCACCTCTTCTCCGATACACAGGAATATTGGCTACTCCTGGCCCCTGTATAGAGCTATCAACTTCCACTTCCATTTCCATGGTTTGGAAGATGGAAATCCACTCGTCCTTCTTGTCTCGCCATATAAGTGGATATTTTTTGTGAAAGGCTCTCGCAAATCCTACAACATCCGCTTTTTGCTCCGTTTGCAAACGATGCAGGGTATGTACCATAATTTCTTTCATTGATTGATTAAAAGGTTCCTCAATGCGTCTCATGGCATCGGTGCCTTTTGTAATATTTATTGAGCTTGAGTTTTGAACGACATTTCCATCCAACGATAACTTCACTCTCATTTTCCAAACGCCGTTTTCAATCGAAGGGTACAGTCGAATTTTCGTATGCATGATCTTGAGAACAATATTACCGCCGTCCAATTTCTGAGTCATGGTTATATTTCGTCCAAGATCTTTTGGTCTTAATAAGCGAATTCCCATGATGTCTTCCGGGCTTAGAAAACCTTTTAGTTTCTGTTTGTGGATGACGGACATCCCTTCGACAGTTAGAATCTGCTTTTTAGCCTTGTTTGTAATTAAGGTGGCAGGCGCAACTACCGGTAAAAGAAAGGACTGCGATTCAGCGCTTAACAGTTCCTCTACTTCGTGCATGGTAGAAGAATGGTTGACTGGCTTCTGAGAAAGTTTAATTAAGGTTTCATAGGTATTGGGATCCACTTGCGACTCCAACAGCTGCCTGGCGCTTCCTTTGCAGATAAAGAAGTTGGATTGCTCCCGTGTCTGGATATCTCTGAATAAGAAATCAAACTCGTCACTCAAGCCCTGTCTTGCCAATTCTTCCCCAAAAAAGAAGGCTTTCGCATGCCCCCAAGAAAAAAAACGAGGCAGTTTCTTTTGCAACTCACTTAGAGCATCCGCCATGGAATTGCCCACCGAAGACATGGTGTATACATTTCCCTGCCCCCCGCCATTCCCCTCACTACCTCCTGAAGCTGGATTCGGAATAAAGACTTGAACGGTCATTTCAATTTCATCTTCATCTTTCGAGTCTACTCCTGCGGAGATAATCAAGGCCATGTCATTGACCTCCACACGATCCCAGCAGCCTGTTGTCATAAGCAGCACTAGTATAAGTACTGGGAAGCCAATCCAATGCCTCAATTCTCTTCCCCTCCATCAATCCTGCATCATTTCTTCCTATCCGGCTTATCGCCTTGCCTTTTGATATTGCCTTCACTGTAGAACAACGGTCGCGTCTTCAATTTATTGATAGGGGCTCTGAAAAGCACATCTTTAATACCGCTTAGGGAAATTGGAGCTAAAGGAGCCATGTAGGGAACTCCAAATGAACGAAGTATACAAAGATGGCTAATGACTAACAACAGCCCCAGAATTAGGCCAAATAACCCCATCATTCCTGACAAAATCATAATGGGAAATCGCAGGATTCGAAGAGCAATGCTTGCTGAGTACTGAGGCATCATAAAAGAAGATATCCCGGTAATCGCAACGACCATGACCATTGGCGCCGAAACAAGACCGGCTTGTATAGCCGCCTGGCCAATGACAAGCGCGCCAACGATACTGACGGCTGAGCCGACTTGCCTTGGAAGTCGAATACCCGCTTCACGCAGCGCTTCAAACGTAATTTCCATGATGAGCGCTTCCACCAAGGCCGGGAACGGGATCTCTTCCCGCGATTTGGCCACGCGCAGAAGCAGCGTCGTCGGCACCATTTCTTGATGGAAGGTTAGAACCGCCACATACACAGCAGGAGCGAGCATGGCGATGAGGAAAAACGTGTAACGGAGCCAGCGAATTAACGTCCCGATTAAATATCGCTGATAATAATCCTCAGGTGATTGCATCATGGACCAGAATGTTGCTGGGACGATCAGCACGATAGGCGTATTTTCGGTCAAAATAAGAATACGTCCTTCCAGTAAGCTGGCTGCAGCCACATCGGGGCGTTCTGTTGCTTGTATTTGTGGAAAAGGCGAATACGTATTACCCTCGATCAGTTCCTCGATGTATCCGCTCTCAAGCACACCGTCAATATCGATCTGCTCTATTCGCTCTGAAACCTTGTTGATAATATCAGGCTTTGCGATCCCATGGATATAAGCCATGGTGACTTCCGTTTTAGAATAAGTCCCCACCGTGAAGGTGATGAACTTTAAAGCCGGCGTCTTTAATCTTTTCCGAATTAATGAGGTATTGACGGTTGTCGATTCGATAAAACCTTCTCTTGAACCACGCACAACAGATTCGGCTAGCGGCTCTTCAACAGCACGTGTATCGTACTTCATAAGTCCAATGGTTAGAGCGCCTTGTACGGTATCAATGAAGACAACGGATCTGCCTCCCAGAACATCGTGGAGAACTTCACCAATAGTTTGGATCTCATAGACATCAGACACATTGACATAATCTTTGTAAGTTTCGATCGAGTTTGCAGAGTCTATCTTCGAGTTCTTTAGCGGGGTAAGCACGTTTCCATCCAGAAGCTCCACATCCACAGCGCCGCGGAGATACAGCATACAGGCGTTCAACCCGTTGTGAGTGTGAAAATGAGTGAACAAAACATCCGCACAATCTGTAAAGTAGGTTCGCAATACTTGCAAGTTCCCGGAAAGTTCGGCCGAGACAGCGGTCTGATAGGCTTCTTTCTCGACACTTAGCTCCCTCGGAATCTCCTTCTTCATGCCAAACTCTCCTTAATCACACACTTTTTACTTATTGTTATGCGCTTAATATTGTTGGAATATTCAGGTTGATGTGGAAGGAAAATTGAGTTCTCCAAATGGCAAAATAAAAACCTCCCTATTCAATAGGAAGGTCCCGCTTCAAACGCTTTTCATTTGCATCGCTTTCTCCAAAATGACCATGTCATACAGCTGTGATGCCGTACTTACACGACTTTGTGTCCACCCCGGCAAGTAATTCCCCTCCGGCCACGTATAATTAAACAGCGATTTTAACCCATTGCCGTATCGCATCAAAATTTTCACACGACTGCTTGCTATTTGTCTCAAATCCTCAAGAACCTCCTGCTTATCGGCCACATGTGAGGCCACAATAATATGCGTAGCCTCTTGGGCAAAGGCCAACTCTTTCAATGGTTGGTGGGTGAAAGTTACACGGTTTACCCAGTCGCTCATTGCTGCTGCTTGCTTAGAAAGTTCTACCGCTTCCTCGTCTAAATCTTGTCCTAACACTTCTGCTCCTGACATTTGGGCAATGGTTAGCACAGAGACAGGGAAAGCTCCTGAGCCGATAAACAACACTTTGCTATGTTGATCAATCTGTAAACATGCTAGTTCGGAACGAACGGAATCCAGTAATGAATCCATATACTTGCTTTGCTGAATTTCATCCTTTTCCCCATGTCCTGCTTGATATTTCTCCAAAACACGCAAAGCACGAATGGACGTTTCCCTCACATTTCGCGATAGTTCCTGCACTTCAGTATTAGACTGCCATAAAGGCCAGTTTTGAACATTTTCCTCTTTATATATAAAATCACACAAGTCATCTAGTTTATTTTTCAACATCGTGTAACACTTCGGAAAAGCGCTGGTATACGCTGTTATTTGCCTAATTTCAAACTCCAGCAATTTCAAACTTAAAATAAACTCGTATTCCTCTAGCATGGATCCCCCTCCTTTTTACCTACTGATAATACATATCTGACTCTTCTAGTGAAAAGTACAGAAACCTGGGGAGGGCACGAAATTATTTTTTTGATGAAAAGGGGACTTTATCAGGCTATACTTTTCTCTTTTTTCATGGGAACATAAAGCCGCTTTGGAATCGTTCTACTTGCCAGAAGATCAAAAACAGTTCACAGGCATGCCAAAAGAGATGCTTCAAATCGCCTTGGAAGATAAACACCGTTTTCCTGTTGTTATCGTTTCAAATGAAACGCCCGTTGGATTTTTTATTCTGTATGACGGAGAAGAACGATTTGACTATACGGATCATTCGAATTCCCTTGTGTTTCGCGCTTTTTCAATTAATCATGCAGATCAGGGGAATGGTCATGCCAAAGCAGCGCTCCTGCAGCTGAAAGCATTTACCCAGCATCATTTCCCCGAAGCAGAAGAAATTGTACTAGCTGTAAATTTGAACAATCTTCCCGCACGACAAGCTTATTTAAAAGCAGGCTTTAGAGATGATGGCCGCACGAAAATGGGCCGAAACGGTCTCCAGCATATCTTGGTTCTACCGATTGAAAAAAAGAGGAGCTGCCCGTAAGCAGACTCCTCTTGCTTTGTTGTCTTCTTCTACTTCTCGTAATGAAGTAAAACGTTTCCTGAGCCAAAGCTCCTCGTTTCTTTCAATTTCAAGGTTTGACTTCCACTCGCATCATGAAATAATGATTTTCCCGAACCTAGAATGACCGGAGTGACTACAAATAAATATTCATCAATGAGTTCCTCATGAGATAACTGCTGTACAATCGATCCACTTCCAAAAATAACGATGTCCGCTCCATCTTCTTGCTTGATCTCTTGAACGAATTTGGCGATATCCCCATTCACTAACCTGGAATTCTCCCAGCTTGCACGTTCCATCGTTGAAGAAAATACGATTTTGGTCATCTCGTTTAATTCATTCGCCATCGCCCGAGCCCCTGCTGGTGCACTCGGATTATTGGCAACTTGGGGCCAATAACCTTCAAACATCCGGTAGGTCACTCTACCGAAAAAAATCGTATCCGGATTCATCATCTCATGCGCGGCTTTGTCGACTTCAGGATCATGGATAAACCAATCGATTTCCCCATTTAGCCCCTTATAAAAGCCGTCTATAGATACTCTGTTAAACATAATTACTTTTCTCATGCGTTCCTCCCTGTTCCTGACCTGTTACTTTTATCGCTGCGTAGTAACTTCGTCAATTAAGGGCATTTTCCTCCGCTTTGCCTGAATGACTAAATAAAGGCTGGTCAGCACCGCGCCAATCGTTCCGCAAATAATATCTGTCATCGTATCCACCAAGCTGCCGTTTTGTGAATTCAATCCGAACCAATGATCCGTCGTGAACTCATAAATTTCCCAAACCCCTGCCATCGCTACGGAAAAAAAGAGGCTTAGCCATATCGCGACCTTTGCGTTTGGCGTGACGGATTTGTTCTCTAAATCGCTTGCTTTCCCATATATAAGTAAGCCCACAAAACAAAGGATGACACCTGAAAAGAGATGCTCAACTTTATCCAAATAGGGAATGACACTATAAAATCCGAATTCATTTGCCAAAAACATCGTTATAAATATGAACAGCAACACACAGAACCTAAGCGCCGGAAACATCGTGCTCTTGGTCAGCTTGACAATCCCTCTGATCAACAGCAGTACCACTGCGATCAAGACGGCCTGCCACATTTTCGGCGAAATCCCTTTTATCAGAAAATATACAAAACACACGGCCGCAAGCACATACAGCGCCAGTTCAAAAAGATCGTTTCCTCTGTCTTTTCGCATAAGCTTATGCATCGCCATCTCCCATTTCACTATGGTAATAATTACTATCAATCCTTTTAAGAAGTATATTATTCCCAGATTGCAGGTAGTGATACGGAATCAGAGTAAGTTTAGTTATAACCATCTTATACCGTTGACGAACTTAGTCCTGAATTTTATATTGGAAATATCTGAAATGTCTTAGCATGCAAGGAGGACAACCTTTGCCAGAACCTCACGAATCTACAGCAGTTTCCAACGATAATTATGGCCTTCTACGGGCGGATTGTGCAAATTGCTTTGGTCTATGCTGTGTAGCGCTGCCCTTCTCCGCCTCCGTCGACTTCGCGGTTGACAAACAGGCCGGACAACGCTGCCATAACCTGGGAGATCACTTTCGCTGTGGCGTACACCAGGATCTAAGAAAGATCGGTTATCGCGGATGCACCGTATATGATTGCTTTGGCGCTGGTCAACAAGTCGCTCAAGTGACTTACAGCGGTAAGGACTGGGTGAAAGCTCCGGAAACAGCGAGACATATGTTTGAGGTGTTTCCTATCATGAGGCAGCTGCATGAGCTGCTCTGGTATTTGACCGAAGCGCTTGAGCTTGAGCAGACGCGATGGATCCATGAAGCGCTTCGCTCCCTACGGGATGAGACGAACCGACTCACATCCCTTGGTGCTGAAGCGCTCTTGATACTTGACATTGCGGCACATCGTGCCAATGTGAATGTCTTGCTCCTGCAGACGAGCGAGCTCGTAAGAGCAAGTGTTCAGCGTCAGCCGAAAGGTTCCCGTGGGCGTCAAAAGAGCTACGGACGTGGTGCGGATCTCATTGGCGCGAATCTCCGAGGCGCTGATCTTAGAGGCGCGCATTTGCGGGGCGCCTATCTGATCGCTGCCGACCTGAGAGAGGCAGATTTGCGATCAGCGGATCTCATTGGGGCTGATTTCCGGGACGCCGATTTAAGTGGCGCTGACTTGACGGGAAGCCTCTTTCTCACACAGTTCCAGATCAATGCCGCCAAGGGTGATTCGCATACCAAGCTTCCGAAATCACTCGATCGGCCGCCACACTGGACCGCCACCGCCTAGACGCAACAAAAGGCTGGACTAGAATGTCTTCGCAGACCTCTAGCCCAGCCTTTATTCAGTTAACTTACTTCCACTTCTGAGCTTCCGGACCTCTAAGTTTAATGCCGCTTCTCTTCTGGTAGAGCTCATTCGCAGCCTTCAACGCATCGTTCCCGCCTTTGGACTTCCACTCTTCGATAACCTTCGGCCAATCGCTGATCGGTTCTTTGCCATACACCATTTTAACCATATGTGTGAGCAGTACAGCAGGCGCCGTATCGGATAATGGCGCAATGTCCGGATTTTTCTGCATAGCTTCCAAAATCGGATCAAATTCCAAGCCGCCACGCCCTTCATTCGGCAAGACGGTTTCAAACGTTTTGAGCAGATCCTTCCCATCCTGCGTAGTGCTCAAAATTTGTTTGCGGAACGCATCGTCCTTGACCATATGGAGAAAACCGCTTAGATAACGTTGTTCGGATACCTCTGCATCCGTCTTTGGTTCTGTCGGCAGCGTCAGATCGAACCACTTGTCAGCCTCTTCCGATGTTTGCCATTCGAAGAACTTAAGAATGCCTGGAATTTTATCCTTTGCTGTCTTTGCGTTGATTAAATAGGAACGTGCACCGGATGAGTATAAATATCCGCCGCCTTTTCCGTCAGGTCCGACCGGAGAAGGAATGATTTTAATTTTTGCATCAGGCACTGCTTGCTTTAATTGCGTTTGCCACTGCAGCAGCTCCTGCGCGTTCATTTCCCACATGCCGGCTTTCCCTGATAAAATAATGTTTTTGAAATTGGTTGGATTAATCGTTGCAAATTCTTTATGTATCAACCCTTCGTCAAACATTGTTTTGTACGTTTGCAATGCCTTTTGCATATTTTCTGAATCAAAAAATTTCGGCTGTACGTTCCCGTTAACGACTTCAAATTGGCTGAGGTACGGGTAAACATCGTAAGCGCCAAAGAAAATATCCGCATATTTAAAATCTTGACGTCCCATGAACGGATGCTCTACACCTATTTTCTTAAAAGCGCGCAGCATTTCCAGGTATTCATCAACCGTTTTCGGATCCTTCGTGATCCCGGCTTTCTGCATCAAATCTTCGCGTACCCAAGTCGCTCTGCGGGAAGGCTGGGAAATATATTCCGGAATCGCATATATTTTGCCGTTCAGCGTAACTTCGTCCCATGCCGCTTGCGGAATCGTCTTCAACAAATTCGGCGCGTACTGCTTGATAAGGTCATTCAATTCAAGGAAAACGCCGGCTTGAACAGAACCTGCAAGCTCTTTACCACTCGTACTGGCTCCCGCTTGCACGACGTCTGGAATGTCGCCTGTTGCAAACATCTGAACCATCTTCTTCTCAAAATCTGCATGCGGCACTAAACGGATATCCAGGTCTGTATTCGTTTTCTTCTCTAGCTCTTTCACCCATTTGTCCTCGTTCAAATTCGCTGCTTTTTCTACATAATCAAAATTCAATGTTCGCAAGGAAATGCTGAATTTCGTAGGTCCTTGCGGCACAACAGGTGCTGTGCTCGCCGTTGCAGGTGAAACCGCAGATGCTGCAGGCGCCGGCTTATCTGTATTGGAGCTGCAACCAACCAATCCAGTCGTTAGTGCAAAAGCCATCGTACATGCCATCCATTTTGACCTTCTCATCGTACCCCTCATTCCTTTACATGTTATGATAAAACGAAAGCGCCAAGCGCTTTCTGTTCAACCCAGATTCGTAGAACATCCGGCTCATAAATGTTGGCATGCATCCTGATGTAACCGCTTCCATCGGTTTCTGTTTTAATCGTATACGAATCCGCGCGAACCTCATATAGGGTTCCTTTAGGGGAAGTCGGGTTTTTTTTAGGTTTTCCCTGTCTCCCGTACGAAAATTAAAAAGGCCGTCTTGGAAGATCATTCCTGACCTTTCCAGACAGCCTCTAATCTTATTTTGAATGGAATAATGCCCAATCCGACTCGGTATAATTGCCCATGTACCATAAAGAAATACCTTTTAACCCATAATACTTCGCAAGCCATACCTTTTTATCCACACTGGCCGTATCTTCATAGTAAATATCGTGGCTGCCACGATCATCTTGGAAAGAGATCTCCCTCAGAAAATAAGGCAGGCTCATCGATTGACTAACTCCAGGTGATGTAAGCCTCTTCTCAACAGCTTCAATCTCCGGATTGTACAGTTCAGCAACTCCGTTTGCTGTAATCCATTGATTCGCCTGCTTAGATATCCCAAGCACCAGCTTTTCTTTGGGAACAAACGCTAATGTGCGTTTCACCGCATCGTTCACCAAGGGAAGTGGAGCAGAAGGAAGTTTACTATCATTATGCGTAAAATCATACGCCATGAGAACAACCGTATCCGCTAAGGCATTAATTTCTTTTAGATCATAACCTTTATAGTAATAATCAGGTTGAACCGCCACCGTTAATGGATAGGATGGGATTGCCGCTTTCAACGCTTTCAGAAATTGGCTATAGTCAGGTGCGCTGGTTGCATCCATTAGCCCCTCAAAATCCATGGTTACTCCGGTAAATCCATATCTGGCATCCGTAAGGACCCCTTTTAAAGATTGGATAAACGCTTTTTGCGCGGGCTCGTCCTTCAAGAAATCCTTCAGATTCTTCTCACCGTAATAAACCATCAAATTTTTCTGAATGTTGGCTGCATTCGCTGTCTGAACAACTTCCTCCCAGCCGGAAGGAATGCGATATTCGGTAGTAGTTGTCTCCAATTGAGCGTTGCCTGGTGCTTCGTATTTCAAATGCGACCATCCGAACGTAACTTGATCGAGCAGCGGCATGTGGTTGATGGCAGGGTAAGAATTAATCGCATAAAAACCTACCGTATCTAATTCACGAGTGTCTACTTCTGTCTGAATCACACGATAAATGATGGCGGCCGCTTCTTTGCGTGTCAGGGATTGCTTGGGGTGAAAACCAAGTTGATCGCCTTCCATGATTCCTTGATTGACTGCATAGTAGGCATACGGCAGCAGATTTTGATTCAAGGCATCGCTATCGGCAAAGTTTCTCTTGTTCTTCTCGTTTTGCCAGCCTTGAAGTGTCCAACTGTTGCGAGCCTCGGCAGTCTGAGCATCGAGCAGGGCTTTACCGACAATGCTGGCCACCTCTTCTCGGGTTATCGATTGATCCGGGTGAAACTTGCCCTGCGAATCCAGCATAAAATCAAGCCATTTCCGCTCATATGCCGCAGATACGAATGGGTATGACCATCGGCCTTGTTCAACATCTACTGGAGCGCCCGCCATACCGGAGCCAGAAGCAGCCTCCTCCCGGTTGGCATTCATCAGCAATTTAATGAAAGCCTCCCGCGTTAGCGTTCCATCCGGTTTATACGTCAAATCCGAATAGCCGTCAATAATACCGATCGCCGATAACGAGTAGACCTCATTTTGAAACCAATCCGCATT
Organism: Paenibacillus anseongensis; assembly: GCF_009757995.1. Taxonomy (NCBI): domain Bacteria; kingdom Bacillati; phylum Bacillota; class Bacilli; order Caryophanales; family Paenibacillaceae; genus Paenibacillus; species Paenibacillus anseongensis. The sequence goes on from NZ_WSEM01000039.1 coordinate 399,950, forward strand.
ACTTACATCCGTAAACGGTTTTAAAGAAACATCATACGCGTAGGCGGTTCCTGCCGAAGCAAGTACGAACAGCGCAGCAGTTTGAACAACCGCTTTTTTTAACATAGACAATAGCATTCTCTCCCCTCTGTCCTAATTTGACGTCATGAGAGAGAATTAGTTGCACAAATTGTCTAAAGCCTTACGGCAGTAGATTTTTTTCATGTAAGTGATCAAAAATAATTTGAACCACGCGTGAGGCTCGATCCCTGTCCTTATAAGACAACCATTCCAATTCATCGATTTCGGAAGTTGGACTGGGTTCGCCGTCGTAATCTGCCGTATAACAAGCCATTTTCACCACAATCCCCTCTGCTTTACCGTCTGCTTGCGCTTCGAAATTCCCGAAATGCGCCACTGTCTCCGGCTTAATGTGTACCGAAAGCTCCTCCTCAATTTCCCGAATCAGCGTCTCGGTATCCGTCTCCCCAGGGTCTCTTTTGCCTCCAGGCAAATAATAGAGCTCTTTCCCTTTCGAACGTGTCCCCAATATTTGTCCATCAACGATACGTATCAGCGCAATCTTATCAATAAAAGTCGTCATGTCTTTTTCTCCTTATCTTGAAACTCTATTTTCTCTTGAAGCGTATTAAAACAATACCAAACCAAACCAAATTTCTCAAATTACATGAAAAAGGAAGTGATGATTAATGAGAAAATCAATGCTGCTTTTCGTCGTTCTTTCATCCATGATGATAGGAGCATGTTCGTTCCTGGATGGAGCGAATCAATCCTTGGATTACGTGAATCAAGCCACGGCGCACATTAACAAACTGAGTACATTTGCCGAACAAGCCCCACAGCTAATCAAAGATGCCGCTACGAATCCTGAAACAAAGATGAAGCTTGAAGAACAGTTACTCGCCTTAAAAACGGAAATTGAACAGTTTAACTTGAAAAGTGTACCTGCTTTCGCAAAAGATATTCACGAGCAATTAGTTGAGAAAAATAAAGTATTGTTAGATGAAATTAATCAAGTGGTAGTAAATGGACACTTGGCGCTCGACAAACTGCAAAACTCCCAGATCCTTGCTACAATTACGGACATCACGGGGTTAATCAATCGTATCTCCAATTTAGGCGGGTAACAAAAAAGAGTTAAGCGATTTATTTTCGCTTAACTCCTTTTTAGCTTTTTATAATCGAATGTATTACTCCTTCTTAGCTTCGTAATGAAGCACCAGCACACCTGAAGGAAGTACTTTGGAAGATAGGAGATTCAATCGTTTGGTCGCCTTATCCTCTTGAAATAAGCGCGTTCCGGTCCCTAGCACAATGGGACTAACAGTTAATCGATACTCATCGATTAAATCCAAATCCATAAACGTGTGTGCGATGCTCGGGCTGCCGAAGATGACAAGGTCTTTTCCCGGCTGCTGCTTGAGCTTTCCGATTTCCTCTGCAATATTCTCGTTAATGAGCGTTGTGCGGTTCCACTGAACTTCCCTTAGGCTTTTGGAAATCACAACTTTCTCTATGTCCTCGATCCAATTCGCATGATCGATATCATGTTGCGTGCTTTCAGGATCGTTCAGAACAGTAGGCCAATAGCTCTCCATCATCTGATACGTTACGCGGCCATAGATGGGGGACCCCACTGTTTTTACGATCTCATCCGCAGCGTCCATCAAATCTTGGTCATAGGAGATCCAATTCAATTCCCCATTCGGTCCAGCTACAAAACCATCCAGCGATACGTGCACGAATAATACAACTTTTCTCATTGTCATTCTCCTTTAGTTTGAGAGTCTCACTTCATTTTAGTGGATTCCAACTATAGGACACAACCTCTCATGAATTTCTATCACAATTTCAAAAAATATTATTATCGCGGATAGTAAGAAAATCCCGGATACTTGACGACCGGCCATTTTTCTTTGCGCAGCGCGTTAATAAGGTCAGGTCCAACATGCAAATTGCCTTTCACAAGCCCCTGCGGCGTAAGTGCCATCAACTGGTTTAGTGAGACATCCTCAAACAGATTGCTTTTAAACATTTCAAGAAACCATAGGGATTCTGTTCCTGTATTTTGAATATAATGCCCCGTAGCAAATGGCACATAACCGACGTCACCTGCCCGGTAGTCGAACGTCCTCGCGTTGCCATTTCCAAGAACCACCGTCATGCGCCCCTGACCAGCGAGGTAGTACTGCCACTCATCGTTATTTGGATGCCAATGCAGTTCACGCATAGCACCTGCTTCTACTTCAACGAGGGCTGCCGCGATTTTTTGGGAGATGGGAAAATTTCTTGAGTCTACGATTCGTACACTTCCGCCGGGAGTTTTGATCGGTGTTTGAGCTAACAGTTGATATTTGAAACTTAAGGGGATCGTACCGTAAGGGGATTGCACGATCTCACTTTCCAGCGGACCGGGAACGTTATCTTGATAAATGTAGACTTGCTCTGACGGAATATTGTCAAATGCACTTATGGGAACACCGAAATTCGCAGACAATACCTCTTTGGGTGTATGAGCAAACCAATCGGAAATCGATAACGTATGAAGGTCAGAGAAATTGCCATCATCGAAAACAAGCAGGAATTCGCAATGCTCCAACCCTTGAATGGAATGTGGAAGCCCTGGCGGAAAATACCAAAGATCACCTGGACCGACATCGGCAATAAAATTCCGCCCGTCTTGATCTATTGCCGTAATACGCGCACGTCCGAGCAGCATATAGGACCATTCCGCTTGTTGGTGCCAATGAAGCTCTCGGACACCGCCAGGTGTTAAACTCATATTTACACCGGCCAACGTCGTCGCGATCGGCAATTCTCTCGCTGTAATTTTCCGCGACCACCCGCCGTGGCTTAACGTCATGGGAGTGTCAGAGAAGGAAAACTTCAAATTAGGCACCAATCCGGCATCGGTGTTAGGTGGTACCAGCATGTTGGGGTTTTCCTTATCCCGCATGATATCCCTTGGACCCGCGTCGATTCCACCAGCACCGTCATAACGGATGGGCTGCGGTACAATGCCGTTCATGCCTTGATTCCGTTTGGGAGAATCCATGGTACACTCCTTTCTTCCGTGGCGATCTTGATATCTCATTCTAAAAAATATATGTATCGTGCTGGCTGTACATGCACGCACCTCGATCAGTAAGCGTCCTCTTACGTTGCTATTTGCCGGCAACAGCTCGAAAAAAAGGCTATGATGAGAAGTCCATCATAGCCAACCTTTTGAAAACTAAACCACACCCATGCGCAACCGATAACCGAACATAATCTCCCGTTCCACGCCATCAAAAACCTCAGCTACCAGCTCGCGGAAAGCTGAAAACTCCGCACGCAGTTCTTCTGCGCCCAGCTTCAGCGCCGTTTGCAAGCCTCCCTGGCTGAAAGCCAGATTCGCATAACGCTCGGCATCACACGTTTCCCAGTTATGGAAAACGATCTCCCTCGCATATCGGAATAAGCCGGAGTCGCGAATTTGCTGCAAATGCCCCTCTTTGTCCCATTTGTGGGCCTGTTGTTCGCTCGGAGCCAGTTCTAAGGCTCTAGCATCGCCTAAAGCGAGAAGCCGCTTGTACTGTTCCTCAATCCTCCAGTCAACCGCCGGCGGCCAATCACAGTCGTAAGCAGCGAAAATCCCCCCGGGTCGGAGTACGCGAGCGAACTCACGCAGTGTGCTTTGGGGCTCCATCCAATGGAAAGACTGCGAGCAAGTGATAACGTCAACGGACGCAGAAGGCAGTTCCAGCTCATGGGAAAGTCTTTTGACAAACTGCATATTATCAGGTTTATGTATCGCTTCCCACTTACTAACGGCAACAGCGCGCATATCGTCACTCGGCTCAACGCCAATGATTTGATCTGCTTCATCAAGCCATATAAACGTTGAAAGACCTGTGCCGCAGCCTACGTCAACAACGGTTTGCGGTTTATGCTGCAAGTACGTTGTTATCAGCTTAACGACTTCCTGCGGAGCCGTGGGACGATTCTGATCGTACAACGCGCCGAATCCGGCAAAACGCTGTACATTACTCGTGCGTACGTTCTCTATCATGGGCATAATCACTCCTTCTTTCATCTACAGCCCTAATTATACCTCATTCCACCTGCACAATAGATGAAATTGTTTTAAAGATAAACGAAAGAGCTGCCGCAGCAGCCCCTGAAAAAGCATTGTATGTTAATGCGTGACCATCTTTTTAAACAATTCATCGACCTTCTCCTGCATACTGCGAACCGTTGTTTTCTTATATTGCATACCTAGCCGAAGCACCTTCAGCTGCTGCCTGCGCGAAAGCTTACGAAACCGCGGTTCACGTTTCAGAAATGTACGGATGATCGACCAGCTGCTGACGGTTACCCGATCCGATTTGATGGCTGGAAGATCGTAAGGCAACGGCTGCTTACGAAATCGATCCATAAATTTTCCAACACTCGTGGATAGTTTGCTTTCATCGACAAGGCATACCACGGATTGTTTGTGTGTATGTTTTTTGAGGAAATTCAAATGATGATGTCCGTCTACAACGACGTATCCTTTGTCTTTCTTGCTTTTTTGCACAACCAATAAATGCATCAGATCTTGCGCTACTTTTTTTAATTCTTTTTTCCGCTGTGAGGTTTTGGTTGTGGTACTTTCCGGTTTAATTTTACTCAGCGATATATATTGCACGGTATATCTCACCTGTACCCCTCCTCGTCAGACCGCTGTTTCATGACCTGAATTCCTTGATGTAACAGTGTATGTGGGATAGTGTCAGGTAGATGCTTGTTTGCTCGAAATTAGTCGGTTAACATCGCCCAGGGACGCGCCAAATCGCTCCAACCAGCAGGAATTTCTCCCCCATTGCTGACATAAACCGCTGAGAGAAGCTCAGTCACACCAGTCATCTGGCCATCGATTAATATCTCTTTAATCTGCGAAGGGGTACTTGGCACTAAGTCATTTTTGACAAGGCCAAACTGGTCTAATGGCAAGAACATAGCCAAACTTTTCTTATAGGAACAATGATTGGGAAAGCGCGGCGAACTACCAGAATCATATTTCGAAAGCGTAATTTCAAGGCCATGGTTCATCAGCAAAGATGACGCATCAAATTCGAGAACGGCAAAAGCTTCCTCCGGCTCTCTTCTGGCATACGTTGCCATCATTTTTTGACAATCTTTCAGGGTTGGCCATAAAAAAACATGCCGATCCAAAAACGCCCGAAATTCCTCTTGTGTCGTAGAGGCGTCGATCATGCTATCTGCAATTCTCAAATGAGAATTGATCGTAACCTTTTGAGCTTGATAGCTCAAATGCCTTGGCACTAACCGACGCGGGCCATCTTGAGAAGGATCGATTTTATAACTTGAAAACAGCGTATCAAAATACGCAATGGCCGGTAAATTTCTGGCGCGTGTAAAATGGTATAGCTTTTTTCTGTTTGGTGTTTTAGTGATCGCTGAGATGTTGGTGTCATTCATCGTTTTGCTCCTTATACGTCAAACCTCGCCATATTTTACCACAATAATTGTAGGAACATTCAAAAAGGGACCATCCATGGAGATCTTTTGACAGATCTTCAGGACAGCCCCACAAGATGAAATATTATGCGTGAAAATCTTGGCCGGAACGAACTTCTTTCACATAACCCGCGCGAATAACGAAGTCACCGAAGTGCTCGCCATCCCAACGCTCTTTGGCATATTGATTGAAAATCGGACCCAGCGATTGTAGAATTTCTTGCTCGCCGATATTTTCTTTATACAGCTTGTTGAGTCGGTTACCCGCATGGCCACCACCCAAATACATGTTGTATTTGCCAGGTGCTTTCCCGATGAACGCAAGCTCAGCCAGCATCGGACGTGCGCAGCCGTTCGGGCAGCCTGTCATACGAATCGTGATTTCTTTCTCGCTAAGACCTGCTTCTTCTAGCAGCGGATCGATTTTATCCATCAACTCCGGTAAATAACGCTCAGCTTCCGCCATCGCCATGCCGCATGTTGGAAGTGCGACACAAGCCATGGAGCTTCTGCGCAGTGCGGAGTAATGAAGACCATCTGTCAGGCCGTACTCCTTGATTAGTTCCTCGATTTTCTTCTTCTTCTGAGCGCTAACATTTCCGATAATCAGATTCTGGTTCGCCGTAAGTCGGAAATCGCCGGAATGTACTTTGGCAATTTCGCGAAGTCCAGTTAACAGCTGATAGCTGCCTTCATCTTTGACGCGTCCATTTTGGATAAACAGGGTGAAATGCCATTTGCCATTGCTTCCTTTTACCCAACCATAACGATCTCCGTTATCGTCAAACTGATACGGACGCGGAGCTTCCGGTTTCCAGCCCAGACGAGCAGTCAGTTCTTCCACGAACCATTCGATGCCGCGGTCATCAATTGTATATTTAAAACGTGCATGTTTACGCACGGAACGATCACCATAATCACGTTGAATCGTGACGGTTTTTTCTGCCAAATCCACAACTTGATCCGGTGTAACGAATCCAATCACTTGAGCAACCTGCGGGTACGTCAGCGTATCGCCATGCGTCATCCCCATGCCGCCGCCAACGGAAACGTTAAAGCCTTTCAGCTTCCCGTCTTCCACAATGGCAATGAAACCAAGATCTTGTGAGAATACGTCTACATCGTTAGATGGTGGAACGGCAATACCGATTTTGAACTTACGCGGCAAGTACACTTTTCCATAAATCGGTTCTTGCTCCGCGTCTTGGCTGTCGATCACTTTCTCTCCGTCCAACCAAATTTCGTGGTAGGCGCGAGTTTGTGGATCCAGGTGGTTACTAATGCGGCAAGCCCATTCGTAAACTTCACCATGCACATCCGAAAGGTAAGGATTAGGATTGCACATCACGTTACGGTTAACGTCACCGCAAGCTGCGAGCGTGCTGAGCAGCGAAGCATTGACTTCTTGAATCGTTTTCTTCATGTTCCATTTCAGAACGCCATGAAGTTGGAAAGATTGGCGAGTCGTTAAGCGAATGGTTCCATTCGCGTATTTCTGTGCTACACGGTCCATCATAAGCCATTGGTCCGCTGTTACGACACCACCGGCTGCACGTACGCGCAGCATGAACTGATAGGCCGGCTCCAGTTTTTGCTTTTGGCGCTCATTACGCAGATCTCTGTCATCCTGCATATAGCTGCCGTGAAACTTCATCAAACGGTTATCATCTTCAGGAATCGATCCTGTGATCGTGTCTAAAAGCGTATCAGCGAGGCTCCCCCGCAAATAATTCGTTCTAAGTTTAATGTGTTCAACGTCGCTATGCGGTGCGCTGTTCTTCGACAATAAATTGTTTTCTGACATATCGGCTCTCTCCTCTAGCAATCAACGGCTTCGTCTTAGTAGACGTCCCGCTGATAGCGTTTCTGCTGTTGCATCCGGGACAAGTATTCAGCCGCTTCTTCGGAGCTGAAACCGCCCTCTTGTTCAATAATTTTTGCCAATGTTTCATGAACATCATGAGCCATGCGTTTTTCGTCCCCGCAGACATACACGCTAGCCCCTTCTTGCAGCCATTGATACAATTCTTTGCTTTTCTCAAGCATGCGATGCTGAACATATACTTTTTGATCCGTATCACGCGAGAAAGCGACATCCATGCGCGTTAGAACGCCATCTTTCAACCAACGCTGCCATTCGATTTGATACAAGAAGTCTGTTGAGAAGTGCTGATCGCCGTAGAACAACCATGATTTGCCTTCCGCACCTGTTTCTTCGCGTTCGCCAAGGAATGCACGGAAAGGAGCAACCCCAGTTCCAGGTCCAATCATAATGATAGGTGTATCTGAACTTTCCGGCAATTTGAAATTCGGATTGTTCTGAATGTAAACCGGCAGCGAATCGCCTGCTTTCACTCTTTCCGCCAATTGCACGGAACACACACCGTAACGTTCGCGACCGCGCGCTTCATAGCGTACCGAACGAACCGTTACATGAACTTCATCCGGGAATGCTTTTGAGCTGCTGGCGATGGAATATAAGCGAGCAGGCATTTTGCGCAGAACCGCGATGAATTCAGCTGCTGCAAGCCCTTTTAGCGAATAATCCTGAACCAGATCAAGCAGATCTTTGCCGTGGATGTAGGATTTAAGCTCTTGCTCATTTCCTGCTGCTACAAGCCCGTTCAGGTCTGTATTTACAGTCAATTTCGCAACTTGCTCTACTAAAGGTTTTGTCAGAACTGTAATTTCAAAATTATTTGTTAAAGCTTCACGTACGGAACGTTTGTCGCCGTTTTTATTAATCGTAACAAGCTCTTCCGCATTCCAGCCCATAGCTTCAATTAATTCCTCGACAAGTTGAGGATGATTTTCCGGATAAATGCCTAAGCAATCGCCTGGCTCATATTGAAGGTTCGATCCTTCCAGGGAAATCTCCACATGTCGCGTTTCGCGGTCCGACCCGCGTCCATTCAGGTTCAAGTTCTCAAGGACTTCAGCCTGGAATGGATTCGTTCTGGAAAACTCAGATTCAGCTGCGCTCGTAGAGCTAACTGCTGCACCTGCTGCTGCCGCGGATGATGCACCTGAAGATGCGCTCAGTGAGCTTAATACGCTGCTCATCCATTCTGCTGCCGGTTCGTCGAAATCAACATCGCAATCTACGCGCGGAGCAAGCTGCTTGCCGCCAAGTTCACCCAAACGCTTGTCGAAATCTTTCCCCGTCTGACAGAAGAACTCATAGGACGTATCGCCGAGCGAAAGCACGGAATACTGTAGTCCGTCTAATTGAGGAGCTCTTTTACTATGAAGGAAGTCGTGGAAGGAAATCGCATTATCCGGCGGAACTCCTTCGCCATGTGTGCTGACAATAACCAACAAAGTTTGCACCTTTTTCAAAGCATTCGGCTTGAAATCGGACATCGAAGAAAGCGTTACCTGAAATCCTTGCTCTTCGAGCTTTTTGCTAAACTTTTTGGACAAACCTTGCGCTTTCCCGGACTGTGATCCGAAGAGGACTGTTACTTCTTTCGAAATAGCCGCTACGCTTGGTGCTGCATTTGCTGCTGGTACTGCAGGAACCGCGCCAGTGCTAACTGATCCCGGCACACCATTCATTGCTGCGAAATAACCGCTTAACCAGACTCTTTGTGAATCTGTTAAAGTAGGCAGTAGACGATTAAGCAGTTCTACTTGTTCCTGATTAAAAGGACTGTTTGTTACTTGAAGTTCCAACAAAATCCACCTCTCATATGCTGCAGTAATAAGAAATTCCCCAATTAATTTGTCACATAAAATTTTACTCTCTTGAACCTATCACAGGTTTAGTTGCAGGTCAATTATAATGAATTTATAAGTTCTATCAGATTATCTGATATGCCAAATAAAAGAGCCTTAGCGGCATTCCCGCTAAGGCTCTATGTAACTTCCCCAATCACAGCCTCATCAACGCCCGGCGTTCTGCTTGCGGCCTGCAATCGGAGCAAACCCCAACGACCCGCCCCTCCTCATCCGAGTAGAACGCTAGCTTTTTCTGTTTCTTCTTGCAAAAGGAACATGCCTGCGTATTCGCATTCGTATTCGTAGAAGTCTTCTTCTTGGATTGATACGACGACATTTGAATGACTTTTGAAGTCTCGACCTTGCCCTTTGCTTTTCGCGTCATTTTGACCACGCCATAAATCATCAGTGCGAGCACGGGAATTAGAACAATAACATAGAGCATAGCTCACCCTCCCTATTTCATATAAAAAACCTTTTCACCCCACTTGATCCTCCAATGTCGTTACACACTTATCAAGCGGAAGGCACAACGTCATTCTGGTACCGCGACCAGCGCTGCTCTCGAAGCGAAAATAAGCATCATCGCCATAGTACATTTTCATACGGGCGACTACATTGCGCAAGCCGAACAGATCTTTCTCTTTTTTTCGATCGGTAGAAATGCCTTCGACTGCTTGTTTGGATGCTTCTTCCAGTTTACCACAAATATAGGCAAGTCTCTCCCGATTCACGCCTACCCCATTATCACTAACCTCCAACACGAGATTAGGTCCCAGCAAATAGGAGGAAATGACAAGTTCTCCGCCTTCACTCTGTTTCTCCAGTCCGTGTATAACGGCGTTTTCCACTAATGGCTGCAAAAGGAGCTTCAAAACATGATAAGGCTTGCTTTCCTCCGCAATTTCGTACCTGACCGTAAAATGGTCCAAAAATCGCAACTGCTGGACTTTAATATAATATGTCAAATGAATGATTGTCTCTGCAACTGAAAAAGTCTCGTTTCCTTTGTTCAAGCTTAACCGGAAAAACTTCGACAGATTCAAGACCATCTCGCTGATTTCATCTGCCTCATAATTTTTGGCCGTCCAATAAATCGAGTCCAGTGTATTATATAGGAAATGCGGATTAATCTGCGACTGCAAAAATTTCAGCTCCATTTTGGACAGTAATAATTGCTTCTCATAATGGTCGCGGATCAACGTCTTCTGATTTTCCGCCATTCGGTTGAAGGACTCAATCACGTACCCCAGTTCGTCAATGCGTTTATCTTCCAATTGAATGGTAAAATTGCCGGTACGCAGCTGCTTCATCCCGTAGGCCAGTTTCCGCAGAGGAGCTGAAATGCCGCGGTAAACGATCCAGGAAATAATAATCGCAAGCATTAAACTGACGATTACAATGCCATAAGTAAACACTTTTAGCGAATCGGTATGGCTTCGAATCTCCCAAAGCGGCTGTTCCATCATAATGGACCAACCGGACAGCTTCGACTTCACGCTAATCGTGACCATTTCTTGCCCGGTCTGAGGAGATTTGCGGATCGATCTGACCTCATCTTTTTTATCCCAAACTTGCGCATTGACGCTTGCACCCGTCCCGGTAATCAGATTACCATTGCTGCCAAATATGTAAATGTTCGCATTCTTCGAAGGCAGGAGCGGTTTGGCCTGCTCAATCAATGCGCTCTTTTTAATAGATATGATAAGCAAATTAGGATTAATCAACGTTCGATTATAAGGATCCATAGTCCGGATCAAATGTACACTGTCCGCATCGAAATATGACTCCCCATCTTGAGGGGTATAGAAATACGTCCCGCCTCCCGCTTCCATTAATCGCATATACCACTCCTGCTTCTCAGCGCCCTCAGGCAGCTTGCTGCCCCCCAATTTCGTAGAAATCACGGTACGCGATGGCATATGGATTATCGTAATTTGATCAACCATGAGATTAACATTCGTCATACTCGTGATTTGGTCCATCACCTGAGCGAATTGAACAAACGATTGCTTCCTCGGCTCTTGGCCGACAGACTGCAGGGTTGCATTCATATTCATATCAAAAGCAATCAATGAGGAAAGCTGCTCGATATTTTGAAGCGAGAGGTCAATGTAATCCGCCATCGTGTGCAAGGCCCCTTGGGTTCTCTCTCCCGTCTGCACCTCCACGATCATCTGTGATTTGGCAATAGCAAAAAGACTGAATCCGGAAAGCGGCAGCAGTATCAGTAAAAAATACCACGTTAATCTAACCTGAATGAACCCGGTTAACACTTTTCGCAATTTTGGCGCGATGTCTCTGGCCATGTTGGTTCCCTCCATGGGTACCGGATCATTGTCCCGGCTGCTTTCCGTTATCCCGCCACCATTCGTTCACTTCCCCGGTAATCTCATCTCCGCCGGCTTCCTTCCATTTTTTCACAAAATCATCGAAATCCTCTATCGGACTCATGCCGGCGATTATGCGCGTGAAGGTTTCTTCCTGCAGCTTGGAAAGCTTCACTTGATGCTTGCCCATTGCGGGGGTAGGTGGTCCGTTAAAACGATTTTCCATGAGATTGCCCTCGATCTGCTGCAAATTTTCATACAGCTTGAACGGCTCGCCCAGCGCTTTCAAACGATCCCGGGTCATGTCCGGCTCAACCGTATCCGCAAGAGCCCCATAAATCCCCCTATAACCTTGCTTGATATGCTCATCGAATCGAATGGACAACTTGCCACCAGCCCTCGTCCAAACCTCATTTTCAAACCCAAGCTTCAAATTTTGCTGCCCTGGACCTGCGATGAAATCAAGAAATTTGACCACGGATTCTGCCTTCTGGCTCTTGAGTGGCACAACATTGTAGGATCGGACGTTGGACGTGCTGTATACCCCGTGTTTACCACTGCGTCCAATTGGAAAATCAAGTGAAATCCATTCCGCTTTCGGATCATTTTTACGGTTTGCTGCAATAAGTGATCGCGTATCGGACCATGCCGCTGAGTAGAGTCCGACTCTTCCAGATGCAATCTTTTCACCAAGCACATCGATTTTGTTCAGAGGAAATTCCGGGTCGAGAATATCCTGTTCATACAAACTGTGCAGGTAGGCGAGGGCTTCTTTCATTTCAGGCAATACCCCTGAGTAAACTAACTTGCCGTCTCTTTCGTACCAAGCGTTCATTTGAACCCCGAAGGCCCCTAGAAAAGGTGAGGTTCTCCCTAATCGCTCCAGGATCGAAAGTCCATACGTGTCCTTCTGACCGTTGCCGTCCGGATCCCCTTCCGCAAAAGCTTTCATCACGGCTGTGTACTCCTGCAGGGTGCGCGGGGGACGAAGACCAAGCTTGTCCAGCCAATCTTTCCTGGCGTAAATCAGCTCCGTCCCTTTCACCTCATTTAGGCTCGGAATCGCATAAATTTTGCCGTCAACGGTTACGTTATCCCAAGCTTCTTTAGGGATTTTCGCTTTCAGATTCGCGCCGTACTTATCGATGTAGTCGTTCAGAGGTGTCAGCGCTTTTTGATTAACAAAATTTATAAACCAAGACGGACTGCTTGTATTAAGCATATCCGGCGGCTCCCCGGACGTCATCATGACGTTCAGCTTCTCATCATACCCATTCAGCGGAGGCAATGTGACCCCCACTCCAACACCCGTATTTTTCTCGATGTATGTTAAATAAGGATTGTTGTTTTCATCCATGCCATCAGGAAAAATCACACCCAGACTGTTTACGACAATTCGGATGGCGGAAGTTGTATCCTGTTGACCAGCTTCCGTACCTTCCTTATTATCTGCTTGAACGCTGCAGCCAGAGGCGGTGAAACAAGTGACTATCGCGAGAGTAACGAGACCGGACGATTTCGATCTTAGTTTCATTCAACCACCCCTTCAAGCAACCGTTATCCTAGAATTTGCCTTAGAATCGGCGTCAACCCGTCGGCCATCCTTAGAAAGCCAAGATCAGTCGGATGAGAACCATCTACTGTACATTCTTGCGCGTTCTCCCCTAAAAGCAAAGAACCGTCACAGAAATAAATGTTGGCGTCATTTCTCTCTCGCCGCTCCTCTACGGCCTGTATGGAAATCCGTTTGCGGTCCGCTCGATCTTTCGCCATCTGAACATCAAAATACTCTTTCGCATGCGTAATCCGGGATATCACCAAGATGGGTGTTAAAGGGTGCTTCTCTCGATAGATCGAAATGAAATTCGGCAGTGTTTCCTGCAGCAGCTCCGTGGATACACAGTTAGCCTCGTAGTCCAAAATCAGACAAGCCGGATCTTGGATTTCAGCCAAGAGATGGGCCAACTCAGGTTCGCCTTTCCCGTTTCCAGAAAACCCTAGATTGAGGAATTCCACATTAAAACGGCGCGATAAAATGTTCGTATAAGACATCCCCGGGCGGGAGGCACAGCCGCCTTGTGTGATAGAGGTTCCATATACAATAATTTTATGATTATGGTCATACGCCGGAGGCGCCGTGATTTGTGCTTCCGGGTCCAAACCGATTAGCACCTCATCTACGCCTTGGTACAATGGAAAATTCAGTGTAATAACCCGTTGTTCCCTGCTCATATCTGTAAATAATACGCTTTCATATTCCGTCAGTTGATGATTGTATGTTGTCGTTCCGTAATAGATTTGCTCGCCAGGGCCACCGATGTAGCAATCAAATCCGCATTGCCCGGTAGCCGGCATATGATACATATCCGCAGCACCGGTCAGGCGTACCTTGACGGAAAGTGAGACTGCGTCTGTTGTAAAGCGAATTTGGCCGCCAGTCGTGCAGTTGGCCAGCAAATCAACCGCTAGCGGCAGCTCCCATGCTGGTTCTGCTGGAAGCCGACGATACCGCCTCTCTTCTTCCAACCAGCCGAAGCCCGCTACTTGAAAAGGTTTCTCCATCGGAGAGTGCCATTGAAGACTATTGTCACTAGTCTCAACCTGCATATTCGCATCAAGTTGTACAGCGTTAACGGTTTTTTTATCGCTCATCCGGATCACGACCTCTTTTCGTTCACTAATAAGTACTTCTGTAAAAATTTTCGGCATACGGACGTTGAATCCTTTTTTTCTTTACTTCAAAGGTTATTAAAGTACCAAAAGAAGTCATAGTCCTCTGCTGTGGCTATTTTCTTGCTGTAATACAATGAGAATAGCCTGGCAACCACTGCGCAACAGGAGATAAGGAGGGATCTTTGTTGACAAACAAGATCAATAAATCATACACCGCCGATATTGTCATTATCGGCGGCGGTACCGGCGGGTGCGCCGCTGCGCTTGCCGCAGCCAAATCCGGGAAATCGGTAATTTTAACCGAAGAAACCGATTGGATTGGGGGACAATTGACAAGCCAAGCCGTCCCTCCCGATGAGCATCGATGGATTGAACAGTTTGGCTGTACGCGTACATACCGCGAGTTTCGCAATGAAGTGCGGGACTATTATCGACGCCATTTCCCGCTTACCGAAGAGGCACGATCCCGCATTCATCTGAACCCGGGGAACGGCGGCGTTTCCCGGCTGTGCCACGAACCGCGAGCGGCACTAGCCGTGCTGCAAGCGATGTTAGCTCCTTATGTTCACAGCGGCAGATTGCAGATCCTTTACCGTTACCAAGTACAGGCTGTTTCCGTTGACGGGGATGACATTCAATCCGTAAGGATGAGGCATTTGCAGACAGATGAACTTGTTGAACTAACTGCTGCTTACTATCTAGATGCTACAGAATGTGGGGATGTTCTGCCGCTTGCCGGAGCGGAATATGTGACAGGAGCGGAATCGTTCAGCCAAACGGGCGAGCCACATGCGGTTAAAGGCGATGCGCTTCCTCAGGATATGCAGGGCTTTACCTACTGTTTTGCCATGGACTATATCGAAGGCGAGGATCATACGATTGAGCGCCCTGAGCGTTATGACTTTTGGCGTTCGTATAAAGCCGATTTCTGGCCGGATCGTTTGCTCAGTTGGACCGGCGTCCGTCCACATACGCTTGAAGCTGTCGACTACGAACTATTTGAGGGCACAGAGCGTTACTCCCTTTTCTACTATCGCCGAATCATCGACGCTGCACAGTTTGAGGAAGGCACTTACCCCGGGAGCATCACGCTGGTGAACTGGCCGCAAAACGATTACTGGCTGGGATCCGTCATTGATGTGAGCGAAAGCGAGCGGCAGCGGCACCTGTGGGATGCCAAGCAGCTCAGCCTCTCCCTTCTCTACTGGCTGCAGACGGAAGCTCCGCGCCCAGACGGTGGCACAGGCTACCCGGGGCTGCGGCTGCGCAAAGACGTGGTCGGCACGGATGACGGGCTAGCGATGTATCCCTATATGCGGGAATCTCGCCGGATTAAAGCCGAGTTTACCGTGCTCGAACAGCATGTAAGTACGGATTGCCGCGCAGATGGCAAAGCAGAGCAGTTCCACGACTCCGTCGGGATCGGCTGCTATCGCATCGACCTGCATCCAAGTACGGGCAATCGGCATTACATCGATATTTCCTCCCTTCCGTTCCAGATTCCACTGGGCAGTCTGATCCCTATTCGGATGAATAATCTATTGCCCGCTTGCAAAAATCTTGGCGTTACCCATATCACGAATGGCTGCTACCGCCTCCATCCCGTCGAATGGAATATCGGGGAAGCCGCAGGTTTTTTAGCTAGTCGTTGTATCGATCGCAAGCTGAAACCCCGAGATATTCGAAACCAAGAATCCGAGCTTCGGGAATTTCAACGCATGTTGGTCAGCTTCGGAATTGAGCTGGAGTGGCCGACTATGCATGCTGTTTAGCCTTACCAAATACATCCAATGATGAGGTGCTTTTTACGATGAGCAAATTACAAGTAGCCGTAATCGGAGCTGGCTCCATTTCTGAAATGCATTTAAGATCCTATCAGGGCAATCCGGATGTTGAGCTGTACGCGATCTGTGATTTGAATGAGGAGCGCGCAAAAGCGAAGGCTGAGAAATATGGTATTAACCGTGTGTTCACGGACTATAAAGAGCTACTTGCAGACTCGGCTATTGATGCGGTAAGCATCTGCACGTGGAACAACAGCCATGCTCCTATTTCCATCGCTGCGCTTGAGGCAGGCAAACATGTGCTCACGGAGAAGCCGCTCTGCAAAACAGTGGAAGAAGCGCTAGCTGTTGAAAAAGCGGTTCATCGCTCCGGCAAAACGCTGCAGGTGGGCTTTGTCCGCAGATATGCCTCGAATACCGGCATCGTCAAATCTTTTCTGGATCATGGCGAATTAGGTGAGATTTATTATGCCAAAGCTTCCTGTATACGCCGTCTGGGCAACCCGGGCGGTTGGTTCTCCGACGTGGAACGTTCAGGCGGCGGGCCGCTGATTGATGTCGGTGTTCACGTGATTGATCTTTGCTGGTATCTAATGGGGCGGCCGAAGGTCAAATCCGTTTCCGGAAACACGTATAACAAGCTTGGCAATCGTGCCAACGTGAAGAACCTCGCTTTTTATAAAGCAGCCGATTACGACGCCATCCACAATACCGTAGAGGATATGGCAAATGCGTTGATTCGTTTTGAAAATGGGGCTTCTATTCTTGTTGATGTCAGCTTCACGCTTCATGCTAAGGAAGATGAGCTTACGGTCAAGCTTTACGGCGATAAAGGCGGCGCAGAATTGGAGCCTGAGCTGTCCATCGTAACTGAGAAATACGATACGATTTTAAACCTGACACCCCAGATCAATAATCTTTCCTTTGATTTTGTGGCCGGTTTTCAGCAAGAAATTAATTACTTCGTCGAAGTGTGCCAAGGGAAAAAGGAAACTCTTTCCCCTGTTCAGGACGGCGTTGAGATGATGAAAATTCTTTGCGGCATCTATGAATCCAGCAGATTAGGAAAAGAGATAAGCTTCTAGGCATAGGAACTAGAGATAAGAAGGTCAACCTGGCATTAGAGAGAGAATTGGATGAAATCCCATCCGGAGAGCTTGAATAAAGGTTGAATAAACGTGAAAAAGCATCCGTATCCTCCTGTCCGGTTGGGAGATGGATGCTTTTTTTGACGTGACAACCCACTAGGCGTTCATTAAGGGAACTGGAGTCATCTATTTCGAGGAAAACGAGCTTTTTCCTCTCGGAGGGGAACTACAGGGTCTTATCTCGGCTCCCTGGCATGCTTTTTCAGTGAAACCGCGGAAATAGCGGATCGTAGTTCCTCCTACACGTTGAAAATGTGCTTTTTCACCGAAATAACGGCCTGTAGTTCCCACTGGACGAGTCTTTTCGCTCACGATGGCAAATCCACCCACTGAAACGGTGCGGTCGCAGCCTTTTTGCCATAATCCAAAATAGCAGCAATCGCAATCGTTTCCTCCCGGGGAACAGCAGGAACCCCTGTTTCAAAAAAGCGGACAAGATTCGCAATAAATGCTCCGAAAAAATTGGAATCAATTTTTAGAAATTGCGACTCCCCCTGCTCTGAGCGCAAGGCCATGCTGAACGGACAGTTAGGGCCATAATGGTTGATAGTGGCCTGGCGTCCATCTGCGAACCCGATGACTAGAGCCGGAGCGTTCGGCGTCCCCGTCCACATCACACGTTTCACATCCGTTCCCATGAGCGAAACGATAGGCTCGACCTGGTGAATCGCATACGTTTCAAAGCTCCCCGGACCCAAAGCGCAAATGGACTCGATTCCCTCCATCTTGAGCTCCGTATACTCCGCAGCAAACCGCAACGCCGAAGTCGAATACATCGGCGTCCCATGCTGCTCTGCGAGCTCAAACATCCGAATGGCGGCAGCCCGATCCGGCGCAAAGGTTTTGTCGACGTAGGTCGGCTTGCCTGATCGAAGAGGAAGCTGCGACAGCTCTTCATGGAACTCAGCGTGATCCGGCGACAAAACGATCAAATAATCACTTTGCTCGACGACGGCTTCAATGGAATCGAGCAGCTGAATGCCTTTTTTCTCGCACCAAGCGGCATTGCTTAGTTTGCCTTCGAGATTTGTTTTGCCGTAGGCATATGCTACTTTCATTCTGCCTTCTGAAGCGGTTTCTATCCACTCCGGATATTTCTCCGCATGCCATTCATCCAAATAATAATCAATAAATCCGATTTTCTTCATCCTCTGATCACTCCCTCCAGTCATAAAACCCCCATGGAAAAACCAGAGGGGATGCCGCTTCTTACTTCTTGTTCGCTGCGTACCATTCATTGGCCGCTTTCGTCATATCGTCGCCGCCATCGGCTTTCCACTGAGCCAAAAATTTATCATAATTCTCAAGCGGTTCAGCACCCGTAATGTACTTCAGGAAGGTGTCTTCCATTAGCTTTTGCAGCTTCTGGCTGTTTTTACCGATAGCCTCAAGAGGTGGTGCGAAGGCAAGGGGGTCAACGACCATGTTCCCTTTGGCAGCTTCTTGATTTTTATTAAACGCATCCGTCAAAATAGGATCTTTGCGCACGCGTGCTTGCCAATAAATCGGATAGTTTTTCTCATCCACACCTGTCAGGAACGAAGAAGCGTTATTGTATTGATCATTAAAAATCGGAAGAATCGGGAAATAATTTCCGTTTTCCACTTTGTAATGAACGCCTTCTTTACCAATCGATGCTTCTTTATGAATATCTTTGTCCAGCTTCAAATCCAGATATTTGATGATCTCTTCTTTCTTCTCCGCCCACTTCGGAATTCCTACGTAAAAGCTGATTCCGGCACTCGCCATGACTTGAACTTTGCCGTCGTCCCCCTTGAGGTATGGCAGGCTGGCAATTTTGGCGTTCGGCGAATTTTTAAGCAAAGCGTTTTGAACCGTTGGGGCATTAAAATAACCGTTTGAAATAATGGCTGTTTTACCGCTTGTAAAGTTTTCGATGACTTTATTCGCTTGGTTGAGTGACCATTCTTGGTCGATCAATTTCTCGGAGTAAAGTTTTTTCATGAACTCCAAATATTTTTTCATATTCAGATTTTCAACGGTATTCACGAGTTTCCCATTTATATCCTGCCAACCCGTCGTTAAGGTTGATTGTATCATGGTTAGTCCGAAGGTCGGTAGTACTTCAGGAAGCAGCGGGCTTTTACCTCCCGACATAGCCATGACATTTTTCTTCTCTTTTATCGTTTTCATCACATTGTACAGTTCATCGCGCGTCGTTGGTGGCTTCAGTCCCAGCTCATCCATCCAATCTTGACGGATGATTAGCGCAGAGTTAACGACCGTTCCTGAACCCGTTTGCGGGATGCCGTAAATTTTACCGTTTAGCTTTGCCCCGTTCCAGGAATTTTGCGAGATCACGTTTTTCATATTGGTTCCGTATTTGTTAACCAGTTCGTCGATTGGCTCCAAGGCGCCTGAAGAAGCCAGTTTCGAGTACTGAGGACCCGTGAGCAGCATGAAGGCATATTGTTCTTTATTCGCCATAAGCAGATTCAGTTTATCGTCTGGATTTTCAACCGGCAGCATGTCATACGTGACTTTGTAGCCTGTTTTCTCATTTAGAAATTTCGCCACAACTTCCGCGTTTGGATCAAATCTCGCGTATTGCAGAAGCGCTTTGAATTCCGGCTTGGGTGCATTCGCATTTGCGGTTGTGGCGGGAGCTCCGGATGGAGCTGGCGCCGCCGTACCGGACGAAGCCCCTCCTCCACTTCCACATGCGGCCAAAGACGCCGCCAAAGTTGTGATCGACAATACAGCTAAACATTTTTTTAACATGCATAAGCCTCCCTTTGATTCGTATTCAAACAGTGCTCTCGACTTGCCCACCACCACCCTTCGAGTAGTTCCAGCCAGCCTTGCAACAATTAACCTTTAACTGAACCAACCAGCACGCCTTTAACAAAATATTTCTGTAAAAAAGGATAAACGATCACGATGGGAAGCGTAGCCAGAATAATCGATGCTGCTTGAATCGATTGCGGTGATACATTCAGCGAGGCATCCACATTTGTACGCAGAAACGCATCCGTGGAAGAAACGAAAAGTTCTTTTAAATAAAGCTGGAGTGGCTTCATATTGGCTGAATTGATATAAATTAAGGAAGTAAAATAATCGTTCCAATAGGTAACCGCATAGAACAAACCGATGGTCGCAAGCACAGGCAGCGATAGCGGCAAAATAATGCGCCAAAGAATCGTCATATTGCTGGCACCGTCAATTTTCGCGGATTCCTCAAGGCTGTCGGGCATGCCCTCGAAATAATTTTTAATAATCAACATGTTATACACGTTTATCATATATGGCAGAAAGAGCACCGGTAGTTTATCGATCAAATGTAGGGTGTGCATGAGCAAATAGGTTGGGATCAAACCGCCACTGAACAGCATCGTGAATAAATAGAGGAGGATAAAAAACTTACGTCCCCGCAGCCTCGGCTTCGAGAGCGGATAAGCAGCTAGCGTTGTCATGAATAAAGAAAGCAGTGATCCAATCAACGTCACCGTGATCGAAATCGTGAATGCATTCAGAAACATCGCGTTGCTGGCCACATATTGGTAAGTCCCTATTTGAAAATCGATGGGATATAGGGATACCATGCCCGAAACAACGGCTGCCTCACTGCTGAGCGATTTGGCAATCAGATTAATGAATGGAAATATCGTCGAAAGTCCTAATAAGATGAAGAACATATAGTTGAGCACGGTAAACACTTTTTCGCTGAGAGAAGTGCGAATTGCGCTTGCAGCTTTTGCGACCGGAGATTTCACAGTTTGATTAACTTGCATGACATACACCACCTTTCTCCCGTTTACCAAATCCCACGTCCAAAAAACTTTCGCGCCAAATGATTTCCGCTAAGTATTAAAATAAAGGCAACCACCGATTCAAACACACCGACAGCGGTTGAAAAACTGTAATCCTGCTCGCCTAAACCGACCCGGTATACATAGGTGCCAATTACGTCAGCTACGTTATAGACGCTCGGATTGTACATAACGAGAACTTGTTCCGTCCCCGCTTCCAAAACGTAACCAAGCCGGAGAATAAACATCAATAAGATGATAGGGAGTAAGCCAGGAAGCGTAATATGGAGGATTTGTTTCCACCTGTTGGCTCCATCGATTTTCGCCGATTCATAGAGCCCTGGGTCGATGCTGGCCAGAGCAGCCAAGTAGATAATCGTATTCCAGCCCGTCTCCTTCCAGCCTGCGGATGATACCAGAACCGATCGGAAGATATGGCTGTCCAGAAAAAAGCGAACGGGTTCGCCGCCCAAAGCGACGATTATTTTATTAACGACACCGCCGTTGGTGGAAAGTAAATCGATGAACAAGCCGCTGACAATAACCCAAGATAGGAAATGAGGCAAATAAATTACCGTTTGGACACTTCGCTTGAACACCATATTTTTCAATTCATTCAGCAGGATGGCGATTACGATTGGAAGCGGAAAAAGAAAGACGATTTTATAAATCGAGATGGCTAACGTATTCTGAAATACCTGCAAAAAGCTATCGGAGGACAATAATTTCTCGAAATGCTTCCATCCTACCCAAGGACTTGCGGACATGCCTTCAAAAATATTGAAATCCTTGAAAGCAATAATAATCCCGTACATCGGCGTGTATTTAAAAATCAGCAGAAATGCGATACCGGGGATGAGAGCCAGATATAGATCCCAATCCTTCCGGATATCGATCCACAATCGCCGTGTATAGCTCTTTTTTGCGTTATTTGGCGTAAGCATAACAGTTTCCTCCGTTGCGGTAGATTCTCTCAAGCTGCCCGCTCCTTCTTGTCTGTCAGTTATAGATTTAGTGTATCATCCGCCGATTTAATGCGAATTAGAGTAATATTACTTGTTTTGGTACTTTCAGTACTTCTCGATTGAGTCACGGCTTCACAAGTGGAACAAAAAAACCTCCTCCAATAAGGGAGAAGGTTCTATTCAGAAAGGAAGAGGAAATTAAGATCGAACTTCCCCGGGGGTTACCCCCCAATATTTACGGAATACTCTTGTAAAATAACTCACATCCCGGTACCCGACGGCGGCAGCAGCATCATAAACGCGAACGCCTTCTTGCAGCGTAGCCTTTGCCCGCTCCATTTTTCTTTCCATCACATAGGTCGAGAACGCTTTCCCGGTTTCCTGCTTGAACAAACGGCTTAAATAAGAGGAATTGACATACAGTCGATCAGCGACGGCATGCAGCGTCATCTCCTGGTCGATTTCATTTTCCACGAGGCTTAGAATCGTTTTGATCATATCGTGGCTTGTTGATTTCCGACGTTCTCTGGCATAGCTTAAATAAGCTTTGATCATCCTTTGCAGCCAAATGAAAATTTGCTCTTTGACCATCAGCTCCCGGTGATTGTGAAAATAAATATAGTCTTCTCCTGCGACCTCCCGCACGGACCATCCCTGTTTTTGAATCATACGTACAAAAAGACTTTCGAAATATAATATATGCTCATGAATTTCCTCAATGGTTTCCGCTTTGGCCATGCCTCCCTCCCATAGTGTGGATAGCATATCGCCCGCCTTATCGTCTTCTCCCGTTTCAAGAGCGATCTCCAACGCTTTCTCCAAATTTGGCTGCAGCACGAACTCCGGCTCTCTCCCATGTACTTCTTGATAGGGTATAGCGAGATCGTGACCCAGCATAATCCGGTTCTGCAGTGCCCTGACAGCCTGCACGTACAGCTTGTTAAGATCCTCGCAACCGCCTATCGTCCCGCTTATGCCCGCGCTCGCCGTAAGTCTAAGGCAGCTTAAGACGGTAAAAAGCAGCTTCTCCGTCAACACATTTATCTTTTGCAGGGCTTCCTTTGGAGCCTCATCCCCTGAAAGCTTATACACGACAACTATATAACCCGCATAATCCGAAACCACCCAACAGCGAGTGGATTGCAAATATTCCTGAACGATGCTTCCCAGTGAAAACTGGAGCAAGGACATATCTTTTCTGCTGAATCGAGTCTCCGTATCCGGCAGCGGGTCCATATCAACGACTGCCACTGCAAATTGCGCGTCCTTCGGCATATCCATTTGAAGGTATTTGCTTCGCTGCTCAATCTCCCACAACTCGAATTTACCTTTCAGCCATCCTTGCAAAAAATCGTTCACCAAATATGGAAGATGCTGCTCCCATCTCTGCTTCAGCTCATCCTCGTTATGGCGCTGCTCCAGTTCTGATCTCAGCTTTTCAGCCGCTTCAAGTACCGTCTCCAAAATTTCCTCGTCGCCAGCTGGCTTCAGCAAATACTTCATGACGCCTATCGAAAGCGCCTCCTGCGCATAAGCGAAATCATCATGTCCACTTAACACGATGATTTTCAAAAAAGGATCACTCTGACGAAGCTGTTTCGCCAAGGTTAACCCATCCATCTCCGGCATCTGTAGATCGAGCAAAATAATTTCCGGCTTTTTGCGATCGATGAACCGCAGCGCTTCCATCCCGTTCCCTGCTTGTCCGACGACTTCAATTCCGTGTTTGTCCCACGGAATGTTGTTGGCCAGCGCATTTCTAAGGCGAACTTCGTCTTCCACAATTAATAAATTCATGAGATGAACTCCTTTATGGATACGTTTTGTATGGAACTTCATTCGCTTCAGGTACTTGTTTTTCCTGCGAAAAGCTTTGAATAAAAAAGGACCGAAAAGGCTGCTTCAGCCCTCTCCGATCCCTCATCTTCTCCAGCATTATGTTCGTTGCAATTGAACGCCGATTCTGCCGTCAAGTACGCTGACTTCAAACGTTTTCAACCAAATCTTCTCGCTGAACAGCGACTTGCCCGTTCGAATATCGAATTCCCAGCCATGCCAAGGGCAACGCAGGATCTCCCCTTTTTTACCATACTCATATTCGTAGACGTCTGAAGGGAGCGTCGTTCCAGAGACGAGTCCAGCACACATTGGCGCGCCTTGATGCGGACAATAGTTGTTGATTGCGTAATAGGCACCGTTAATTCGGTAGACGCCGATACTTTTTCCCTCGATTGTGACGACGGCGTGCCCGCCTTCGGGAACTTCGTCTACACCAAGCACATAATGTACCGTCATATGCTCCTCCATCAAATTAAAGGTTATATAAGCTTTTGGCGTTTTCATAAAAGATTTTCCTCTTGGCTTCGGGCTTTAATCTTCGCAGTATCATATCCGGAGAATCGAAATCCCAATGCGGATAATCGCTTGAATAGAGAATCATATTCTCTGCATCGATCATATTGAATAAATCAATCAAGTGCTGCGGATTGTCCGGCTCTTCGATGGGCTGCGTCGTCAAATAGCAATGCTCGCGAATGTATTGACTCGGCATCTTCTTGAGCCATGGGACCATGGAACGCAGCGCTTTATAATTCTTATCCAGCCTCCACATCAGATGCGGCAGCCAAGCAATTCCACCCTCGGTCAGCACGACTTTCAGTCGAGGGAATTTCTCGAAAACCCCTTCGCATACCATCGATACGAGATGAGCCATGAACATTTGAGACAGACAGGTATGCCACTCAATGTAACGGGATGGATATCCAGCCGCCGTAGGTGCTGTTGAACCGCCGCCGCCCTCCGCTCCGGGATGGAGTGCGATAGGGAGACCATTGCGTTCCGCCGCCTCATAAATCGGATGGAATTGGCGTTGGCCGAGAGGCGCGCGCGCCGCACTGGAAATCATCACCTCGACGAAGTCGGGATGCCCTCCCATCCGGTCAATCTCTCTTGCAGCGAGATAGGGATCCTGCGTGGCGACAGCCAAAGCGCCCTTAAACGCTTTATGCTTGCCAAGCCACTCAGCCGCCAAAAAGTCGTTATACGCTGAACAAATCACAGCTGCAAAGTCCGCATCATGCGTCGTAGAAATGTTATACACAACTCCCGTTAGTATGCAGTATTCAACGTTATAACCTTCCAGCAGCTGTTTAATCATCAGATCCGGGTCAGAACCCGCTTTGCCCCCGCCCGGCGGAATAGCGTCTTTCTTCATGACGCCAACCGGCGAGTAGTAACCTGACCCGGAATATCCGATTCCTGTAGCTGCAACGCGTGAACGCCAAGGCTCAGCCAAATACGGCAGCAGATCGGAATCGTTTTGCTCATTATGGACATCCACATCAATGACCTTCATCTTTTCGGCCATCTTCACCCCTCCATTTCGGAGGCCCGTTTTGAGTGAATGGGCCCCCTTACAGTACCAGTGCGATTATTTTTTGCCGTATGTGCGCGTGTAAGCGGCATTGTACATATTCAGCAGGTCATCTGCGCCAAGCTTTTTCGTTTGATCAATAAATTCTTGCCATGTTTTATCGTTAATCGGTGTTTTACCAGAAACGAATTCCGTCAGCTTTTGTTCCAAATACTTGTTCAAATTGTTCAGCTTCGATTTCTCCAGCTCCAACTCTTCACTGGTTTTAACGATCTGCTTCGGTGCCGGGATAATAACCGATTCATAGAGCTTGTTAATCGCTTTACTTTTATCGCTTAAGCCGCTTTCCCATACTGCGCGGGATTTGGCGTTGTCCAGCGTAATCATGTCATACCAGACACCCCAATCTTTCCGCAATGTTGTAAATGGCGATGCACCGAAATCCTTGTTGTACACAGGTACGCCGTTTTGCTTCGTATAGGTTTTGCCCTCGATCCCTAGGGATAAGTAGTTCGAGCCTTCTTCGCTGAGCAAATAATCAAGGAATTGAACGGCTCTGTCTTTATCTTTGACCTTGGCGGAGATCGCGCGACCCGTAGCGCCTACAACAGAACGCGAGAATTGATAGTTCTTAATGCCGTCGGCAGCGAACTGTGGAATTGCATCCAGCGTGTAATCAGCAATTCCTGCTTTACGTCCTTTATCCATAAGCGTTTCCAGATCGGCCTTCCAGAAGAAGGTAACCAACGATTTGCCCTTTAGAATCCGTTCCTCCCACTGCGCTTGCGTGATCATCGAGAATTCAGGATCCAGCAATTTTTCGTTATACAATTTGTTGAGGAAGATCAGAGAGTCCTTATACCCTTTGTGGTAAGGTGCAAAAGCATATTTATCCGTAGCCGGATCAACGTTATAGAAGCCGTGAATGCCAGTGAAGGCTCTGCCGAACGTCGTGAATAGCCCTGTATCGCCTGTAATTGCGTTATTGATCAAAGGGTACGTATCCGGCTGTTTTTCCTTCAACGTTTTCAAGAACTGGTAAAATTCTTCCACGGACGTCGGCGCTTTCAAGCCGTATTTATCCATAATGTCTTTACGGGTGTACCAGATAAAATTAAACCCTTTGCCTTCCGCATCGCCCTCGATAACCGGCACAGTATAAATCCCTCCGTCAGCTCCCGTTGCAACAGCCTTGGCTTCTGGATATTTATCGAAAAACGCCTTCATATTCGGGGCTTTATCCATGTAATCCTTCAGATTCAGAAACACTTTGTCCGGTCCATGCTGTCTGCCTTCCAGTGTATCCACTTGAATGAAGTCAGTAACCGCGTTGGTCGCGATCATGATCTGTTTCTTCTCTTTCAGGCCTTCCTGACTGACCACTTGAAACTCCACTTTCACGCCGGTTTTTGCTTCGATTTCCTTGAAAATTTCCCAGTCTTGACGTACTTTCCCTTCTGGACGATCATATGCCAGCCATGAAAAAGTGATCGGCTTCTTGGACTCTTCTCCTTTTTTGCCATCCCCGGATACAGGCGTATCTTTTGACCCACTCGTACAACCTGCGACCAAGCTGGAAAGCATAACGGCGGATACTGCTGCTGCTACTGTTCTTTTTTTCATGGAAAAACCTCCCCAATGTGTTTAAAAGGCTGTTTTATACTGTTTTAAAACCGTAGTTACTAGCTGTAGTCGCAATCCGATCTTACCCTTTAATTCCGCCGATCATCGTACCCTGAACGAAATATTTCTGAATGAACGGGTACACACACAGAATTGGGAGCGTAGCCATCATAATGATCGCGTACTTCATGGTTTGCAGCAGGCTCATATCACCTTCGCCCTGAATCGTTGTACCTGCTACGAGGATGTTGCGCAGCATAATTTGCAGGGGATACATCGAGCGGTCGTTCAAATAAATGAGGGCATCGAAGAAAGCGTTCCACTGGTTCACAGCCGTGAATAGTCCGATTGTGGCCATTACAGGCATCGAGAGCGGCATAACGACTCGCAAAAACACCTGCAGCGAGGAACAACCGTCAATCGTTGCTGCATCTTCCAGCTCTTCCGGCAAAGCTTCAAAAAACGTCCGCATGATGAATAAATACCAGGTGCTGATCATCGAAGGCAGAACGATGGCCCATATGGAGTTCAACATGCCCAGCTTTTGCACAACGAGAAACGTTGGGATCATCCCTCCGCTGAACAGCAGCGTGAATGCCGCCATCATCAAGATCAATTTGCGGCCGGGCAGCCATTTCTTCGCTAAAGGGTAGGCCATAGCTGCCGTTGTAATCAACGTCAGAATGACATGAACGACCGTGTAACGGATCGTATTCCAGTAGCTGATCCATAGATCTGAATTGGCTGCCAACTGCTTATAGGCGACCAGCGTTACTTTCTTGGGAAAAAGCAGAACATCACCGCTCGAAACCAAAGCATTGTCGCTAATCGAAGCGCTAAACACATAGACAAGCGGATATATCATTACAAGCATAAGAAGGATCATAACCGTATAATTCAATGTGTCGAAAATGACGGAGGCTGCTGACTGTTTGATTTTCAATAGAGTTCCTCCTTTACCACAAGCTTGTCTCTGAGTGTTTTCTAGCAATGCGATTTGCGCCAATGACGAGAATGAGACCTATGACGGACTGAAATAATCCGACTGCTGTTGCGAAGCTGAAGTCTGCATCTAAGATCCCGCGCCGATAGACGAACGTGTTTATCACATCAGAGGTTTCGTAGTTCATGGAGTTGTATAACAGCAAAATTTTCTGAAACCCTGTTTCCATAAAATGTCCTAATGTCAGAACGAACAAAATAATCATCACGGGAACCATGCCAATGAAGGTGATATGACGCATCTGGTGATAACGGTTCGCTCCGTCCATTTTCGCCGCCTCATACAAGGTCGGGTCGATCCCGGCGATTGCCGCCAAGTAAAGAATCGTTCCCCACCCGATTTTTTGCCATATTTCCGAGGAGACATAGATCGCTCTGAACCATTCAGGCAGCCCAAGGAATAAGATCGGCTCCATGCCAAATACTTTCACCAGTAAGAAATTAATGATTCCGGTTTGCGGCGATAGAAACGTGACAAGAATTCCCGCTATAACGACCGTTGATAAAAAGTGCGGCATATAGCTGATGCTTTGTGCGATGCGTTTAAACATTTTGTTCTTCAACTCGTGAAACAAGATGGCCAGAATGATCGGCGCCGGAAAATGAAACAGCAGGTCATACACATTTAACATGACCGTATTGCGAATCAATTTCCAAGAATCCGGATTGACATAAAAGAATTCAATAAAGTGTTTAAATCCTACAAATTTACTGCCCAAAATTCCTCTGCCGATTGAATAATCCTGAAAGGCAATGACGACCCCGTACATAGGCACATACTTGAAAATGATGTAGTATAAAATCCCCGGCAGCATTAACAAATATAGCGCTTTATGTTTCTTCAATACGTACCATATCCCATTACGCTGCTGCATACTGCCTCCCCCCTCCTCCTTTCGGAAGTTGATGGCCTTACTATACCGAGACCGGAGCATTCGCGTAAAGATCGCATAATTACCTCATGTCTCTTTTTTTGCAAGCCCGATTTTCTGCGGTTTATTAGCGGTTTTTCGATGCTTGAAGAAAAAATAGAGACTTCGGAAAAAATGAAGTCTCTATCCATTAATGATGCATCGTGCGGTATTTCGCCGGCGTGATGCCTTCGTATTTGCGAAAAGTTCGAATAAACGAATTACGTCCCCAGTAGCCCACTTTCTCCGCGATGTCATCGATTTTCATGTCCGTCTCCAGCAAAAATTGTTTCGCTTTCATAAGCCTGTATTTGGCAATGTACTCCACATATTTCTCGCCCATCGCCTCTTTAAACGTTCGGCTGAAATGCCCGTTCGACATGTTGAGCAGCCCGGCAAAATATTCAATCGAAAGCTCCTCGTTATAATGCTCGTGAATATAATCCAGGATCTCCGTAAACTGCTGCGTGCGCTGATCCGGTTCCTCCGTTCGGAATAAAACACGATGGATGTCAAAGAAACATTGATCCAATTCATCCCACGTCATACAACTATGCAGCCGATCGTACAAGCCGGAAAAAAATGGCACATTGAAATCGTTGTGCTCAGTTTCAACCGCACGAATCCATGTATTCAACACGTCCGTGCTTAAATATTTGACCTGCATGGCGGTTGCTTTTTTGAGTTTACCGTCCTCCAGCTTCTCACGCACAGACTCCAGCAATCGTTCATATTCCTTGGTTTTGTGCTGATTGAAGATGCGGTTCACTTCCTGGACAGATAGAAAACTTTCCCACTGTGTCCGTTCACCTACAAGCGGTCCGCGGCATATTTCCACATCCGCATCCAATCCGCGATTCTGCAGGACAGATAAGGCTTGCTCATATGATTCATGCAGCTCTTCTGCGGCGTTCACGGTTTTCCCGATGCCGATCGTTGCTTTGAAATATTGGCTGTACGACTCCAGCACCAATTTCGTAATGTCCGCAGCCTCTTCCGCGCCTAGATGAAGGAACGTATCATGGGTGACCACGCAAGCTAATACATCCGGTTTCGTTTGACATAACCAGACTATGGATGGGGTGGATTTGCGAATCAGTTCTTTGATCTCCACGAACATGAAAGATTTCGTCGTCTCCGACAGCCGGTCATACACCTCCGAGTTATAGTGAAAAGCAATACACAGCACTGTGCGCATGGCCTGCTTGTCATAAGTAAAATCAATTTCCTTCGCATAATAAGCGATAGACAGCTCGTCTTGATATTCCCCTTGCAAAATTTTGGTGATAAAAAGCTCCTGCATCAAGGGGAACATGCCGTTCATTCGCTGGGACAGCTCTTTATTTTCATTGGAGATTTCTTGAATCGGCCGATACAAACGACGGCTTAAATAATACGACACCACGCTGCCCACCACGAGAAAAAAGACCAGAAATCCCCAACTAATCAATCTTGTCATATAAGCGGGCTTCATCAAGGTACGAAGATCGGCGATGGTCACATAATACCAAGCATCGTTGAACCGGGATTTCACCAGTGACATGGCAATTTCATCCGTGACCAGGAATTGAGATTCAATAACCTTCGAACGCGTATGCTCCAGCACCGCTTTAACCTCTTTATCCGTCAGACTGTGCTGATTCAAAATTTCACCTTGGCTCGTAGCAATCGCCGTACCTGTGACCCACTTCTCAGGGATCGAAATTTGTTCTTTCAATTTGTCCTGATCAAAATGCACGACCAGATAAACTTCCGGAGTCTCCGTATTAAACGGATAACTCATAACGGCTGACATCCCGAGCGTACGCGAGTCTATGATATCCATCATTTTTTTACCGGTAAAATGGGTGAGATATTCTGCCTTCTGCTGCTCATCAAGCGGATAAGTCATGTTAAAGTAGTACGATTTATCCGTATAAATATCGACATCCGCCACCAGGTCATGATTGGCAAAATATAAAAATACCTTTGAGACCAATTTATCCGACTGAAGCTTCATTAATTGTTCTCTGAGAGCATAAAATTGATCCGATCGCTGCTGATTTTCCCGTGAATCATCAACAACCCTTAGCAGACCGGTTACATTCGATGAACTGAGCATATTGATCATATTGGTTTTGAGAGAATCTAGGGCCGTATCGGTTTGCTTGGAAAAATGGCTGATCACGACATCATTCAGCTTTTCGGCATCCTTCTCAATCGTGCGGACGGCAAGCACATGTGCAAGGATGCTGGCAACAATAACGGGAATCAAAATCACAATAAAATAGTTGGTAAAAAGCCGCCAAAAAAGGGCTAATCGGAACTTATGCACCTTAGAAATGGCCATTTCGATCGCCCCCCTCCCTGTTAAGTTGTCATCCTTTCCAATCCGTAGAATGACTATTGTTTTTATACTATTGAAAAAGAATTGGAGGGTCAATAGATTTTGAAACTTTATTTTATTGCACAAATAACAGCGTGAATTTTTATTTCTTTTTACGACAAAAAGAGACAAAAAAACACTCGCATTCCTAAGTGGAACGGAGTGTTCTGCGCGTCTAAAACTTGAGCTCAGCGATCGCTTTTTTGTATCTATCGATTCTTGCATAATCAGCGTCTGTGGGCTGCGGAATTCGGTTGATATCGCAGTTATCTTCCAGATCCAGAAGCTTCACCTTCGAGGCAAGCGGGTTGAGTTTAATTCGTTTAATAAACCCCTCGTAGCTTTCATCCGCTCGCCTCGTCAGGCAATCCAGCGCTGCAATGACGTTTGAACTAAATCCTTCATTTTTCAGATCAAATAAGGTCATATTTGAATCCTCAACGACATCGTGTAAGACGGCTACAATGGATTCTTCCGTCGTTTTGGCTTTGCTTGCTAATCGAATCGGATGCAAGATGTAGGGATTTCCGCCCTTATCGGTTTGGCCGTCGTGCGCTTTGGCTGCTAGTAGAATTGCTTTAGTTAATGTACTCATTTCTACACCTTCATTCCGTAATAGGTAACTTTCCCATCATAGCATTATTGCTAAATTACGGCTACAAATAAGCGCTTACCTTTAAGTGAGTAGGTATCACAATGTCTACTAAATAAAAGAAAAGTGCGTACTTCTGCCCCGTCTAAGAATCTAGTAAGATGGGAGTGATAGATTAGAACAAGCTTTGCCCAACCTTACCTTTAATGGAGGAGATCACGATGAAATACAGTTATTTGGGACGTTCAGGCTTGAAAGTGAGCCAATTGTGCTTGGGAACGATGAACTTTGGTGTAGACACCGATGAACAAGAAGCTTTTCGCATCATGGATGCTGCTTTAGATGCTGGAATCAACTTTTTTGATACAGCCAATATATATGGATGGGGCGAAAATTCAGGCCGCACCGAAGAAATTATCGGTCGATGGTTCGCTCAAGGCGGCAACCGCCGTGAGAAGACTGTTATCGCCACGAAATTCTATGGTGATATGCATGACGCTAATGATGGACCGAACCGTGAAAGCGGGTTATCTGCTTATAAGTTGCGCCGTCACTTGGACGCCTCCTTACGTCGCCTTCAAACCGATCATATCGAGCTGTACCAGATGCATCACGTAGATCGTAATGTATCTTGGGATGAGCTCTGGGAAGCCTTTCAAGTTCCTGTGTACCAAGGCAAAATTGGTTACGTCGGCTCCAGCAACTTCGCCGGGCGCGATCTGGTGAAAGCGCAATATGAAGCCAAATCCCGTCATCTCCTTGGCCTTGTGTCCGAGCAGCATAAATACAGCTTACTTTGCAGATTGCCTGAGCTGGAAGTCCTTCCGGCTGCTGAGGAGCTGGGCATTGGCGTTATCGCTTGGAGTCCGCTCGATGGAGGTCTGCTTGGCGGTAACGCATTAAATCCAGTCAATGGTTCGAAGCGCGCGAGCAACCCTGAGCGTGTCGAAAAACATCGCGCCAAGCTGGAAGCTTTCTCCGCCTTATGCAAAGAACTCGGCGAGAGCGAAGCGAATGTAGCCTTGGCTTGGACCCTCGTCCATCCGGCCATGACGGCACCGATTATCGGACCTCGTACGTTGGAGCAATTCCAAAATACATTACGTGTGGTTGACATCCAACTCGATGCTTCCACATTAAGCAAGTTAGATGAAATCTTCCCGGGTCCCGGCGGAGATGCTCCACGAGCGTACGCCTGGTAAAAAAGAAGGGCTGTCCCTAAGTCAACACTGACTGAGGGATAGCCTTTTTTTTGAATCTATGAGATTCACCCAACCAAATAAGCTATCAGCATCTGCTCAATTGTTTTGCCATGCTCCTTTAACCACATATCTCTATGTATGAATTGATTCATAATGTAGGTGAAGTTATGTTGGATGTCGATGCCCGCATAATGCTGGCCGATGTAGATGTGCAGCACTGCGAGATGATACACCTGAGTTAAATTCCGCAGTTGCTCAATCTCTTGCAAGCTGTGCGTTCTGTAAACGGAATAACTTTTAACAAAACCTTCTGCCATCTCTAAGGAACCATTCGACATCTGTAAAATATGATTGAAACAAATCGCAAACTCCATAAAGCTTGTATCCACCGATATAAAATCAAAATCCAGTACGCCGCAGATTCGGTTGTTTTGAGCTAACAAATTAAAGATTAACAAATCATGATGAACAAGCTGTACAGGAAGTTTTTGTATCTCACTAAGTCTGTTTCCAACGAATTCGACCTTGGTTATATAAAAATTCAAACTCGCTTCTGGAATATGAAACGATGGATTTTCAATAAAAGCGGCAACAGCGTTTTGATCTGCAAGCGGATGAAGATTGTAATAATCCCCAAATGATATTCCTTGATAATCGAGCCCACTTCTATCAAATCGCTGGAGTACCTGGCTCATTTCACCAGCAACACGCCCGAATTCAGCGGCATCATGGACATTTGCAAGCACGTGATTCGTGCCTTCAAGAAAGACGACAAGTGCGCCTAAGCTTCCGCCAGACAATCGAACATAATCGTCCCCGCTTAAAGTTGGAAGAAATTCAGGCACTTGAAAAGACAGCTCTTTGTTCGCTAAAAATGACGTCACTATTGATTCAAACTCGATACCCTCTGCATGCTTTGTATGCCGGTTATAAACACGGAGAACATACCTTTGGTCGTTTAGCGTAACTATTTTTGTTAAATTGGTAAGTCCAAACGGAACGGCCTCCGTCTCATAATCCGCTTCCTCAAAATAATGACGAACCAATTCATCTAGTTGCTCCTGCATGACTTCACCCTAACCATACACATTTTCGAATTGTTTGTATTGGACAGACTCGCGATATTCCCCAGGAAGAACACCATACTCTTTCTTAAATTGTTTGCATAAATAGGACGCATCCGTGAATCCGCATCGTGCGGCAATAGTTTCGAGTGTCTCTTCGCTCATTTCGAGCAGCTGTTTGGCACGCTTAAGGCGCATATCTCGCAGCATTTGCATAGGTGTTAGTCCAAACTGCTGCTGAAACGCTCTGTCCATGTAGTTCGCACTCAGACAAACGAGCGACGCGAGTTCCTCTCTGGTCAGCCTCTCTTCCAGCCGCATGGACATCTGTCCAGTTAACCGGGCGAAGCGGTCGCCGGATGAGCTGTATGCGCTTGAACGCTCCGGATTCCCTGCTTTTTCCCAACCGGTCAGAATCATTTCGGTTAACTGCAGCATCGAAGTTGTGATTTTCAAGTCACGAAAAGACAGCTCCCGATTCCCCCAATCGGCAAGCAATTTGGCGAATACAGCCTCATAACGGGCAGGCTCAGGCAGGGTAATAACCGGTGAGACGCGATAGAGCATCAGGAGGTCGAATTGATGGGAGCACAGAATGCTAACCTGCATCCATAAGTGAACACCGCCAACATCCGCGTGCTCTGAAAATGGCAGCCCAGGTGGATGTAGCATCACATCACCCGCTTTAGCCGTATGTGTTTCGCCTCCTGTGCCTGTCGTGACATGACCGGTTTTCACATAACTAATGATCCAATTCGGAAAACTGCGATTTTCCATATGAAGCTTGGCATACGGCGATCGATTCACACTGTGCAGCTGAACGGACCATGGCCCTTCTACCCATTCGTGCGGTTTCGTTGACATTGACATTCACCTCATAGGTTCAACTTAACCGATTTCCCGGGCATTGCCTAGATCCATTAGAAACAATTCTCTCTAGTTACAAAACCTTCATACGCAGACTTTCCGTCTTTTGCAATCAACGGTCCGTTCTTGAATACTTGACCGGTATTCGGATTAAAAGACCCGTCCACCGAGTACTGCACCACATAACCTTTGCGTGTCTGCGTTTTGCTTAAGTTTGGCGTACTGCGATGGAAGAGCAAGGAATGGAAGGCAACCAAGCTGCCTTTTTTCAGTTCAACCGGTATGCCCGTTTCTTCTCCAAAATAACAAACCCAGCCGAGATCTGTTTTCACATGCTCCACGAAACCATCCAAGTGCGTGCCTGGCTGAACCCAGATACAACCGTTATCAACGGTAGCGTCTTCAAGCGCTAGCCAGCAAGTGACATAGTGGATCGGCTCCGTCGGTACATATCCGTTATCCTGATGCCAGGGGAAGTCTTTGCTTGCTTCCGGACGTTTGTACACCGACTGATCCCAGTACAGCTTAATGTCTGGACCTAAGATCGTTGTCGTGATATCAACAAAACGCTGATCTGCAATAAATTGCTGCAGCTCTGCGCTTAGGAAATTCAAATTTGCAGTAAAATTAATTTGACCTGATCTGCTGATGAATTCCTTCCCTTTCGCGCGCAAGGCTTTCTCTGAAGCCTCGTCGAAGCCGTCAATGATACCCCGAATACGATCCATCTCTTCCCCTGAAAAAAGGTTTTCAAAAATGATATAGCCTTGCTCCTGATAATGCTTCATCTGCTCGGATGTGATGTGGACTTGGTGACCTGTGTGGACGATACTCATGGCGATTCGCTCCCCCAACAATGAGATTTACTTCCTATCCTGATTATCAAGCAGCGCCAATCCCTTATCAATGAAGCGATTCCACCTCATCTGGTACTTTTTCCACCTTTATGCTTCAATAGATGCGGCAATGGCATTATGAAAGCAATCCCTCAGCCGTACGACAGACTTCTCGCGTCCAAAGTGCACACGGTTGGTTAATAATACAGCGAAAACGCTGCTTTGGGGATCCATCCAAATGCTGGTCCCTGTGAACCCCGTGTGCCCGTAGCTAAGCGAGGAAAACAAATCCCCCGAAGCGTCCCAGACATCCCCCTTCAGCACCCAACCAAGGCCACGGTTAGCATTTACCTTGTCTTCTGTGTAGCTTCGCGTAGCTGCTGCAACGGATGCACTTGACAGCACATGGCCATGGCCGTCAGCGGCAGGCTTTCCATGGTTCAGCCACATGGCGGCATATTTCGCAACATCCATCGCCGTTGAGAAAACACCGGCATGCCCGCTGACGCCTCCCATTGCCCATGCGTTCTCGTCATGCACTTCGCCCCATCGATAGGCGCCGTCCATGAATTCCGTTGCCGCTATGCGGGGCTGTAATTCTTTCGCCGGACAATAACCCGTATCGTGCATCCCCAGCGGTTCAAACACATATCGGTTAGCGGCCTCATCCAGCGGCATGCTAAACAGCTTCGCAGCCAATTCGCCAAGAATGATATAGTTAAAATCACTGTACGCATAACTGCTCCCGCAAGCATGACTCAGACTCTCTCCAAGCACAGCAGCCTTAATTTGCTCTGGTGTCCAGCCATGTGAATGCAAATCCTTGAAAGCCTGCAGCCCGGATGTGTGTGACAATAAATGTTTCACCGTCACCTCATCCTTCCCATTCCCAGAGAATTCAGGGAAGAACCGGGTGATGGGGTCCCTGAGGCGCAGCTCGCCACGATCGATCAGCTGCATAATCAAGGGAAGTGTCGCCATCACTTTGGTCAAAGAAGCACAGTCATAAATCGTATCTTCACTTACTTTCAACTTCGTATCGTCCGAAATAACCGAGTGACCCACGGCATACGTCCCTGCGATAGTCCCTTTTCGCCCCACAATGGCCACGCCACCTGGTATTTCTCCTGCTGCCTCTTCACGATCCAACAGTTGGAAGGCAAGCTGTAATTTATCACCATTTATCCCCAGTTGCTCTGGTGCCGCTAGGGGCAATGTCATGTCCATATTCATGTCTCAACGAGACCTCCTTACAATCAGTTATTTTCTTTATTCGAACTAAAACGGCAAATCCCTCTATAAACAATGCAAAAAGCCTGACGAGTCAATCTCCGCCAAGCCTTACACTTATTTTTTATTCAAATGAACGACGAGAAGGCCAGGATCCCTGCAGCTTCCGGATAAACATAATTTGTCCTGTGTGATAAGCATCGTGCATGATCAGACTGTTCACCCAACGCCCAACGGACTGCGAACGATTCGGATACACATGCTCAAAATCATGCTCCTCCCACTGCGCGATCCGATCTCGAATACCTTGGTGGACAGCTTGCAAACGAGTTAAAGTTGTCTCCCATGTCTCGTTTGAAGTAGATGCCACAACAAACGTATCATCATTCGTCATATCCGGATACTCGGACTCTTGTCCAGTCATTCTATACAACAATCGTTCTTTATAAAATATTAAATGATTTAAATTCTCTGCAATCGTATTCACATACTCGCCTTCCGGCCGCCAGTTGGCCTGCTCGGCAGTCAAACCTTGGAGTGCATCCGTAAGCGGCGGATACCAGTCCTCATTCTCATAGCAGCTATCCCATCCATGAAGCAAAAGCTCGATTTTATTCATTCCATTGCCTCCTAAATTTGTTATATCTACATGAATTATAGTATCTCATTCAAAGAGACTTGAAAACTTGATCCAGTAATGAATCGATAGGATGAACCGTGTCCAAAACAAGTTCACCCTCCAAAAATTCCAATCTAACATGCTTATAATGTTCCTTCAATTTATCTAAATCGGTTATTAATTGATTGGCCTTTGGCGCTTTGCTCCTCTCAGCAAGTCGCTGCGCCCAAGTGGACTCATCACTACATATGCAGTGCAAGGACTCCAGCTTTCCTCCTCTTTCCTCGATCCAATGCTTAAACTTCAACACATCATCCGAGTGATTAAACCCATAATCAAGAATGACATCAGCTTCCGTCGCAATAACCGTTTCAAGAAACCGATACAGAAAATCAAAACAGATCTGATTTCTCGCCTCATGTGTGAAGACGTCCTTTGCGACAGCATCATAAATATCATCTTTATGAAGCACAGCTGTCTTAAGCCTTTTGCCAAGTTCATTAGATAAGGTTGTTTTGCCTGTCCCAGCTTTCCCGCGAAATAAGATAATGGATGACATATTTGCTCTTACCCTGATCCGTCTATCTTTTCAGGATCCTCCTTATTGTTTGGCATACTAATGAATTCTAACTTCACCCTTTCATTTCCTTTCATAAAAACAAACCGAGCTTCCGCACCTAATTTGGGAGCATGAAGGGAACTGTGGTCCTCTATCTGGAGAATTACGAGCTATTTTGAAGGTTGAGCGGAACTACAGGCACTTATTTGTCCTCCACAGCTGGATTATCAGCTGAAAATGACAAAATAACGAACTGTAGTTCCCCCACTCTGTGGATGAAGTAGGTTTTCATGAAAATAGAGGATCGTAGTTCCCTTCAATTTCCAATTCACTTATTTCTGCGAGTTCGAGATCACAGACCTGACAGCCTTCCCAATCTCCTCATAACTTGTGCAGCGGCAAATATTGGATTGCAGCCATCTTCGCATCACGTCTTCACTCGCATTGGGGCATTGCTGGCTCAAAGCATGTGCGACCATTATGTAACCCGGTGTACAGAATCCGCACTGAAAAGCAAAATGTTCGACGAAAGCCCTTTGCATGGGCGCATCTCCGCCTAAGCCTTCAATCGTCGTGATGCTGCATCCCGGAGCTTCAATGGCCAACATCAGGCACGATTTGATTGGGACCCCATCCACATTCACCGTACATGCACCGCAATCGCCATTTTCGCAGCCCTCTTTTGCTCCAGTTAGCCCCAATTGCTCGCGCAGCACTCGCAATAGCGTATCCGCGGATCGAATAACAGCGTGATGTCGCTTCTCGTTGACAACGAATTCAACTTCACTTTTGAACGTCCCGCTCATCCTCATCGCCTCCCCTGTTCCAGAGCTGCCATAACATCCAATAGTGTGTTGCGAAGCACAAATGTCCGATAAGCGGCAGTGCTGAGAATGTCATTCAAAATCGGCACAGGCCACCATTGAATGGCGTTATCTACGCGAGTTTCCAAAGTAAGTGAGGTATCGTTTAAAATTTCTTCGATTTTCTTTGATCGAAAAGGTATCGAGCTGACTCCACTGAAAGCAATACGAATCCTTTCTCCTGTATGGAGTCCAGCTATGCGCACGATTGGATAATCGATTCGTTCCAATTTGGTCTTCTTTATCGTCACATAAGGCATTTCCAAATAATTGGCATCGGTTATGATTTGGACAAGAAGTTCACCCGGCTCCAATCGCGGCTCTCCATTCAAAATTTGGCGAATGGGGATTTGACGCACGCCGCTAGGGCCTACCAAAATAACCTCGCTCTCCGCTAGGAGAAAAGGCAGCAGACCCTCGCGATAAATGAACTTTCCACATAAGAGGCCGCCGATTGTAATTTTATTGCGAATGGTATGATCGGCGATGTCTTGAACAGTGTCCGCAAGCAGTGGAAACAAAGGGGTTTCCACAAGCTCATTGAGTGTAAGTGCTGCGCCAATGACGAGCTGATTATGATGAAATTGAAATACGCGGCATTCGGGAATCCCTTTCATGTCAATCACCGCACCTGTGCGGAGCTGATCCATACGTGCCATGGAGATGATTTCAGTCCCACCGGCATAATACAAGGGCGCTTTACCGTTTGCTTCCATGTTCTGAAAGATCGATACTGCTTCATCAAAGGTAGCTGGCTTATAGTATTCAAAGTCAAATGAAATCATTGGCTCCTCCCCATTAATTGCCAGATTACCTCTGGTGTCAAAGGCAGTACGTTCAATTCAATACCGGCTGCAAGCGATAAGGCGTTTGCCAGAGCAGGAGCCATCCCTATGGTTCCATGCTCCCCAACGCCGCGGGCACCAAAGGGACCTTCTGTGAACGGCGTCTCGACAAATTCAACCAAGTACTCCGGATGATCCCCGAACCGGGTCAATTTATAAGACCGCAGCTGCGGATTAAGCACTTGCCCCGCCTGATTAAACAGAAATCCTTCACGCGTGGCAAAGCTCAACCCCATGTTCATTCCGCCTACCACCTGCCCGCGTGCGGTGGCTTCATTAATTACTTTTCCCGCGTCAAAAACAGATGCCGCCCGAAGAACACGGTATGTACATTCGCGAGTATCAAATTCAACTTCAACGGCTTGTGCACCAACGGTCCACTGTTGGCTTGGGATGCCTTTCCCCGTTTCGGGATCAAGCCTTGTAATATCATGGACACGGTATCTGCCACGGCCGATAACCGGTTTGCCCGAAGCACTGCCATTCGGATATTCGTAGCCGCTAACCACTTCACTGACTTTAAGACTGACGATCGGGTCGTCTTTGACATAAATCATGCCTCGGCCGACTGCGAGATCTTGGGGAAGTACTTGTAGAACGATTGATGCATTAGCTTTCAGCTGGGCGATTACATCTTCAGCTGCGTCCTGAACAGCACGACCGACCATCATCGTACTGCTGCTTGACACTGTTTTCCAATGCTCAGGTGTGATTTGGGTATCCACATCCATTTTGACATGAACATCCTTCACATCCATATCCAGCTGCTCGGCCAGGATCTGCGCCATGACGGTACGGTTACCTTGGCCTATCTCAATCGATCCTACGCTGAGATTCGCGCTGCCGTCGTGATTGAATGTGATCGTAGCCCCGCTTCCGGTATCGATGCCAGAGCCCGAGGCTTTCCACACACAGGCCATCCCTTTCACCCTGACTTTATCACGGTCAACCTTTGTACATTGACCCTGATCCCACTCGATCAGCGTCTTCAACTTGCTAATGCATAACGGTAGATCCCCCACCGAACTTCGTGTAAGGGGTGCTTGCGTTGGCGTCGTATCGCCTGGCTGGATTGCATTGCGAAACCGCAAATCCAAAGGATCCATCCCGAGCTTCTTCGCAAGCATATCCATCGTACGCTCCATACAATAAAGGGCTTCCGTATGCCCAAATCCCCGAAATGCCGTTGCATAAGGATGATTCGTGTAGACACACAAAGAGTCGCACCACACGTTTTCTACACGATAAGGCCCCGTGCAGTCGATTGCTCCCGCTACGGTCACCGTTGCTCCCTCGTCTGTATAGCCACCTGTATCAAATAAAAACGTAATTTCAGCTGCGGTTAATCTGCCGTCTCGGGTAGCGCCGAGCTTGACTTTCGCTTCCAGGCCAATGTGACAAGGGGAACTGACCATGTCCGTTTCACGAGAATTATTGATTTTGACAGGACGGCCGCCGCAAGCTTTGGATGCCAGATACGCCATGTATTCTAATTGAATGGAGCCCTTGCCGCCAAATCCGCCGCCTACAAAAGGCACATGCACGATCACCTTGGACTGCTCCACTTGAAAAAAGCGCTCAAAGGCACGTTTTATCATAAAAGGATCTTGCGTCGACGTTTGAATGTTGATTAAACCGCTTGGCTTTGCTTCAACGATGGCACAACGCGGTTCCATCGCGCAATGATCTGACGAATTGAACGCATATGTTCCTTCCACTGTCGTTTCACTTGCTGCCCAGCCTGAGGCCATGTCACCTTTTCTGATTTTGACTAAATTGCCGATGTTGGTTCCTGGAACAGGATACACATCACCGAACTTTTGATAGCTGCCCAAATCTTCATGTATTAATGAAGCATTCTGTTGTAAGGCAACACTGGGTGAATGAACAACAGGTAGCTGTTCGTATTTCACTCGTATACAGGCTGCAGCGTGCTTGGCAATCTGCTCCGTTTCCGCCACAACGACGGCAATCGGCTCGCCGTAATACCTCACTTTCTTCCAGGCGAGCGGCGGGCGGTCTGCTAGAAGAGTACCTGTTAGGACGGGGGAGTCTTCTCCCCGAACAATGGCGTGAACACCGCTCACTGCAAGTGCATCCGTAATATCAATCGATAAAATTAACGCATGCGAATAGGGGCTGGTCACGAGCCAACCATGCAGCATACCTGGAGATTGTGTATCGTTCGTATATGTAGCGAAACCGGTTACCTTATCCCGGGATTCAAGTCTTGGGATGCCCTTTCCTATTACGCTCAACTTAACCACTCCTACTCTATTACGACATACATGATGGATGATAAAGCTGGTGTTTTCTATCATCTTATCAAGATTCAACTTGTCCTATTCCGGTCCCAGAAATAGGTCCTTTTTTGGTCGTCTGTCCAAGCCAAGTATGAAAGCGGTACATACATTAATAGCATCTTGTTTCGAGAGGATGATGGGATCATGGCGAAAGTCAAGCAAGGAGACGAAGGACCTGTTCAGTTCAAACATCGAATGGAGGGTTTGACGACTCGCGTACAAGGACATCAACATGCTTTTGGGAATTTGACTGATTTGTTCATTCCTGATAATGGCAGACACCGTCACAATTTCCGCGGCATTACAACGACAGCGGACGGACACAGGCATTCCTACTCCGGTCAAACAGGACTCAACATTGGCAATGGTCCCAACCATTTTCACCGCTTTTCAATTCGAACCAACGTTGCCGACGGCCATCGCCATATCATTTCCGGAAGAACAACTGGACTTATTCGTCTCATGGGCATGCTTGGACACAAATTAATTATTGAAAAAGTCGTACGGGAACGTGTGAAAAAATAATCATTCAGTCATTATAAAAAGGACTGCTCCTAGTAGATAACCTACTATTGAGCAGTCCTTTTTTTGTTTTAAGTTCATTGAACCGAACTTTCTTCATCAAGTGGCAGATAGACATGTACGGTGGTTCCTTGATCGATTTCACTCTCGATCTTAAGGCATCCACGGTGAGCTTCGATGATTTTATGACAAACCATTAAACCTAAGCCCGTCCCTTTCTCTTTGGTTGTGTAGAAAGGTTCGCCTAGTATCGCCAATCTCTCCTCCGAGATGCCGCAGCCATCGTCAATGAAACGAATTTGAACCTTGACGTCATCCGACTTCAACTCGATAATGACATTTCCTCCGTCTGGCATAGCTTCAATCGCATTTTTAAGAATATTAATGAAGACCTGTTTCAGTTGATTTTCTTCGCATTTGATGAAAGGAATTTCAGTCAAGATCTCTGTATGAATTTGCACATTATTAAGTATGGCTTGGGTTTGCAGCAGGGAGATGACATCTTGCAGGATCTTCCGGATATCTCTCATTTCAAAATTAATCACCTGCGGTTTCGCAATGACCATAAACTCGCTCACGATATCGTTAATTCGGTCCAATTCCGATAACATGATTTGAAAATAATACTGATAATTTTCTACTTTTGACTGTAGAAGCTGTACAAAACCTCTCAACGAAGTCAAAGGATTTCGAATCTCATGGGCGACCCCTGCCGCGAGCTGCCCAACGATGGACAGCTTTTCTGATTTGAGCAGCAGCTCTTCCGTTCGTTTACGTTCTGTAATATCTTTGGCTATGCCGTAGACGCCGTCAATTTTATTATTAATATAGATGGGAACCATTTTCAAATTTAATTCGATTTGATTTCCTTCTTTATGCATAAGTGTTATTTCCGTATTGTTGGATTCGCCCTGCATCGCTTTTACAAACAGCTGACATGCCTTCTCATGGTCACTGGAAACATGAAAGGGCAGAAATGTCTGCTGCGTGCACTCTTCTTCCGTATAGCCGGTAATTTTCTCAGTAGCCGCATTAACCGACAGCACATTCCCCTTTAAATCCATCGTGAAAATCGCATCCGGATTGTGCTCGACAAGCGATTTATAGCTCTGTTCCCGCATTTCCAGCATACATTGCGCCCGTTTATGCTCCGTGATGTCTCGGCATAACAACTGCACCGCAGGCTCGCCAAGAAAGACGATCGGCACCTCTCTTACATCAACATCAATAACTTGCTGATCGAGTCGCAAAAACTTTTGATCCATCGGTTCCGTTGGCTGCTTGTCTTCGGTAATTTGGCGGACCCGTTTCATTGTAATATCTACAAAATCGGGGTGCACAAATGTCATGACGGATTGTCCGATGAGCTCTTCAGGCGAATTGGCACCCAACACTCTGGCACCGGCAGGGTTAATGAAAATGATGATCCCATCGCTATGAACAACGATTGGCTCCGGCGAATGCTCTACCAGGACTCGGTACCGCTCCTCGCTCTCCAA
This sequence comes from Paenibacillus anseongensis, assembly GCF_009757995.1. Classification (NCBI taxonomy): domain Bacteria; kingdom Bacillati; phylum Bacillota; class Bacilli; order Caryophanales; family Paenibacillaceae; genus Paenibacillus; species Paenibacillus anseongensis. The sequence continues at coordinate 444,117 of NZ_WSEM01000039.1, forward strand.
CAATGCCTTTTTCAACCGTTTTAAACAAAAATACAAAATAAATGCGGTAATCACGACATAAAAAAGACCTTTTGATGAATTTACGGAAATGGCATCGGTCAAGTTCACACGATCAATGAATCGATCTGATAGAATAACCCACAAACTTCCAAACAAGACATAAAGCAAGGTCACTTTCAAAGAGCTTTTTACCCTTACTACAGACTTCTTGTGCATATCGATCTACTCTTCCTTAACCCTGCAATTTTATGGGATAGCGGTGTAATTTGCTTATTGATTATATCATTTATTCTTCAAAATGCTTATTGGATCTTTCTCCCATTCCTTCCTATTTCCACGCACTAGTTCTATTGGACGAACATATACTAGAATAAGACAGCTAGAGAGGAGGTATTCACGATGAAAAAAGCGGATTCCTATCGAATTTGTAAGAAGTACCTCAATCGCGAAGTGATGATCAAAACAACACACGGCACTTACAAAGGTACCATTGTCAAAGTGGACAATAATAAAGTCTATCTGAAACCGGCGCGAAACGGTAACAAGGCGCAAATCTCTTTTCTGCCGTTTATTTTACCGCTCGTCCTGTTTGATCTTTTGGCGATTGCCTTACTGGATACTAGACCTTTTTTCCCTTTCCGTCCTTGCTAATGATCAATCGAAAACCCTCATCTCCTTAGATGAGGGTTTTTCTGCATGAAACTTCATCCTTCTTAATAGTTTGAATCAAAGGAGGTGTGTTTGAACATGGAGCCAACACGATCATGTCGACTCATTCGTTCATCTCGCACATACCATGGCAAACAAGGCTTCGACTATGCGGAGGCCATATCCAAGGAAAGCGTTGACTCGCAAGGCATATGCATGCATCTGCTGACGATTCCCCCCGGCAAGCGAGCAAAAGCCCACTTGCATGAACAACATGAAACAGCCATCTATATGCTGCAAGGGAAATCGGCCATGTGGTACGGCGAGAAACTTGACCAGCATATGGAGGTGGAAGAAGGCGATTTTCTGTACATCCCTGCCGGGATGCCTCATATGCCCTATAACCCTAGCGAAAGCGAGCCCTGCACCGCCCTGCTGGCAAGAACCGATCCAAATGAACAGGAAAGCGTTCGTTTACTTCCTGAGCTTGAAACGATATGGCAGAAACAGCGCACATCCGCCGATTAACCGTAAAACAGGCAGCTGACCCAATGAAGGTGAGCTGCCTGATCTTCTTACTTATAAAGCACTAAGCTGTTTTTTTGCGTGCTCCAAGAATGCTGCGGCGTCATCCCATGAGGGAAATCCCGCTTGGGCGACTTTGTCGCTCCCGCCGCCTTTGCCTTGGTAGGCAGCCAAATTCGCTTTGAAGAATGCGCCGCAGGATAACGATGCGCTATTATTCGCTAATACAACTTTATTCTCCGCAAGGGTGGCAAGCAGTACGGGGCAATCGCTCTGGACAGCCAGCTTGCCAGCGAGGTTTTGCAAATCTTTTAGAGACTTATTTTCGAAAACGCGGACTATCAAGTTCCCTTCTCGTTGGGCGAGAAGCTCAGCTGCGACATAGGTGTCGTTCTCTTCTTTTAACTGGACTAGTTCCGCTTGCAGCTGTTTCGTCTCGAACTCCCACTTCTCCAAACGATCGATAATTTCGTCTTTACCGGTGTTGAATTTGATGGATAATGTCCCCAAAATCTTCAGGCTATCATTAAACTCCTGGAGCGCACGATATCCACATTTAAAATAAATCCGCGTATTCCCCTTCTGCTTCTCCGCTTTCAGCAGCTTGATCATCCCGATTTCGCCCGTTGACGAAACATGTGTGCCTCCACATGCGTTATATTCCACACCTTGAATTTCAACAATTCGGATGTTTTCCGTCACCTTGGGTTGTTTCACCAGCGGCAGCTTGGCCAATTCCTCTTCCGTAACAAAATAACTGGTGACTGTTCGGTTCTTATAGATCTGCTCATTCACTTCTTTCTCAATAGCCGCCAACTGTTCAGGTGAGAGTTCCGGTTGTTCCACATCAATGGTGGCATAATCCGTGCCCAAGTGAAAAGAGACAGTCATTGCCTGGTAGAGATCACGGCATACCGCTGATAACAAATGTTGGCCGCTATGCTGCTGCATATGATCAAACCTTCGCTGCCAATTCACCTCGCAGGACACAGTGCCCTCTCCAGGGAGACTCGCCACTTTATGCAGGACGTTCTCCTCTTCACTGATGACATCCAATACAGGCACGCCGTTGATATGCCCTTCATCGCAAGGCTGTCCGCCCCCATGTGGATAAAAGGCTGTCTCCTCCAGAAGGACATAAACCCCGTCTTCTCTCTCTATAACGCGGCTGATCGTTGTTTGCCATTCTCGGATATAGGCAGAATCGTAGTACAGCTTATTAGACATGTGAATCTTCCTTTCTTATTTCGGCTAGATCAAGTTCCGGGAAGACATGGTGTTCCATGACAACATAATCTTTTCCGCCTTTTGTAAATTGCTTATCTGTTACGGCCAACCCGAATTTTTCATAAAATGAGACCTTGTTGCTCCTTGCATTGCAAAAAATGCGCTTCACACCTGCCTGCTTAGCTTCCGTAAGCATGTGGCGAAGCAGATGGCTGCCGTAGCCTTTGCCTTGATCAGATACCTTGGTGGCAAATTTTCGAAATTGAGCCTCATCTCCCTGGATAAATAGCGATACGACAGAAAGAAGCGCCTCCGCTTCAAAAAGTCCGTAGTGTACGCCTTCATCGTCATCCGAAAGTTGAACATAAGCCAGTTCACGCTCCGGCCACATCACTTCATGCCGCAGCTGCCAGGCCTGCTCTTTTTGAATGCGTCTAATTTCCATTTCATCATCTCCAAAGCCGAATTAACGCTTACTGCGCTGGAAGGCAATCTTGTCAACGATCCATGCAGCAGCAATGCCTATCACATATCGAGCTAAATCAATTGCCAAAAATCCTCTGCCAAGGATCAGCGAGCCAACGACTGTGCTTCTAACCGCTACAATCCGTTCCGCTTGGTATAACTGACTGAATTCAATGCCAAAGCAGAAGATGACGCTCCATCCTGCTGCCCAAGCTAACGATCTTTTTGTACAAATAAACCGAAATCCGAAGTAAATCATGCTCGCCCAAAGGATGTCTCCAGCGTTTACAGTGATTATATCAGGAAGTACATTCGGGAACCTTCTTGAACTTAACCCTAAGACGATCGTCACGATGATGGCTGCAGCATATTTTAGCATGATTTCCCCTTTCCTTCGAATATGGACTTAATTAAAGTGTAGAACTTTATCTACATGGGAAATCTACCTTGTGGGGATACAGCATAAAGCTCATAAAGCTCACAACTAGGTTAACTAAAGGAGATTACTTCATGACCGACATAAATGAAAAAAAGAATATTGTCTCAAGTGTTCCACAACACGGTTTCCTCGGTCACCCGAAAGGGTTATTCACACTCTTTTTCACAGAATTTTGGGAACGTTTTTCTTATTACGGCATGCGGGCAATTCTTGTTTTTTATATGTATTATGAAGTTTCCAAAGGCGGATTGGGCATAGCCGAAAATACCGCTCTTGCCATTATGTCGATTTACGGCTCACTTGTCTATATGTCCGGCATTATTGGCGGGTGGTTGTCTGATCGGATTTTTGGAAATTCAAAAGCTGTCCTATATGGCGGCATATTCATTATGCTAGGCCATATAGTATTAGCTATACCAGGAAGCGTCGCGCTATTTTTTGTTTCTATGGTGCTGATTGTGTTAGGGACAGGCATGCTAAAACCAAACGTATCCAGCATTGTAGGCGAAATCTATAGTGAAGAGGACGCCCGCCGCGATGCAGGATTCAGCATTTTCTACATGGGTATCAATCTCGGAGGCTTCATTGCCCCATTGATCGTCGGTACGATAGGGATGAATGTTAATTTCCACTTGGGCTTCGGATTAGCGGCAATCGGCATGTTTCTTGGGTTAGCTGTGTTTCTGTTGACGAAGAAAAAAAGCTTGGGACTCGCAGGTACATTTGTCGTCAATCCGCTTTCACCATCAGAGAAAACAAAGGTCATGACATGGATTGGACTAGGTGCCGTAATCATCATCCTAATACTTGTCATAACGATCCCTGCGGGGTACCTCACTTTTCAGACTTTTAGTGCCATCGTTGGCCTGCTGGGTATCCTGATTCCAACCATTTACTTCATTGTCATGTATAGAAGCCCTAAGACCACAACCATCGAGCGCTCCAGAGTTCTAGCCTATATCCCGCTTTTTATTGCGTCTGTCATGTTCTGGGCCATTGAGGAGCAGGGATCAACGATTCTCGCCAATTATGCGGACCGGCGGACACAGCTTGACTTTGCAGGCATACATATCTCTCCAGCTTGGTTCCAATCCTTGAATCCATTATTTATTATCGTATTTGCGCCGATTTTTGCATGGATTTGGGTCAAGCTCGGGGACCGGCAGCCTTCCATCCCCACCAAGTTTTCAATAGGTTTGCTGTTGGCCGGCGTATCCTTTCTCGTCATCCTCCTGCCCGCTTATTTCGGCGGCAATGAATCGCTCGTTAATCCGCTATGGCTTGTACTCAGCTATTTCATTGTCGTGCTCGGAGAATTATGCTTGTCTCCAGTCGGGCTCTCGGCAACGACCAAGTTAGCGCCTGCGGCCTTTTTAGCCCAGACCATGAGTTTGTGGTTCTTGTCAAATGCTGCAGCCCAAGCCATCAACGCGCAGATCGTGAAATTTTACTCGCCCGACTCGGAAATGCTGTATTTCGGTGTTATCGGCGTGATTGCATTGGTCCTAAGTGTCATTCTTTTTCTAATGACTCCAAAAATTCAAGGCTTTATGAAAGGCGTCCGCTGAAAACAAAAGAACCTCCACTCCCACGTATTTAGTGGAATGTGGAGGCTTTTTTGCATAAACTAATATATGGTTTCTAACCATGATCATGAACATTAACGTGCTTTTCTTTTTCTGCGATGAAAAACAAACCAAGCGATTCCAATGATGCCAGCAAGCAGCACAGCGCTAAAAAAGAGAATGTAGCTCAAATGAAATAAACGAATGGGAATCCCTCCTGTTTAAATGATGGCTTGTTCAGGAAAGCCGTGCGACGCGATGGAAATAATGCGCCACGAATCCTCACCGCTCACGAAATCGAATTCGTTATACGCAGAATCTTCGTGACGATCACAAGCATGCAGCGCGTACTCGTCGTTGCCGATCCGAAATGTTGCTGATTCCTCACAATACGAACAAATTGCTGATTGACTCTTTTCTACTTTCAACCTTTTCACCCACCGTACACTCATGTCATTACTATCCAGAATGCCACTTTTTTAGCATTTCCATACCTCAGGCATGAAACTTGTCCCAGGCACATAAGATAAATTAAAGAATAAAGCGTTTTCAAAAGGAGTTGATGTTCATGTTCGATCCGCGAGAATGGACTAAACAACTGAAATCGATCCATGGCATTGTTAGAATCATTTATGTCAACGAACATACCGGATTAGCCAAACTTCGTTGTACCTTCACCAAGGAGCAGCAGAAAGCACTGGAACGTGAGGACAAAAAACTATCTCATACGTAAATAGAGCCGTTTAAAAGGAACGCTGGATAGCGTTCCTTTTTTTGTGTGCTATAAACGAAAAGTCCTGACTAGGCTAGGCGAGCACCTTCATCTTTTGTGAAATAACGCCGATTACTCCAGCTAATTCCCTCCTCTGAGCCATGTTTGGGCTATTTACATGGATTATCTCCATTTAATCAGAAGAGATTAAAGCTAATACGGGAAGTGTGTGACGATTTAGCAGGAGCCGCGGCACTTGCTTTCCCATAAATTCAGACTAACTTCATCGTCCAAGAGGTCCCCACTACCCCGCAAAACACAAACTCAAGCTTCTCATACATGCGCACAGCAGCTAGATTATTTGGATCAACACTTAAAGATAAAGATGGGAAGCCATCTTTCTGTGCTTGTTTGATCAACTCTTGCATCAGCTTAAAGCCTACTCCCTGACCTCGATACGCCGGTAAAACAGCAATCCCTAACTCCGGAGTCTCATGATCAACAAATCCATATCCTCGATTGGATTCATCAAATAACCTGTACCAACCTGCGCCTACCGGCACATTGTTCATTAAAGCTAGTAAAGCCATATCCCCTTGTCTTCCCCAGCCCTCGTGATATTTCTTTAAATGAGGAGCATTCAACAATTCCAGTTTAGGCGGCTTGTTCTCCAAAATGTGAATCGATTCATACTGCATATCCATCAAAAAGTCGTAGTCGTTCTCGTCCATTTTTCTAAAAGACAGCATCCTATCCTCACATCCTCATACCCTAAATTCTACTCATCAACTGCTTTACTTTAGAATCCGAGTCCGAACCAGGTGACGACGTATACACGCTGCATCTTAAATCCGCTCGGCCCTGCACCTGCAATGTCGTCAAATCAAATAAAAGCTTCCCTGCCTTCGCATGACGAAACTCGATGAACACTTCCGGAGCGCTGCTCACATCGCTCTGATTCCAAAATGTCCGAAAATCCTGATTCTCTCCGCTAATGCGCTCAATAAACTCGCTATACCAATTATCACCCAGATATTGACCATAATAGGAGCGGAACATCGCCAAAAAGCCCATCGCAAACTCACGCCAGTTCACAGCCAAAGCTCTTAATTCTTTCCTCGTAAAAAGCAGCCAAATCAGATTCCGCTCTTCCAACGGAACCAGTGCAAAATCCAGGAATACTGCCGCGGCCGCTTGATTCCAACCGACGATATTACATCTGCGATCCGAAATAATGGTGGGACAATCATGAAGCTCCTCCAAAATTCGATTCAAAGCAGGCGATATTGTCGGTGCCTGATCAACAATGGTTGTTGGCGCTGGCTGCTCAAGAGCCAGCATGAACAAATATTGGCGCTCATCCTGGTTGAGCTGTAGAGCAAAGGCGATTCGGTCCAGCACCTGCACTGACATTTTGATTTCTCTCCCCTGCTCTAACCAGGTATACCAGGTTGTGCTCACGCCAGCGATTGTCGCTACTTCTTCCCTGCGGAGGCCGGGCGTGCGTCTCCGGCTGCCGCCAAGAAGCCCCGCATCACTGGGTTTAAGCCTTGCCCGGTGAGTGGTTAAGAACGCAGAAAGAGCTTGCAGCCGTTCCTTCGTATTCACATCATTTTCCCCCTTCACATCTCATCATAGAAGTCATTATACCAGTATAAACGATAACTTGTAATAGGATAATAAGTGTGACATTCTATTGATATCAGGTACTAAGAGCAAGTTATGAAAAATACCAAGGAGGCGTTATCTATGAAGCGTGTAGTTGTGACAGGGATGGGCGTAATTACGCCAATTGGCAATCAAGTCGAACGTTTTTGGCAAAATCTCATCAATGGAACATCAGGTATTTCTACAATCGATCACATGGATGTATCCGAATATAAAACCACTATCGCAGGGGTCGTGCGAGATTTCGATGCGGAAGCAGCCGTCGGTCGACGGGAAGTCCGCCGTATGGATCGCTATACACAATTTGCTATTGCCGCAGCCAAGCAAGCCATGGAGGATGCGAACCTTACCATTGATGCAACGAATGAGGAACGCGTCGGCGTCTACATTGGTTCTGGTATTGGAGGCATTCATACCATTCTGGACAATTACCGGACTCTGATGTCCCGCGGACCAGGCCGCGTCAGCCCGACCGTCGTGCCGATGATGATCGCCAACATGGCAGCGGCGCAAGTCAGCATCTTGTTCGGCGCCAAAGGCCCTACCCTTGCGCCGGTAACAGCCTGCGCCACAGGCAACAATGCCATCGGCGAAGCCTTTAAGCTGATCCAGCGCGGAGGCGCAGACGCCGTCATTGCCGGAGGCGCCGAAGCGACGATCACCGATCTCGCGCTGGCGGGCTTCGGCAACGCGACAGCCTTGTCGACGCGTAACGATGCGCCGACGCAGGCGAGCCGCCCTTTCGATGCGCAGCGCGACGGATTCGTCGCCGCCGAAGGCGCCGGCGTGCTCGTGCTGGAGTCGCTCGAGCATGCCGAGCGCCGCGGTGCCCGCATCCATGCCGAGATCATCGGCTATGGCTCGACTTCGGACGCCTACCACATTGTGGCGACCGATCCTGAAGGCGCGGGTGCCTACCGGGCCATGCGCGATGCGCTGGCCGATGCCGGCCTGGCGCCAGAGGAGCTCGACACCATCAACGCGCACGCGACAAGCACGCCTGCCGGTGATTTGTCGGAGACGCGCGCCATCAAGCGGCTTCTTGGCAGCCGCGCGTACGACGTTCCTATCAGCGCGAACAAGTCCATGATTGGGCACATGCTTGGCGCAGCCGGTGGCGTAGAAGCTGTCGCGTTGATCAAAACCTTGCAGGACGGGATCATTCCTCCTACCATTAACTTGGAGAATCCAGATCCAGAGTGCGATCTCGATTATGTACCACTCGTAGCCAGAAAGGCGGAGCTCAATTACGGGTTATCCAGTTCCTTCGGGTTCGGCGGCCATAATGCCGTGCTGGTTTTCAAGAAAACGACTGCCTAACTGATCCAATAAAAAAACCTAATCCGTTCAGCCGCAGCTGCGTGGGTTAGGTTTTTTGCTTTTACTTTTTAAGCATCAGAAGACGGTCATCGCTCGCCGAAGGACTTCCTCTACCATCCGTGTTGTTAGTCAGCACATAAATATCCCCATTATGCAGCCTTACGTCACGCAGTCTCCCTTCACCCTCCAATACGGCAGCCATTTGCTTGGTGTCAGGGTTGAACCTGTATAACTTCTTCCCGACTAAAGTTGCGATCAAAATTTGTCCGTCTGCATCTATGTCAATCCCCGATGGTGCAATGGCGGTATCTCCCGTTTGGTACAGCGGAGTTACCATCCCTTCCTTTTTCTCATTTCCGATTATAACCGGCCACCCGTAATTGTTGCCTTTTTCAATGAGATTGATTTCATCATGCCCGCCAGGATTTCCTGAAGGACCATGTTCAGAGCTAAACATGCGCCCCTGCTTGTCCCACGCAATCCCTTGTGAATTTCGGTGCCCATATGAATAAACATAAGACTTGGCAAATGGATTATCAGATGGGACTTTGCCATCCAATGTCATGCGCAATATTTTGCCCGCTGAGCTATTCAAGTCTTGTGCAAGCTTGTCTACTCCCGAGTCACCAGTTGTCATATACAACATATTATCAGGGCCGATCGCAAGTCTGCCCCCATTATGAATCTGACCGCTAGGAATGCCTTCGAGGAATGATTTGATTTCCTTCCATTCGCCATTTATCTCCTGCAGAACGATGACTCGATTGAAAATCTTGCCGCCTTCCTCATAGGTATGATAAGCATAGGCTTGGCGCGATTTTTGAAAATCAGGAGCCAGTTGAATCCCGAGAAACCCACCTTCTCCTTGTACCTTCAGGGGTTTGTTAAGCTTCACCTTTTGACGTGACACAGAGCCATTACTTATTTTGACAATACTTCCTTCACGCTCGCTCACATAGACGGTTTCCTCATCGAACTGAATCGACCACGGTGTTCGCAGCTTTTCAGCGAGGATCGTGTAGGCATTGCCTGCCTTTGTCTGGCTCTCAACCGTTTTCGACTTCGTCGTTGAACTGAGTTTGTCCGAGCAAGCTGAGCTTAGCAAGATTACCGCCATCCCAACAATCCCTATTCCCACCAATCTAATCACACGCGCGCCCCCTTATTACGTAATGAAAATAAACCTTTGACGAAAAAGATCATACTTATCAGCCACAGCATCCCAATCATCGCGATCATGAGAGAATTATAAATAGAACTGGTAAAAGCTCTAGTTTCAAGCAACCGTATCCACCAAAGAGCACCAATAGAGAACAAAACCAAATGGATCAAAAACCACCCATACCCCATTCGCTTGAATTTAAGCATTAAGAAAAGGACGACAGCCATCACCGGCAGCATAACGATCAGGAAGCCCGCTCTCAAGTACACGATGACCTCCTCTTCCATAAACATAACGCTCTTCCCTCCTCAATATCTGAGAAATAATTCCAATTATATCGACATCGAGAAGAGAAGTACAGTTTACATAATCCCCCTGCTTATATGAAAATAGGGCTACCCAAAAGGCCTTTTCAGTCCTCTCGAGTAAGCCCTATCGCTTCCCATAAATCCTTATCAATCTGTCTTACTTTTTCTGATTTTTTGTGAAGTCCCAACCGCCTGTCACTGTACTTGTCGTCTTTCCATCTGGACCTACAACATTGTATTTAAAAGTAATGGCTCCATACGTGAGTTCAATGCTCTCATGCGTATCGTATAGGCTAAAATTGCTGACGAGGACTTTTTCCAAATCAATAACGAGGCTAACTTGCCTTTCATTGCCCGTGTTTTTTACGAAAACAATTTGGCCCTTCTCAATCGCTTTCCCTGTCGTTGTATTTAAAAATAAGGGAATCGAGGCGGAATCAAAGTTTTTGTTGATCGATATTGGCTGAGCAGTAGCTTTGCCTGCGGCAGATCCGCTTCCGACAGCCACCGTCGCCTTATTGGTCACTTCGAACGAGAAATCATTAAGCTGAATCCACTTCTCATACCCTCTTGTGATCGAATCCCCGTTAATGCCATCCAGTTTCAAAAAAATGTCATAATCATCACTTGCAGCCGCTGCCGGAACTACGCTAAACGCGAGCACCAACACGCTAAGAATAAAGAAGATAAAAGCCTGTTTACGGAACTTACTCAACCCCATCACTCCTCATCGGTTATGTTACAAAATGTAACCATCGACCTAATTATATAGGAGCAAGTGACTTTCTATTCCGCAAATCTTTGTCCACATAAGAAAAATGCCGCGGTGCCGTCTACACTGCTTTACACCAATCCAAATTCCTTGCCAACCTTCTGCAGGCTGTTCAAAGCAAACGCTAAATCCTCTTTCGTGTGTTGTGCCGTCACAATCAAACGTACACGCCCTTTGTCCATGGCAACGGTCGGGTAAACGATCCCTTGCGCGAATACGCCTTCTTCCAGCAAGCGATCCGAGAAACGCATCGTTTGTGCAGGATCTCCGATAATGATGGGGATAATCGGCGTTTCACTTGCTCCGGTGTCGAAGCCTAAACGCTGCAATTCACTGCGGAATCCATTGGCGTTCGCCCATAATTGGGTTACCAAGTCCTCGCTCTCGCGCAGCACCTGAATCGCCGCCAAGCACGTAGCTGCTACTGCTGGCGTCTGCGAAGTGCTGAACAGGAACGGTCTTGCCGTATGAATCAAGTGTTCCTTCAACAATTGCGCACCGGCTACATACCCGCCAACAGCACCAATCGCTTTGGACAGTGTCCCGATCTGAATGTGAACACGTCCATGAAGCCCGAAATGATCGGTTGAGCCTTTGCCGTTCTTCCCTAATACGCCGCTCGCATGGGCATCATCGACATACACAATGGCATCATAAGCTTCTGCCAATTGTACGATTTCAGGCAGCGGCGCGATGTCGCCGTCCATACTAAATACGCCATCTGTTACCACAACACGCTTGCGATGCTTTTGCGTTTCTTTCAGCACAGCTTCAAGCTGATTCATATCTTTATGGGCGAATATTTTACGGCTCGCCTTCGTCAAGCGAATGCCATCAATGATGCTGGCATGATTCAATTCATCGCTGATGACGACGTCGTCTGCGCCAAGAATCGAAGACAATGCGCCTTGATTCGTTGTAAAACCCGATTGAAACACGAGCGCCGCTTCCGTACCCTTAAAGGCAGCCAGCTCCAGCTCCAGCTGTTCGTGAATATCCAGCGTCCCTGTAATGGTGCGCACGGAGCCGCTGCCGACGCCGTATTTCTCTATGGCAGCAATCGCTGCTTGCTTCAATCTGGGATGATGAGTCAATCCCAAATAATTGTTGGAGGACATTTGGAGAATTTTGCGTCCGTTCAAATTCATCCATGTATCCGAACCGCTTTCCCATACTTTTATCGTGCGGTAACGTCCATCGCGCTTCCAGCCTTCAATATCTGCCGCCAAATCATTTAAGTAATTCATCTTTGCCCTCCCGAGCCTTTTTTAGTGAGTAAACACGATTTTTCCGCATTGCCCTTTATGCATCAAACGGAACGCTTCCTCGTACTGATCCAGCGTGAATCTGTGGGTGATGACGGATGCGAGATCAACCCGGTGTTGATTCAATAACCCTTTCATTTGATACCAGGTTTGGTACATTTTACGGCCCGTGATGCCTTCTACCTTGAGGCCTTTGAAAATAATTTGATTCGTTACGTCCAAGCTGACTTCTTTTGTAGGGATTCCAAGCAAGGACACCCTGCCTGCATTGGCCGCAGCTTCAAACGCATCCGCAATCGCTACTGGGTTCCCGGACATTTCAAGTACAACCTCAACGCCTTCACCGTCTGTCAGTCTGCGCAGCTCTTCAGATGTACGCGCTTCCATCGCGTTTATCGTTACATCCGCCCCCATTTGCAAAGCCATCTTTAATCGGTTTGGATTAATATCTACCGCATAAATCGCTCCTGCTCCACAAGCTTTGGCTACTTTAATGGCAAGCAAGCCAATCGGTCCTACACCGATAATCGCCACTGTTTTACCCACGATGTCTCCGGACAAAACGGTTTGCACCGCATTCCCTAGCGGATCTTGCAAACAAGCGATTTCAAATGGCAGCTCAGGCGCATTATGAATAATATTACTTGCTTTCACAACCGCATATTCGGCAAAACATCCCGGCGCGGTAATCCCAAAGCTTTTCGTATTCGGACAAACATGCCCGTTTCCGGTTCGACAAGCCTTGCAGGTACCGCAAATCATATGTCCTTCCGCTGAAACATGATCTCCGATCTTAACGCCTCGTACGCGGTCCCCGATGTCAACGACGATGCCCGCAAACTCATGCCCGAAGACATTAGGTGTCAGCACCGTTTTATCAGCCCAAGCATCCCAATTGTAAATGTGCAAATCCGTTCCGCAGATGGAAGTTGCCTTAATGTGAACGAGTACTTCATCGTCACCAATCGTGGGAACAGGAACTTCCTTTAGTGTAGCACCGGGTCCACGGTGTTCTTTAACCAACCCTATCATTGTTGCGCCCATCATTTTTCCCCCTAGGACAAATATGCAATATAATACACATACGTGCGTTTTACTGTCTATATATACCATACTACACGAATGTATGTTATATTGTAAATAGGCTATTTTTACGGACACAAAATAAATAAAAGGAGTCACGTTGATGCAGGAACCGATACACAAAATGGTGGGCAGAAAGCTGCTGAACATAAGGAAAACAAGAGGTTTAAGCTTAGATCAAGTTGCCGAATTGACGGGTGTCAGCAAAGCCATGCTGGGGCAGATTGAGCGAGGAGATTCTAACCCAACGATCTCCGTTTTATGGAAAATTGTGAGCGGACTACAAATCTCTTTCACGAGCTTGATTGAGGATGATGAACCGAAGATTACCGTTGTTCGTTCCGAAGATCTTTCTTCCTTTGATGAGGAGGACGGCCAATATCGCGCTTATCCCCTTTTCCCTTTTCACCCGCAAAAAAGCTTCGAAATTTACACCGTCGAAATGGAGCAAGGCTGTACCCATGCTTCTGAGCCGCATAACGAGGGTGTTGAAGAATACATTCTAATGGTCGAAGGCAAGCTGCAAATATCTATCGCTCAGGAAAGCTACATTCTTCAACCTGGTGACGCGATCCATTTCACAGCAGATCGTCCGCACACGTATACGAATTTGTCTGATCGCAAAGCTGTATACAAGACGCTTATTTACTACCCGTCTTCTTAAAAAAACGCAAGCAGCCAGCCTCTCTGGTCGCTTGCGTTTTGTTTATACCGTAACGAGTCGCTTATAAAACTCTTCAATCGCAATAGGCTTGCCGCCATTCAAGCGGGATTCCTCCGCTGCGAACGACATCAGATGGCTGCGCACGGAAACGGAAGCGGAAGAACTGCTTTCTCCCCCGTTATACGTTCTGACTTCGCTCAAAAAGCTGCGCACAATCCCCGCATCTCCGCCGTTATGCCCCTCTTCCGAGGCGTGCACACGCACGGTCGTTTTCTCATTCGTCACGAAATCATGAATGGTGAATTCATTCTCTTCCATATTGCCGCGAAGATCGCCCTTTGTGCCCATGATTTGCAGAATGCGCGTGTTATCACGGGTAAATCCGCACATGCTGAACATCGCTGTCGCCCCGCTCGCGAACTCCATATTGACGACTTGATGATCAACGACATTATTATCGCTGCGATACACACACTTCCCGTAAGGCGTCGTGCTCAACGCTTCAATGATACCTTCATTGCTCGTATCCGTTGTGAATTTACGCGCCCAACGGCGTCCTGCGCCTAAATAATATTTAGGTGCATAGTACTGACAGCTCATTTCTGCCGGGCAGCCGTCCAAACATCGTGCAGGCGCACCTGCAGGCGCATTCTCTTCGTTGAAGTGCATCAACGAACCAAAGGAGCTGACACGCTCGCATGGCTCGCCCATGATGTAAGAGAGAATGTCCATGTCATGGCATGATTTGGCTAAAATCATAGGGGAAGACTTGTCGGAATTATTCCAATTCCCGCGTACAAAACTGTGTGCCATGTGCATGTTACCGACATTTTCATTCAATTGAATGTTGACGATTTGTCCGATTTTACCTTCTGTAATCACTCGTTTCATGGCCGTCCAGAAAGCTGTATACCGCAAAACATGGCAAATGGTTAGCAGCCTGTTGTGCTTCTTCGCCATAAGTTCCATCTCCACACACTCTTCCGGACTAGGAGACATCGGCTTCTCTAACAAAACATGATAGCCAAGCTCCAACGCTTTCAATGTGGGGTGATAGTGCATTTGATCCTGCGTACAAATGATGGCGATATCCGCCAGCTTGGGCTGTGCAAGCAGCTGCTCCCAATTCTCAACAGCATGTTCCGGTGCAATCCCATGTGCGGAAGCAAAGACAGCGCGACGCTCCTCATTCGGTTCAGCGACTGCTACAATCTGTAATTCATGCGGGTAATTCAGTGCATATGGCGCGTAAGCTTGCGCCCCTCGATCACCTGCGCCGAGCAGGATTGCCGTTACTTTTTGCATCAAATACTCATCTCCTGTGACTTCGTCTATAACGATAATGATAACGATAGGCTAATATATGCCATTAATTAAGACTTGCTTCCTGTGAATGCAATCCCTTGAATAAAAGAACGTTGGAAAACGAAGAAAATGATGATCATTGGCAAAATCGCCATCATGGAGCCTGCCATAATGATCGTGTAATTCGTTTTGTGCTCCCCTTCCAAGAAGGCGATCCCTGCGGACAGCACCATTTTATCCGGTGAAGAGTTGACGATGAGCGGCCACATCAGATCATTCCATGACCACAACATGGTGAAAATAGCCAACGCAATCATCCCGGATTTTGCAAGCGGCATCATGATTTGCCAATAAATTCGGAATTGGTTACAGCCATCCAGCTTCGCGGCTTCTTCCAATTCATTAGGCAGCGTCATAAAAAATTGGCGCAGCAAAAAGGTCCCGAAAGCACTGAATAGACCAGGTACAATTAGTGCTGTCAAAGAGTTCAACCAGCCGAGATCCTTCATAATCATATATTGCGGAATGAGAAATACTTGCCCAGGAACCATAAGCACCGACAACATCAGGATGAAAAAGAAGTGGCGCCCCGGAAAAGCTATCCTTGCAAAAGCATATGCCGCTAACGAACAGATAATCAGCTGGCCGATCACTTTAACCAAAGTTGTTATGAATGTATTCCAATAGAAAGTAAAGAACGGCAAGTTTACAAAAACCTTCGCGTAATTGCTCCATTGAAAAGCTTTTGGCAGCAAAACCGGAGGAATGGCCGTTGACTCTCCTAATGTTTTTACCGATGTAAGAAACATCCAAATAAATGGCGTAACCATGATAATTGCACCCAATATGAGGATAAGATGGATTCCGCCGATTCGAAGCGATTTCTGATTGACTGGTTTCGTATTCATACACTCGCCCCTCTCATTCGTAGTGAACCCATTTCTTTTGAATTTTCATCTGAATATACGTAATGATCATGATAATGACGAACAGCATGACGGCAATGGAAGAGGCGTACCCCTTGGCATTTTTGAGAAACCCGTACTTGTAGTATAAAAATACAATCGACTGCGTAGATTCCATAACAATTTCGCCAACCATCATATAAATGTAATCAAATACCTGGAACGCACCAATGAGAGACGTTACCATGACGAAAAAAATCGTCGGCGTTAACAGAGGCATCGTAATTCGCGTGAATTTGGTAAAAGAACCTGCCCCATCGATCGATGCGGCTTCATAATAAGACTCCGAGATGCCTTGTAAGCCGGATAAAAAGATAATCATGTGAGAGCCAATGGAACTCCAGATGGCTACGATAATGATAGATAATAATGCCGTGCGATTGTCCGTCAGCCAGTGCGGGCCTGTAATGGACAATTTGCTGAGTACATAGTTAATGAGTCCAAAGTCGGAATTGTACAACCACTTCCACACCATCGCAACCGCTGCAGGCATCGTAACGACAGGGAGAAAATACAGGGTTCTATATACGGATAACCCCTTTACCTTTTGATTCAGCAGAACAGCTAAGATAATGGATAAAATAATGCCGACCGGGACAGCCGTTATAATGTAGATTCCCGTATTTCGAAAGGCATACAGCAAATCTTTATCTGTAAAAAGCTGCTTATAGTTCGCCAAACCTGACCAGGTATATTTGCCGAATGAACCCCAATCCGTGAATGAAAAATAAAACGTTTGAAACACAGGCCAAATGTAGAAAACGAGCAAACCGAGCATTAAAGGTGTGATCATGATGTACGCCCACATCCAATCGGACCGGCGTTTCGAGCTGATTCGCATGAGTACTCACGCTCCCATGAGTGTAGTAAGGAGGGAGATTCGCTCCGCTTGCAAGCGAACCTCCGCACCGAAAGCTTATTTTTCTGCAGCTAGCGCTTGATTCATTTTGGCGCCGAGCTCTTTGGCTGCGTCAGCTACCGGTTTATCTCCTGTCCATGCATTTTTCAAAATCTCAGTTTCATAAGTTGTCCATACGGATGTATTCTTGGAAACCGGATAAGGGGAAGCATACTCCGTCATATCGATGAACGCTTTGGCGTGGTATTGTGGGAATGCTGCTAACCAAGCTGTTTCAGAGCCTTTGAAAGCCGGAATCGCTCCGCCTTGCTTAGCGGCAACCTCTGCCGCCTCTTTTGAGCCAAGGAATTTCACAAATTCCCATGCTTCTTTCGGATGCTTGGAATTCGCGGAGATGACATTGCCCAATCCGTGAATGACAACGCCTTGTTTTTTCCCTTTTGGCAGCGGCGCAACATCGGCATTGTTTTTCATCTCGGCATTTTGATTAATCGTGAATGCTGCCCATGAACCGTCGAAATACATCGCCAGCTTGCCGGAAGTAAACAAATCCGAAGGCGCCGTTTCTGTCATTTGCGCCAATGTAGGCGATACTTTATGAACTTGAATGAGATCCGTCAAGAATTTCAAACCTTCAATCGCTTCCGGCTGATCATAACCCGATTTCTTGTGATCGTCGGAAATAATGTTGCCTCCAGCTTGAAGAATCGTGTTGTAGTAATCCTCTTGATTCATCATTGGAGCTGCGAAGCCGTAGATGCCTTTGCCAGGATCGGTAAGCTTTTTCGCAGCTTCCGTTAACTTATTCCAATCCCAAGTTGCATCTGGATATGCGACGCCTTTTTCATCGAACAGCTTCTTGTTGTACCAAAGACCAATCGTGTCATAATCCTTGGGAATCCCGTAGTTTTTACCGCCAAGGCTGTATAGGGAAACGAGAGATGCCGGATAATTTTTGAGATCCAATTGGTCCTTTTTGATGTTTTCGGACAAGTCCAACAACATTTTATTTTCCGCGTATTTAATGAAATTCGGACCGTTCATCCATAGCACGTCAGGCATCGTTCCGCCTTGTGCCGCTGTTTCCAATTTGGTGAAATATTGCTTATACGGTGTATTCTCTGCTTTAATTTCAATGTTCGGATGACTGGCTTGAAAGGCTTTGATAACCTCCGTCATCGTGTCCAGGCCCCAACCGCCATAGGTAATGGTTACTTTCTCACCGCTGGCGGCCGCTGTTGCTTTTGCATCATTTGCAGGCGCACCGGATGAGACGGGATTAGAGGAAGAGGAATTACCGCAAGCACTTGCAACAACCATTGAAGACATCAACATAGTTAAGCAGACGATTTTTTTTGTATTCTTTACCATTTCGCAATCACCCTTTTTTAATTTTTGTGAAAGAAACATGACCTTGCTAAAAATGGAACCCGTAAAAGCTGATTTCACCTCCTTGATGTAGTAAAATATTTTGGCGCCAAATTCAGGATAACGTTATCCTGAGTAATAAAAAAAATTAGCTTCTAGCAAATGTGGACGATTCTCTCACAATAATTTTATGTGGCAGCAGTACTTTGGATAGCGCCAGCTGCTCTCCTTTTAGCATATCCAGCAAGGTTGCAGCCGCTGTCAGGCCGATCTCTACTTTCGGTACATGCACCGAAGATAGCGGTGGCGTCGTGTATTGCGCGAAATCAATATTATCCATCGAGATGAAAGCGATATCCTCCGGAATTCGCAGCTGGCTTTCGATCACAGCGCGCATAGCCGGAATCGCCAACTGATCGCTTGCTGAGAAGATTGCCGTTGGGCGCTCCACGTCGGTCCGTTTCAATTGCTCTTTCACGTATTCGTAACTGCGGTCAATTTCCCAACGGGTGTCTATCACCCAGTCTTTATGTAAGGGAATGCCGGCGTCATACATCGCGAATTTGTAGCCTTGGAACCTCTCTTCACTGTTGAGCTCTCCCGTATGTCCTGGTCCGCCGATAAATCCGATGGAACGGTGGCCCTGCGCAATGAGGTGATCGACAGCGGATTTGGCTGCGTGAATACGATCATAGTCCACCATCGTAATCTCAGTGCCAATCGTACAAATACCAATCAAGGCAAGATCCTCTACCTTTTGCAAATAATCCAAAATGGCCGGCCCGACTTCGCCAACGATAATAATGCCGTCCACTTGAATATCGTGGATGCAGCGGTGAAGCAAAGCATCGTCCGCGAGTTCATCCGAAGTATGAATGAAAGCTAATGAATAGCCTGACTCCAAAATCTTTTTCGTAAAAGCCGTAATAATCGGCGAATAGTATGGATGATCGTCATTGAGTCGTGCCGCTTGAATAATGCAGCCGATTTGTTTGGTCTGTCTCTTCTCGGTCTTCTGCTTATTCACAAGATGGCGTGCTGACTCGTTCGGTGTGTAATCGAGCTGGCGAACGGCCTCCCAAACTTTGGCCCTCGTCTCCGGATTAATATGCCTGCTTGTATCATTTCTAACCACTCGCGAGGCTGTTGAAATGGAGACGCCCACTAAATCAGCGATATCCTTAAGTGTAGGCATAGTGACAGCTCCTTTTTATCCAAAACCATGTTTATCCAAATTCTTGCCCAAACGTTTTCCTGAGCATGCTTACATATTAATGTATCCCCTTACATTGTGTCAATATAGTTACGATGAGAATTCTTATTTTTGTTTTTCGGCACAAATCTGACATGCTTGGTTGGGATTCTCCTTTACGGAAAAACCTTTTGCCATAGTTTGTATAGACAAAAAATCAACATGCTGTTGCATAGAATTAATAATAAATTTGCAACCAGTCCCAACATAAACAGTGTTTTCCGCTTCTTCATTTCGGACGGATGGAGATAAGGTTTCAAAAAATTTAATTCTTTGAAATCCAATAAACTCTGTAATACGCCAAAAATAGAAACTACCGTCCAAACCACGAGGAAAATTGCAAATAAAAATGCGCAGAAGTATAGGAGCGCATATTGGCTAAATAACCAAATAAGATAGCAGGTAGAAATTGACAAAAGTAAGACAGCCCAGCCGATTGCCCCAACGATCACAGGTTTTATAAAAAACATTTTGCTTTCTGTGCTCATCGTTTCACCGTGCCGAATGAAATCTTCATGTTAGGAGCGTAGGTTAGTACCGAATCCTCGTTGAACATTTTTGAAAATAATAACTCCGCCTCGTATTGGCTCTGCGCTTCAATTTCTGTCAGCCCTCGGTTCATCAAATTGCGTATAAACTTGCTTTCTTCCCCTGGATAACCGCCAATCCCTTCCTCTCTCAAGGAGTTGTACAGCCGTTGTCTCTTTTGTGGCTCCGCACTTGGATCTAGAAAATTAACTTTATCGCTTACTCTGCACTGCACGTTTGTTAAGCCTAATTCGCTTAGATATTCGGGTATTTTTATCCCAATATTTCCGTCTTTTCCGTTATTTTTGGTATCCTGCTCAAATAGTTTTTGTAGAATTCCCAAGCGGATCACTTGGCTTTGATCGTAACCTTGCAAACTGTAGTTAGACATGTTGGCAATCCAATGCGGCTCGAAGCAGATGACCATCCCTTCATCCTTCACGCAATTGATCATCTTATCGAGTAACTTCTTCGCATCTGACAGATGCAATAATAACGCATGGCAGACGGCAAGATCATATTTTCTGTCGATCGCTAACGTTTCAACATCTGCTACGTTAAAATTTGTTGTAAAAGGCTGCCTTGCAAAGATTTCCCTTGCTGTGTTAGTTAGCTCTGTTCCTTTGTCAATCCCCGTATATGTGGACCCCTCGGGCAAAAGCGGTAACAGCTTCAGCCCCAAATATCCGTACCCACAACCATAGTCAACGACGTTCACTGGCTGAGTGATCTTCCAAACTGACTTCACTAGAAACTCCAAATAGTCATCGTTGTAGTACAAATCTCTTGTATTTCTTAAATATTCAATTTTGTTATCCCATTCATAATCGGACATTTAGGACTCCTTTGCTTTTATTTGTCGCTTGCATGGCATTCCATTTACATTAATTCCCTATGACCCAGCACATCCCTGCATGTAGTGGGAACTACAGTCCGCTATTTTCCAGAAAAGACACCGCTCCCAACAGCCAGGGGAACTACGATCCTCTATTTCGCCGATTTCACCCGAAAATCCTGACTGTGAGGCCAAATAAGGTCCTGTAGTTCCCACTCACCAAGGACAATGCTGATTCACCTTCAAATAGTGGACCATAGTTCCCTCTAAAAGCACCATAGCGGAATTCTCGCTAGGTTTCATGAAATTTGTCGTGTTCTACTGAGGTGGACGTTGGCTGTATTGTGCATTTATGTGACTGGGAGGTGGACGTTGGCTGTATTGTGCATTTGTGTGACTGGAAGGTGGAAGGCCGGTGAAGTAGCTAGCTTAAAACCCTGACGGGGCTGTTCCGTCAGGGTTTAAGTCGCACCCGCAACAAAAAAGACAGTCTCTTCAGACTGTCTCCGCTTTCCTCAAAACTGATGGCCGCAAGATGAACAAAACTTCGTGTCGGCCACAACGACTTTCCCACAAACGCATTCTTTCTCATTGCGCAGTTCAATGATTTTTTGATCCAATACGGCAATTTCTTGCTTAACCGCGTCGATGCCAAGGCTGAATCTCTCGACAATCTCGCCGGCGTTGGCAATATCTCCCGACATATAAGCGGCATACACGGACTCTCCAATGAGATTATAAAATTTCTCTATCTCCTTCTCCTTGGAAGAGACTTGAGCTTTAAGCTTCGTCAGTTCAACAGTTTGCTGAGCTTTCTTCGCGGCATCCGTTGCACCTTGTTTGACTTTGTCAAAAAAAGACATGGGGTACCCCCTCCATTCATCGTTTTCTGCTCATAACGATTCATATGCGCCCCATGCCCAACTCATACGTCACGTTCACATGTTCCAAGCCGGCAGATTTCAAATATGGTGCAGCATATGTACTTGATCGACAAAAAAGGTAAAGCCTAAACCAGCTAACAGCTCATTTAACCCTTCATTGGAATGTCTGATATTCATCGTTAATCGCGTACATGAAGAGGTAAGTGGTGCGTATACTTCCCTTAAAGCCGCTTTCAGAATCTCCGTTTCATCCTCGCGTCCTGGACGTGCTTCACATTGATAAAGGACGAACGATGCTAAACTGCCATTCTCCGCATAAACTCGCTTGAAAAGCGCATAACCTACCACTTCCTCAGAGGCCGCTACAATTACGCTTTCACCGCCTTTCATACTAGGCCATTGTGTCTGCCAGGCAGACATCGGCCTATTGAATGGCACCGCATTAACTTCAACAGGATGTCCCCTACGTAACGTATATCTTTCTGGGAAATTTGATTCCAGCAGGTTAACATTAAGCTCGCCCGTATGCTGCAAACAGACAAGCTGTTCAGTAATCTCGTAGCCGACCTTCTGGTAAAGTTTAATCGCAGCTTCATTTTGAACAAGCGCTTCAAGCATGGCGGTGTCCACACCCTGCTCTTGATATAATTGCAAATTTCTAAGCATTAAGTGTTTTCCGAATCCCTTACCTCTGTAATCAGGAACAATTCCGGTACCACCGTTCCACGCCACCTTTTTCCCTTCAATGGTGCGAAATCCGTTCATGACGAAACCAATCGGCTCCTCATTTTCAAACAATACCAACGAATGCTCCAAAGAGAGACCTTCATGAACGGTTCTTGCCATGAATTTGCTCATGTCCAGCGAACTGTTGAGATAATACCCTTCAAAGCCTTTATTCCATAGCGCTACCATATCTTCGGCGGACATTTCGCTCATTCTTTTGAAAAACATGGCCTACCTCTCCCCTTCAAAGGATTACCCCATGATATAGCGGAACATCATACTCTCCATATCATCAATTGTGCGCTTGTAGTCGGCTTCCTCGCCACTTAACATGTAATGCAGTGCAAGGCCATCCCGAATCGACCAGAATAACCGAGAAGCTGCCGCGCTATCCAAATCCGAGCGAAATTCGCCTGTAAGCTTGCCGCCATCCATGATTTCCTTAATGAACACTAAGGCTTTGTCCGCGTACTCATTCCATCGCTGCGTTAACTGGGGCTGGCGTGCTGCATACAGCATAAATTCCAAATGAAAGGCTATCCATTTGCGAAGTTCTGCCAGCGATTGGCTGCGAAACCGGTTGTACATGTAACGGATTTGATCCGCGGCGCTAGGCATACTCTTGAAGGTTTCTGTAGAGTTCTCCAGCATGGCATTCATTTTATCATCAGCCATCTGAATATACATTTCTTCTTTACTGGCAAAATAGCTGTAGATAGCGCCTTTGCTAATGCCCAAATGCCGAACGATATCATCCATCGTCGTAGCCTGGAAGCCTTTTTCCGTAAAACAGTGGAGCGCTCCCTCAAGAATGACGGCTTTCTTCTCTTCCTTGTAGGCTTGCGTGACTTTCGGTGACATGCTGCTCCTCCGTTTCTATTAAATAACCCAGTCCCCTTTGCGGAATACCGGCTCAACTTCGCCACTCATCTTAATCCCGTCAATGTCCATATCAGCTGATCCCATCATAAAATCTACATGCGTCAAGCTTTCGTTCAAGCCGCGTTTCAGCAGCTCCTCCCCACTCATCGTCACGCCGTCTTTCAAGCAAAACGGGAATCCCCGGCCGATCGCAAAATGGCAGGAGGCGTTCTCATCATACAAGGTATTGTAGAAAATGATATTCATATCCGAGATCGGTGAGCGATGCGGAACAAGCGCAATCTCCCCCAAATAATGAGACCCTTCATCCATCTCAACGAGAGTGCGCAGCATCTCTTCGCCTTTTTCCGCTGCAAAATCAACGATCCTTCCCTCTTCAAAAGTCAGAGAGAAATTTTCGATTAGAACACCGTTGTAGCTTAGCGGCTTCGTGCTTCTTACAGTACCATTTACACCGGTGCGTAAAGGAGATGTAAACACTTCTTCTGTCGGCATATTGGCGATAAAGCGATCTCCCTGCTGATTATTGCTGCCGGCCGATACCCATAAGTGATCCTGAGGCAATTCAACGGTAATGTCCGTACCTTCCGCGCGGTAATGTAGCGCCTTATATTGCTTCTCATTCAGCAAATCGGATTTGGTTAGTAATGTACGGGCATGATTCCTCCATTCCTCGATCGGATCATCTTTCTGGACCCGCGTTGCTTGGAAGATGGCGCTCCATAACGCATCCACCCGCTCCTCTTCCGGAAGTAGTGGGAAAACTTTATCCGCCCAAGCTGGTGTTGGCACAGCGACGATCGTCCAGCTCACTTTGTTTGTCAATCTTGCCATCGTTAACCCTTGGGTTGCCGAGCTTGAGGTTTTACTGGCGGTTTGAAGCCGTTTGGGATCAATGCCGTTCATCAGATCCGGGTTATTGGCAGAAACATATAGGAAAGCGGCATTTTGGCTTGCTAATTCTTCATAACCTTTGGCTTGCCACATCGGGTATTCAAGCAGCGCTTCAAATGGCGCCAATTCATATTTCATGCGTGTAATTTCACTGTCAGCCCATTCTACATAGACAAGCTTTGCCCCTATTTCGTAGGCGCGTTTAACTAATAAGCGTACAAAATCCACCGATACTAGAGGTGCAAAAATGACTAGTGTTTGTCCCGGCTGCACATTAACTCCCAGTTGTATGGCCAAAGACGCATATTTAACTAATTGATCATGGTGTTTAGTCATTGATATCCTCCTCATCTATTCTCTCTTTAAAATGACTACTCAGTCGTTTTTATTATCCTTCCAAATCGTTTTAACTGTCAAGCGAATTTGTTAAAAAATTGTTAAAATGATCGAATAATATGCATCATCTGCTCCCGTGCTTGCCTGGCTTCCGGACAAGGAAATAACGGCCAGACATGAAGCATAGAAGGGTATTCATAATAATTTATAGGAATACCCTGCATGCCAGCGAGTTTACTGAATTTATTCGCATCAGGATATAAGATATCATGCGTTCCGATATACACGCTGATCCTCCCCAAGTCATGGAAATTCCCGTAAATGGGACTAACTAAATAATGTTTCACACTTTCTTCGTCCGCATACCACTTGGCAATATCGTGCAGCGCCGGCGTAGCTGAGATCGGATCTTGTTTCTCGATCATTTTGATCATGGGATGGCTGAAGGTCATATCCAGCAAAGGGGAGATCAAAATGATATTCCCTGGCTGTTTAAGCCCCTTCTCCCGCAGGAATTGTGCCAAAGCCAAGCTCATCCCTCCACCGGCTGAATCTCCCATCATGACGATATCTCGTTCCTCCACATCCGCGTACACTTGGCGATACAGAGGGACGAGCATCTCAAAAACATCCTTGTGGCTATGCGCTGGCGCAAGAGGATACATCGGAACTGTGACCGTACAATGTAAAGAATCAATTAAATACGCAATAAACTCCCAGTGCAGCGAGGTGATTTTGAGCACATGGCCACCGCCATGCAAGTAGAAGATATGCTTGTTCCCTGCAGCTGATTCCAAAGGTTTCACGACATAATAAGCATGACCGTTTGCCTCATATTTGTGGCAATCATACTTTTTAAACATATTCTTAGGCGGTTCATAACTTTCTTTATGCTGTCTATTTTCTACTTCTCTTCGAAGGGCTTCCCCTGTCTTTTTCCATATGGCATTGACTTGTATGAATCGTAATCCAGCTTTAATGAACCGGCTTTGTATGCTTTCTTTTGCCATCGTGTCCGCCTCCTATGTTGTCTTGCGATCAACTATACGGGACAATTTTTAAGTGAATATAAACAAAAAAAGAGCTGCCAGTGGCAAGCCCCTTAAGTAACCTGTTATTCAACCTTTGTCACAATCCTCGCGGAACTGCTGGGAATGATATTTCAAACTCCGTCCCCTTGCCTACTTCGCTGGTAATATGTATTTTACCCTTCATTGCTCTAATAAGACTGAATGAGACCATTGTACCTAGGCCAGTGCCTTTCTCTTTGGTGGAAAAATACGGCGTACCCAATCGGCTAATTTGTTCCTTCGTCATGCCAATCCCGTTATCACGTATTGTAATCATAATTCTATCGGTTTGCTCTTTTAGCCCAATTACCAAAACACCACCGCTTTTCGACATTGCCTCAATGGCATTTTTCCCAATATTGATCAGCGACTGCCTAAGCTTATTCCGATCCCCTTGAATAAACATTTGTTCATCCTGCAAGGTTACTTCAATTTTGACATCGTTGTAATTGGCAATCGTTACTAACACTTGAGAGACATATTGCACTTCATCCTTCATCAGGATTAACTCGTCTTTCTCAGGTTCAGGCTTTGCGATGGCTAAATAGTCGCTAATGATGACTTGTGCCCGCTCTAATTCTTCCAGTGAGATTTGCTGATAAAATTGGAGCTTCGATGGGGCCAAATGAGGTACCCCCATGAGTTGAATAAACCCTCTAACGGCCGTGAGCGGATTTCTGATTTCGTGAGCAACTGAAGCCGCCATCTCGCTGACAATCCTCATTTTCTCACCATGGACTGTGTCTTCCTGCATATGAATGTACTTCTGTTGAAACTCGATCAGATAAATATAGACGGCGATTACCACACTCTGCAGAATGTAGGTTTGGGAGGAGGAAATGAGATTGGCAGTAAAAAGCTCCATCTTACCAATACTCGTTAAATAAATGAGAAAACTAACAATTTTAACCGCTACGCACACAATGACGGCAGAAATCATTTTATGTGCTAAACGCATTTGTCGATATCTTTTTAGAAGTAAGATGATAAAAATAATGGTTGGAAGAAAGGAAACACAATAGATCAAATTATTGGGATTTCCGAGAAGATAACGGACTACGATAATTGCCGCATACAGAAACATCGACACATAAATTCCGCCATACAGGGATCCGACAATCAGTGGAATGGATCTAAAATCATAGACCAAACCATTCAAATTAACCGGAATGGACATCGCGAACGCAATGGCTATTGTGAAAAAAAAGCAAAGCCACAGCCGATACTTCATGCTATGACTTTGAAATTTGTACAAATAGGGATAAACAACAAGCGGAGAGAAGATCAAGAAGATATTTAATATAAAGTCTTTAAAAAAATCAATCATAGAAACATCATCTTCTAATAAGGCCCCCGAATGTAGTCTCTCACCCTGTCCTCATAAAAAGTTTGAAGTCGAGCCATTTCTTCCTCGGAAAAAGATGGCGCCTGCGCCGTGCCGAGGTTATCAGCAACTTGGCGTTCGTTTTTGAATCCCGGAATTACGCAGGTAATATTCGGATTGTCCAAAATCCAACGCATAGAAGCTTGCGCCATGTTGCCGCAACCTTCTGCGATCCATGCCAGTTCCCTTGCCAGCTCCACTCCCTTGGTAAATGGAAGCCCGGCAAACGTCTCGCCAACGTTGAACTGTGCGCCATCCGCATTGAAATTCCGGTGATCATCGGCAGCAAATGTGCTCGTTTCTGTGAATTTCCCGGTCAGTAGGCCACTGGCTAACGGAAGTCTGACCAGAATCCCTACCCCTGCAGCTTGCGCTTGCGGAAATAAAGTTTCGGCCGGTTTTTGCCGGAACAGGTTATAAATCACTTGCAGCGCCTTGACTCCTGGCTTACTCAGCGCGAACAAACCTTCTTCCACCGTCTCGACGCTAACGCCGTAATGACGAATTTTGCCTTCCGCTTTGAGCTTGTCCAGCACTTCGAAAACGTGACCATCCTTCAAAATGGCTAGCGGTGGACAGTGAATTTGATAAAGATCGATTCTTTCCCGATTCAATCTTCTCAAGCTAGCTTCACAATACTCTCGAACCGTTTCCTCTGAATACGTTTTTGCATCATAAATATCTCCTGCACGGCAAAACTTTGTTGCTATGTAAATGTCATCTTCTTTTCCTCTAGTTGCTTTGGCGAGCAGTTCTTCCGCATGCCCCGATCCATAAACATCGGCTGTATCAAAAAAGTTAACCCCTGCTTCCATAGCCAAGTGCAAGCCTTTAATGGCTTCATCGTCGTTAGATAGTCCCCAGCTCCCACCGATGGCCCATGTGCCAAAGCTAACCTCACTAATGCTAAGTTCCGTATCACCTAGTTGACGGTATTTCATTGCTAATTCCCCCTCCTCGTAATTGCGGCTTTGGTACAAAGTGCAGCATGTCTATATTCTCCATATATCTCCTATTTCCCTCTTTTGAAGAATAACACCAAGAAGGCTGTGCGCGCTTATTTCCAAAACCATTTTTCATAAACGAGGTAGCCTACGTAGGAAAGAATCCCTAGGGATATATTGAGCCATCCGGTAAAAAGAGCCCCTTTTTTCTCCCTCTGCAAGTTTGCTTTCTTATACACTCTCACATCGAAAACTAAGACGAGCAGTCCGGAGATCAGCAGCAGCAAAACCGTGTAATTATTAAAGGTAATCATGAGCCGAATCCTTCCTTACTTCGTTTTCGTTCCAATTCGTCTAATCTTAACGTGCATCGAGACATCAACGTTCATCTCTCTATATTTGCTCTCCCACTTTTCCTTGGTTTTTATTTCCTTGTTCCAATAGGATGGCTGCGTCGCGCGTACAAATTCTCCAAAGCCGAAAATGTCACTGCCATCTTCCTGTGTCTGCTGGATGAATGTCTCAAATCCCTTTTCAGCGTCTTTCTTTATTTTCTCTTCCAGCTGGAGCAAATTATTTTTCGTCACGAGTACCTTCTCATCCGATTTTTCCGTTAAGTCCCCTTCGACCTGGCATCTAATGGTCGCAAACACTTTCCCATTTTTGATTGTTGTTGTTATTTTCGATTTCCGATGTGTGGTTTTGAAAATAACGTTTGTATGAGAGTTCGGCATTTCCTGAAGGATACTGTAACCGCCGGGGTTTAATTGCTTTATGGCCATATAGTGGCCTATTTGCAATGCTGTTGAAGTGCCCACCATTTTATCATTTTTAAAATAAGCCATTCCGGCAAGTTCAATATTCGATTCCTTCTTTAACTCCAAGTAAGGAACCGTTCCTTCCTGACCTTTAGCCGAACTGGCACTGAAAAAAACACCTAAGAAAATGTTGGGCAGCTTGCCCATTTCTCTGGCATGCTCCAAGGTGGCGAGCAAATATAAGGATGGAACGCGCTCTAATTGCGGAGTCGCATTCATAATGTCTGCCGCGGCTCCTTTGGAAACAACCATCCAGACCGTTCTGCGGACTTGCGGCTGACGGCGAAAGAAGTCATTTTCGTTCTGAATCCCTTTTTTGGCAACCGTTTCCGACAGCACAATGACTCTTAAATGGCCATAGAACAACCGATCCGCGAGCTGCTGCTGTAAGTTCATTAAACCATCTTCAATGGTGTTTCCTACGCTGGTCAAAACCCAAACTGGCTTTTGATCAGCTGGCCCCCCTGTGTCGCCTCCTGTCCCGAGCGGAATGCGACCTGGTACAGCAATTTGAACGGTGACACGAATGAGTCCCTTGTTTGAGGATTCCTGACTAAGAAGATGTGTCGCATTGCTGGTTTCTTTCTCATCTCCTGGCTTTGCTTCATCGATGCCAATGGCTAATACAACCGCGCGATCTTCGATTTCAAGACGATCCCAGCAGCCTGTAAGCAAAGGGGTCATCAACACGACAACAAGAATCTGTTTAATCAGATTTTGCCACAAGTTGATCACCCCGACTTTTTTTCTTACGAATCAATGCCACTATATATAAGACAAGTGGATACACCACTGTGATGATTAATCCCCAACGTCCTACAACTTGAATAATTTCATACATCTGCAGCAAATTTTGAGGAAACATAGCCATCACATATATAAAAGGAACTAGAAAGAAAGTGAACATCTTATGATCCTTAAGTCTCAAGAGCTGACTGATAAAATAAATGGCTAAGTAATAAGACGACAGTAATGTCGTAAACACCGCCGTAACCCAAACAGCAAGAAAAGCCCCATCCAAACGCTCCAATATGTTCGCAGGCAGTGAAGTTGTTTTGGCTAATTCCAAGGTTGGCCACACTAATTTTTTAATTTCCTCCGATCCGAAGACGCCAACCGTCGCAATGACGATAAGGACATATAAAGCTCCGGAAATACCCATCCCGACATAGCCTGCAATCATGGCCTTCTCCGGTCTGCGCATCGCAGGTATGACGATGGTCATAACGAAAGAGCCTTGAAATAAGGCTGCCATCGTGAGGATGCCAGCAGACATGCCGCTTGGTTCATTCCCCCATATGGGGAGCAAATTGACTAAATGCGCGTTCTTCAGCGAGAGTACAACAATTAATAATCCAGGAAATACAATGACCGGGAAATAAAAATGATGGAAATAGGTAAACGTGGTAATATCCGCCCGTGAGGAAACAGCAGCTAGCAGCAGCATGACGATCACCGTCACTTCAAGCGGTGTTTTCATCAATACGGACGTAACAACGACTTCACCGAACTCCCTTGCTGCCAGCGCTGTAATCAGAGCAAAAAAAACAATGATTAATACACTGAATACGCCTGCCGTCCATTTGCCGATTAAAACCTTGCTGTAGTCTATAATCGTTTGATCAGGAAATCGCATTCCGAGCTTTGTTAGAAGCCAAAGACCAGCTATTCCAAGCATTAAACCGAGAAAAGTAACAAGCGGTGCCCCGGAATCAGCTGCTCGGACAGCAAAGAGTGAGAGAGCTAGCACCCCCACTCCAATAATCGTGCTAATCAGTATGATCGCGGCTTGAATCACTGTTATCTGGCGAGGATGCTCCATAGGTTACGTTCCTCCTATCTCCAACCTTCAATGGATCTAACGTATTATTTGCTGCTTTGTCACTCATTTCTTTCGTTAATTTGCTTAGACGAGTGTCATTAGGGGTATGTAAAAGCCCAGGTCTTTTGGGCATCGACCATAGGGGCAAGCGTGCCAGCGTATCTTTCATACCCTGGAAATTTCCAGGTACTATCGGGCTCAAGTACGGAACGCCGAATGAACGCAAGGAGAGCATATGGTTCGCGATCAAAATTAATCCGATCATTACGCCATACAGACCGAAAATTCCTGACAAGATGACAAGCGGGAATCGCAACAATCTAAGAGCTAACGCAGCGTTGTAGGCCGGTGTTGCAAATGAACCGATCGTCGTTAACGCAATGATAACAACCGTAATCGGTGAGATAAATCCTGCCGCTACCGCCGCTTGTCCTACGACAAGCACGCCAACGATGGATAGGGCTCCGCCAACCTGCTGGGGGAGCCGCAGCGTCGCTTCCCTCAGAACTTCCATGGAGATTTCCATGATTAACACCTCAATGACCGACGGGAATGGCACTCCTGCTCTTCCCCCTGCCACCGCGACGGCGAACTCCGTTGGAATAAGCTCCGGATTAAACGAGATTAGAGCTACATACAACGATGGAAAAATCAGTGAGAATACCAGAGCTACGAGGCGAGATAGACGTATGAAACTAACCAAGAGATACCGTTCCGAGTAATCCTCCACCGTTTGGTAAAATTGACTGAAAACTGTTGGCAAAATAAGAGCAAACGGTGATCCGTCTACCAGTAGAATCACCCTGCCTTCCAGCAGATTGGCAACAGCCTTGTCTGGCCGTTCTGTGTTTTGAATTTGAGGAAACGGCGAGACATGATTATCCTCGATAAATTGCTCCAAATAACCTGCATCAAGAACGCCATCAATATCAATCAACGAAAGGCGTCTGAATACCTCTTTAACGAGTTCAGGGTTCACAATGCCATTAATATAACAAAGAGCAACTTTGGATTTCGTAACTCGCCCAATCCGTATGGTTTTTATTCGCAAATCCGGTGTCGGGAGCCGATAGCGCAGAAGTGCCAAGTTCGTCCCCAATATTTCGATAAAACCTTCCCGGGCTCCCCTGATCACCTGCTCTGTCTCCGGCTGCGAGATCGAACGTTTGTCAACTTGGCGGGTGCTGAAAACAAAACCATCCGCCAGCCCATCAACCAGGATGACGGTTTTCCCTTCTACAATGGCTTGGATGATCTCATCCAGCTCAGTTTCCGTTCTGCCTTCACATGAATACAAAGTATCGTTCAACAGATAATCTCTCATTGAACGGTTATCATCCTTCGGATATCCCTTCGCGGTCGTATGCATCAAGGGCTTTAATATATGATCATTTAAATGTTGTTTATCAATTAAATCAGCGAAATATAAAGCTGCTGCCGGATGCTCGTCACATATGCAAAAACGGCGCATGATAAAATCGTCATTGTCGCCAAGTATGCCCTGAACGAAGTCCAAGCTGTCATCGAGTTTATGGCTAATGGTAGCTTCAGCATATTTCTCCAAAGTCTGATGTGCGGGTGTTTCGACATTTGAATTCTTTGAAGGCTGTTGACTTTGGGATCCCGGTCTTGTTCGACGCCTATACCATTGCCAAATCGTCATCCGAATACGCCCCCTGTACATCTCATTAGATGATTGCAGCTTTCTTCGCCCCATTGATTTCCTTCCATGTATTTTTATCCAAAATCGGGATTCTATGCATGAAAAAAACTGCCCCCTCAAGTCTTACAAGACCATAGGAAGCAGTTCTATAGGAATAATTGTTTATTTATAAGGGTCAATCGTTTGGATAGTTCCATCCGCGTTATACGTTAATTCCGTATATTTGACACAGCGTTTATGGTTAACACCATCTGATAGGGAGCAGTCATGATAAAATAAGTACCATTTATCTTCGAATTGAACAATGGAATGATGGGTTGTCCACCCGATTACCGGCGTAAGGATCGTACCTTTAAACACATACGGCCCTTGAGGATGTTCGCTCATTGCATAAACAAGACAATGTGTAGTCCCCGTTGAATAGGAAAGATAGTAATATCCATTGTATTTATGAACCCATGGACCTTCGAAATATCGTCTGTCCTCATCGCCTGCTAGGATTGGATTGCCTTCTTCGTCCACAATCTTGATTTCTTGCGGCTCGTCCGTGAACGTGAGCATATCCTCACTTAAAACAGCCACTCTCGGCCCCAAGGCTGGTTCATTCTCTGCCGGCCCCTTAGCATCAGGTAGGAATGTTCCTGTCTGCCATTTCTCCAGCTGACCACCCCATAGTCCGCCAAAATAAATATAAGCTTTGTTATCCTCGTCGATGAACACGGCAGGATCAATACTGTAGCTGCCTGGGATATAATTTTCCTGAGCCGTAAAAGGACCTGCAGGCGTTGAGCTTGTAGCGACACCAAGTCTGAAAATGTCCTCTTTGTCCCGAGCCGGGAAAAAGAGATAATACGTATTGTTCTTATACGCTGCGTCCGGCGCCCATAATTGCTGCTTCGCCCAAGGAATATCTCTCAGGTGCAAAGCCTCGCCATGGTCGACACAAGGTGAATTAAAATCGTCCATGGAGAGAATATGATAATCTTCCATCGCATATTGGTCGCCATTATCATTAGAAGGTCCATCGTGGTCTAGGTCATGGGAAGGATAAATATAAATTTTGCCGTCAAATACGTGGGCAGATGGATCAGCCGTGTAAATATGCGTAACTAAAGGTTCCTTAGGCTGTGCAGGCTTGTTCATGTCCATTTTCTCCTCGTTAAACTTAGTTTGTTTAATGTATAAACTTACATATTTCATTATAACCAAGTTAGCCTAACAATCAAGAAAATTATGCAGCCGGGCATGAAATAATTAGAAATAGGCTTATTGGGCGTGTTTTGCTGCTGCAATCAAAAGGAAAATGGGACGCCGAGTCTCATCTTTCATCTCCGGATACTTGTCCAATGCTTCTTGCGTTGGTTGAGGCTCGGAGAGCTTAGTTATGCTGAATCCAGCATCGATCAACGCATTCATATAAGTGGCAACCGTTCGATGATACTTCACGACGTCCGTTTCCAGAAATCTAGCCTGTCTTAGTCCCTCATCCTGATAATTGTCGACTGGCCAATGCAGGCGTTCGCCTTGTGGACCATAATACCAATCTTGTTCTGCACGCGAAGTGAACATCGGATGCTCGACGGAGAGGATGAAGCTTCCCCCTTCTGTGAGGCAATGATGAACCTTATGACTGAGGTCGTCGAAATGTTCCACATAATGAATGGCAAGTGATGAAATCACCACATCAAATTGGCCTGCCAGAAAGTCGATGTCTTCAATCGCAAGTCGGCGATATGTAATGGCTTTATCCTCCGTTAGTTCTTGCGCACGCTCCAGCATTTTCTCGGAAAGATCCACGCCTACAACGAAGCGAGCTCCATTCTCGCGTGCATATCGGCAATGCCAGCCATATCCGCAGCCAAGATCAAGCACGGCTTTGCCTGAAAGATCCGGCAGTAGCGCGCGAAGTGCAGGCCACTCCCCTGCTGCATCCAGTCCACCTGTCGAGCGTGCCATTTGGCTGTATTTTTCAAAAAAGCTGTGATCATCATATTTGTTTTGTTTCATAATTTGCTACTAGCTCCCGTCGGCTTCATATTTTTCTCGCACACTACTAGCCTAATATATAAAAACCAATCATATCAAGTATGATTGGTTTTCGGCCTACGCGTTATTTAGATTGAAATAAACTCGACATTAATGGAATTGCTTAATCAGACGTTTAGCTGTCCCGTTAGGGGTATTAATAACTTCGTACATGTTGACGACGACACCCGAGTCTACTTGCTCGTTTTTAAGTCCAGTGACAACAATTTTTTGCTTACCGCTCGTCAGTTTACCCGTACCGACCAGTGAGGACGTTTGAGTGCCTACGATGCGACCAAGCGAATCCACCATGTCGAATTCAATAGTCGAGAAATTCGAGTCTATAATGACTTGATCCTCATGGGTGATATCAAGATCAAGGTTTAGTTGATAAGAGTAAGAACCACCGCTATACAGCCAACTAATTGACTCATCATTCACTTTCAATGAGAACGGATAGAGATCAATCGTGTCGCCCTCATCCTCTTTCTGTAGAGCAACCTGATACGTTCCGAGTGATACTTTGCCTTCGGACACTGATTTATCATCATAGATGTTCAGCGCAAAGGCTTCATCGTCCGCTGTTTTGCGATTCGGAAGCAGATAGGAATAGCTAACCACATAAGAGCTGCCCGGCGTAAGCTGCGTGGTGACAGAGCTTTGGCGTGTGCCCGTGTACGAATTGCCATTGCTATCCAACAGCTCATTTTGAAGCTCAGGCAAAGCAATCGTGTTTGAGCCATTGTTTGTGATTTTATATTTGGCGATGGCGGTTTTGTAGCCAAGATCATCATTTTCGTGAGCATGCAGCTCGACGAGCGAAACATCCACATTTTTATTCACGATGGAATTATCCGTTAAAGTCAGCTTATTGCCAATCGAGTAGCTTGCAGCTGTTGTAAAGCCATTTTTGGCTTCGCTCGCGCCTTTCAACAGGAACACCGCTACAGGCATCTGTCCTGTAGTTCCGCTACCCGCAGAAACTGTTGCCGATTCGGACGTCTCGTTCGTTCCAGCCGTAGTTGACGTTGTGTCTCCGCTTGCACTGTTCGTGCTAGTCGTGCTGTTCGTATTACCCGCACTACCTGTACTGCCTCCATTACCTGCGCCTGTTGTGCCCGATGTCTTCTCCCAGAGGACAAGCTGAGCCGCGTTCGGATCCGTGCCGGACGGCAAAATCGCATTAAAGTAAAAAGTCGTTGTTTCTTTCGGAGCCAAAAATGCGGAGCGAGCCGTATTATCCGCTGCAGACAAAGCCGTGCCGGAATCTCCAACTTGGTAAGTTGCAAAGAAGGATGGAATTGCCGCAGACGCTTCGCCGTCATTACTTAACGTAACAACCGTTTGCACATGAACGCCGTCAGCTTGCGTCGAGTACTGGGACGTACTCGCTTGGACTGTCATCTGCTCTCCGTCTTGCTGTCCGCTATACACCTGTTTTGTATTTAGCGCTGTTGTTTGGAGAGATGCATTCAGGCTCATGTTCCCCAGCGTCACATCTTCGGTTTGATTCAAGTAATAAAGTTCCAACGATGCACCAGACATCGCCATCTGTTTGGAGATAGGCGTTTTTAACGTTAAGGTATCCGATTCACTTGGAAGGAACGTTGTACTTGATCCATTTGCATAGGTTGAAGCGTATTTCAAGCCATTGGCATCTACTAATCTGAATTGAAGAGCTGCAGGCAGTTTAACGCTGCTGGAACCTAGATTTTTCGCGGATACCTGCGTATACAGATACCATTTTCCATTTTCCGAAACGCGTACGCTCTGCCCTAATTGGAAAGCAAGTGAAGCATCATTGGCTAACGTGCTGTCGAGCGTCCGAAGATTAATAATCTCTTCCGGCACGGTCACCTGACCTTCTCCAAGCGCAGAACTTACAGGCAGTTGCCCCAGATGTTTCATGAAATCTGCCTGCCCAGCATCCCAACGGAAGACGTCGATCTTCAGCTGATCTGCGGTTTCGCCTTCTGTCAAATTGGCATAGAAACGAAAGCTCGTATCCTGCCCGGGGAGAACGCTGGCGCTTTTCTTTTCACTCAATTTAGCTGTAAAACTATGCCCAGACGTATCGGTGACGCGCACGCCATATTGATTGAAGTCGATTGCATTTTGGTCCCCATTATGTAAGGAAACCGCAAACTGTAACGATGAGGACGAGAGCGCAGCTTGGCTGATTGTAAAATAAGAGGAAGAAGTAATATACACGGCTTCCCCTGCTGCTTGAGCCATACCTGTTGGTAAAGAGGCAGCGGTTAGGCTGCCGGTCAATAACAAGGCTAAGGTCGTATGTTTCAAAGAAAGTGTTGTCAATTTGCGAATCATGATGTTTACCTCCCGTAGCTTAGAATAATCAATAAATTACTCAGCAGTCATGCATTAATCGTAACGAAGAGCATCGATTGGTTTTAATTTGGACGCTTTATTGGCCGGGTACAGTCCGAAAATGACACCGACTAATGCTGAGAATAAGAATGCGTAAAGACCTACGTTAATGGAAAGACTTGTAGCCTGACTCGGATTGATATAGGGCCAAGCGAGCGATAACGCTACCCCAACAACAAGGCCAATAAATCCGCCCATTCCGCTGATTAACGTAGCTTCCACCAGGAACTGCAAGAGAATATTTCGACGTTTGGCCCCTATGGATTTACGAATCCCAATCTCCCGCGTTCGTTCACTAACGGTTACAAGCATGATATTCATAATTCCGATCCCGCCAACCAATAAGGAGATCGCAGCTACAGCAACTAATTGATTCGTTAGCGTGCTTGACGCCGTTTGTTTGGCGCTGATCAATTCGGAAGAGTTGAAAATGTTATAACCTGACGTACTCTTGAATTTGCTCGCTAAATATCTCTCAAGAACAGCCTGCACCTTGCTGACCTCGTCCCCGCTTGCTGCTTCTACATACGCAGAGCGAATGGATCCTAATTTAAAATCTCTGCTCATTGTTGGCAGCGGCACAATAACCGCACTGTCTAGCGACGTTCCGCTCGTATTAGAACCTTTGCTTTTCAAAACACCGATAATCGTATACATGTAGCCATTGACATTGATCTCCTCATTCAATGGATCATCCTTGCCAAAAAATTTCGTCGCCACTTCGCTTCCTATGACCGCCACGTGATTGCGATAATCCAAATCCGCTTCGGCCAGGAAACGCCCGCTGCCCATTTCTCCTTTTTGCATGCTCAGATAACGGTCGTTCGTCCCTATCACGTTGTACGTTTCCGTCGTGCGGTCATACTTGATATTCGTGCTGTTTCTGGTCATCGTTGGTGCAATCCCGCTTATGCCCGCTGTTCCTTCGAGCTCCATGATCTCTTCATACTTCAGTTGGGTTGCGCGGCCATTGCCAAGCAGATTCACTGTAAGTAGGTTCGTTCCTAGTCCCTCATATTGCTTCTCAATCGATTTGGAGGTTCCCTGTCCAATAGATACCAGCGTAATTACGGAGCTAACCCCAATAATAACGCCAAGCATCGTCAGAACCGTCCTGAGCGGATTGGAACGTACCGTGGCCATCGCCATTTGAAAAAGCTCCCAAGGTCTCATCTCGTCACCGCCTCTTCCACCTTCGGAATCGGCATCGGCTGATTGCGAACATCCTTGATGATTTCGCCGTCTCGAAGCGTGACAACACGTTTGGCATGATCGGCAATATGATTGTCATGCGTAATCAGTACAATCGTGTTGCCCTGCTGATTGAGCTCCTGAATTAACTCCAGCACTTCAATCCCTGTTTTGGAGTCCAAGGCTCCGGTCGGTTCGTCAGCCAATATTAACGATGGTGAAATGGCTAGCGCTCTGGCAATCGCCACCCTTTGCTGCTGTCCCCCTGAAAGCTCACTTGGCTTGTGATGTCCACGCTGGCCCATTCCCAGCTTTTCCAGCATACGTTGGGCTTGCTCTCGGCGTTGTTTGGCAGGAATACCTGCATAAATCATCGGCAATTCCACATTTTCGATAGCGGATAGCCGGGGCAGCAGATTGAACTGTTGAAAAATAAAACCGATTTTCCGATTTCTGAGCTCGGCTAAGCCGTTGTCGGACATTTTTACCGTAGAAACGCCATCCAGCGAGTATGTGCCTGAAGTCGGTATATCCAGCAATCCGATCGTATTCATTAGCGTGGATTTCCCAGATCCGCTCGGACCGATAATAGCAACGAAATCACTTTTGGCAATGTGCAGGGTAATTCCCTTGAGAATTTGCAATTCTTCTTCCCCGCGTGCGTAGCTTTTGGTGACTCCCGTTAATTCAATGATATTCATACGACTGGCTCCTTTCCTCGAAGCTGCCCATTATGGGCGCGCTCCTCCTCCGCCTTGGAATCCGCCTTCGCCTCTTTGGAAACCAGCGGGAGGACCGCCTTCTCCGCCAGGGAAACCGCCTGGCATCTGCGCGTTCGTCGTCGTAGCTTTGCGCGTCGGCATCACAACTTCATCGCCCTCTGCCAAACCGCTTAAGATTTCAACTTGTGTTTTACTGCGTATACCCGTTTTAATTTCGTGCTGTTCTTCGACGGTTCCATCCGCTTTCTTCAAGGAAACGGTGGATTTGCCCTTCGTCGTTGTAATTGCCTGAATTGGCACTACGAGAATGTCCTTTTTATCTTGAATGTAAATTTCAGCTGTTGCCGTCATCGCGTATTTGAGTACACTATCCGGATTCGGGATGGAAACAACGGCATCGTAGGTGGTTACTCCGTTGGTTGTCGTACCGACATTTGACACGGATGTTACTTCACCTTCAAAAGATTTACCCGAAATCGCGTCCACTTTCACGACAGCTTTCTGACCGACCTTCACACTCGTTAAATCCAGCTCATCCACAGCAATGGCCAGCTGCATCGTGCTTAAACTCGCTACCGCTCCAAGCGTAGTATTGGCCGTGATCTGTGCGCCTACTGGATAGTTGCGAAGCACATTGCTTTTGCTATTCGCAAAGTCCGCTGAGAACACGCCGTCGAATGGCGCTGTGATTGTCAATTGATTCACCTTTTGCTGCGCATCGTCGACTTTAATTTTCTGGCTGTCGATGGCCGCTTGCTTGCTGATGATGTTTTGCTGAAGATCATCGTTAAACAACGTTGCGATGAGATCCCCTTGTTTCACAGTCTCTCCGTCTTTAAATTTCAAGCTTTTAACCGTGCCGCTAGCTTCGGAAAAAATAGGCGTCGTACGCACATAATCCAATGCGACAAGCTCTGTTGATTCAATTTTGCTATCGCCGCTTCCGATAGTGCCTTTCACTTTCATGCCGGCAGAAAGTGTCCCGTCATTCGTGACCAGTACCTCTACGTCAACGATCTTATTGCCGTTCGTATCAGCTTTCATTTCATGAGATACGCTGGATACCGTCCCAATCTTGGACAATAAGTATCCGTCTACCGTCAACTCGACGTTTTCCCCATTCTGCAGTTGAACAGCTTCTTGCAGAGGGAAAGCAAGTTTGACCTTAAACTGTGAAGTATCCGAAATCGTTCCGATCTTCGTCGTTTTATTCACTTGACTTCCCACATCCAAATTGGAAGCCAGAGTAAGCTTTCCGCTCATTGAGGCGGATATCGTCATATGGTTTTGCTCGCCCTGCAGCTCAGCGAGTTCCTTTTCCAGCTGCTGCTGAGTGACCTGCGCTTCTTTCAGATTTGTTTCTGTGGAAGGAACAGACAACTCTACAAGTACATCGCCTTTCTTTACCGCCTGATTCTGAGTCAAATTCATTGTTTTAATAATTGCGTCCACGGGTATTACGATATTTTGCTTATCTTTAGCATCCAGCTGAGAGGTTCCCGATATAGATGAAGATATGGCTCCTTTGGTTACCTTCATTGCCGATTGCTGCCCCGTAGCGGCTGCTACAGGCTTCGATTTGTTGTGTATGTAGTAGTAAGTTCCAGCACCACACAACATCGCAGCCACAACGACAATGATCCATTTTTTCTTCCGATTCATGTTCATTGTTGATTTCCCCTCTCCCATGTACCAAGACCACGATTGTCTTCGTCATATAGATCTCACATTTAGGAGTCTAAGGGGTTTGGCTGAAACCCTACTGAGCACAGGCTGAAAGAAAGTTGAAAGCCAACTTAACGTTTGCTGAAAATGGAAAATTCTGTTTTGAACAAATCGGTAAATAATCTAGTCAATTTGTTAGGAAAGTGCCGATATACTAGCTATGAATCGTACTCGAAAGGAAGGCATGGCATGAGACTGTTTATTAAGCTGTTAAGCCTTTTTATTTACCACGAAGCGATGTCGTGTTTATTCCCTGTGGGCATTTTCATAACACTTGCTTTAAGCAAATTCCTATCAATCCCTGGGGTACCCCGGTATGATTTTATTTTGGCAGGCTGTCTCCTCTTGCAAGTTTTTATGTATCTCAGCAAGTTGGAAACGAAGGATGAATTAAAAGTTATTTGTGTCTTTCATGTCATTGGTATTGCTTTGGAATTGTTTAAAGTACATATGGGATCGTGGAGCTATCCAGAGTATGGGTTTAGTAAAATTTGGGGCGTTCCCCTCTACAGCGGCTTTATGTATGCAAGTGTAGCAAGCTTCATCTGTCAATCTTGGCGTCGATTATCGCTTTCCTTGAACGCTTACCCGCCAAAATGGATCACGATTCCTTTCGGTGCTTGCATTTATCTCAATTTCTTTACGCATCATTTCATTTACGATGTGAGATACCTGCTCATTTTATTGCTTTGCATTCTTTTCTACCGCACAAAAATCAGGTTTAAGTTATCACGGTTTGAACTTGCAATGCCACTCCCATTATCTTTTTTGTGCATCGGTTTTTTCATTTGGATCGCAGAAAATATTGCTACTTATTTCGGTGCATGGCGGTATCCCAATCAAGATCACTTATGGCATATCGTGCACCCGTCCAAAATTGTTGCCTGGTTTTTACTTGTGATTGTATCCTTTGTTATCGTTGCTGAACTAAAACGACTGAAAAAAAAAAAACGGTCAGTTAGGTAGCTTCTACCTTCTTGACCGTTTTTTTGCGAACTATAGTTAAAGCTACCCGTATAAATAGGATTTCACATCTTTTCCAACATAAGCTTTCCAGATAATTAAATTGTACGGATTGTTCCAATCGATTTCATGATCCTCAACCATTTCATGAAGCCGGTTGTTGTTAAAGATGATGGAGCCCTTCTGATCAAAAGCAACCCCGTCTACCCACAGCATCCGGTCGTCTGAAACGAATTTATGGAAACTGCGATCCCTTGCGTCGAAAAAACCGATCCCTTTTCCCTCCAACATCGTGTAAAACAAATTCCCTCGATTATCCGCGTGCATCCCGTCTGTTGTTGTCCCTTTGCTCCCAAGGACCTGCACGGAGCTATTTATTTGTTCGAGCGGTATTTGCTCGTTTCGTAATAGTTTCGTATGAACCGCGTACAAATTGCGGCCAGTTAATTGACAATAGTAGAGTGTAGAACGATCCCCTGACAAAGCGATGCCACCGACTCCGATGCGCAGCGGTTTATTCTTAAATACAGGCTTATAATCAATTTGAAAATGAAAGTCAGGGAAATCCTGCGTACTGAACTGCCGGTCGAGCACACGCCGGAACGATTTGGTTTTCATGTTATACACAATAATGCCGCCGCGTAGTGGATGGTCCGGGTAGCCGCAGCCAGAATCCGTAATATAGACAAAACCATTTTTATTATCCACCACGAGGTCATTAAGGAAGGAAGTCCGATACGGTGCGATCTCATCCGGAATGACGATAGCGTCAACCAACGAATTGCTGTTTAAATCCCAAATCACAAGCTTCTGAGACCCGTCCGGCGAAGGCTCGAAGGCAATTTTGCCTTGATCCAGCAGCCACATGCGATTATATTCATCAATTTCAAAGCCGAGGACAGATTGCAGGGTAGTGATGTCGCCAACCTCATTCCATGCCCAACTTGGAAAAGCTTCAAGCAGCGGCTTATCTTCCTTGACCACGATGCGATTCATCGTTGCAGGAATATCAGGAGACCACCGCGGAACAGAAACATAATACTGTCCTTGATGATCAACTTTCACACTGGCGGGGATCGCCTTTTTCCAAATTTGCTTCGTTTCAAATTCTTCCTTCATCACAGTCTGAGGAAAGTGCCAATCCAAACGGCTCCAATGACATATTATTTTATACATGGATATGAGCCTCCTGTGACTTGTAAGTAGTCATGCACCTACCATATTGGTATGCGCTCAGGAATAAGGCGTGTGGGCTGAAGCATGAGGCCAATATTAGTGAGGTCTTGTGTTCACTTCAAAAATCCAGACAGTTCCCCTTTTATCAATGCCAAAATCGTAGCCTAACATCCCAATTCCGGGAAATTTGGCCTCTAATAACATGGTACAAGTCCGAGAAACACCAACCATGGTGTCGATTTTGGATTTGACAAGCGCAGTAGGGAACGTCCGGCCCACAGCATGCCTGCCTTTCAGCTGCGTACCGCCTTGACATAGGTTCGTGACGAACAGACCTGGACGCGCTAATCGGCCCACAACCGCCCGAATCTGCCAGGTACGTCCGACTTTGGCCAGCTTAACGCGGTAATCCACGGGCCTGCCATCGATGGTAGTCAAATGTATACCCTGTTGGATCATCAACGGACGGTTCTGGCGTATGCGATTAATGGCTTGCAGCAGCTCATTCCAGTTATAGACTCTTTTCGTACCCGCGTTGTGAAGCATGAAGCCGCTGCCTGCCCGTTGGATTTTCATCACACGGCTCCCACCGGTTCCAACGATTGGTTTGGCTACGACAAATTGAAATTGACGAAGCATTGCTGCAAGGTTCTCTGCGCTGTAGCGACGCATAGCTGGAATATGCTTGGCGACACCGGAATGCTGCAGCAGAACAGCGAACTTCGACCATTTACTAGCAACTCGACGCATGAAAGACTCCTCCTCTGTACATGCCATCCTTTATGCTAAAGTATGCGTGGTTCGTCCGAAGCGCAAGGGACAATCTGGAACTAATTTTTGTACTTTTTCAAACTTATAGCGAGCAGCCGATTACGAGTCTGTAGTTCCCCGGAAAGCTCTAGAACAGCCCTGTGGGCACAAATAGTGCCTCAGGTTCCTCTATGTGCCGCCGCGTGCCGCCTGCCTGGCATGGCGGCACGGCCGAGCCGAGGCTGTGACTCGGCGGTGGAGAACTACAGGGCGCTATTTCTGCGAAATAGGGCCTTTTGGTGTTGAAGGGGAACTGGGGGCCCTTATTTCCAAGCATTTGGCTGATACTCCCCCAAATACTTAGAAATAAGGCCCTGTAATTCCCCGGAAAGCTCTAGAACAGCCCTGAGGGCACGAATAGTGCCCTCAGGTTCCTCTATGTGCCGCCG
Organism: Paenibacillus anseongensis; assembly: GCF_009757995.1. Classification (NCBI taxonomy): domain Bacteria; kingdom Bacillati; phylum Bacillota; class Bacilli; order Caryophanales; family Paenibacillaceae; genus Paenibacillus; species Paenibacillus anseongensis. The sequence goes on from NZ_WSEM01000039.1 coordinate 487,864, forward strand.
CATGCTGCCTGGCATGGTGGCGGAAAGGCCAGGCCGAGGCTGTGACTCGGCTGTTGGGAACTACGGGGCGCTATTTCTGCGAAATAGGCCCTTTTGGTGTTGAAGGGGAACTGGGGGCCCTTATTTCTAAGTACTTGGCTGATACTCCCCCAAATACTTAGAAATAAGGCCCTGTAGTTCCCCGGAAAGCTCTGGAATAGCCCTGAGGCAACAAATAGTGCCCTCAGGTTCCTCTATGTGCCGCCGCATGCTGCCTGGCATGGCGGCGGCAAGGCCGAGCCGAGGCTGTGACTCGGCGGTGGTGAACTGCAGGGCGCTATTTCTGGGAAATAGACCCATCTTGCCGTGAAGGGGAACTGGGATCCCTTCCTGTAGTTCCCTAAATAAAAAAGAAGCAGGCAGGGTTCCCCCGCAACTGCTTCTTTCGGCTTTATTGTTCGTAACCCAATCTCAGCGGAATGCCGGACGGATCTTTTACCATAAAAATATTACCCATCTCACTTACTTGCACGTTTGCCTGCTTCAAGCGCTCGATGGCTTCATTACGGGTCTCCACATTAGGAAACACTAAGGTGTAATAATCCAGCCCTGTGCCGTTGGCAGGCCGTAATGGCGCCTCCTCACCGGCCCAAACATTCAAACCGATGTGATGATGATAGCCACCAGCGGAGATAAACAAGGCTTTCATCGCAATGCGGGCATCGGCCGCCACATCGAAACCTAGAATATCGCAGTAGAATTCCTTGGACTTCTGCAAATTTTTAACATGGAAATGAATATGTCCCATCACCGTACCGACGGGTAAACCGCTCCATACCGCACCTTCCGCCTCATGCAGCAAGCCATCCCAGTCAATCGGATCTGCCGCCATGATATAGTTTCCTTCGGAGTCGCGGCGCCATGTGTTTCTTGGCCGATCACAATAAATCTCAATTCCGTTATGATCCGGATCGGTGATATACAAGGCTTCGCTTACCAAATGATCCGCTTGACCAATATGGATGCCGGATTGAATCAAATTTTTTAAACTCAAACCAAGATCTTTCCGTGTCGGCAGCAAAATTGCAAAATGATAAAGCCCGGCTGCAGATCTGCGTGCTGTAATCTGTGCATCAGGCATTTCTTCCAGTAATACAAAGGGTTCAATGCCGTCAATCGTCAATTCAGCGGATGTGGACGTTGTCTTGCCTAGGCGAAAGCCGACTGTTTCTTGATAAAAGTGTACGGAACGTTCTAAATTGGAGACAAACAATTTGATGATGCCAAGCTTCATATCCTTAGGCAGAGTCGCTGACATGGAAATCCCCCTTTAAATACTTACTATTTGTAATTAAGTTTAGTAAAGTTATTTAATTACGTCAAGGTGATGATTTCCGCAAAATCTCACATATAAATTTTTTACAAAATTTATTTATCAAATTACATTTTTAATAAAAATTCATCAGCGTATAATTTTTCACATGAGATCTCTGTATAAAATTCCCAACAGAGTCTTCTCCCGAATCACATATGTGCTAAGTGTAAACCGCATATCCATAGCGCTAGGCAGCAGTGGCGGATACATTCTTTAGGAGGTGGCCCGTTTGTAGCAATTAATCTATTTTGAAAGCGTTTCCCTATCAGCTTCAAAGTTACAAATGCCAACAAGAATAGTACATTGTCAGCTACAAAGGAGGTTATTTTATGGGGAAAATAAATAAATCTAAATGGGTATTGTTTTGCTTTTCGATCGTATTTGGCTTGATTGTATCGATGCCGGGACTGGCTTATGCTGCTCCGATTCACGCTGGCCCACAATTTGTGGATGGCTATTATGCAGACCCTGATGTACAGATATATAATGGCACATATTGGGTGTATCCGACACGTTCGACTCAAGTTGGTGAATCCAACACTGGGGCAAAATCTGTGGACATTTTCTCTTCAACGGACATGGTTAATTGGACCAAATACCCAAATGTCATCAGTTCGGCCAATATCTCATGGTTGCAACATTCATTGTGGGCACCAAGCGGGGCTTATCGTGATGGAAAATATTACATCTATTTTGCTGCTAACGCAATCAATGGCGATGGACAATTAGGCGGAATAGGCGTTGCAGTCGCTGATCATCCAGAAGGTCCATATACCGACGCGATTGGCGCACCGCTTATCAATGTTGTAAGAAATGGTGCAGGGCCAATGGATCAAGATGTATTTATCGATGATGACGGTCAGGCATATATGTATTATGGCAGTTGGGGCGAGTGTAATGTTGTAAAGCTTAACGCTGACATGAAGTCTCTGGGAACATGGCCCGACGGAAGCGTCTATAAGAAAGTTACGCCTACGAAAACAGGCGATAATGACTACTTTGAAGCGCCTAAAGTGTTCAAGCGAAACGGGATTTACTATATGAATTATGCTGCCGGTGTATGGGCTGATTCATCATATAAGGTTATGTATGCAACGTCCAGCTCTGTAACAGGGCCATTTGTACCGCAAGGTATTATGCTGCACACAGATACGACCACAGCAGATGGGCCTGGCCATAATGGTATTGTTCAGTCCCCTACAACAAATGATTGGTACATTTTTTACCATAAACGTTATCTGAATAATTCCCAACGCGTACTGGCGTATGATAAATTTGAGTTTAATCCTGATAATACGATTAAGCCAGTCGAAATGGCCGAAGAAGATAACTTTGATGACAGTAATGATACAGGATGGACAACATATGGCGGTGCATGGACCGCAGCTGGCGGTCAATATAGTGTAGCATCAAACCCAGGTGCTAAAGCTCTTCTGGATACCAGTTTCTCAGATCTGATCTATGAAGCTGATGTGACACCGGGGTCAACTGGCAATGCGGGTCTGGTATTTAGGGTGTCCAATCCTGGAACGGGTGCGGATGCTTACCAAGGCTACTATGCGGGACTCGATGTTCCCAATCAGCAAGTGTTGATTGGCAAGGCCAACAACAACTGGACCTCACTTGCCACGGCTCCGATGAGCTTAACCGCTAATACAAAGTATCATGTTAAAATAATCGCACAAGATGACTCCCTTAAGGTTTATGTTGGGGATATGACGACACCAAAGGTTAGTGTGACGGATTCAACTTATAAGGGAGGAAGTGTGGGCGTTCGAACCTATGATTCAGCGGCCAAATTTGATAATATTTCCGTTCAAAGCAGCCGATACGAAACAGAAAATTTAATTGTAAGCGCTACCTCAGGCGATAAACACACCATGTTTGGAAATGGAACTGGTCGCGACCTCAGTTTGAGCGGTGGATTTGGAACTGCGTTGGAAGCCAATGCGGTCAATGATTATGTGACATACACGGTGAATGTGCCCGAGGCACGCAGCTATAGTGTAAGGGTCGGTGTGAAAAAGGGCCCTAACAGAGGGCAGTTCCAATTGTCGGTAAACGGTGTAAATCATGGTGTGGTTCAGGATTTATATTCAACTGCATTTAACTATGTGGAACTGAATGTCGCCAACATCACCTTCAGTTCAGCAGGCGATAAAGCTTTCAAGTTTACTGTTGCAGGTAAAAATGGCTCAAGTTCAGCCAACCATCTTTCACTTGATTACATTAAACTAGTACCAAACTGATACAAATAGTAACACCTAGGCCTTGGTCTGCCCTGGTCTAGGTGTTTTTTCTATTTCGAGTCGTGGAAAATAATCCCCAAACTGTATCTTGTACCTGTAGTTACAGTACTTACACCGTGTCTAAGTGTCGTTCTATAATAACCACGGGTTCCTAATACGGGACGATGGTTGGTCGGAAAAATAAGACCTTCCCCTTGATTCAAGGTTATGACGTGCCCACGGCTTTGCGCCCGCGGCCGCTGCTCCACCAATAAGAATTCTCCACCTGTGTAGTCCACTTCTCTTTGATTGAGAGCGACTACGACCTGAAATGGGAAGAACACTTTCCCATACAAATCCTGATGCAAGCAATTATACCCTCCTGCATCGTATTTCAGGATTAATGGGGTTGGACGATTCTGTTCCTCTTGATGACATTGTTCAAGGAATTCTTCCAGTGTTGCCGGGTATGAAGCATCGAGACCTAATTGTTTCAGCCAGCGATTCGCAGTTATAGCAAGCTCCGGATACAATCCTTCACGCAGCCGCTTTAACAATGATGGGAGTGGGGCACTGTAATATTTGTATTCTCCAACCCCAAACCGATATCGAGACATGTCGATAGTCGTTCGGAAGAGACTTTCTTCTTCGTAAGTGTTGATGAGCTCTTGACATTCGTTTTTCTTTAACAAACTGGGTAGTTTAGCATAACCATTTTCGTCCAGCATTTGCTGAATACTATTCCAATTCATATTCTCAACGTTTAACAATAGGCTTTCAGGCATATTGTAAGTCTCCCCCTTATGATAATGGTGTCCACAAACAGTATAGCCCCAAAATAAGCTCTTGTACGTATTCTCGAATATGACAGCAAGATAACGAAATCCATTCAATGAGATTTTATGTTTCGAATATACGTCGTTACTCCGACGGCTCCCAACGCGGCTTCGAAAGTTCCAAACACTCAAAACAAACGAGGCTTTTGTCCTCCAAAACAACTCCGTCCAGAAACCCTTCCCGGCAATAAATCGGTTTACTGCACTTTGCACAAGTACCAACAAGTTCATGCATATTGCGCCCTCCCCCGATAAGACTAGACACACACAACTGAGAAATAATGTTCAAAAAAGCGCGTTCGGTCAACCGCTGAAGCTATTACGTGTCTCCCCTCATCGCACTCACGAAAGTTCATCATCCCAAGCTTCTGCTCATGCTTAAAATCAACCTCGATGTGCCCTCTTTGATAGTCACAAAGAGCTGGCTCAAATAAGCAGGCGGCCACGAGCGGATCATGGAACGTCATCGGATGATCCGCCAACCAGGGGGAGCCGAAACTTTCCACCGCTCTCATCAGATCCGTGTGAAAAAGGTCATCTTTCTCCTGCTTTTCTAGGACAAGCCTGGTTGTTACGTTTAGTCCGAATGTTTTCATATGCTGAACGTTTGCATGGTAAACAATTGCCGCAGCATAAGGATCAACCCATGCGTTCCAGTTATCTTGAGGCATATTCAAACTTCGTTCCAACGCCTCCGAAAATACGCCGCTCATGATAAATAGCTCCTTGAGCAGCGTGGGGATTTCCGGATCCAGAGAGAAAAGCATTGCGATATTCGTTAAATGCCCGATGGCAACGAGAGAAATTTCATACGGATGCGCTCTTATCACCATGCGCATGCGATCGACGGCTTCATATTTACGAAAGTGTGTGTCATGCGGAAAAAGAGGCAGATGGACAGCCCCGCCAGGAGTGGGATACAGATCGCTAGGTAAGAGCTGCCTGTCCGCTCCTGCGAATATGGGAATATGACGGCCAGCGGCTTTACAGATGCTGTCGGCAATCATCGCTCTTTGCTCAACTTCGCCGCCGACGGTCGATATCCCGACCAATTCACATGCCGGTTGTCGAAGCAAGTACGCCAAACATAAAGCATCATCAATATCTCCGCCGATATCGGTGTCTAACCATACTTTTTTCATAGACGCCCTCCGCTCTATCCGACTTTAATCCTAGTAAATACCTTCCGCGTTCACTGGAAGTTCCCTTACATGTGCCAAATGAGCTGTAACCTTCTCGTCTTCGTCCACATTATAAGCATAACCACAATATTGAGCGACTTCCTTTGCCGTTTCCCTGAAAAGCTCACACATGATAAAAAGTCCTTGCCACATACGATCATAATCCCCATCTGGATAGGTTTGAACAAATGCCTTCCACTGAGCAGGTGCAAGGTATTTCTCGAAATACTTGCCGCATTTTCCGGAGTCAACAGCGAATTCCGTTTTGATTCCGATATGCCATTGAAGCATCCTGATTAACATATCCCGCACGGGGTGCTCATACATGAATTTCGCATAGGCAAGCTCTCTGCGCCATAATCCTTTCGCTATATAGGTACTTACCCACCAGAACTCATTACAGCAAGCTGCAAATTGAGATGAAGTTGGCGGATGTGTCAAATAGTCGCGGTTACTTGGTTCATCAAATGGCGCGATAATTCCATCCTTGTCCAGCAGAAGTACGCTCAAGCTGTCTCTATGCCAAGTGGCGATATGGTCTGTCTCGTAGAAGGATAAATCAATTCGATTACCGTCCGTAAATTGCATAAGGAATGTAAATTTATGTATAGGTTCTGAAACTTCCACCCCCATCTCATCTGGAGTTTGCATGATCATAATTTTCCCGAAGCGGTCAATCCAACTGCGATCTTGAATAATGGATTGCAAAGAGGTCACCACGTACACAATGTCATAATCCTGAAAAATATCCTTCGGAACGTTCGGATTAACGCGTGAACCATTCATGATGACCGCTCGAATGTTTTCGCTCTCTTGTGCAAACCCTAGAAGGAGTGCAAGCATCTCTTTTTCAGTCCTCATTTCGATTCCTCCACCACCTACAAATATTCACGTTTCATAATACTCACGTTTTCTTTATGGCACTCTTCCGTGAAGGAAGATGGAAAAGCATGCTCTTGATTAAGCGCCTCTAGCGCTGATTCATCGTTCGCGATAACAGACTGGCGGAGCCTTTTCAGATAATCGGCTGCCAGTTCCACACGTCTCTTCATTTCACCTTGATCGGATGTGGCTGAGCCATGACCAGGGACTAATAACTGAACATGATGCTGCTCGAGGATTCTGCTGCTTTTCTCAAGTGTCTGAGTGTACGCCTTCGCGCTATCGTAAATGAAAGGCAATTCAAAATCCGATAAATAGTCCCCTGCAATCAGAATGCCCAAGGGTTCAACTACCGTCATTAATCCGTCTGCTGTATGTCCTGGCGCCAAATAGAAGGTCAATGTCGTTTCTCCCAGCTGTAACTGCTGACCATCCTCCTGAATCACGATATCCAGCTCGGGAAATAGAATCGGATACTTCCTGATCACATAATTCTCGTTGTCAAAGTTCTTAATAAGCTTCAGCTTATGTTCTTTCTTGGGGTGGTTTTGGAGCGCCAAACTTCCAATTGTTTTCGCGCCCGGGAATGCCTGATAGCCAATGATATGATCGAAATCTCCATGTGTAAAAAGCAGATAAATCTCCCGCTCCCCCTGGATGGATTGGACATATTGTTGGATAGCTTCAATTTCATTCGGCAGCCAATTTGGATCCACGATGATGATCATTTCATTCGTTTGTATGACGGTCGAAGTGGTTTGAAACAGTGCGCTTTGGAAAACGGTCACAGCTTCATTTTGCAATTGAATCATAGGGTTTCTCATCCTTCTTTCTCCGCAAATCGTACTCATTATTTTATCTTACGTTTAAATGTAAGCACAATAATTGCCATGGTTAATAAACCCTTCGTACCCATTAATCCACTAAAGCCCACCATGATTTTCTATGGTACAGTTATCCCATAAAGGCTTTTTACTACCAAATTTGGAATAAGGATGTGTCATCACATATGAAAAAACTAGTTATATCTACCACGGTAGCGCTTTCTGTACTATTTTCGACGGTTGGGGTGTCAATGCCTGCTTCTGCGTCGGCACAAGAGATTTATGCCACGAACGGTCATAAATTTGTAAATACAGCAAAATCTTATATCGGTAAAGTAACTTACCGTTTCGGTACCAAAGATCCAGCGCATCTCATCTTTGATTGCTCCGCATTTACACAATTTGTATTTAAGAAAAATGGTGTGAATATCCCATGGGGCTCCAAAGCTCAAACGAGTTTCGGTTCCCGCGTGCCAAGCAAGAGCCAACTAGCCATCGGCGACCTCGTCATGTTCAGCGTGAGCAAGCCTGGTCAAATCGATCATGTAGGGATTTATGTTGGCAATGGTAATTTTATAAGTAACACGAAGAGCTCCGGCGTTGTCATTTCGTCTTTAAACACGGGTTACTGGAGTACTCGCTACATAACAGCTAGACATTATTAATCCTTAATATAAGGCTTACTTACTAAAAAGAGAGTTCAAGGAATATCCATTCCTTTGAACTCTCTCCCTTTTTCATTGATTATAATCTCACAGTTTGCTCCAAAATACGCTGTTTAATTTCCTCTGGATGATCGATCTGAAAGACAACTTTGCCAAATTCATGTTCCTCCAATTCAAGAACAACGACATCCTTGTGATTTTCATAAGAAATGAAGCACCATTTGTTCCCGATCAGAAAACGACCTTCTCGAATGTCGGCGACCGAAGTACCCACCCGGAATTGAAACATCGATAATTTAAAATCTTCAATCGACACTTTTTTTATGTTTTTAAAAGGGATATCGACTTGACGTTTTAACGCGGCAGCACTAGTCAATCCTGATAGATGTAAAATAAGGCGGTCATTCGTATATTCAACGGTTCTTGGCATAGGAGTACCTCCGAGATTCAAATTTTTTCCATTCAGCATTACTTTCCTAAACTTATCTGAACAACTATAATACGATTAAGTGTACAAGATCGTTCACACGACCTATCGAGATCTGAGAATGATTTCATCTAAAATAGGTTTTGTTTTTATGTTTAGTTTTCAATAGAATGATTAAATTCGCTAACAACTATGCAAAGAAGGAATCAGCATGCCGTTTCTCCGTTTCAAAGGATTTCAGAAGGACTTCGTTTCTTCGATCTCAACCAGCGTGGTGCAGGAGTTTTCAAAGGTAACCGGCGTCTTGCCGCAAAAGGTGAAAATCGAGCTTCTGCTAGTAGAACAGCTTAGCAATTCACCGCAATCGCTGGAAATTCTCATGTTTCCAAGAGATCAGGAAATGCACGACCGCATTGCGCAAGAGATGAATAACCTGCTAGCCGCGCATGGCTATGGCGATGTTCATATCTTCTTTATTCTATTGTCCCCTCATTTGTATTACAAAGAAGGACAACCCTTGAAGTCCATTTTGGAAGAACCCATCTCCTTAACATGATTCCGGTCATGAGGAACAAGTAAAAAACCTCCTTTACCACAACTGTGGTTCGGGAGGTTTTCTTTTTCTATATCTGCCGGTCAGTCTTTAATTGGACGAGGGCGGCAATGTTACGTGTGGTGATCGAGTGAACGCCCATTTGACTAAAATGCTCCATCTCATCTACCTCGTTGACTGTCCAAATACAGACATCAAGCCCGTACTCCGCTGCGATTGGCAGCAGTTCAGGTGCGACCACGCGATAATTCAAATTAAGCCCGAAACAGGCCGAAGCTGCGGCGTCTTTACAAATTTGATGAGCTACGTCCGTGTAAGGAGCATCCGTCATAAATACAGCAGGATCAACATTTAACAGCTTGCGTAGACGCGGATTTACTCGCTGAACAAGCTGGGCACGGTCTTTCTCGCAGCCGGACAAGAAAACCTGTTCCAGCAGTTGATTCTTTTCAATCCACGCTGCTATAGGCTCTACACAAGCATCTGATTTAAGATCCAAATTCATCCGCACACCAGATTTGCTCAGGTAAGGAAGTACAGCGTCCAAGGGAAGAATGCGCATGGTTTCGCCAGGTGCCCCATTATGGGCTTTAACATCTAATTGAAGCAATTGTTCATAGCTCATTTGAGAGATCCAGCATTCCGTGCCGTCTGCCAAATGAACATTATCATCATGGGAAAGAACAAGCATCCCGTCAGCCGTAACAAGAATATCCTCTTCCAGAATATCGGCTCCGCAACTTAATCCGGCTTCGATGGATTTGAGCGTATTATCCGGTGTACCCATACAGCCGGTGTGGGCTGTCATGCGTGGAAATGAACTCATTTATCGTCTCCTCCTCTATCTTGCGTCAGATAAATCGCATTCGTAAATCCGATTAACGTATGAACGTTGCAAAAAACACCGTTCATCTCCGCTCGCATCCACGTAACGCCTGATAAATCAAGCTCTGTTGTCAGCTGGAATTGGTCTCGCGTCAGTTTCAATACGGCAAGCTCCCCCTTGTTGCTAACCAGTTTCATCTCTAACGGATGATCCGGAAGCTCCCAGTGACCCTCTCTTGCCGTAAAATCCACGCCAACCGTGACTTCCGTCAGCTCACCCTGCTTGATTTGAATGCTGTCACCGATCTCTGCCCCTTCACGGCCGGACTGACCAACGCGCAGCTGTGGCAGCGGCCCCATGGAAACCGCGACCGCTCCCCGTTTCAACGCATCAAGCGCAGCTGCGACAAGGCCTGAGCTCGCCACGAGCGAATCGCTTAATCTTAAAAAAGTCGCTGAAATCGGCTCAGATACCGGATCGGACACATGCCAATCTCTACCGCTGGTCGCGGCAATCTGATAACCCTGATTAAGCAGATCCGTCCACATTGCAAATGCGCGTGCGTTATTTCTCCGAATCGATGGGAATAACCCTGACCATACCTCCATATAATCGATCTCGTTCCAGTCCGAGACCTCGAACTCCCAGTAGCAGCCTGTGCACATGGGACTGCCGACACGAAAAGGATGCGCCAGCCCGACAAGCCCGCCTTGGCGATGAACTCCATCTATGCCTCTATGAATGTGAAACGGGCTTAGATTTCGCCAATCGACATACTCGGACAATCCGAGTGTCAGCATGTGACCGAAGAAAGTGGTCCACTCCAATCCAGGGATCACCTCGACCCCGGTTGCGGCCACGACCTCATCACGATTCGAAAGACCTGTCATCGTATTATGATCTGTTAGCGCGACACCCCGCAGCCCTAATTCTCTGGCAGCTTCAGCTAGCTCTAACAGGGATTGCTTGCCGTCACTGTGAAAGGTATGACAGTGAAGCTCAAATGGCAGCCATTGCTTCATGCGTCTGCACCTCCATCCCATACCTGCAGGCGATAGCGGCATTCCTCAGTTACAACACAATGAACATTAATCATGATCTTTAGTTGCCCCCTCGGGAAGACACCCGGCGTAAATCCGGGAGAAGCCTCCGTGGCAGTAACTGTGAGGTGTTGGACAGGATCGTGGCGGTGTCCGGCGCCGCGAAAACTATGCTCATCATCGAAGGATAGTGTCAATAAATTCTGCAAAGGCAGAAACTCCCGCCAATTGTAGGAGGCTCTATGTTCTTCCAAGATGTATTGGTTAAACCCTTCACGAATCAATGCCTCCGCTTGCTCCTCATCCTCCAGCTTTTTCGGCTCATAGGCGAATTTCACATGAAGTTCATGGCAATCTCTAGACAGATGAAGCGTGTAAGTAATATGACTTTTGGAACAGCTCGGTGTCACGGTTCCTTCTGCAATCAACAAAGTTTTCATTCTAAAACCTCCTTCTAGATAATAACACCTCGGGGTACAATAGGGTAAGCGCTTAACCTAATCTTAATAATGCAGACCGTTCCATCTTCTCGAATCTATCACATGAGAGGTAGAACGGCCTCGTTTATTGCTTATTGTAAGATGTACATGAGTTCCGTATAACAAGCTCCGGCAGCAAAACAACCCGCTGTTTCAGTACTTTCTCTCCTTTTATCTCCTCTACGAGCAGATCAACCGCCCTTCGTCCAATTTCCTGGATTGGTTGAGCAATCGTGGTAAGGGGAGGATCAATCAAAGTTGCCAGAATCGTATTATCGAAACCGACGACCGATAGCTCGCTCGGCAGCTGCATGCCCGCAACTCTAGCCGCGCGAATGGCGCCGATAGCTAACAGATCGTTACAAGCGAACACCGCCGAAGGCTTGTCTTCCAGCTGTAGCAGTTGGGCCATCGCCTGCTGGCCGGTCTCTACGGAAAAACCGCCTATAGCGACCAACCGTTCTTCAACATGCAAACCAACGTGGCTCAAAGCTTGCTTACAGCCTCTTAGTCGCTCCCGGTTACTCATATTATCCATATCCTCAACGAGGATAGCAATTCGCTTATGACCTAATTCTAATAGATGGTTGCCCGCCTGGAAACCTCCAAGATAGTCGTCAACCATGACCGTATCCACGGCAAGCGTTGGCATTTCGCCCGTAATTAAAGCAATCGGTATGTTTTGTTGGATCAGCTTTTTTAAAAACTGATCATTCTGAATTCGGGTCGCTGAGATAATTCCGTCTACTCGCTTCTGTGAGAGCAGCGATAAATATTTCACTTCTTTGTCCGGATCGTTATCGGTGTTACATATAAACACGTTAAAACCATGCTCATGACCGCGATCTTCGACAGACCGGGCTATCTCGGCGAAGAAAGGATTCGCCAAATCGGGTAGCGTGAGTCCGATTGTGTAAGTGCTTTTCCCCGTTAATGCTGCCGCTACCATACTTGGCTGGTATTTCAGCTGCTCCATTACGCTATGTACGTGCTTCCGCGTCTTATCGCTGATTCGGCCCGTGGCGTTAATAACTTTGGAGACGGTAGCGATGGACACCCCGGCGGCTTGGGCAACATCGTAGATGGTCGGTTTCATTCCTTGCCCCTCTCAATAAACGTTCCTATCACAGACAATCCATATTGGCTTTATCATACGATATGAACCGCCGAGCTGTAAACGTGAGATTAGCAATTAATTGATTATTCTAAATGTATGCACTTCAAATGGTTTCGTTATCAGTCGAATACGATGATTGCTTATTGGCATGTTGTCTTGATCGCGTTCCAGAAGATTCGTCATACGGACTTCTTTGACCTGCTCCGGGAGAACAATCTCAACTTCTCTCAGAACGCCTGTACATTCACGAATACGCAGGATACAGCCTTCCCCATTTTCTGCAACTTTCCAGCAGCTAACCGCCATCCCGTCCAGTCCCGCCGGAAGGATGTCTTGCATCGTTTGGAGCTCATCTGCAGGTGCCGCAATCGTAACCGTTTGTGTCATCGTCTCCTGGGCCACTTTCCAAACTTCGCCTTCTCGCCAATCACCGGCATGCGGAACCAAACGAAAACGATAATGCAAGTCGCCGCCGCTCCACTGCGGGAAATTCGTTCCCCACCAATTGTTGAATACATTGAAATGCAGCTCCGGCTTCTCTGGCTTGTACTCGTGCTCGAAATCCCACATGCCATTTTTCCCGATAAAAAAGAGCGGCGAGTCCAGCGGAATGATCGCCATTCCCGCGAATCCATTGGAAATATCGACAAAAAGCTCACAACAATGAAGCAGTGTGCTTGAGGAGCGAATCGTATCCGTGAGCGGATTGACGACAGAGCCCAGCTTATTGATGCTGTATTGCGGGCGTTCAAGCTTCAACGGGAAAACGATATGTCCCGATTCTGCCAGCGGGGTTTCCTGTTTGGCATGCAGCTTGTAGGCAACATCCAGATACGGAGAATCTTCAGTCAAGGAGAATGACCATTCGATAGAACTCGCATTACCATACTCCGTCGTAGTTTCAATGTCTGTGGCTGCTTTGCAAGTAAGGCCTACAGAACCGCCATTTTCCCAAATTTGAATATCCGCAGCTTGCGTAGTGAACGTAAGCCTTTTCTGCTGTTCCGGATAATCGGTTTTACCAAAGTCATGGACACCCCAATCATAAAAGCGATAGGCGTATTTCTTCAAATAGCGCGTGATCTCTTTATTGGAGTAAATATCGTACTTATATTGACCAAAACCGGTTTCTGCAGAATCGTCGATCCATTCCTTCCGAAGCTTTTTATCCCAGAGGCTTTGAATCCAGCCCGTGTTTCGATCCACTTTTACGATGATAAAAGGATTTTCGATAACAGCCTGTGTCTCCATTAGATAAGCTCGCGCTAGCCCTTTATTTTCAGCGGCAAGAGTCTGACCGTCTTTCTTCACGTAATTCAGCGTTTTATATCCAAGTGCAGGCAGGCCGGAGATGTAAGCTTCTGCACCACCCTCGGACCGCTTTAAGGCAATCGCTTTGCCCGTTTCCGCATCGACTAGTACCTCATCGTCAGCAGGCAAATCGCTAGCTTGAATCCATGTTTTGGCCGAGCGGCTCCAGCCCAAATTAGAATGGACTCGCAGTGCCTTTGCAGCCTGATTATCTGTCCATTGTCCGCTTGTCAATTCCGCTTTTGCCTCATGCAAAGAGCTCTCCGCTTTGTTCAAATAGTCAACCTGTTCCGCCCAGGATTGTTCCATACGCTGATAGCGTTCACTCTGTTTTAACTGAAGGAATGACTTCTTATCATAAGCGACTCTCGGAAAAAGGAATGTCTTGCAATCCATCCCCCACGTATGCTCGCCAAATAGCAGCGTGTGCTCATAGCTTTCATCGATGAGTGCTTTTACAGTCTTCTCAGACTCTTTTTTTCCACCTTCATAATGATTCATAGCCACCGCGCTTTCCACTGCGGTAACCTCACTTCTTAGCGCTCTTACCCTTGCCACCTCGCGCGGCGCAGTCCCAACCCCATGGATCCAGGAATCCGCCATATCGCCGCGAATAACCGGCAATTCCGGATTCCGCGCTAAGAAGTCCGCTGCGAAGTCGCCCAAGCTGCCGATATGCAGCTCTGCCGTTGAACCGCTTTCACGAATGGAGGCTTTCATTTCTTCGATAATACCAGCGTCATGCGGCCCGTGATTATCACTGGTCTGAATCATCGCAAGCCACACGGGATGCGTCCACTCTTCCGGCGGCAAAATGCCCGTCCCATAGGACCCTTTGGAATAAAACGTCAACAAACGCTCGCCATCGGGGCCTTCCCAGTAAAAGACCGGCGGAACGTCAGGAGGTGTAGTAGCCGGATTGCAGCCGAGATGCAGAAACTCCACGCCTGCTTTTTTGAGGAGCGACGGCACGATCCATGTATGCCCGGGTACATCCGTCATTTTGGCATCCTTCGGATCGTAGCCATAGAGGTTGGTAAGTCCTTCCGATACATACATCCCGCGAATCCATTCCTCTAAGCCGCAAAATTCCGTATGCGTTGTATAAGGAAGCTTATGCCAAATCAGCTGTCTATTCTCCAGATAGGCAAGCGCCTTCTGCTTCTCTTCCTCTTGGCTGCCTTTCAAGGATTGAAGCAGCGGCCAAGCTGACATGGTCCAAACATATTTCTCATGTTCCTCATTCGTATGGGTTTGATCACAAATCTCGATAACATCTTTCAGCATCTCAGTACGATAACGCCCCACAACATCTGAAACTAAGCCTGTAAATCCAATATCAAAATGCGTTTTAAAAACGACATAAATCTTCTCAAGTGTCATTCCTCTGTCTCCTTCTGACTGTCATCTAGTTGTTCTTCTTAGAGGTTAATCTGAGCAATAACCGGGTAATGATCGGACGGATAACCCCCGCCAATTTCTCTTCGATCTACAAGCGCTCGATCCACTGCTACATCCGGCGATACAAAAATATAATCGATTGGCTCCCCTGCTTCGCCGCCTTGAAAATCATGTGCTGTCCATCCAATTGGACCAGGCAGTTGGGTATAGGCATCTTTTAGCCAGGATTGCTCCCCATCCAGATCGGTTTCTCCGCGCAGGAAACGTATCGGTAAATCCACAGGTCGGCTATTGAAATCTCCCATCAAAATCACGGGAAGGGCATGTTCTTTGTGATGAGCGGTAATATAATCCCAGATTACTTTCGTGCCGAGATCTCTAGCTTGCTGGCTTTGATGATCAAGATGCGTGTTGTAAACGATAAAACGCTCCCCCGTTTTCTTATGTTCGAAAATAGCCCACGTACAGACGCGAGGGAAACCGCTGTTCCACGAAATGGAAGCGGTGACTTCCGGGGTTTCCGACAGCCAAAACTGGCCATGCTGCTGAAGCGTCAGCTCCTCTTGCTTGTAAAAAATTGCGCAATGTTCATTCTCACGGGCGCCAAATCGACCTTCGCCAATCCACGCATACTCGGCCAGTTTCGGCTGCAAATCGTTCAGCATCTCGTAATAGCCTTCCTGCGTTCCGACAAAAAGTGGTGCATGCGCATGAATCATTTCCACTACCTTGTCAATCCGATTCGGCCATGCGTTCTGTCCATCCCCTGGATTGTTGTATCTTAAGTTAAATGTCATTACGGTATATGCCATCTGAACTCACCTCTGAAAATAGATTGGATTCGTTAACATCGCCATTAAATTCTGATCGAATTCCTCAAAGTGGCGCCATACTTCAACGCGGTAAAATGTTCTGCCCTTTTGCTCAACCGCAAGTTCCCATGATCCTGATGATGAACAAACTTCCGATAGCTCCACGCCATGTTCGCTAATGAGTTTGATCTGGTCACCTACATGAATGTGTTCAATCCTGACCAGCACGTTGTCATTCACGTCATTTAATACGGTATCGCCAGTCATATAGTCACCACAAGTTAGCTGCGCGAAAGGGCCTTCCGGTGAATAACTAATCACCACATGCCCTTTATCGATCCCTTGAAGAATACCATTCACCGTCTTCGTTTCGGCATAAACCCATGTACACGGCATGGCATGTTTGACATAACGTTCAGGTCGGTGAACATCACTGCCGCCAGTTGCGACAAGCTTCCTGCCTGAGGCGAGCTGCTCCTGCCACCAGGCCAGCGCCCGCTCATTGCGAGCTGTCCAAGGGCCATTCCAGACTTCCCACCAGTCGTGATTCGTATTGAAATCCCACTCCCACGGGCAATAATCGCAATGGGGGTGGTTAAGCACGATTTTCGCCCCACGCTCACGTGCCGTTGCGAGTCGAAGATTAACATCATCTTGATTCTTCACTCGAAAATCATCAATTGGCTCCAAAACGCCAAGGAAATTGCTATGGCCAAAATTGGTCGTAAACTCCATGCCCGGGATCATGACGACCGGCGTATTCTGAGGATACGAATAATTTTGGCTAACCGCGTTATGATCCGTCATCGCAATGAAATCGCAGCCCAGCTGCTCCATGATCGCCGCGTTTTCTTCCAGCGTATAAGAGCCGTCACTGTTAACACTGTGCGTGTGCAAGTCCCCTTTGAGCCAACGCGCTGTATGAAAAAAGAACGTGATGGTAATCGTAACTTCACAGCCTTCTTCAGGGACTTTATAGGCGTTATGAAGAACAGCCCAGTCCCCGGCTTGCAGTTCACCAGGCAAATAACCGGGAGTCGCCTTCTCTAGCCCGATCACAAACTCGGAGCGAGCCCCTCCGCTCCAGCCTCGCACTTTATGGCTGTCTCTGACGCCAAGATCAATGACAGGCTTTGCATCACCGTGAGATTGAACGGCAAATTGCACATGAATCTCTTCCACCTTTTCAGGCATTTCGAAAGGAACTTCCACATATGTACTTTGCTCACTGTGATGAATCTCTCTGCGGTAAGTAGTGACTTGGTTTCTTCGGCTTGTCTGCGGCATGACGAACTCCACGCTCCTTTTTCATATATGTTACTCTTTGTTAGCACCAACCAAAATGCCTTTGACGAAATATTTCTGCACATAGGGATAAATAATAACGAGAGGGAGAAGCGCAATCACAATCCCTGCCATCCTAACATTCGTCGTGACAATAAAGTTACTGGATGTAGAATCGGTATCTACGATTAAGGATTTCAAGGCGATTTGCAGCGTATATTTCGCATGATCGCTAATAAATAATAGTGCTGGCGTGAATTGGTTCCAACGGCTAACGAATTCGAAAAGTGTAACTGTAGCAAGTCCTGCAGCAGCTAACGGGATGTACATAGTAATGAAAATACGGAATGCTCCCGCCCCATCCATCGTCGCAGACTCCGACATTTCAACAGGTACGGACAGGAAGAAATTACGCATAAGTAAAATACTGAAACCGGAAACCAGTCCGGACATAATTAATGCCGTTAAAGAATTTAACAAGCCAAGCTCTTTGTTCACCACATAAACGGGGATCATGATCGCCTCGCCTGGAATCGTCATAGTAAGGAGAATAGCGGAAACCATAAACTTTTTCCCGGGCAACCCTCTTTGGATCAATACATAACCAGCCATCGAGCACAGCAGCACATGACAAACTGTCCCTACAAGCGTAACAATCACGTTATTCAGGAACGGCGTATACAATTGCATGCGATTCCAAACCGTCGTGAAGCCCTCAACGCTGAATTGTTTTGGATATAAAATAATGCCTGGCTGCATGGAAGCAAAATTGGATGAGAAAGCCAGTGCGAACGTATTCAATAACGGAATAAGCATGGTAGCCAGTAAAATGAATAAAAATAATAAATTAACCCCATCGAATAACCGGCTTCCCCAGCTCGTAGGCAAATTGTTTGTTTTCATGGAGATCCCTTCACCCCTCGTCATAGCGAATGATCGCTCTGGTCACAAACGTAATGAGCAATGTCGCGAAAATCACTAAAAATCCTGCTGATGTTGCTAAACCGACTTTGAATTCCAGTATTCCTTTATGGTACGTGTACATCATGATGACATCCACTTTCTTGGCAATGGCACCGTTGCGCATCACGATGATTTGATCAAAAATACGCAAAATGCTAAGCACATTCAGCATAATAACAACCTTCATCGTTGACACCAGCGATGGCAGTGTAACATAACGAACCAATTGCCAACGATTCGCTCCATCCATTCGTGCAGCCTCATATAACGCCGGATTGATGGCTACAATCGTCGCTAGATAAAGGATGCAGATAAAGCCCATCTCTTTCCACACCGAAGTAAGCACCATGACCCAACGGGCAGAATCCGCACTGGCCATAAAAGTAATCGGTTTTGCCACGCCTACCAGCTTGAGAATCGCATTCACAATACCGGTGTCCGGAGAAAGCATAAGAATCCACATGCCGCCTACGACAACCCATGAGAACAAATGGGGAATGTAAACAATCATCTGAACCACTTTTTTAAACCATGCCTGGAGGATCTCATTAAGCGACAACGCGAGCAAGATTGGCATAATAAAACCGATCACCAGCATGCCTCCGCCTAGCAGCAATGTGTTTTGCATCATTTCCCAGAAGGAATGATCCTTAAGCACGGTAATATAGTTATCAAATCCGATAAAAGGCCGGTTTCCAATCAATCGAAACTCTTGGAAGGAAATGATAAAGCCGCGAACGAGCGGATAATAGGAGAACACAAGAAAATAAGCCATGATTGGAAGCATCATCAAATAGAGGGCTTTGAATTTCCATACAACTTTCAAACGAAGTCACCACCTTGCCGTTAATTGTAAGGGGAGTATGTCAGGCATATGTCGTGCATACTCCCCTGTCCATATGAACTAGTCGATCAATTTCGCTGATTTTAATTGTTCGCGCATTTTCTTCACTGCATCCGCAGCCGGCATTTCGCCAAGAATAGCCTTGAAGGAATATTCGTTAATGATTTTCTCAGCATCCGCCCATTTCGGTGGCGTCAGCTCAAGCGTTGCATTTTTCAAAATAAGATCCTGCGCTTCTTTCACGCCCGGAAGTAAACCGAATGGATTCGGGAATTTCTTGTTATACCAGAAAGGAACGCCGTGATCCATAGCATGATCTTTCCCTGTTTGTGTAAGCTCGTATTTCCCGCCATTTTCCGTATAATCCGTATCTTTGATTCCCAAGCTGCCCAAAACAATACCATCTTTGGAGTGCCACCACTCAATGAATTCAAAAGCTGTTTTTGGATGTTGGGCATTCACCGGAATGACCCAAACGTCCGGATCTCCACGGCGCAGCATATATTTACCGTCAGCTCCGGCGATGCCTGGAAGGCCCTTCGCTTCAAATGCGGTATTCGCATCGGCAATTTTTCTTGTATTGTTCAGCATACCAACCCAAGCATCCCAGTAAGTAATCATGCCGACACGGTCAGCAAGGAACAGATTCCGCATTTTACCTGTATCGTTTGTTGCAAAGTTAGGGTCAAGAATGCCTTCTTTGTACAATTTGTTCAACCACTCGTATACCGGAATAGCCGCATCCGTTGAGTATGGAACGTCCAGCTTCCCGTCCTTCTCCACATAACGTTGTTTCAAGCCGGCTCCACTGAAGAAACCTTGCAGTTCGTACATCCCAGCTGTGCTTAATCCATATGTATCCTTTTTCCCGTTACCATCTGGATCTTGTTCCGTGAATGCTTTCAAGACCTTATAGTAATCATCAAACGTTTTCGGCTCAGGCAAATTAAGTTTTTTTAGCCAGTCCGCACGAACGATCGGCATCGTTCCACCTTGAAATTTACTGAAGACGCCATAGATCTTGCCGTCCTTGGTCTTCACTTGATCCCACTCCGACGTTGGCAAAACTTCAGGATCTTGAAGTGTTTTTGACCCTTTCACTTGATCGGTTAAAGGCATGAGAATACCTTGCTCAGCCAGGGTGTTCATCAACTCTTTGCTTACTTGAAGCAGGTCGTATTTCTCGCCGGAGGACACAGCCGCCATCAGCTTCTGATTATAATCGGAAGCCGGCTTTTCCATCTTAACTTTGATGCCGCTCAAACGTTCGATTTCTTTCTCAAACAAGACGTTCTCTTCGGGTGTTTTACCGCCAACAACACCGGACATCATTCGCAAAGAGCGCTCTTCCTTATTCCCTTCCGTCTTCGCCTGATCGGATGCTTTCGGAGCTTCAGTTCCTGTACTGCTGTTAGATGTACAACCCGCTGCTAAACTTCCGACAAGCAGAGCTGCCATCATCGAAGTAACGACTTTCGCTTTTTTGGCCTTCATATTACCCTCCGTTATATGCGTTGTTATGGGATTAACCTTTACGAAATGTTAATAAAGCGCTTTCACAATAGGCAATGAACCTTTCTTCCTGGCTTCTCATCCTTATAAACTTCTGGTAGATTCACGTACAATGAGCTGTGCATCTACGATAAGTTGTTCCACCGTTGACGGATCTTTCATTTTTTGAATTAAAATGCGTCCTGCCTCTGCTCCTAGCGTTTCCGCTGAAAGCTCAACAGAAGTCAATTTCGGCGACATCTCTTCGGCCAGCCTCACATCGTTGCTTAATGCCACGATCGAAAGGTCTCTTGGGACGTGGATACCGAGTTCACGAGTGGCCCGCAAAATACCTAGTGCAACTCTGTCTGTATCCGACACAACCGCTGTGAAAGGAACCTGTTCATGCATTTGCATGATAGACATGTAGCCGTAATCCATCGGTGTCGCATGCTGCTGACGGTCAAAGTTCATAACATGGACGTTATCATAAGGAATTCCTTGCTCTTCATATGCCTTCTTAAGACCATTTACACGATCGACTGAAACCGTCATGTTCGCTGATGCATTTAAGAATAAAATAGAACGGTGGCCTTGCTCTAATAAGTAACTGCCAACCTCGTAGGCAAGCTGCTCATTGTCATTATCGACATAGCTGATTGAGCTCTCCAAGGGATCAGGTCTGCCTACCAGCACTAACGGAATTCTCATCTGCTCGAATCGCTCAATACGCTGATCGTGCTTACGTGGATTCAACATAATAACGCCATCGACAGGATCGCTTGAAAATTGTGTAAGATCTTCATGCTCTGGAAGCGTGTCTAGCAGAATACGATACCCATGCTTCGTACATTCCTTAATGACCCCATTCAGCATTTGAATTTCAAATTGCGTCGTCGAGCCCTCTTTAGAAATCGGCATCTTGAGTCCAACAATCATCGTCTTCTTAATTGCCAAACTTCTGGCAATATGATTCGGGAAATATCCCAGTTCTTTGGCTACCGAAAGTACTCGATCCGTTACCGGTTGAGAAATCGGTCTCTTTTTGCTGAATACGCTCGAAACTGTTCCTTTGGAAACACCCGCAAGCTTGGCAACATCATCAATGGTAGCCATCCTTCCACCTCCTCTATGCAATTTAAAATAGCTTTCACTTTCAAATCATTAAAGCGGTTTAATTAAACCGGTTTAACGCCCTTCATATTCCCTATTATAGTTAAAAACAGACAAATTACAACACGTTTTTTATTAATAATTCGTAAAATATGAGAAAGCGGTTAACCCATTGGTACAAAAGAGGTTTACACTATTTTAACAAAACTTGAAACCGCTTACCTTAACCTTCTTTCCTCTTTGCCAGGATTCTTCTTTTTCGGACAAGCATCGACATAATTCTGCATGAATTTCACCGCTATATTCAGCGAAATGAAACGGAAGTCTTACACATACAATGGTATTGGAAGTATCCAACTTACTCGTTGCGGAGGGATTTCACCGTGAAAGCATTACTGCGGCTTGAAGATATCGGACCTGGCGGTTTTTACGAAAAAACAGAAGACCAAATGAAGTTACGTGCCGTTGCGGATTATTTATATATGCAAAAGATTCCTTTTCATGTGGCCGTCATTCCCCGATACATCAATCCGAATCTGCAATATGACTGCACCATCAGCAATCCGTTTGATGCCATTTCCGTCAGATTTGTTGAAACGTTACAAGCCTTACGAACTCGCGGAGCTTCACTAGGTATTCACGGGTACACTCATCAGTATGGGCACTCCATCAGCGGCGAGGGGTACGAATTCGCATATCCGGACTGCCTCAAAGATTGCCCGCCGGATGACCCGAGGTCTTCCCTTACCGATAGTCTGCATATTCAGAGGTCCTATGCGTATGGCAGATTTCATATGGCCTTATCCGCCTTTCAATCCGCCGGCCTGCGACCCGATTGGTTTGAAACGCCACACTATGCAGCCTCGGATGTGCAGCGTACGATTATTGAATCATGCTCATGGTTAATTTACGAAGATAATCCCCATGACCCAACCAATCGCCAGGTGACCTATCAAATAGCTGCTTCAATCGTTGGAAGAACCTATTACGTCCCAACGCCACTGGGATTTGTAAGGGGTGATGCCGTAGAGCAGGACGTCACGAGGATTATGGATCAAGTGGATCAATACGGTGCGGATGATTTGGCTTCATTTTATTACCACCCCTTTCTGGAATTTCCGTATATTCACATTCGCAAATATGCCCCACCTTATTACGAGGAACGAACCCCGCTGAAACGGCTGGTGCACCACATGCTCTCGAAAGAACGTCGGTTCGTTAACATTCAAGATTTGATTTATTCTTTTATGTCCACACAATCCGTATAGAAAGTTCCAAACTTTGGCATACTACTCTTTGTTGTATATAGAGCAAAGGAGGTGTCACTATGCCAAATCAAAATCAATCCAATCAAGCATCCAAAGCGCAAGTACAGACTACCGAACTAAATAAATTACCAGTTCCTGGTCAAGAGGATACAGAATTCTCCGCAGAGGAAGCGGCAGAAGTATTCCAATCCAATTCATCCTCATCTTCCAATAGCGATTCGCAGGATTAAGGATTAGACAGCAAAGAGGCTGCCCCACGGGGCAGCCTCTTTCTATTTAGGGAAATCATCTTCATAAAATGTCATATGCGGCTTCTCTTTCCTGTAGTAAGCTAACCGGTCTTCCAGGCTGCCGGTATGGAATTCGAATTTATGCCCGTCCGGATCGGTGAAGTAGACAGATCGCTTATCCTGTTCGTCTCTCTCCCGCCCTGGAAGTATATTGACTCCTAGATGCTCCAGCTTTTCCACCACAGCATCGAAATCCGCCTCTTCTACTGTAAAAGCCATATGGGTATATGAAAATTGAATCTCATTCCGAGGAATTTCCTTCTCGACATTCAACGCCAGCCATATGCCGCACAAGTCAAAGTAAGCTAAGCTTCTCCCTTTGACCAGCAGCTTGGCTCCAAACACTTCTTGATAAAATGAAATCGACTTATCTAAATCCGTTACCGAAAAAAGAAAATGGTTCACACTTTTGATATTCAACGCATCAGCCTCCTTCCACCTGACATTTTCTATCGCTGCATGAATGATTCCTGCCTTCTTGGGCATATTAACGAAGCAAAATTCCAACAATTAGGAGGATGCTCCATGTCAGATCAACAATCCGATCAACAACAAAATGCAGAAATCCAGGCTCACAATGCTGTGGCGGATGCTCTGCACAATTTGAACGTAGCCCAGACCGCCAACAATAATCGTCGGCAAGTGATTCAAGGTGCGCAGGAGCAGTTAGACGCGGCGCATGCACAATTAGCTGAAGCGCGTACAACGCAATCATCTGCAAGCAATGAGGATGACGAAAGTCTCTCCTAATGCCACGCAGCAGTCACAGCAGCGAATACCCCTCGACACTTGTTCGAGGGGTATTTTATTCCGTACCGATAAAGTGAAGTTCCTGCATGTATGTTCTCATATGTTGCTTAATAGGATCAAACTGAATCGTACCATTCCTAATCTGCACAGGAGCAGCTTGCTTCAACGGGAGCACCTTGAACTGCGTCAAGTTTTGGTAAGAGGTAAATGTCGGAAGAAAGGACGGTTGTTTCAGCGTAATGGTCCTCTCTTTCCCCATCCTTTTGACGACATCAATCGTTGCCATTCCGCCTACTCGCTTGGCAACTCCGCCTTGCGCGGATATGAAATTACCTAATGAGTACAGAACCAGCGTCTTGTGGCCATTGATGCCTGATACCCAAGCAGGCGGCTGCAAAACATGCGGGTGGTTCCCGATGACGATATGAACACCGTAGTCCGCCAGCTTTTGAGCCAGCGCCATTTGACTCTCATTAGGTAAAGTTTCGTATTCTGTCCCCCAATGCATAGCAACCACGACAACGTCAGATATACGCTTGGCTTGTTCGACTTCTTGAGCAATCTGAGCGGAATCGATGCGATTAACCAAATACGCCTTCCCTTTCGGATGGGGGATGCCATTCGTCCATAGGCGTAGCTCAGAAACGAAAACGTAATGTTATTTTTGACCATTGTACGAATATGCTTCTGATCTTCCTTTGATTTAAATGATCCGGTATATGGAATGCCGAGACGATCCCAGTACGACAGAGCGCTTTGAATCACTTTTTCCCCGCGATCCAGCGTATGATTATTTGCTACTGTAACGAGATCCACCCCGGCCGCTTTGAGAGCATCCCCCACTTCCTGCGGACTATTGAAAGACGGATAGCCGGATAGTCGCAGCTCTTTCCCCCCAATCATCGTTTCCTGATTCGCAACTAAAATGTCAGGTACACGCAGATAGCTCTGCACGTCTTCAAACATTTTGAAGAAGTTGTACGTGCCGTCCTTTTGCTTCGCATCTTGGTAAATTTCGCTGTGGATGAGAACGTCGCCGATGGCTCCTAATGTGACTTTACTTACCCTAGGCTCCGAAACAACCGGCGGTATCGTGGGTACCGTTACAGTCGGCGGCTCAACGCGCTTAGCTTCTGTTTTAGATTTCCACGGTGCTTCTGGTTTGGCATCCTGTTTGGCACCTAGCAGTTCTTCTTTAACTTGTGGCTCCGCTTCCTTATGAACAAGAGGGTTTGCGCGATAGAAACAACCGGTGGTCAGAGTCAACAAGAAAGCTATCACAACAACGCGTTTCCTTTGCAAGCGGAACCCCTCCTGCCAGACATTTTCCATTAGTATGCCCCAGCAAAATAATTCCCTCGCACTTGATTGGCCGTTTGTCAGCTCGTTTGTCTACCCTCACGGTACTCCGTAGGCGTTCGATTCGTAAGCGTTTTGAATACGCGGTTGAAATGGCGAATGTTCGTAAATCCTGTAGAATCCGAGATCACCTGAATCTTCTCATCAGAGTGAAGCAGCATAGCCTTCGCTTTCTCGATCCTCTTTTCCGTTAAGAAATCGATAAAGGACTGGCCTTGCTTGCTTTTAAACAAAGAACTCAAATAAGAGGGGTTGAGATAGACGATCTCCGCCATCATATTCAGGGTAATGGATTCCGCATAATGCTCCTCCACATACCGCACCACCAATTCAACAGGGCTAGTGACGAATTTCTTTTTACGGTTCACCATGCACACGCTCAAATCCCCCAGCAGCTTCTGGCAGCGTTCGCTCAACTCTTTACTGGACGAAATCGAATAAATCTCCATCAATACCTGTTTCATATCCGTGCCTTGCAGCCACATCTTCACCACGGTTAAATTCACGGCCAACTCGTAAAAATGCAGCAGCATTTTACAAATTTGCTCATGAATCAGCTCGGGATCCCTCCATTGCTGGCAGAGCTTGGTAACGAATTGATCGGCTTGAAGATGCACATTCGCCAAATCGCCCTCCTGCACATACTGATTGAGTAAATTCCAATCGGCGGTGTGCCATTGGAGCTTTTCCATCGTCCTATCAGCAATCGTGTCACTGGAAAGAAGGCGATCCCCGCCAATAACTAAACGGTAGAGCAGCGCCAAACCCGCTTCCTTGTAGGACTTGGAGATCGACTCCAAATCTTTCACAGCACTTCCGAGCCCGAATGAGATCGTAAAATTCGACTGCCCCCGAATTCCCTTGCGGATTCGATTCGTTAATTTCTCGATGTCAGCAAAGGAAGCCGCCGTATCTTCATGATTAATCAGCGCGACTACTTCATGCTCATTTAAAATAAACACGTAACCAAGCAGCGGTTTTTCGATGCTCTCCTGAATGAACTGCAAAATATACACAGAAAATAAGGATGGATTTAACTGGTAATACCTTTCATCCGTCACGGAATCTCGGTCCAGCTTGGCTACCAAACAGCTTGTGCAGGGAAGCGGAAACTGTACGCCGACATTATCGAGCAGTTCTGTTTCTCCATGTGAAAAGCTTCCTGTCAACAGTCCAGCAAGCACATGCTGGCGCATTTGATTCTGAACTTGCTTGTCCTTCTTGTTCGTAGTCAATTGTTCCTTCTCAAGCGCGATTTCAACCTGAAGCCTGTCCAGCAAAGTATAGAGCTCTGCCCGTTCGAAAGGCTTCATCAAGTAGTCCTTCGCCCCTAATTTAAGCGATTCACGTGCGTACTGAAAATCGTCATAGCCACTCATCACCACACAGGAAATATGCGGATAACGCTCTTTCACAATGTACTGCAGCTGTATGCCGTCCATGCGGGGCATTTTAATATCCGTAATAATCAGGTCCGGCTGCAAGGCTTCAATTTTCTCTAAAGCTTCCACGCCATCTTTGGCTTCGTCAATAACCGACCATTCCGACTGCATTTCAGCAATCATTAAACCAATGCCTTTGCGAAAGATGGTTTCATCATCCACGATAAGGAGTTTAGGCATCCAGTTTGCCTCCTTCAAGTTCATCTGCGATGAGTGGTAATGTGAGAATAATCGTCGTTCCTCGGTGTAATAGGCTTTCAATCTTCATGCCGTATGGATGGCCATACCGAAGCACAATCCTCCGATGTACGTTCATTAATCCGTGCCCGCCTGTTCCCTCTTCGTTTGGGGTGAAATCAAATTGTTTCTGAAGCACTTGCTGCAAACGGTTTTCACTCATCCCCGCACCATCATCCTGAATGATAATGACCATCGTGTCATCTTGCTTCTTACCGCTGAGCGTAATGGTCCCATAACCGCTTCCTTTTTCAAAACCGTGCACAATGCTATTCTCGACGATCGGCTGCAAAATAAACCGGATCACTGAATAGACAAGCAATTCAGGCTCGATATCGACCTGAAATTGTATTTTATCCTCGAAGCGGATCTGCTGGATAGCCATGTAACCTTTCACGTGCTCCAATTCCATGTTCAGCGGCACTTGGCTCTTATGGCTATTGATGCTGTAGCGCAGCAGCTTGCTTAAATTATTCGTCATTTTGACAACTTCACGATTGCCTTGAATTTCAGCATACATGCTAATGGAGCCCAAGGTATTGTACAAAAAATGGGGATTAATCTGGCTTTGCAGCGCAGATATTTGCGCATTCTTCTCTCTGATTTCCGATTCGTATAACCGGTAGCCCAGATCACTGAGCTTCGAAACCATGAGGTTAAAAGATTGACTTAACTGACCGATTTCATCCCGGCTTCGAATGGGAATCGAAACGTCCAGATCGCCTAGCACCACTTTTTTCATGAGATTACGCAGTTCGCCAATCGGATTAGTGATACGAAAAGCTAAAGCTGTAAACAGAATGACAGCCAGCAGCAAGCAAACGACACCAATCAGAATGATATAATTCCTCACATTTACTGTATCCTGAAGCAATGACGCGAGAGGCACCATCTCGATCATCGTCCATCCGGTATTCGGCGAAGTATAGTAGGATAACAGCTCTGTATCTACACCTTGCTTATAGATAACTGTGCCGGTACCCTGATATTGCTGCACTTTGTCCATGTCGATCCAAGAATCAGCGCTTTTATAAATGAGAGCCCCTTCGCTGTCGACAATCATAATGTTTTTCTTGTCATTCGAGATCGTCTCAATTTTGTTGCGAATGATATTTTTATCCACATCCAAAACGAGATAGCCCAGCACTCTTCCAGTATCTACACTGCGTATTTTCCTCGCAAAAGAGTACACCTGATTCGTCGTATCATACGCGTTCTTGTTGTACGTGCCGATATAGACAACCTTCCCTGTCGTGGAAACCTTGGGGTACCAAGGTTCACTTTCAGCCTTTTTCAGAGAATAATTCGCTTGCTCCTCTAACATCGCCGTATAAGTGCCGCCTGATTGGCGATACAGCGTTAATCCCGATATATCTACACGTCCATTGGCATACACGCGCTTGGCGAAATCTTCAACGGTTACCCGATCATCAAACGAGATCGTCGTTTCCGTCCCTTTATTCGACTCCAAATATTTCACAATATCCTGGGATTGATACGGCAATAAGGTTAAAAGATTAAGCTCATTCATGTACGTATCAATGTTAGCCATTAACTCTTTCACAACGTCCATTTGATATTTGCCTGTATTTTTCTGAATCGAGGCCGAATAGCTTGTAAACGTCAAATAGCTGGCTATCCCCAGCGGAACGGCTATGAGGATAAAGCTGATAACGATCAATTTGGTGACGATCGGAAGATTCTGAATCCACTGCTTTTTAGTCTGGAGCTGTATTCTGCTGTATTTGAATATTCGTGTTAATAATCCTTTGCGCATTACGCAGCACCTCTTGCGGGGTGGATTGCCCCACCATCATCTTTTCGAATTCGCGTACGATCTCTTCATTCATTTTCCCCTGTCTAGGGTGATTCGGAAAATATTTCACATCGTCAGCGGAACTTGCATAGTCCGGACGGTACTTCAAGCTCTGAAACTCCGGGGATTGTACCGCTTGTTTCACCGCTGGAATGTGGCCGGCTTTCGCCCAGCTGGCGCCGTGCGCTGCAACCCAATTCGCAAATTTCAGCGCTGCGATTTGCTTTTTCTTATCCGGTTTTTCATGATAAGGCAAGGAAAAGGTATGCGAATCCCCCCAAGCAGCGGGATGATCGTAAATTTGCGGTATTTTCGTAACACCGAAGTTAAGGTCCGGAATTTTCTCAAACGTGCCCGTCGCCCAAACACCCGTAATTAACAAAGCGGCGTTGCCCTTCGAAAAGGTTTGTACGGAATCGTTTATATTTGGAATAATGAACCCTTGCGAATAGAGGGAATTAACAAAATTCAGAGATTGAAGCGCAGAGGCATTCTCGATCGCCGCTTTCTTCTCGTCGTCTGTATAAAACCTGCCACCATCTACATTCATCTGACTGTAAAAGGAGTACCATAGCCAAAATGAGTCGATACGTACATTGGGTTCAGCCAATGGTGTAACAGTTGCGGGTACACTTTGTTTTATTTTTTGTAAAAATTGCAAGAATCCATCCTCGCCATTCATCAGAACAGGCTTCTCTTTCTCATCTAAAAGGCCTGCTTGTTTGAGCCAAGCCTTGTTATAGTACATCACTTCCAGATGGGTATCGAGCGGAATTCCGTAATGCTTCTCATCGGCAACCGTACTTTTCAATATCGTCTGGTTAAAATCTTGCCAGTTCACGCCCGCTTCTGAAGCAAGCGTATTCAAGTCCGTTAAAAATCCAGCAGGCGCATACTGCGAATATTTGGCTGAATGGACAATCGCGATATCTGGCGCTTCTTCTGTCACAATCGCTGTTGACAGCTTGGTATAATAATCACCTGAGTTATTATTGATTTGATCAATTTTCACATGATCTTTGTTCTCATTGTTATACTGCTGAATTAATTCAGCCATAAATTGGCCGTCTCCACCGCTAAATGGCGACCAGAAAGTAATTCTAAGCTTATTCGATGCCGCATCATCAACTTGCGTATCCGGCTGAGAGCTGCAGCTTATGGTTAGTAAACAGAATGGAATCAGAAGGAAAATGGTGCTAATTCTAGCTCGCAGCTTGCCTCTCACAGAAATCCCTCGCTCCATACATAGTGTGTCTTCATTATACAAATTGGCCTTGCCGAATCCAATGACCTATTTCCACCAGACATGGACATATTTTTGGATCCCGAATAAATAGCAAAAAAACATCCCCAATCCTGGAGATGTTTCGACTGTTATTCACCGCTCGGGACAGGGATAGGAACACCCTCTGCAATCGGTACTCCGAAATCAGGAGAACCGTCCGGATGCCACTTGAATGGCTGCATACGTACATTGCGATTCCAGCCAGAGCCTTGCGTCTTCGCACCGTGATACAGAATCCAGTCCTCTTTGCCGTCCAGCGATTTCGTAAAAGAGCTGTGGCCTGGTCCGAATACCTGGTCTGTTTTGGAAAAAACAGCCTGCTCGTGCTTTTTCCATGACGCCGGATTCAACAAATCACTACTCATCGTTGCGCTCAGCATCCCTAAACAATAATCATCCGTCCAGCTGCCGCTCGCTGAGTAAATGACATAAATTTGATCCTTATGCAGCAAAACCTGTGGACCTTCATTAATGGTTGGTGTACCGTTCAATTCCCATTCATATGTAGGCCTCGAGATTTCGACCGGCTTGCCGCTAATCGTGTAGGGATTACTCATTGGAGCAATGTACAATTGCTGGCTAACATTTACCGTTCCTTCCCAACCGGACCATATGAAGTATAAGGAACCGTCCTCTTTTTGCAGCGTCGTCCCATCGATTGCCCACCTGTCAGCTGTATCCATCATTCCTTTATCGATATATCGGCCTTGCGGATCATCCGTTTCTGATTCCAGCACGAACATGCGATGGTTCTCATTCTGGCCATCATCGGCCGCATAATAGATGTACCATTTTCCCTGCAGATAATGCAGTTCAGGCGCCCAGATGTTTGAAGTATTAGGGCCTGATACAGGCGGGAACCACACATCCTTATATTCGGCGTCAGCAAGCCCCGTCAGCTTTTGCGACTTCCACACTCGAATGGAGTTACCTGTCGTATGTGTATAATAATAAGTGCCGTCTTTCGAAGTCACCCATGGGTCTGCTCCGTTATCGAGAATTGGATTCGTAAATGTCTTCGTCATGACTTCTTTTCCAGCCCCTTTCGTGCAACCCGCTGCAAGCAGGAAGCAAATAAACATCACAACAAACATGCGCACCTTTAATACACCGCCCCCCGAGAAACAGCCTTTTTACTGCTTAACTCCCGTGGCTGTAATAGATTGAATAAATTGTCTCTGCCCGATTAGAAAAATTAGAAGGGTTGGAAGTGTGGATAGCGTGGCAAGTGCCATTAATTTACCATACGATTGCACAAAACTTCCAGTAGCCATAACAGCAATTCCCGCAGTGAGCGTGCGCATTTCCAAATCCGTTACCGTAAAAAACGGCCACACATAATCGTTGAAAACCCCCATAAATGTGAAAATTGCCAATGTTGTTACAATCGAAACAGAAGACGGCAGCAGAACGGACGTGAACACATGCCATTTGTTCGCCCCATCCATTTTCGCAGCTTCAATAATCTCAATCGGGAACGATTGGAAAAATTGAATCAACAGAAATACGCCAAGTGCACCGCCGGAATAAGGCAAAATAAGCACATAATACGTGTTGATCAAGTTCAAGTTGCTAAAGTTCAAATATTGCGGCAGAAAAGAAATAATGCCTGGCACCATCAAGGAACCGACGAACAAGGCGATTAACGTCTTTTTAAAAGGCAAATCAAGCTTCGTTAACGCGTACGCCGCCATCGTGTCCAGTAGAATGACCAAAAAAGTTGCAGCAAATCCCACAAAAAATGAATTGAAAATCCAACGGAAAATCGGTACCTCGACGTCACCGCCGACAAATATCGTATGGAAATTATCCCAGGTGAATTCCTGCGGCAATAAATGAAACACAGGTGCCATCACTTCTACGTCGGTTTTGAACGAATTCGAAAACATCCACAGGATGGGCAAAATGAATATGATACCTAACACACTAGCCAACACCACGTAAAATAGCTTCAAAGGTTTCAACGTCCTCTACTCCTTTCTGTTCGTGACTTTAAATTGGATGACCGATACGATCATGATCGTTAATCCCATCAAAATGGCCATCGCCGATGCCGAGCCAATTTCCCGGGCTGTATAAGCTGTTTGTAAGATGCCCATCAGCAGAACCTTGGTCTCGTCCCCGGCATTGCTCATGAGATTGGGCTGGGCGAAAACATTATAAGAAGCAATCGTGGACGTAATCAGCACAAAAATAATCACAGGCCGGATCGATGGCAGCGTGATGCTTCTCAGTCTTTCCCAACCATTTGCCCCATCTATTCTGGCAGCTTCATACAGATCCTCTGGAACGCCATTAAGCGCATTGACAAAGATAATCATATTAAAACCAATCGTCCACCAGAGCGTAGCCATGACCAATGCAATCCACACAAATGGTTTATCCAGCAGCCAAGGGATCGGGTCAAATTCGTGAATCCCCATCTTAGCCAGTAGTAAATTGATGAATCCGCCCGTAACATCGAACATCCTTTTCCAAATGACTGCCATCACGGTAGCCGAAACCGCATAAGGAATGAAGTAAATCGAGCGGAAGAAGGAGCGCAGTTTGGCGGGAAGCGCGTTTAACAATAAAGCAAAGCCTAAGCCCACAAGGACTAAGAATGGAACAGAAAAGATAACAAATTTCAAAGTCGCTTGCATGCCGATAAAAAAGAGATCATTTTCTTGCGTACCCTTTGTGAAAATGCTCTTGTAGTTGTCCAAACCAACAAAAGGATGTACGGGATCAAGCAGGTTATATTGTTTTAGACTAATCACAAAACCATAAATAATCGGAATTAACGTGAACGCCATAAAAGCCACAAAATACGGAAGTATGAATAAGCTGGATGTCAGCTTTGATTTCCAAGAGGATGTTGTAGGCAAGGGCTTCCCCTCCTTTTTTTAAAATGGCAGACGGGTAACGTGTACCCGCCTGCCTTCGCTCAGCATTATTTTTTGTTCATCGCAATCGTGGATTTCGCAGCTGCATCGTCAAGGGCAGCTTTTGGATCCTTTTTCCCTTGCAGCGCATTCGCCAGTTCACTCCAAATACTGTCGGAGATTGGACCCCAGTTCAAAACTTTAGGTGCAAATTGCACATAATCAAATTCTTTGGCAACTTCCGTTTGTTGTTGTGTCATCGCCTTAAACGCTGCGCTGTCGCGAACGACTTTGGATGCAACAGCTTGGCCGGACTCGGCCCAGTCGATGGAGTTATTCGATACATATTTCAAGAAATCGCCGACACCAGCCAGCACTGCTGCATCCGTCGTTGATTTAGGAATGACAAAGTTGTGCGAACCAGCGAAAACAGCTTTTTTCACTGTACCTAATTGCGGTACTTCCGCAACGCCATAGTTCACTTTCGCTTTATCGAAAGCGTCTTTCGCCCATGGGCCGTTAAAATGCATAGCGCTTTTGCCTTGTTGGAACAAGTTGAAATCGCCGTCCGCCGCCACCGTTGGCGGGGAAACTTTCATCGTGGTTAAACTTCTCATGAAGGTAACGGCTTCAACGCCTGCCGGTGAATTGTAGGCAATGTTTCCTTTCTCATCCAGGAAGCTGCCGCCATTTTGGAATAAGACCGTTGGGAATAAGAAGTTCTGAATCCAGAACGTTGGCATCGCCGCTCCCCAAATCCCTTTGGACGGATCTGTCAGCTTTTTCGCTGCATCAACAAATTCTTGACGATTCGTTGGAGGAGCCGTGATACCTGCTGCTGCGAACAAATCTTTATTGTAGTACATCACTAATGGGTGAATATCAAGTGGAATGCTGTACCATTTGCCATCTTTGGTCGAATAGTCCACCGTTGCTGCCGGGAAGTTGCCTTTATCCACACCTGCGGATTTAGCCACTTCATCTAACGGCTGCAGCAAATCTTTGGCAATATACGTAGGCGTTTGGTCAAGATGCATAATGGCCACATCAGGAACCCCTTTTTTCGTCGCAATCGCCGTATCCAACAGCTTGTAGTAGTCGCCGTTTGGTTGAATCGTCATTTTCACGTTGTATTTGTCTTGTGATTTATTATAATTGTCCACAATTTTCTTCATAAATGGACCGTCATTACCAGAGAAAGGGTTCCAGAAGTTGATCGTAATTTTTTCACCGCTTTTTGCCGGTTCTGGTGCTTTAGTCGCTGCTGCTGTTGAAGCTGCAGGTGCTGTTGTCGCCGCAGCAGGTTCAGCTGTTTTCGTGGCCGAGCATCCCGACAAAACCATGGTAAAAGAAATACATGTTAAACCGATCACTTTAAAGTTGTTCATTTTCATCCTGTTTTCAAGCTCCCTTCAATTTAAACACAGATTATAGTAGTTGCATCTCAGGACTCTCTTGTGTCAAAATTGTAGTGATGATTGAATTTCGCCAAAAATTCAGTCTCACTACCGACGAGCGATAATAAGGCGTGCCCACACCAATGGACCCTTTTATCGCTTTTTCTTTGTCGATCCCCCTCTTCCATTTCTTACCCGCAACTTAACTATAATCATTTCAAGAAAACGTTACCATGACGATATTCAAGAACCTTTGGACATATTTTCAGATAAAGCTTCTCCCCGCCACAAAAAGCAAAAAAGCTCCGAGCTATCGCTCGAAGCCTCCTCGCCAACATCTATCCCTTCTAGAAATTAATTAGGATTTCTGATGGTTTGTATAAATACCAACGACAGATAGCAACGCAGCAACACCATTGGCAATCGCGTTCATATCCGCATCTTTAATAAGGTCCATACCGTACGCGTCCAAAATCAATTTGGCAGCACCGATCAAGCCCAAAGTTAACGTGTAGTAGTTTACTTTCATCTCTCTCACCTCCTATGAAAATAGGATGCTATATTCTATGAGAGAGACCTGGCATCGGACATGTCCAAATGACAGTGATGCAGATGCACAAAAAATGCCGCCACCTCATTCAAGGCGACAGCATGCCACTACTTATGGCGAGACCGCTGGTTTAGCGATCGCATTATACTGGGAAGATACGAACGTTTCCACCTTCGCCTTGGTAATCACTTGCGGATACATCATACCCGGCTTTGGCTGCTGAATCGTGTACCGAATGACAGCCTGCCCATCTGTTTGGAACTCAATAGCCTGTATAGCAAGGCCGTATCCGGGACTCGGCATTTCTTTGGACAGTGTCACTTTGTTGACTTCGTCATTCACTTTCTCAACTTTCACCGAAACCTCTTCAACCGGAGCTTGGTTCTGCGCATGAGATTCTACAAATTGAATCGCCTGATAAACCCAGCTGGCTGCTTCGCCACGTGTAAGTTCAGCCTTCGGATTGAACCTGCCGTCACTGTCCAGCTGTGTGATTTTGTACAACAGCAATCTTTGCAGAGTGCCCTGGTAATTGATGTTAATTTGATCCTCATCCTTGATCACAATAAACATTTTAACAAGCGGGAAATTGCCTTTCGTTTCAAGAGCGCGGACTAATAAATCCCCGAATTGCTCACGTGAAATGGTTGCGTTCGGATTCACATCCTTGGGAATGTCCAGTCCGTTATAATGAGCAATGATGAAGGCGTCTGCATACCAAGCATCATTTGGAACATTCGTGTATGTGTCCGACGCCACTGGCTGCTTGATGAAACGTATCGTATCCATATTCAAATTCAAGCCTTTTACAATCATTTGCACGCTTTGCGCATAGCTGATTTTCCCTTTTGGCACATAGTGCTCGCTGTCAATTCCGCTTACAATCCCGCGGTCTTTCAGCGCCATAACAGCATCGGATTGACCCTCTTCCAGATCAGAAAAAGCAAATGCCGAACTAACAGTCAATGAGCTGATCAACAAAGTCGTTAATGTGATAGCGGCTAATTTTTTCATCCTCATTCTCTCCTTTACCATTTTTGAGATGACTCAATGTGTAGTTACCCTCTTAACGTGATCCGTTCGAAAAATGTTGCAAAATTTCCCATGGAAACTCATAGTTCAGCCTAGCAACCGAAGCAAGTCCGCTTTCAGCGACTCATCCATCATTTCGTTTCTTGCAAGCTCTATTATGATTTCTTCGTTCCTGTCTGTATGTTTCAAATAATTGTACAACAGCTCTGCCTTAGGCTCCCGCCCCATCATTTTATAAGCCACATACCAAGTTTCAGGCGCGCTCAATGGGATACCCTGCCAAGTACTCCCTTCCCTTTTTCCAAGAGGCAACTTCACGATCCCTTTTGTGCTCCTTAGTGCGAAATAACCAATAAAATCAATAGATAAGGGTACAACTTGGATCCGATATTCGCTTGCAAAAAGACCCTCTCCACTTGTCTGTTCCTGCCAGGAATACCCTTGAATGGCCTCAGTAAGCTTTTCTTTCGGACACTCCACTAGAAGATCCCAATCATTCATCTGCTCAACGAGCCCCAAAGCGTGCAATAAACCGCTTCCGCCTAACGCATAAGGAATACCAAGCTCAGTAAGTTTATCTGTTATCCGTACAAGACCTTTTACGTCCATTTATATTCTCATTTCCATATGTAGTATTTGGTTTATTTTGGAATCTCAATCATATAATGATCTTAGTTTCTGAGGACAGGCCGATGTCCTGGAGAGGAAGACCAAGGATGCAGAATTGGTTTATCATTTTCATATACAATTTATTTACCAACGTCGATAACGCCATTATGATTCAAAATTCCCTTAACCGATATAGCCTGAGAAGTAAATTCAAATTGTATCTTCTTGGGCTTTTATGCTTGCTGCGCATCATCTACATCGCTTGTGTCCAATCCTCGTATCGAATTCCTTATATCAACTTGGCTACAGCCGCTATCATGTTATTTTTTGCAATTCGAATGGTCCTGCCCAAGAATCAAATGAGAAAACATTTCTCATTATTATGGATTTACAGCAGTGTAGCTTCTTTGGATCTAGTCATGAGCATCGACAGTATTCTGCTATCGGCCAGACTTTCGGATAATGTCGCTTTTATCGCAACTGGCGTGCTCCCGGCATTATTGCTTCTGTTCTTTTTCTCCTCCAAAATGGAAATGTTTTTTTTCAAGATGCCTTGGCTCGAAATCGTCATAGCCGGCTTACTGGCGCAACTAGCTGTTCTGCAAATAAAAAAAGAACCAGGTATCCTGCTGCTGCTTCAAGAGGAATGGTTCGATTTGGTGGGCATCATCACGATGTGCGTGATTTGCGCGGTGGGTTGGTATAATTTCTTGAGAAGCCGATCTTACCCGATGTAACCGCCATCCCTTCGATTAGACGACTCATTTACAACTGGCTAGTCATTAAGTTTCAATAGTGCTGAAGCACCTTCGTGCTCCGGGGCAAAAATCCGTGTAAGCTCTGCGTAACGCCTAGCTGCTTCGACATTTCCGACCTCATAATAGCAGATCGCCATATCATAGAGGACATCCGGATTCTGATTGTACGCTTCTTCCGTTTTCTCGAAAAAGACACGGGCATCCTGATACATCTCCATCTGATACAAAAGCTCTGCGCACTCCAAAGCCATTTCATGCCGCTCCTTCATCGGGTAGTACCCTTCCCACATCTGGTAAATGCCTAGACGTATGTCCGAGTAAACACCTTCCTCACACATTGGTAGAAGCTCCGATAGCCTTCCTACAAATTGCAGGAAAAACTGAGCATCATACCCGCACAAACGCCAAAAGGCAAGAAATTGAGGTACTTCCAGCTGCTCCAAATAACCATCGAGCCACTCTTTCACCGTGATAAAATCGTCCGGCCCATAACGCTCAATAAATCGCCGATAGGCTAAACGAGTGTTTCCATACCCAGTTGGCTGGGTGAGCATCAACATACAGCCAATGTTCAGGTGATGATAAGGATGCTGTGTAAACAGACACAGAGCCCCTTTTTGCTCCCAAACCTCGTTCAGGGCATGATAGTTCGCTGTTAACGAAAAACTGCCGTGATGGATCAGCTGCGGCGGCTCACAGTACTCCCAGCTTTCCAGCCGGTGGTCTCCTTTGTCAGCCGTCAGCAGAACGAATCCTTCCCTCGAAAGTTGATTCAACCGTTCAAGACAATGCAAACCAATCACCGGAAATAGGATATGTGAATCTTCTAATTTTTGGGTGTATTGCGCAATAACGTTGCTGTACGCATACGATTGTTGCTCATATTCCTCAGCAAGCCGATATTCATACTCGACCGTTGCGCTTTCCAGCCTATCAGCGGCGCTGCCACCAGCGACCTCATCGGTGAAATGCAGCGATACCATACAATCATAGACGCGCTTATCATCCACATAAAGCAGCTCCTGCGGGATGCTATCAAAAAAGTAATTCGCAATCACCAGCAGCGGTTGCTGCAAATCTCCGTTTCGGATACTGATGCCGCTTTCCGTTAAGTTCAGCTCGGCATCTTGCACGGCATCGAACTGAGCAAAATCCAGGATCCCCTGTGCCACAAAAGGCTGCAAACTTGGGTGCTGCTGCCAGTACGCCAAATTTTTGAGCGCCAAATCCGTCATGACATAACGAAAAGCAGGCAGAGCCATTCCCGCATAATCCCTCATGGCGCACAATTCCTTCAGTACATGAAAGGCGAGCCGACCGGAGCCGGCACCAAGCTCAACGATCGTAACAGGCTCAGATAGAGACCCTAACTGTGCCCGATCTTGCAGAAAACCAAATATAATCTCTGCATAGGAGGTAGCCATCACCGGGTTACTTGTGATGTACTCAGGGACTTCGTTATTTTGCCATGCGCTTATGCCCATCTCTTCATAATAGGTTCGCTGCAGCTCCCAGATGGGAGATTCACTGAACCGATACATTTTTTGATCGTTCGTTACCATATAATTGAACCTACTTTTCATAAATGTTAGTGAAAGACTAAGGACAAGAAAGCTGGCCCGCCGCTTGTTTCGGGTGATCTTTTAACCACTTCAAAATATCATCTAACGTGCGCACGGGCACGATCTGCAGGCTTGGCGCCCCTTTCTTCGCTTCCGCCTCGTTCGCGGCCGGGACAAAGAAAACGTCGGCATTCGTTCTGCTAATGGTGTAGGCCTTCTGTTCTAATCCACCGACAGGGCCGATTGAACCGTCCGGTTCCATGGTTCCCGTCCCTGCAACATGATTGCCGTAGGTTACACCGCAAGGAGTGAGTTGATCAATTAACGTTAGCGCCAGCATCGCTCCATGGGAAGGTCCGCCCTCATGTAATAAATAATCATGATAACTCACAAGGATTGGCAGATCATATTGCACCTCGTTCTCAACTTGGATGCCGAAAGCAGCACGACTCGGATCATCTGGATTCGTACGTGTCTTGGCCTGCAAGCTGACTTGCTTGCCGCCGCGCAGCACTATGAGCGCCACTTGATCATTGGGCTTGACCGATTTCATACGCTCAGTGAGTTCTTGGACGGTGGTGACAGCCTGCCCATTCACTTGTTGGATCACATCCCCTAACTGAATCTGGCTGCTCGCAGGGCTATCCTTGAGTATGGCTGTGATACGAACACCGTCGGAGGTGATTCCCTTCCCTTTTCCGACCTTTTGAAAAGCAACCGCACTTCCCGCGGCATTTGCATCGGCCTTCATGAGCCTTACTTCTTGATTGTATTCGCCTATCGTCATCCCTAAATTTTCGACTTCAAATGAATACTTTGCGAAGAGTTTTGCATATACCCAATCGATCGGAAATGCGGGACGTTCAAACACCAGCACCCCTGAGATGTCTCCATGAACCTTACTTTCACTGGTATGTGCATATCGGTTCATATTTAACGTCAGGCCAGGATACGTAACTAAATACTTAGTCGGCCAAAACATCACCAGCATCAAACCAACCGTTGCAACAAAAAGACTTATACTTTTTATAGGCAGCTTGCGCCCCTTAAGCTCATGAACGAATAAATCCACAAAAACTAGCAGCAAGGTCAAAATAAATGCCCCTGCCGAATACTCTAACTTCTTTGGTACCGTCAATAAGATGATCATACAGGCCAGGCCTGCCACGATGATGGACGCAGCTCTCACCCACATCCCTACCTGTCTGTGCGACCTTAGGTGGATGAGTGAACCAGCGATCCAAAGCAGTGGAATGAGGATGAGGACATAGATAAGTTCATCAATCATATCAATCCAATAGATTGTAGAGCTTAGCCGCAGCGGGTCCGGGAGCCAAATCAACTCACCCAGAA
Source organism: Paenibacillus anseongensis (assembly GCF_009757995.1). NCBI lineage: Bacteria > Bacillati > Bacillota > Bacilli > Caryophanales > Paenibacillaceae > Paenibacillus > Paenibacillus anseongensis. The sequence goes on from NZ_WSEM01000039.1 coordinate 528,067, forward strand.
CAACTAATAGCAGCGTCAGAACCATAGCCGAATAGTACAACTTTTTCCAAAGAGCCATCCTATGCATCCTTTCCTATGTAAAAAAGTAGCTGACGCTCTCGTATGGAGAGTTCGCTACTTTTTCAACTCAAAATCACTGCTCTTTCATGTAAGCGACAACTTGATCATACGAAAGGTTTCCACCGAAAATATCCAGGGCACTGCCAATCGTAATATCCAGCTTCCCGGCGGATAATTGTTTAAACAGCTCGATGTCCTCGAAGGATCTCGCTCCGCCGGCATACGTTGTTGGAATCGTAACCCATTCCGCGAGCGTGCGGACTAGACTTTGTTGAATACCGCTTTGCTTGCCTTCTACATCGACCGCATGGATAAGAAACTCATCGCAGTATTGTTCCAAGAACCGAATATTTTCTTCATTCAGCTCAAAATCGCTTAATTGTTTCCATTGGTTGGTTGCAACGAACCACTTGCCATCCTTCTCTTTGCAGCTTAAATCAATGACTAAGCGTTTCTTTCCAACTTTATCAACTATTCTATCCAGATTTTCCTGATTCAGCTGTCCGTCCCGGAAAATGTACGACGTCACAATGACGTGGGATGCACCGCGGTCCAAATAATACATGGCATTCTCAGCGTGAATGCCGCCCCCGATTTGTAAACCGCCTGGATATTCCTGAAGCGCACTTACAGCTTCATCTTGATTCCCATCTCCGAGCATAATGACATGCCCGCCAACTAATTGATCCTTTTTGAACATTGCCGCATAATACTTGGAGTCGAATGAAGATACAAAATTTTCAATAATTGCTTTTCCTTCTGTGCCTAACGTTTCACCAACAATTTGTTTCACTTTCCCGCTATGTAGATCGATGCATGGCCGAAATTCCAATGACTTTACCCCCACTATCCGCAATTGTTGCAAGCTTAATTTTCCATTTATTATAGCACATTCTATCAACGAAGAACCTTCAATGGGATCTCAAAATAGAAAAGACCTTCCCATAACGTTCGGGACGGCCTGGCTCGTAATATGATCTTATTGCTTGATGAATCCTTCTTCCGCCATGTATTCCTCAACTTCTTCGTAGGTTTCAAAAGCGCAGTCCAGATTACTGCCGGCATAGACATACCACAGATCTTCTTCAAAAGTAACGGCCAAAGCATGGCCTTCTTCATCCGTCCACAGCTCTTCCTGCGTTGAATCCGACTCCGGTTGATCTTGAATCGCAGCAGTGCTCGTTAATGACTGGATGGACTTTCGAATAATGTCACGAAGCTCTTCCGCACTAAAATCACGAATATTGATTAACCCTTTGTTATCCGTTGCATACCCCTTCACATATTCCGCATAAACAAATCCGTTGCCGTTCGGGTGCAAGTGGTAGACAACAATTTTCTTATCATAGCTGCTTTCTTCATAATGAAAATTAATGCGTCCCAGAGATACATCCTTACGATGTAACTCGGGAAATGATTCCACAATCGCTAACTTCTCTTCTAAACTGAGCATGCGTCAATTACTCCATCACTTGAATTTTAAATACATTCTCCAATTTGCCTTCAGATCTTTTTTTCAGAGGAATTTTGATATCACGACCAAGCTCTTTGAAAAAAGTGTCAACATCGCATTGTACATTGCTAAGAACAACCTTGAATGAACCATCCTGGACAATGTTTTGATTGGCCTCTTCCGGAACGTTAACATCTACGGCATATTTCTTCGTCAATGTATTCATATATCGACTAAAAATTTCGATTAATTCCTCGTTGTTAAAATTCTCGATGACCAGCTTACCTTTGTTCGTAAAATTCAAATGAACATTCAATTTTTGTGCCCCTTTTCCATGAACCATTGATGTATTGTATAATTATAACACACTTTTATATATTCTAAGCCTTAACATTGAAAATTAACAGTAGGATGGAGTTCGACATGGCATTTGGCATAAAAAGAGATGAGCTTTATCGATGGAAAGACGCTGTCAGCCGCGGTGAAATCGCCTTTTTAACCCACTATTGGCTTGATGATCGTTTTGCTGGCATAAGTACCGTAACCAAGGTCGGCTGTTCGGATTTGGAACGATTAACCAACTGGTGCTTGTCCCATGGTCTCAATCCGCAATACATTCACCACAGTCCCTCATATCCGCATTACGACTTATTTGGGCCAATCCAAAAGAAAATTTTAGAGCTTGAACACCAATGGGAACAAATAGAAAGATTTCACTTATAAAAAAAGAAAACCTCCATTACCTGAGTCACGGTTTGGAGGTTTTTTCATCTGATTGTTGGCGAATCTGTCGTAATCTGGTTTCAACTCGATTAATAGCTACAATTGAATACTCACCGAACAATAAAATTTTCGTTTTCACCGGGATAGGAAAGGCCGGATGGTTAATTTCCAATTCATCGTTGAGCTCATTGTACCAGGGTAATAAATTCATTTTAATGACTAACACCCTATTTTTCACTATCAAACTCCACCTTTACAGCGCTATAATAGTAGTTTATTCACGTTTCACTGCTAGTGTACTAGATGAATTCTCCATTTCTAGATGGGTGATTATCCCCGTTTATTTAGTAGGTACTTGGCATACACAAGCGGTGTCTCATAAGTCTGATAGAACGAATCCTCCATTTTTAACTGCTTGAATTCGTACCTTTGGTCCCTCCCGTTGGCCTCGATAAACCAGATGTGCCCTGTCTTGTCGACACCCATATCCAACCCTATATCCGCCATATTCGGTAATCGTTTGCCCAATACTTCAGCTACTCTTAGGGATACCTGCTCAACGGCTTCTTTCATCTGTTCAGGCTGAAACCCGCTCCTATGAAATAAAAGTTCGCATCGCCAAGCTTCTCCGCCTTTGCCCAAATTGGTAACCTGTCTGCCATGGGCGGCAACTTTCCCTGCAATCCCGTTTACCTGCCACTTGCCCTTTGCTCCGCGCTGCACAGAAACTCGTAAATCGTAGGGCCTGCCTTGATGCGTTGCTAAAGAAATGGCTTGTTGTATGAGATAGGTTTGCTTTCCAACCTTGTTTTTGATATAAGCCAGCGCTTGGTCACGGGTCAACTTCTTGGGCTGGTTATTGCTCCAGAACAAATCCCACGTATCATTTTCCTGCTTTGACAGCTTAATAATCCCTTTGCCAACGGAACTGTTCGTCGGTTTGACGAAAAAATCGGGAAATTGCTCCATAGCTTCAAGCAAATGCGTGCGAGAATAGGACAAGGTCGCCGGGAGGTGCGCCCGCAGCGACTCCGTCGTATGCAGCAACTTGTGAATACGCAGTTTATCATACCGATTTTGACGATTGAAGACCTGACTTGATGCAGCAAGATGGTTCAATTTCTTAAGCATATATGGGGAAAGCGAAATAGCTCGATTATGGATGACTTTGGGGATTGGAAGACGAAGTAGACGGTAGCTTTTGTTTTCAAAACATAAACCAAGGGCTGAATCAGCGCTCGTTTCCTGCAAGCAAATATAAAAAAGCGTTATACCCAGTTTTTCCGCCGCTTGGTTATATAAATCAATTTGTTCATATCCGGTCTGTTTGCTCTGTATTCCTAAGTACGTTTTTCGATCCAAAAGAATGCCCACTACATTGCGCATATGAACACCTCCACCAAAAAGCCATCCATAACACTGTATGCACTTGCTTCCCTTCTGGTCCAAAAGAACGGCTTTCATGAGCCTTTTTTCACAGCTAAACCGGATGTTCACGTCTGCAATCATTTGGCTTCTGGGGCTGAGAGGGCGAGGAAAACGCTGCAACAGCGTTCTATGTTGTATTTTGTGCAATCATATAGCTGTAATTGTGCCTCAGATCACCTCTATATTGTATTTTATACAACGATTAAACCACTAAACTGCTTGGATCTCACCCTTTCGAGAGAAATGGTTGTATTCTGTGCAACGAAGCATCGTATTCACAGTCAATTCAGGCTACTAAGCTGTATAAAATGCAACGTAGGTCCTCAAGTCCACTCCCCGGAGACCCTTTGTCACCTTATTCACGGCCATGTCCCCTGATCCCCATCACCGTTCGCCGTTCGCCTTAAGAACAAACAAAAAAAGCCGGCAGCGCCAGCTCCTTTCATTTCCAACCTATACTTTCAAACCAAAGCCCATCTTGTTTATGCTCGATCGCCACACGAATATAGCTGACCATTTGGCTTGGAAGCTCGCTCAATGGAAACCATGTCAATTGCTCGCATTTTTCCGGCTCCATATTCGTGATCTCGCCTTTCCAGTCGTGCGCTTTCAAGAAGAAATCGACCCATTCGGAAGTTGTGTTTTTGCGATGCATCATGCCGATAATTTCAAGCTGATTAGGCTCGATATCGACGCCTGCTTCTTCCTTTGCTTCCCGGATCGCCGCAGCAACAACCTCCTCGTTGCCATCCATCCTGCCGGCCACTACGCTCCAATTGCCGTCTTGAAACCCGGTATTTTGCCGTTTTAACAATAAAACCTCATCATTTCGATAAAATAAAATGTGTACCGATCCATATAAAATAGGTGTTCGCATGGTGATCCTCCAAGTTTTTCTTTCCGAATGAACCTATTTTATTTTACATGATCGGTCTGAAACGATAAAGCTACATCCAAAAACCCGTCTTCATTTCCATACATCGCGATATCATCTTTGCCGTTTCCATCGAAATCAGCGACAGATAGTCGACCGTTTGTTTTGCCCCAAGGTCCAAAAATGGAAAGCAGCTTATACGTATGATCCTCCGTTTGCTGATACACGCGATTGGTTAAATTTCTGGGATCCCAGCGAAGAATATCTTCTCTCCCATCCCCATTAAAATCTCCGAAACGAATGCTGCCGAGCTCATCCGGAATGTCCAGCTCAACTTTATCCAGTCTCCACTGCATACTAGCCTGATCCAGCTCAAATTCCACACCTTGTGATGTATTATCTTTAAATAACATCAACTTTTGCTGATCCTTGCCCGCTAAATTCCGCACGATTAAATCTCGAGCCGCGCTCGATCTGAACGTATACGGTTTAATGCTTTTAATTTCGTTCCCGTGCAAATATAAGCCGAGAAGTTTGCTTCGATCCTGTGATTGCCCAGCAAGAATACAATCTCCATTCGGTTGTTTCAGTTCATATAAATCGTACCAGCGATTTGCCGGAATGGACCACGCTTGGCTTCGCTTGAATGAATCTCCCGTTGACGCGTAAGCTTCTAGCTTACCGTTCGGACGCACGATCCAAAGGCCCTGCTTCTTACTATCGATTCTGCTGTTCAAAGTAAATGCCGCGCCATCAGCATACGGTATCGACGCCCATGTGTGCGATGCCGGCTGACGATCATTACGCAGCTCCTCGTATTGCCCTTGGATAACGGACATGGCTGCCGATTTCTTATCCCACGTCACGATGTCCATCTGACCGCTGCCGCTGACATTCCCGATCTCCGTCAAAGCTGTTTTCGTGCTGCCGACCTTCAGCCTTTCTCCCGGTGTAAAAGGAACATAATCATGGATTGAATAGAACGGATATCCTTTTTGCTGAATTTGTGCGATCAACTTTTGAAGTACACTTTTATTCTCACCGGTATATTGGTAAGCTGGAATGCCATCGCGGACAACGGGAGTACCGAACTCATCCAGCTCAGGTTCCAAATAATTGAATTCCAAAAAGGGATGAAAAAAGAAAGAATAAATGCGTTCTGCAACCCCTAATTGATTCAATATAAATTTCTCGTCTTTTCCGATTGGAATGTAGGAGAGCGTCGTCGGTACATATACACTGCCAAGCGATGTAGTTCCAAAGCCCTTATTCACTATATTTTCATATCTCGCGACTGGCGGGTTGGGATCAATATTGACATCCGGTTGATACAGGAGTCCAAAATAGGATCGAAACACCTTATCCTGCTCGGGAGCTGTATGATAATGCGGCGCTTCCCAGAAATGAGGTGTCATACCGGCATTGCGGAAGCGCCCCCACCCTTCTTTAACCCGACTCTCCGCGAACGCCGCCGTCGTCGTCTCCGGCAAATCGCTGACATTGAACTCGTTGCCAACGCCGGAAGCATGCTGGCCATCACCGCGGCGCACTTCCCCTGCCTGATGCGTATAACCGTGCATGCCGATTGTACCTCGATGCTCCGAAGCCTCTTTGATAACCTTATCAAAGGCTTGAATATAGGTATCGTCCAGCTGATCGATCGATTTATCGTAGCGAGTTCCGTCATCTGTAATATTGATCCAGCGCGGAACGACGGCCATCCCGAACTGCACGTGTTTCTCGTCCAAATAGTGGAGGACCGCCCTTAACTTACCAAGACCTTCAAGAGAGCTATAGTAACCGCCGGGGCCAATGTCTTCCAATCGGAGCAACATGAACCGCGGATTGTTATCGGCCCCTTCGACAGTCATCATATGATATAAGCCGAGAAATAAACCACAGGACACTAAGCCCGCAATCCCATACCGCAACCAAGTATTCTTATGTAATAATCTTTTTATCAAACAAATTCCCCCCATGGAAGCTGAAACTCTGATGCAAGTTGGCTGCGGATATGATCTTCTTTGGATATGAATTGGTTATGCTCATGTTGAACTCCTCCAAAAAAATGATGAATGAAGGCGACTCATGCGTTAATTCAGATTAAAATTACACCCCCAACAATATGTATACGCTTACAAAATATGTAAATCGAACACTTCGTTACATAACTATGTCGGTTTTTGTCCTTCACCCTATTTTATCACTCCCGCTATGAATTGAAAATCATAAATCAACCTTACAGCGGTTTGACTCAGATAAAATGAAATGCTACAATTCAAACAAATTTAGTTGTATTTAGCACAAGGAGGGGATGACTCTTGCATCGATTTACACGACAACATCAGTGGAAAATATTGGTCTGGATCATTCTCGGTTTATTTATTTTCCCATTAACTCCGCCGATTTCCCATCATTTTTCGTCAGATACAGAAATACTTGTTCTCGCTAATACCTCGCAAGTTCTTTCGATTCAGGAGCATGTTCCTGCCAAAAAAACAATCTATACGCGCTTCGATAAGCTCCAATGGCCGTATGATGTTTATACACAATATGAAATTACCGTCTTTGTTATTTTCATTGTTTATCTCGTCAAGAAAATTTGGCTTAGATTAAAAACAATTCTTCTGTCATTCCTTAAATTCACCTCGGGTTACACGGGCCTCATACTTCCTATTTCATAAGAGCGCTATGTTGGAAATGAATGAGGAAAAGAGGAACCTATTATGTCTAACCTGCCAAATGGAGCCGTACAATTAAGCTCCCAACATCAAAAGTTGACCCGCCTCAAATTTTTACGCAGAGTCATGTTTATGATCATCGGATCCGCCTTAGTATCTGTCGCTTTAGAAGTTTTTCTAGTTCCCAATAATATTATCGATGGCGGAATTGTGGGTATTTCCATTATTTTGTCGCATTTATCCCACTTCCCGTTAGGTATTTTTCTGGTGTTATTAAATCTGCCATTTTTATTAATCGGATATAAGCAGATTGGTAAAACCTTTGCCCTATCTACGCTATTTTCCGTTATTTTAATGTCCGTCGGAACGACCTTGCTTCATCCGGTTCAAGCGTTCACGATTGATCCTCTGTTAGCCGCAGTTTTCGGCGGCATCATACTGGGAATCGGTGTCGGACTCGTTATCCGCTCCGGAGGTTCTCTGGATGGGACTGAAATCGTCGCGATCTTATTTAGCAAAAAATCACCTTTTTCCGTTGGTGAAATCGTGATGTTTTTCAACTTCTTCATCCTTGGCAGCGCAGGTTTTGTCTTCGGATGGGATCATGCCATGTACTCGCTGATCGCGTATTACATTGCCTTCAAAATGATTGATATCACCATTGAAGGGTTGGATCAATCCAAATCCGTTTGGATTATCAGCGATGAGTTCAGCAAAATCGGTGACTCCATCACCTCCCGTTTAGGCCGCGGCGTTACCTATCTCAAGGGCGAAGGCGCGTTCACGGGAGATGACAAGAAAGTCATCTTTAGTGTCATCACCAGACTGGAAGAGGCCAAATTGAAATCCATTGTCGATGAGCTCGATCCCAAGGCTTTTCTCGCGATTGGCAACATTCACGATGTCAAAGGCGGCCGCTTCAAAAAGAAAGACATTCACTAAACACAAGAAAAGGGTTGAACAGATGCTCATCTGTTCAACCCTTTTTGTCATCTCCAGTAGCTGCGCAGATCGACCTTCTGGCCGCTCTTCGCGCTGTCGATGGCGCCAAGCACCATGGCCATGCTCTTGATATTATCGCGGCAGTCCGTCTCCGCACGGCGTCCCTGCTCCAGCGCCGCGAACATCTCATCCAGGCAGCCAGCGTGCCCGCTGCGGCCCTGCCAGCTCACCTCCGCGTCAATGCGCGTATGCTCGCGAAGGAACTTGCCGGCTTGCTCGCCGCCGGCGACAACCTCGGCGTACGGTGCGCCAGCCCCGTCCCAGATGGCACTGCCGGTTTCGCCCGTCACGCGCCATGACGCCTCCCAGGAGGTCGGCGCCCCTTCCGCGCACCACGAGCCGCGGTAACAGAACACCGTGCCATCTGACATCTCATAGATGCAGATGGCGGAAGCATTCCCGGCGTACCACGAGCCGGGAGGGTTAAATTCCTGGCAGTACACCGACACCGGGTCTGCCCCTGTAATAAAGCGAGCCTGATCGAATGTATGGATCGCCATGTCCAGGATCAGCGGGCTTTCCATCACATCGCGAAAGCCCCCGAAATGCGGGCCGAGGAAGAAATCGGCCCCCACATAACCCACGCGGCCGATCGTGCCCGCGTGAATCAGCTCGCGCAGGGCGCGGATGTTCGCGTCATAGCGCCGGTTTTGCATGACGGAGAGCGATGCTCCCGCCTGCTCCACCCGCTGCACAAGCTCACGTGCCTCCGCCATGGTGGCGGCCATCGGCTTCTCGCCGAAGACGTTGCAGCCATGGCGAAGCGCCGTCGTCGCCACTTGGAAGTGGCTGGCCGGGATGGTGATGTCCAGCACCAGATTGGCGCCGGACTCTTCAATGGCTTGCTCCAGATCCGTGTAAATGCCACAAGTCAGCTGATGGCGGTCCGCCATAGCCTGAGCGAATTCCTTTTTGATATCAACTAGCGCCACAATCAAGCAATCTTCACGTTTTAACACATAGTCAACCCAAACATTTGCCATGCCTCCGCAACCAACGATGACAATTTGATGCTTACTCATTCAGCAGCCACGCTCCTTTATTCCGTCTATATAGACCTATTTTATCCCTTTTGTTGGGTACATGCTCTATCCAATCTTGACGGAAAATCGTCACATCTTGTCCTATAGTTGAACCGCTTACATACATCTCTGAAAAAAGACGCCGCTTCCTCACCATCGAATAAACAAGTATTCGTAAGTGTTAGAATGGACGTCTTTATCAGGATCTATTTGATTTTACCGATAGGATTGAAACAGATCGAACATGTAGTGCATCGCTTCTTCCTCATCTTTGCCCTTGGTCAGCAAGCGCAGCGTAGTCCCCGCTCTGATCGGTATTAACAGCATACCCAGTAAACTTTTCACATCGACACAATGCATGGAATGATCATACTCAAAATCAATCGTAATGTCCGACATAAAATGGGAAGATTTGGCCGAAATCGCCGTTAGATCACTTCGCTGCAAGTCAGCGCCAAGCTCGAATTCATGTACTCTCATAGACGCGCCTTCCTTATGTTTAAAATTTAGGAAATCTCATCTCTTCTACTTAGATTGTACCACGAGTTCGGCGAAATTTCTTCCATTTCCGATAGCTTCTCCGCACAACATTTAAAGCAAAATTTGGTATAGGCATTTTGCGAACCCACGGATAATAAAATCGGTCATAAGCGTTTTTCAAATCGTCCCACATCGGACAATATTCCTCTTTCATGAAATCCGATACGTCTACGACTAATCCTCGGCCATCCTTCATCATCACATTTTTTCCATGAACATCATGTGGATTCAGGCCTCTTTTAACCGCATAGGCTAATGCTTCATCTATATCCTCAATGACCTGCCTTGGAATCGGAAGTCCACGCTGCAAACATTTATAAAGCGTAACGCCAGTTAACCGGCGCAGAACTAAGTAATTGTCTCCTGCATGCAAACATTCGGAATAAGCGGGATGCTTGCCTAGTCGTCGATAGACTTCCGTTTCTTCTTCGATTCCCGGCCTGCCTGGCGCATATACCTTAACAACAAGATCAGAATAATTGGGATGCATAAGGACCGCCGCATAGTTACCTGAACCAAGCAATTTCCACGGCTTCGGAATATAATGGACTACAATCGGATCGTAGGGTTGTTTGCTGTATATCTCTAACTGTGGCAATAATTGATGTTCGATCTCAAGTAACCATGGCTTTAACATTGTTTCTCCAGACTTCCTTCCCCCACAAATTAGTGCCTCTCCCAGACTCTCTGATTCGTGGTTTGTTAATTTCTGCTATGTGTGGTATTATACAAAGATATTTGTGTAAAGTGAAGTGTTGATTATGCGCCTATTGATAGTTACTAGATTACTATATACATCAAAAAATCCCTTGACCTGAGCTGTACCTAGGTCAAGGGATTTTTTTTCCTTCGGGAAACACTTCTGTAGGAGGTCATCATTAATGACTGTAGACAACAAATCATCCGTATTGGCGATATGGCTTTCGCTGATCAGCAACATTTTTCTAACGCTCATGAAGATTATTATCGGGTTATGGTTCCAAAGTGAAGTTTTGCTTGCAGACGGACTCCATAATGCCGGCGATATTATCGCCACAATCGCAGCCCTTAGCGCGATGCGCATATCCAAACTGCCAGCCGATGAGGACCACCCTTACGGGCATGGCAAAGCTGAGGTGCTCGGCTCAGGATTTGTCGCTTTTATCCTGCTGATCGCAGCACTTTATATAGGCTATCATTCTACTATTGCCTTATTTCATGAGCCTCAATCTCCAAGCTGGGTCGCTTTTACAGCTGCTGTTATTTCAACCGTTTGGAAGTATGTACTCTATAAGTACACCATGCGAATTGGCGTTAACACCAGCAGCAAGGGACTGATAGCGACTGCAAAAGATCATTTAGCCGATGTCTACGCTTCGCTCGCTGCCGTTATTGGTATTGGTTTGGCTTTTGTAGGAGGAGCCTATAACATTGCGTGGTTATCCTTTGGCGATGCCGCAGCGGGAATTATCGTATCTCTGCTCGTTTTAAGACTAGCCGTGGAAATGGGCAAAGAATCCTTCGATATTTTGATGGAAAAAACAGTTGATCAAGAGAAACTTCACCAATACATCTTACTGATTGAGGCGGTGCCTGAAGTAAAACGAATAGACCGTATTCGTGCTCGCGAACATGGCCACTACATTCTGGTAGATGCTAGAGTATCCATCCCTGGTGAACTAACCGTTCAGGAAGGGCACGATATTACACGTGTGATCAAAAAATCGATCATGGACCAGCACGCCGATGTTGATGAAGTTCTCATCCATTTAAATCCCTGGTATGAAGATTAAAACACAGAGCATATAAGCGAAAAGACGCTAATCAGGCATAAACCTGACTGGCGTCTTTTTGTTTAATTACACTTCAAAGAAACGAAGATAAGCTCCATATCCTTCTTTTTCCATATCAGCTAACGGGACAAACCGAAGTGCAGCTGAATTGATGCAATATCTGAGTCTAGTTGGTCCAGGACCATCATTAAACACGTGACCCAAATGCGAATCCGCTTCCTGGCTGCGTACTTCCGTCCTGACCATGAAATGGCTGGTGTCGGTTTTCTCTTTCACATTGCCTTCAAATACGGGCTTCGTGAAGCTGGGCCAACCGCAGCCTGAATCGAATTTATCGATGGAGGTAAATAGCGGTTCGCCTGAAACGATGTCTACATACAATCCCTTTTCATGGGAGTCCCAGAATTCATTGTCGAAAGGGCGTTCTGTCGCGCTGTTTTGCGTCACTTCATATTGCAGAGGAGTAAGCTTTTTCTTGCGCTCCTCTTTATCTTTGGCCGTGTTCCAATGTTTGGAAATAAACGCATCGCGCCCGGAGCCTTTGTGATATGCTTTGTAGCGCAGCGGATTTTTATGATGATAATCCTGGTGATACTCTTCTCCCGGGTAGAAAGCATCCGCATCGATACGCACGATTTCCGTTACGATCGGAGCGTTGAAACGTCCGCTATCCTGCAAAGCTTGCTTGGAGGCTTCCGCTTCCAGCTTCTGCTGATCCGTATGTGCGAAAATCGCTGTACGATAGGAGGAGCCGCGGTCATGGAACTGTCCGCCAGCATCTGTAGGGTCGATTTGGCGCCAATAGGTTTCCAATAATTTATTGTACGAAAAAAGTTCGGGATCAAATGTAATTTGGACAGCTTCGGCGTGACCTGTTGTTTCCGAGCACACCTCTTCGTATGTCGGATTACTTGTATGACCACCTATATAACCAGATACGACAGACACAATCCCCGGCAGCTGGTCGAACGGCGTAACCATACACCAGAAACAACCCCCGGCAAATGTTGCCTTGTCATATTTACTTTGTTGAACGTTAGTTTCCATCTCTTCTCCACCTCTTTCATTGAAATCACTTCTATCATACCAAAAGTTTGCGCGATAACCAAAAAGACACCGTCCACTTGCGCGAACGATGCCTGCGGTATGCCGTTTCAAGCTTACAGGTTGTTGAAAATATCCGTAAGTACAGGAACGATTTGAGATTTACGGGAAACTACGCCTTTCAGAAGTGCTTTGTTGTCGGCAAGCGTTACTTTGTATGCTTTTTCAACAGCTTCAGCTTTGCGGCCAAGGGCAAGACCCACGGAATCGTTGTTAAGAATATCTGTCACGACGAACAGGAACAGATCCAGGTTTTTGTCAGCAATAATGGTGTTCAGTGCAGCCTCGATCTCGGCTTGCTTCGCAAGCACATCGTTGACATCCACCGCGTTAACTTGCGCGATTTCCACTTTGTAGCTGCCCATTTGGAACTCTTTTGCATCCAAGGAAATCAATTGCGCAACGGTTTTGTCGGACAGATCAGCGCCGGCTTTCAGCATTTGCAGGCCATATTCTTCAGCGTCTACGCCAGCAATAGCTGCAAGCTCACGAGCAGCGGCAACGTCCTGTTCTGTGCAAGTCGGGGATTTGAACAACAAGGAATCTGAAATGATAGCAGAAAGCATCAGACCTGCGATGTCCTTATCGATGGCAACGCCGTTTTCTTTGTACAATTTATTCAAAATCGTTGCTGTGCAACCAACTGGCTCTGCACGGTAGTACAGCGGGTGGCTGGTTTCGAAATTTGCAATTCGATGATGGTCGATAACTTCCACTACACGCACTTGATCAATGTCCGCAGCGCTTTGCTGACGCTCAACGTGGTCAACCAAAATTACATTCGCCGCTTCGTTCGCAACCGTATCGACTTGACGAGGCGCCGCAACTTTAAACGTATCGAGTGCAAATTGTGTTTCACCATTCACGCTGCCTAGACGAACAGCTTCAACCTCTTGGCCAAGCTTCGTTTTCAGTGCTGCATAAGCAATTGCTGATGTGATTGAATCAGTGTCCGGATTTTTATGTCCGAAAATAAGTGTTTTTGACATGATAAGACTCCTTATTAGTAAAAGTGTAGTAAGAGTTTTCAATCTCTACCTACGATTATACTAAAAAATCTCAGTAAATCCATTACTAAACCAAAACCTTAACCATGAATGTAGAAATGATAAGAATTATTCAGTCTTTCGCTTATGATAACCGCGATCACCATAAGGCTGCAGTTGTTCCAGCCATTTGTCTTCCAACTTCCTCAAGGCGTCATCCTCATCGAAGTACCCTGTTTCCTTTACTTTAAGCACTTCCAATACCTCAACTTCAAAAGCGCTGCTTCCAAATTCGGTTAATTCCTGTTGCAGGGCATGATTCATGTGTTTACCCATATCAAGCTCCATTCGTTTGCCATTCAAGGAGCGTAAATTTTTCGTGCTCGAGATCCAGCGCTTATCATTCACCGTATTGCGGATTTGAAATACTCCGGATTCTTTTTTCGTTTCTTTATAGATTTGCTGTAATTCTTGTCTCCGTTGATTTGATTCCTTTTTTGTCATGGTCTCATTTCATCCTTTCAACCAATATTGGCTGCCATCTGGCTCGCGGTCCAGGAAGCCATATTCAATTAGATATCTGCGTATTTTCACATAGTCGTGAAACACCGGTTTTAACAACTCGTTAACTTCCTTTTCTCCATAAAAGCGATCCTGTTCGAATCGTTTGGCGATTTCACGAAGAACAACAAACTTGTGTTTTTCTTGCTGCGAGAAGGAAGTGAGCTTGCCCGATGTGCCTTCCGGGAAATATTTTTTAACAATTTGCTCATACTCATCTTGTGTGACATTGTATCGTTCATCCACCATCGTAGCCGTTTTATGAATATCTACAAAAGTTGGCGCATGCTGATCCTTTTCTTTCAATAGCTCCATCATCGTTAGAAAAACTTTGGCCTGCCGCTCTTTTTCTTTCAGCCCAAAGCGATGATTGCGAATGGTCGAGGCGCTGCCAATCCCCATTTCCTGCTGAACTTCACTATCATTTTTGCCTTCATAGAACAGCTTCAACAAACTATTCTGATGATCGGTCAACCCTGTAAGCTTCTTGTCCAGACCAATTAAATAATGAAATACCGAAACATGCACATGCTGGATATGCCATTTCATATATCGTTCTGCTTCGTATAAAACTCCGCTTTCCGGATAAATAATTCCTGCTTCCGTCCGCTTGCCGCATAACAGACAGCAATAGCAGTCATTTTCCTTCACGTAGCCGCGCTTCCAGTCGTCGATTGAAGCCTGCCAAAACTGATCTGACACTTCCACAACAAACACTTCCTCGAATTGTTTAGTAATTCATAGACATTATATTATTTTGTTTATAAATATGTCAACAATGTGTGTGTGGTGATACCAATTCATCCGTTTGCGCACAAAAAAATAAGGAGTAACCATTGGTTCGGTTACCCCCAAACATATTCTCCCACTCATCACCGTGAACTTCTCATGGCAAATAAAAGCTTTGGCCCTTCCGGCTGGTGCGTCCCCGCTTCAACAAATTGCTGGTATGCTTCCGATTCCATCGGGTATATCGCTATTTTGCCTTCTTCATTGTAGTGAACGCCCCAACCGTGTTTCTTCGGGAGCATGGACGCTCGAAGACAGGGGTGATTTTTGGCAAACAACGCCTCACGAATTTCGGCGCCGCGCTGCTCGCTTTCCACATCTGAAATCTGTTTATGCTGCAAATGGACCTCGTAGATCAGTTCGCCTTGCGTGAATTTGTAAGGGTTCTGCGACAACAGCTCATATTGAATTCGGTGAGCTGTTTTGCCCTCCTTTTTCATCGGCGGCTCGACTCCCATCTCAACGGGACAATCCGTCGCGACTTGAATGAACGTATTCGAATAACTCATGTGTTCATCGTTGTAAGGCATTGGTTAACTCACTCCTTTCCCCTATTTTTTCCATTATACACCCATTTTCAAACGACCTTCCACATAGGCAGCGACGCCATCCTGATCATTGCTTGACACTCCCCCTACGAATTGATAACCTACTCGGCGAGAGGTGATGGATCGTGAAAGCTTTCAAACGCCACTGGTGGAAAGCGGGGTTAGCCCTTCTTGTGCTTTTGATGGGATTAATCTACTTGTATTTAAGACCCTACCAACCTAGTCAGGCTGCGTTGTCTGCCATGCAGTCTAATGACGAGATCACGGTCAGTGAAGAGAAACAGGTCATCCGTTTTGAACCCAAAACACCTGTGCAACCCAGCATCATTTATTATCCCGGCGGTCTCGTGAAGCCCGAAAGCTATGCGACTTATGCGAAAGCGTTTGCACAAGCAGGTCATCGCGTGTATATTGTGAAAATGCCTCTGAATCTGGCCGTTTTCGGCGGAGATCGTGCTCAACCGATCATTGCAGCGAAACAGCCTGATGAGACCTTTCTGCTTGGCGGTCATTCGCTTGGCGGCGTGATGGCATCTCGTTATGCTGCATCGCATGCCAGCGAATTGGAAGGAGTGTTTTTCTTTGCATCTTATCCTGATCCCAAAGGAAGTTTGGTTTCGTCTAATTTGCCCGTGTTCTCCGTCGTTGGTTCCAATGATGGAGCCGTCAATATGGCTGCGTTCACCAAAGCAAAAAGCGATTTACCAAGTACGGCTGAATATCATACGATCCGCGGCGGAAATCATTCGCAATTCGGCAGCTACGGCTTTCAGAAAGGGGATCACCCTGCAGAAATTTCTGCCGAGCAGCAATTGGAAGAAACCGTCAAGCTGCTGCTGGATTGGGAATCAGCTGTTCATCCTGCCAAGCAAGCTCAATAAGTTGAATTTACCGTATAAAAAAGGGGTTGTCCATCAAGTTTTCATAACCTGATGTGACACCCCTATGTTTATCTGCTCTTGACGAGAAGCTCCACAGCTTCTTGAATCACTTTGTCCGGTGAATTTCCTTTGGCAAGTTCCTCTTGGATACAATGCTGAAGATTGGACCCAATCACGACACCGATGGTTCGGTCTACCGCTGTTCGGACCGCAGAGAGCTGGGTCACAACCTCCCGGCAATCTTCTCCCGCCTCCATCATCCCGAGAATCCCGCGGATTTGGCCTTCCATCCGCTTTAATCTATTTTTCAGTGCTTTATCATACTCCATCTTCCACTCTCTCCTTAAATAAAGAGATTTAGTCCGGCATCCTCCGCATCCCCCAGATAACTGGCAACTCCAGCGTAGTCAATGCCATCCATTAGCTCTTCGCGTTTAATTCCCATTATATCCATACTCATCGTACATGCAATTAATTTTACTCCGGCTTGGATAGCTCCTTGCATAAGTGATTCCAGCGATTCAACATTTTTCCGCTGCATAACGTGGCGAATCATCTTGGCGCCCATGCCGCCCATATTCATTTTGGACATCGGCAGTTTACGCGTCCCCTTAGGCATCATCATACTAAACATTGTTTCTAACCCGTCCTTCCGGACAGGAGGCGCATCATCCTTACGCAATACATTGAGCCCCCAGAAGGTGAAAAACATCGTTACTTTCTTGCCCATCGCCGCGGCTCCCGATGCAATAATGAAAGCAGCAATCGTTTTATCCAAATCACCGCTGAAAACAACCATAGTTGTCCCATTGGCACTTACGTCTGCAGCCCTTGACAAATGATCCTCATCTTCAGATTGACCTTTGCTGACGACAGCTTTCACGATTCCCGTGGAAGTATCCAAAGATTGCAGCGTATTCCCGGTTTTCTCGGACCACTTCTGGATATCCGCCGCAAATCCGAAATCTGTCGCATGCACCTCAATTTGCTCTCCGTCCTTCAAACCTTTCATGGTTTCATACACCCTCATGATCGGACCTGGGCATTGCAATCCGCAAGCATCAATAAGAATTGGCGCTTGACTCGTTGTAGAAACTTTTGGCGCTTGAATTGGAGGCAGCGATGTTTCCTTCATCGAACTATAGGTTTTATAACCGCCATCTACATTTCTAACTCGGTAGCCATGCTGCTTCAGGATACGAGCTGCCAGATACCCCCGTAAACCAACCTGACAGGAGACAGCAACCTCTGAGCCAACCGGAATATCGTGCAAATGCTCACGAATATCATTCAGAGGTATGCAAACGGAACCAGGAATATAACCGAGCTCCCGTTCAATTTCATCTCGCACATCGATGAGGAGTCCGCCTTGCTCCACATAACGATCCACCTCATGCCATTGCATCGTTTCAACCAAGCCATCCATCATGTTTGCTGCTACATATCCAGCCATGTTGACAGGATCTTTGGCCGATGAGTAAGGCGGTGCATATGACAGTTCAATATCAGCCAGCTCATCCGCCCTCAAACCACCTCTCATAGCTGTTGCAATCACATCGATACGTTTGTCCACTCCGCTCGCTCCAACGGCTTGAGCGCCAAGTATGCGCCCGCTATCTTTGTCAAACAGAAGCTTCATCGACATCGAAGCCGCGCCCGGATAATAACCGGCGTGCGAATTCGGATGAATATGAATGACTTCATAAGGCACGCCTAAGCGGCGAAGCGTCTTCTCGTTGTTGCCGGTAACGGCAGCCGTCAGATCAAATACCTTTACGATTGCCGTACCGAAGGCACCTTGATAAGAAGCTTGAAGGCCGTTAATGTGATCCGCAACGAGGCGGCCTTGTCGGTTAGCGCCCCAAGCTAGGGGAACGACCGTTTCAAAGCCTTGAACTCTGTCTTTCACTCCTGCCGCATCCCCGATCGCATAAATCGATGGATCATTCGTCTGCATATGTTCGTTGACTTGTATCGAACCTTTGACACCAAGCGTGAGCCCTGCTTCCGCAGCCAATTGACTTTCAGGCTTGACCCCGACGGATAGAATCATCATATCCGTGGTTAAAACTTTACCTGACTGAAGTTTCAACGTTCTGCCGTTATCGCTCATTTCCTGAACATTGTCATTGAAAATCAACTTAACTCCTTTTAACAGCAAATGACGTTCGATGAGCTTAGCCATCTCGAGATCCAGAGGTCCAAGCACCTGCGGGTTGCGTTCAATAACGGTCACTTCCAGACCGCGGTGACGAAGGTTCTCCGCCATCTCAATGCCGATGAATCCTCCGCCAAGGATTGTGGCATGCTTTGGATTGCTTGAATCTACATAAGATTTGATACGGTCCGTATCCGGTATATTCCGAAGTGTAAAAACATGATTAGCCTCTGCCAAACCTGGAATGTCAGGTACGATTGGCTTTGCTCCAGGTGACATAATCAAAATATCATAAGGCTGATCTTGAACTGCGCCTGTCCCTACATGCCGGGTAGTCACTCTTTTGGCATGCCGGTCAATAGCCGTCACCTCGGTTTGGGTTCTTACGTCAATGCCAAAGCGGTTTTTCATAGCCTGAGGTGATTGAATGAGAAGCTTATCGCGGTTCGTGATCGTTTCACCGATATAATAAGGCAATCCACAATTTGCAAAAGAAATATGCTCTCCTCGTTCGTACATAATGATTTCATCATTCTCATTTAATCTCCGTAAACGCGCGGCCGCAGATGCTCCTCCTGCTACACCGCCGATAATAACAATCGTTCTACTCATGATGTTCACTCCTGTTGATTCATATTTTGTATACCCCTATGGGTATAAATAATACCCCATGGGGTATACAAATGTCCAGCTCTATTTACGGGCTCTTCTCCATACGTTAGGCTTGTCTTAGGAATTACTGCCAAAATGTATTATACTTTGGTCAAATACAAAAACAGGAGACAAGCAATGACGGAACCTCTCCCACCAACCAATTATGAAATTGCGCAAGTTTGTTTGTTAGCCGGTAAAATTATGCTCGAAAACGGCGGCGAAACGTACCGCGTTGAAGATACGATGACGCACGTTGCAGAAGGCTTCGGCGTCCCTAATTCGCACAGCTTCGTCACACCAACCGGCATTATATTCTCCATCGATGGGCCTGAGCAGACGACAAGACTGATTCGGATTTCGGCCCGATCTACCGATCTGCATAAAGTGACCGTCGTGAATGCCATCTCCAGACGCATCAGCAAAGGAGATTTATCTCCCCAAGAAGCCTACCGCTTGCTTTCAGAAATCGATGCGGCCAATACCAGCTTCCCGACATGGGTAAAAATACTGGCAGCCGCGGTTGCGAGCGGTTGTTTCTTAATCATGTTCAAAGGAATGTGGCATGATTTCCTACCGGCATTTCTTACAGGTGGGGCTGGTTTAGCCTTCCTCGGTTATTTTAATCGCTTAGTTCGGATTAAGTTTTTTGCTGAATTTTTGGCCTCATTATTCATAGGAGTGTTAGCTTTTTTATTCGTGCACATTGGCTTTGGCCATGATTTGGATACGATCATTATCGGTTCTGTCATGCCGTTAGTTCCAGGGCTTCTCATTACGAACGCGGTGCGGGATTTAATGGCCGGACATTTTGTGTCAGGTGTTTCCAAGGGTGCAGAAGCTTTTCTCACGGCTTTTGCCATCGGGGCAGGCATCGCCTTTGTTCTATCCTTTTACAATGGGGAGGGTATGGTGTGAATATGCTTGGGCAGCTCGTCACCAGCTTCGTCTCCACAGCAGCGTTTGCCATCTTGTTCAATGTGCCGCGAAGCACGATCATACAATGTGGATTCATTGGAATGGTCGGTTGGATGATGTACGTTTCAACACAATTGATTCCATTAGATCCAATTCTATCAACGCTGATGGCTTCCTTTCTCGTAACTGTCATCAGCCAATTTTTCGCAAGAATATATAAAACTCCGGTCATTGTGTTCAGTGTCGCGGGAATAATCCCCTTGGTGCCAGGCGGCTTAGCTTATGACGCGATGAAAAACGCCGTGCTCAATCATTACGATCTTGCCGTGCAGCTGGCTGCCAAAGCCTTCATGCTTTCGGGCGCAATCGCGATCGGATTAGTCTTCTCCGAAGTGTTGAATCAGCTTTTTCGCCGCCGGGCAAAATAGCCCTTTTCTGACCTATCTTAATAGGTCGCTTTATTTTGATAGGTCTAACCTATAACCATGATCGGATTTATGTCTTAGATTTTTCCTTCTTTTCCCTATAAAATAGTCCCAAGAAGCAAGTCTCGCCAAACAACGATATGGAGATGATTTCTATGACGGACAAAAACAATAACCAGCTGATAACGAAATTTGATGAAGTCGCCGAGAAGTATGACGGTCAACGAAGGAAGCTCATTCCGTGTTTTGACGACTTTTACGGGACGGCCACTTCGCTTGTTCAGCCGCGTGCAGCTGAGCCTCGCATTCTTGATCTTGGTGCTGGAACGGGACTTCTCTCCTCTTATATCCTGGGCCAATATCCGGATGCGAAGGTGACGTTAATTGATCTCTCCCAGGGGATGTTAGACATCGCGAAGCTGCGCTTTGGTGAGATGAACGCAAATTTGACGATTCAGGCAGGAGATTATACCGCTTTCGAATCGGATGAACCATTTGATTGTGTGGTATCGGCTTTGTCCATTCATCATCTGGAGGATCAAGCCAAACAGAACTTATATGAGCGGATTTTTAAGCTGTTAAAGCCTGGGGGCATTTTCGTAAATGCGGATCAAGTTCTAGGAAGATCACCTTTTCTTGATCATTTGTACCGCGCGGATTGGGAGGCGAAAATAGAGGCGACTGACTTAACCCGCGAAGCGCTTCAAGCTGCCTATGAAAGAACCAAACTGGATAAAATGGCGCCTCTCGACCAGCAGCTTGCATGGCTGAAAGCCAGCGGTTTCGCAGATGTTGATTGTGTGTACAAATATTATAATTTTGTCGTCATGTTTGCTCAGAAGCCAGAAGCTTAACCTTACCAAAACGAAGGTTTCGCTACCATGAACCACATCATCGACAACGTAATGATCACATACCAGATTAACGCGCTGCGCAGTTGGTTCACCAATACGTTCCGGTCCTCGTGCGGCGCACGGAGCTTTCTCAGCAGCGGTGAAAATGCACGCGCAATAAAATATAAGGATGCTACCATAATAAGCACTGTGAAAACGATCCATGATGTTTTCCACGTCCATTCGGTCAGCCAAGTAAGCAAAATTCCGGTCGCTACCAACACATGTCCAGCATGTTTCGTCAGTCGAACCGTAATCCGGAAAGGCTCCAAATACTCAGGCAGGAGCTCAAACGGGGCGGTTCTTATTTTAGCCAATAACGGGAATAACACAAAATAAGGGCCAATGCTGAGTACAACACTAAAAATATGAAGATATAAAAGCAAGATATACCAGGACAACTCCATCATCCATTCTGTAGAAAAATTCAATAAAACAGTGTAGATCCTGCGATCCACACTGTTTTTTTCATCACTTATTCAGCTTTTTGAAATTCGTGTACCCATACTTTCATTTGCGGCAGCCAAGGCATGCCGGGATGAATGGATAAGATACTGTCGCGGTATTCGTCAATCGTTGCATGTCCTTCCGCGATGGCATCTTCCACTGTCAGATCACCAAGTGCTTGTTGGTAGACTTTGGTTACAGTAAAAGAGTTGCCTTGCAGGTCCATCGTTTCACCGATGTCTGCATAACGCCCATTGCGTCTGCAAGCTGTCTTTTGGCCGGCTAACACTTTGCCAACCTCAGCTTCTTTGGTCACAAGGCGGTCGATGGTGCAAGTCTTTGGCGGTAATGTTTCGTTCATTAATGTTTCCCTCCTTTTTCCAGTACTCATTATAACGAATGAGATCCGATTTGTCGAACGACCCCGGATTCCCTACTCTCTGAGCGCTTCCTTCAGTTTCGTAGACATGCTGTCCATCGAACCTGCTGTTGGCCGCTTAACACCGCGAAGCTTGGCTATTTCCTGCTTCAGCTTCTCATTCTCCAGCTTCAAACGTTCGTTTTCTGCGAGTAATTGTTCTTTGTCCATGCTGTTCACCTGAGCTTTCGATAAAAATGCCCCCTCCCCGCCTGCAGAGCATCACGGTGGATTCTCTCCATGCGTCAAAAGGGGGCTGACTTATTGCCTTATTGCTTTATTTCTTGATCTCAATCGTGTAAAGACGAGCAGACTCGCTCCACACTTCGCCTGGCTCCAAACTCACTAGACCGATTTGATCAGCCGGCATATCGACATTAGGAGCATTAACCAAATTCATTTGCGGCTCCGGACAGAAAAAGCCTTCCGTAGCGCCATTGTTCCAGATCATCCATTGTTTATAGGATGTGCCCACATCATACACCAGTTTGACGCCTTCGCGTGCGTCTGTCAATTCCATGTAATTTCGTCCATTTTGCGGAGCCGTCGTGTAATGATTGTCCATCGACTCGAAGAATGGCGACAAGCCTCCGACTTTCATCTTCGCTTCTTCGCTTGAAAGCGGTTGATACTCGCCTGTTGGCAGCATTCTCTCGCTCATTTCCCAGCGGTTGCCGATGGTCATTTTGAAGGTGTAATCCGCTGCTTGCGAATTCGGCGCAAAAGGCGCATTAATCGTTGTATGGTAGGCAATCAGGCAAGGCATTGCCTCTTGACCTTCATTATGGACCGAAATATGCTGCTGCAAACCGAATTGATTCAGCACATAAGTCAAGCGAAGCGTGAAATCAAACGGTAAATAGTTATATACGGAATGCCCTTCTCTTACATTAAGCGCCAGAGTAACGCTGCTCTCGCTTTCATTTGCACCAAATCTTTCTACTTCCCAAGGGATATCATGGACAAAACCGTGCAGATGATTACCCGTTTTCGGCTCATTAACCGGAAATTGAAAAACTTTGCCTTTCCATGGGAACTTCCCGTCTTCGTAACGATTTGGCGGAAATAAGACAGGAATACCGTGTATAATTGGACGTGCTTTAAACGCTTCCATTTCATCCAGGGACGGCTCACGCAGAAAACGGTATTCCTTCTCATTGTCTCTAAAAGCAATCAGATTCGCGCCGGTTTCCGGCAATACCGCTGCTTCATAACGGCCCGCTTGCAGCCAAACCGCTTTCTCTCCTTGGAATATACCTTCGTAGGCTTTCGTTGTCATCTGTGTTATCCTCCTATTGCGATGCCCATAATTTGGACAGGCTCATATGAATTTACTTTAAAGCATGAGAAACAAGGAAGTCAATGGATGAAAATTGCGCCGATATCGACAAAAGTGACTTCTTTTCGATGGAAAAAGAAAACCGTCTTCCCACTAGGGAAGAACGGTCCTCGGTCTTACGTTCAGTTGACAGCTTGCGATCCTAGCGCTTCCAAGCCGCCTCGCCCCAACGTAGTTCGTTACGGAACTGCAGCGTAGATGTATTTTTATTAATAATGACAACTTCAATGCCAGCCAGTTCCGCCCAATCTACCAATTGCTCTGTGCTTACTTCGTAAGAGAAAACCGTGTGATGCGCTCCGCCCGCATAGATCCAAGCTTCTGCGGAATCACGCAGGGACGGCTGCGGTTTCCATAGAACGCGCGCCACTGGCAGCTTAGGCATTGCTTTCATTGGTTGCACGGCATCCACTTCGTTAATTAGCAACCGGAAACGGTTGCCCATATCGATGATTGATGCATTCAGTGCAGGACCGGAAGCTCCGTCGAAAACAAGACGCGCTGGATCCGCTTTCCCGCCGATACCAAGCGGATGAACTTCGATGGTTGGACGTGTCGCTGCGATCGTCGGACAAATTTCCAACATATGTGCGCCGAGTACAAGCTCCGCTCCTGGCTCCATATGATAAGTGTAATCTTCCATGAAGGAAGTCCCTTTATTGCCTGCGATAATCTTCATGACACGCGTGAGCGCTGCTGTTTTCCAGTCGCCTTCGCCGCCGAAGCCATAACCTTGCCCCATCAAACGTTGCACAGCAAGGCCAGGCAGCTGCTTCAGGCCGTGAAGATCCTCAAACGACGTCGTAAACGCCCCGAATCCGCCTTCTTCCAAGAAGCTTTTCATCCCAAGTTCAATACGCGCTTGCTCACGAATAGCCTCACGCACCGGACCTGCTGAGCGACCCTCAGGTGTTATATCATAAACTTCATTGTATTCATCCATTAATTGATCCACTTCCGACTCGGAAATGTCTCTTACGCGCTGAACAAGGTCGCCTACGCCATAACCATTAATCGACCAACCGAATTTAATCTGTGCTTCAACTTTATCCCCTTCGGTTACAGCCACTTCCCGCATGTTATCGCCAAAACGAGCCACCTTCAAGCTGCGTCCTTCAACAAAAGCCGACGCGGTACGCATCCATCCCGCAATTCGGGAGAGGACGGCCGGATCTTCCCAATAACCAACAACCACTTTACGGGAAATCCCCATGCGTGCACCAATAAAACCATACTCGCGATCGCCATGCGCCGCTTGATTGAGGTTCATGAAATCCATATCAATCGTTTCCCACGGGATATCACGATTAAATTGGGTATGTAAGTGTAAGAGCGGCTTGCGGTATTCGGCAAGGCCGGCAATCCACATTTTTGCCGGAGAAAAGGTATGCATCCAAGTAATGATACCTGCACAGTTGTCATCCGCATTGGCATCCAAACATAATCTGCGAATCGCATCTGGCGTGGTCAATACTTGTTTGAAGACAAGCTTGCTAGGAATCGAAGGATCACGATCAATTCCTTCCGTAATCTGCTTTGAATGGTCTTCTACTTGAAGCAATGTCTCAGGTCCGTATAAGTGTTGACTTCCGGTTACAAACCAAAATACTTTTTCTGCTGAAGCTTTCATGGCAATTTGCCTCCTTGGATAATGGAATGGATGAATGTGAATTAGTGCCGCGCTTCCTCACGGATTGCACGAAGACGTTTCATGACATCGTTCTCTCCGCGGCCGAAATAATCGTGCAGCTTGCTGTACTCTTGGTAAAGCTTCTCGTAAACAGCGACATTTTCTGGGATCGGTTTAAACGTATCTTTGCGTACACGCGCCATTTTTTGCGCGGCATCTACGATACTATCGTAACCTCCGTTAGCTGCGCCTGCGGCCACGGCCCCGAACATGGCGGCTCCTAGTGCCGGCGTTTGTTTGGAATCCGCGACTTTAATCTCACGATTCGTTACATCCGCATAAATCTGCATCAGCAAGCGATTTTTTTGCGGAAGTCCGCCGCATGCGTACAATTCCTGTACCTCAACGCCATTATTGTGAAAAGCATCGACAATTTTACGAGTTCCAAAAGCGGTTGCTTCCAGCAGCGATCGATAAACCTCTTCCGGCTTCGTCAAAAGCGAGTAGCCCAGAATAAGGCCATTAAGCTCCGTATCTACCAGCACGGACCGATTGCCATTCCACCAATCCAACGCAAGCAAACCTGTCTCACCTGGTTTGTAAGCGGATGCATGACGCTCCAGCCATTCATGCACATTCGTTCCTTCTTGCTCTGCCGCAGCTTGCACATAAGCAGGCACTCCTTGTTCCACGTACCAAGCAAATATATCCCCTACAGCAGATTGCCCAGCTTCGTAACCTAAATACCCCGGGATGATGCCATCTTCAACAACGCCACACATGCCTTCAACCTCCCGCTCCTCTGTTCCAAGAAGCATATGGCAAATCGAAGTTCCCATCGCCATCACCAGCTTGCCTGGTGTTACAACACCGACACCTGGTACAGCCGCGTGGGCATCTACATTCCCTACTGCAATAGCGATGCCTGGCTGTAAGCCCATTAATTTAGCCATCGATTCCGTTAATTCGCCAGCTTTGGTGCCAAGCGCCACAACCTCGCCTCGAAGCTTAGTCTCAGTGACATTTTCCAGCCGCGGATCCAACGTTTTGAAGAACTCATTGCTCGGAAAGCCTTTCTTCTTATGCCAGATAGCTTTGTAGCCGGCCGTACAGCTGTTACGCACAATATCAGAAGCGCCTGTCATTTGTGAGACAACCCAGTCCGTCGCCTCCAGGAAGCGATCCGTTTGCTCATAAATGTCAGGAGCTTCATTCAATATTTGCCATACCTTCGCGATCATCCATTCGGATGAAATTTTACCGCCATACCGAGGCAGGAAATCTTCACCTCTGCGCTCAGCGATTTCGTTAATCAGGTTCGCTTCGTCTTGAGCGGCATGATGTTTCCACAGTTTCACCCAGCTGTGCGGCTGATTCGCCAGCTCCGGATTGAAGCAAAGCGGCTGGCCTTGCGCATCGACCGGAAGCATCGTGCAGGCTGTAAAGTCGATACCAAGACCGATGATGTCGGCTGGGTCAACACCGGAAGCTTGCACAACAGCAGGTACTGAGCGAGTAAGTACATCCAGATAATCTTGCGGATGCTGAAGCGCCCAGTCATATTCAAGTTTAATGCCGGAAATCGGCAGTTTCTCGTCAATCACATTGTGCGGATAAGGGGTTACATGATCTGCAACCTCTGTGCCATCACTCAAATCGACCAGAACGGCGCGTCCGGATTCCGTTCCATAGTCGACGCCAATTGCATACTTCTTAGACATAGAGAACCTCCTTCGATTTTCCAATCCCTATGTCCAGTATAACACTTGTACGTACAAGTTGGCTAGATGAATTTTCTTCTTATGAAAGGCGGATCGTAGACTCCCTGACCACGAGTTCAGGCTTATAGATTTTGCCTGTCTCTCTTCCCGTTACTCGCTTATTCTCAATCATATCAATTAAAAGCTCAGCAGCATCTGTGCCTAACTCGGTTTTGGGATGCGAAAGTGTCGTTAATTTCACTTCCGTCGCCATCGCCAAAGAAGAGTCGTCAAAACCGACTAACGAGACATCTTGAGGTACTTGAAGCCCTAAGGTACGTACAGCTTCAAGTAAGTGGACAGCCAGCTCATCGTTATAGCAGACGAAAGCCGTTGGACGCTCGTCCTCATGGCCCAGCAGCGAAAGCGCATGCTCATAAGGTTTCTGCCTTTTTTCCTCCGTTGTGTAGTGGATGACAAGCTCCGGCAATAAAGGAACCTGGTAATGGTGATGAGCGCGAATAAATCCCTTCAGGCGATTGACCCCTTGCAAGTCATCTGTCTTAAAAAATCCGGCAATCTTGCGGTGTCCCAGCTCGATCAAATGCTGCGCCGCCTTGAAGCCGCCCTCTTCATCGTCGACAACCAAAGACGGGCAGTTCATCTCCGGATAACGTTCATTAATCATCAAATAAGGAATATGCTGATAGTCCAGCGAAAGATAATAGTTGAGATTCGGGTTGCCTTCCGCACTTTTCGTAGGCTCGATAATCAGCCCGCTTAATGGCTGGCTTAACATCATCGTCAAGCTTTCCTTTTCCTTGTCCTTATCGTTGTCTGTTGACGACAAGACAAGTCTGTAGCCTCTTGCACGTAAAGCTGACTCTGCCCCTCTCACGATATGAGGAAAAATATAATCGGATATATACGTGGTTAGAATGCCGATCGTCTGTACATCACGGCTTTTTTGCGTTTGAGGCGTTGAGACGAAAGTACCTTTTCCCTGCATCCGGTACAGCCAGCCCTCTTGCTCCAATTCGCCAAATGTCTGGCGCACCGTTTGACGGCTCATCTGAAATTGTTCAGCAATTTCGTTCTCTGACGGCATCTGATCGTTCGGTTTCAATCTCCCCGTATGAAGCCAAGTTAATATTTCCTGTTTCAACTGCAAGTATTTCGGCATTTGCTTTTCTTTCATGTTTCGCTTTCACCTCAGGCGTTTGATTCTGAACGTATTATAACACTCGCTTAACTTGTATGTACATATTGGGGAGGGACAGCAACTACCCATAAACTATGTAATGTCCCGGATCGTACTTCAACTCGAATAGAAGGAAAATCTACCGCTAATCTGAGCTGTTCCCGCTGCGTACAGGAAATTAACTGGAAAAACCACATCTAAATCTTCGATAGCAGGCTGGAAACTTCCTCACTTGTTGAAATTAGCAGGAGGAAATCCGGTTACTTAGGATAAAGTAGAAAATACTGCCCAATTAGCAGGAGTAGTCGGCGTTAATTACTGCTGCGCGACCGTCTGCCCTCCCGTCCTCCCCATTACAATGTAAAAATCAAAACAAAAACCCGTGAGATCACGGGTTTACTTGTCTGCGCTTCGCGATGATCGACTGGTAATTGGGCTGCATATCCGGCATCTGGAGCACGTTAAAACGCTCGAGATCGAACACCTCGCTCACTTTCTTCTGAATGTGCTCATCCTCATAAAAAGCAAAAAACCTTTGTGGTCGATACGAATCGTTCTCCCAAATCCCTTCGCTTTCGTACCCGCCATAGAGGCCCAAATAGAAGAAACCGTCAGGCTTCAGCACGCGCTCAACGTTCCTGAGCACTTGCAGAAGGTTATCTTTCGGTACATGCAGCAGCGTGTTCATTGACCAAACCGCATCAAACGAAGCTGGCTGCAAATCCAAAGCGAAGAAATCCATGGCATAAGCTTCGAGCCCTTTTTCACGGCAAATGGCGACCATCTCTTCAGACAAGTCGATGCATACCACTTCGCACCCGTGCTCCCGCAAGTAGTCAGCTTGATGACCCGGACCGCTCCCAAGGTCTAACACACGTTTGCTGCCGCCAGCCTTCTCCAATCTCGCTAGAAAGTCATCCAGTTCACCTATCTTCCAAGACTGCATCGTCTCCCCGTTTCGCTGTCTAGCCTGTTGATCATAACTCGCCTTCAGCACCTGTTTGACCCCAGCATTATTCGATGAATCCAAGCTGTCATCCCCCTTTACGCCTGTGCACAATCCAACTACTTCTCTAAAACTTGAAGTCCCGCATTTACAAGCAAATCAAACCACTCGTCTTCTTCCAAAAGCTCTTCAACCGCTTCAATGTCCTCTTCTTTACCGGATTCACTCAAAAAGTTCAGCGCATAACTCCAATCGTCTTTGCCACGCAAGCTTTGCAGCGTAATTTCATAAGGATGCTCGTGACCTTCTACGCTAAACTGCACATGACCGAGGTACCCTTCCGCTTTGCTGTATTCCATATTTGCTTTTAAAATGTTAAACATCTTCATCTTCCTTTTCTTTTAAATGTTCCTGCTGTTGTGCCAACCACGACCAGATGGATGCAATCGTCGTTTGCAGATTCGTTGCTTCCTGCCATATGTAAGGGTTGTGATCTCTAAAATAATCCGCATGCCCGCCAATCATTGGCAAAGTTTTCATGTGAATAGGCGCATGCTTCAAACGATGCCAACGTAATATGCCAAAACGTGATTTGATCCAACCACCCCAGGTACCCAGCCGCGGAATTGGGTCTATTTTTTGGTCCATTTGATTGACCCCATTGATATATAATACGCGATCCTTCAATTCAGGAGAAATCGCACATTTCGGCGATCCGATTTGGATCACACCAAGAACCGGGAGTCCTTCTTTCATCAAGGCTCCTGCCGCTTGAATAGAAGCAACGGCACCTGCACTGTGCCCGATAAAAAGCAAAGTTTGACTAGGGTTCCACTGGTCGGTGACTAACTTGGCCAGGCTTTTGCCGCCATATCTCGAAGGCTTCCGGTGGGCATTATTCCACATATCACTTGTTATTTCACGAAGCTGCTTTTGCCGCTGCCGACTCCAATCTCCATACGGAAAATGTATCACAACGCGGGCACGTTTACCCGCCTCTTCAAAGCGAGCCGCCAGCGCTGCGCCAAAGCGATCCAAAAAATCCGGCGCCGTAGCAAAGCCGGCCGTTATATAGATGACGATTTCCTCCGATTCGGAGTGAACGGTCATAGATCATTCAGTTCCCTTCACGGCACCCTTTGTGCCAAATAAGTCAAACGCGCGGTTTCGCTCGATTCGTCGGCATTGCTGCCATCGGATCGTCCGGCCAATAATGCTTGGGATAGCGGCCTTTGAGATCTTTTTTGACCTCGAAATAAGCCTCGCGCCAGAAGCTCGCCAAATCCTTCGTCACCTGAACGGGACGCTGTGCCGGCGATAATAAATGCAGGGTAAGCGGCACACGCCCTTTGGCAATTCGCGGGGTATCCGACAACCCGAACATCTCTTGCAGACGAACAGATAACGTCGGCGATTCTGTCACGCTGTAATCTACGGGGATGCGCGAACCGCTTGGCACTTGAATATGCGTTGGCGCCCACTCATCCAACCAACGTCGCTGCTCCCATGTTAGCATTTCCTCTAATATATTTGTCAAGTTAAGCCGTCCAAGGGCACCTTTACTTGTCATTCCAAATAAATGCGGAGCTAACCAGTCTTCCAATGTTTCGAGCAGCGCGGCTTCACGCATATCCGGCCATTCGCCTGCATGATGATGATGCAGAAAAACAACTCGCTCCTGTAGCTGGCGCGCACTGCGACTCCAAGACAGAAGCTCCAGCGATTCAGCCCGAATGCCGGCAATCAAAGCTTGCACGAGCAGCTCCGGATCAGGCTCCTGCAAGGGCTTCTCTTTCAGTATAATCGCGCCTAGCCGTAGGCGCTGTCTGGCTCTGACTGCGCCAGCCGCAGCATCCCACAGCACTTCCTGTTCCTCCAGGAGGCGATCGCCAAAAGCTTGCAGCAGATCTTCCTCCTGTACAGGGGCAGCTAGAAAAATTCGGCTTTCCGCTCCGTTGTCATCCAACTCGGCCGCGACAAGATAACGTGCGTTCGAGAGCTCCTGCAGCTCAGGCAGCACGGCGCCACGCCCGCTGCTGAGCAAGAACCGCCCTGCCGATCGCCGCTGCGCGACGCGATCGGGGTAGGCGAAGGCGAGCAGCAGGCCGCTCGCCGATGCCCGCTGCTCGCTCGGCCGCAAGCCGAGCGACTGCATCAGCCCTTTGGCCTCCGCCGTAATCCGGCGGCATAGGCCAAAGTCCACGTCCGCGCGCTGCTCGCCCTGCGCAGCGCGCCAAAGCACTTCGATGCGGGTGCGCACATCCGCATCACGGCCCCGAGCGCCCGCCAGAATGTCGCGCTCGCTCAGCATGACCGCGAGCTCGCACGCCAGCGCGCCGAGCTCGAGCGGTATGGCTTGCAGCACCATGTGCGCAAGCCGCGGATGCAGGCCTAACGCCGCCACACGCTTCCCGTGCGGTGTTAGGCCGCCGTCCTCGTGCAGTGCGCCGAGCTGCACGAGCAGTTCCCGCGCCTGCTGATAAGCAGCAGCAGGCGGCATGTCCAGCCAGACCAGCTCCGCTGGGTCTGTCACGCCCCAGGCGGCCAGCTCGAGCGCAAGCGGCGCCAGATCCGCTTCGCGGATCTCTGGCGTGGAGCTTGGCGCTAGCTGCCGCTGCTCGGTCTCGGTCCACAGGCGGTAGCACACGCCTGGACCGAGACGGCCGGCCCGGCCTCTGCGCTGATCGGCAGAGGCTGCAGACACAGGCACCGTCGTCAGGCGAGTCATGCCGGTGCGCGGTGAAAAACGCGGCACCCGCATGAGGCCGCTGTCGATTACAACCGTGACGCCTTCGACGGTCAAAGAGGTCTCGGCGATCGAGGTCGCGAGCACGACCTTGCGGTGCCCTGGCAGCTGGCATGGCGCCAAGGCCCGATCCTGCGCTTCCTGCGCCAGATTCCCGTAAAGAGGTGCGATTTCCACCTCTTTTCCAAGCTCCAGCGCCGCCAAGCTGCCTGCCACTCGGTGGATTTCCGCTGCGCCGGGAAGAAAAACGAGCAGGCTGCCTTCGTTTGTTTGTAAGGCTTGGCGAATGCTTTTCACCACCGTGGCTTCTAGTTTTTCCTCTTGTTTCGCATTCAAGTAATGCGTAGCCACGGGATAAGCGCGCCCTTCACTTTGAATAATCGGAGCCTGATCCAGCATGTCCGCTACAGGCTCAGCTTCAATTGTCGCAGACATGATGAGAATTCGCAGGTCTTCCCTCAGAAGCGTTTGCGATTGTCGGCTGAGCGCCAAGCCCAAGTCTGCATGAAGGCTTCGCTCATGGAACTCATCAAAAATAACAATCCCCACCCCCTCCAGGGCAGGGTCCGTTTGAAGCATACGGGTAAGAACTCCCTCCGTGATGACTTCAATCCGTGTGTTGGGTCCGACACAGGTATCATTTTTTACGCGATATCCAACGGTCTGTCCAACAGCTTCGCCCAGAAGTCGCGACATATAACGCGCCGCAGCGCGGGCTGCCAATCTCCTAGGCTCCAGCATTAATATCTTCTGGTTATGCAGCCATGTTTCTTGCAGAAGGGCTATCGGCACTTGCGTAGTTTTCCCCGCACCCGGCTGAGCGACCAGCACAGCACATGCATGGGTTCGCAATGCTTCTTTCAATTGCGGGAGAACCGACTCAATCGGTAATGTGTTCATTTCTTTCACTCCGAGCTGTCAATAAGTCTTATTATCGATTGATCTATACCCTTTGATAGGTTTTCAGGTCCTCCACTCCGAAATATCCGAATATTTGTCGATTATTATTCGGAATTCCGCTTGTAAAAACTGTTCCTGACCCACTCAATCGTGTATACTGAAGGAATATCTGGTCACGAAAAGGAGTACTTGAAGATGAATGTACACGAAGCGATAACCAAACATTCGAATGCACAGCATCTGCACCTCGTGCGTTTTGCAGAACTGGACGCGCAGCGCGAGAGTGCGATTGAAGCAGCAGTTGAACTGTGCAAAAGCGGACAGCCGTTTTCCGTTGATGCGATCAATGCGGTTACGGCTCAAATCATCGCCCACGCCAAAGAAGGTATTTCTCCTCTACGTTCTTATGTAACCGAGGACATGGTACGCGATTACGTAAACAAAGGGTAGGAGATAAAAATCAATGGGTATTCTAACATTTGTAGCCATGCTGGTCATAGGATCGGCCTTTAGCGCCGGATTCTTGCTTTTGTTTAAACGTAAAATTGCGCTTGGAATTGTTTGTTTCGGACTCTCCATCGCAGGTTATATCGTTTACTCCTACATAGCGACTAAATACTTCGTCTAACATGCTTTGGAGAACCGGTCGGCTTAGCCGATCGGTTCTTTTTCAACTTAAGCGAAGCTTATTTATAAATTTAGCTGTGTTCAGCACTCGCCCCATCAAATTATCTGCTATAGCTCGAGCGGTTCCTCACTTGCACTGGGAACTACAGGGCGCTATTTCATCGCAATAGGCTCTTTTTCGCGCGAAGAGGAACTGTGGGCCGCTATTTGTCCGTTTTCTTCAAGAAAACGGGACTTGGTGTTCAAATAAGGCCCTGTAGTTCCGCTTGAACGCGGAAACGGGCAGATTTTACTAGAATAAAGCCCTGTAGTTCCTCAAGCATATATCGCTCACTAGTATGAGATTCCCCTCTACGCCAAGTCTCGCAGTAAGGCTGAATTTTTAGCTGTGCTGGGTGTTCTCCACCGGCGCTATTGCATTCTTTTTCACACGAACAAAGCATGCTTCCTTAGCGTTTGAAAAACCAGATCATAATAAGCAGCTGGATGCGGGACCAAATCATTCAGAGACACGAGCAAACTCGTTTCTTCCAGCTGTCCGTTTCCTCCTGTTCGATAGCCCTCTGCCTTCAACTCTTCGATTTCTCCATGCACCAAACGCTCTAACCCCGCTGCACTCACTTTAAATAAACCCGTTACCTCATCTGCCTGTAAAACATATTTGTCCAGAGATTGATCGCAGCGGTAAATAAAAACATGGCAAAACTCACGATCGATAAGATGATCAGACATCAGATCTTCTTCTGCAAAAAGTCCACATGGTACCAGCTCATTGAAATCCACGCTCAATCCCAGCTCTTCCTTCATCTCGCGCGCGCCATCTTGAACGGTTTCCCCCGCTGCCAGATGTCCGGCACAGGAGATGTCGAGCAGATTCGGAAACAAATCCTTATCTGGATGTCTTAACTGAAGCAAAAGCGCAGGCTCTTCGCTTTCCAGACTTACAATCCAGCATTGAAAAGTAGCATGCCATAAACCTTTCGCATGAACCTCAGAGCGTGGCGCTTGTCCAAGCCAATTCATTTTCTCATCATAAATATCAAACATTTCTTCGGACTTATTCAACGTGCTCTGTTCCTCCTCAAACCAACCTGACAACTAGCTATCTTCGCGTTTTTTTGGAGATTTTCATCGCGTACAGATCTTCTTCCAAGACGCTCATTCTATCCATTAACGTTTTGCTGGCATCTTCGATCGCCTGATTATAAATAGGCGCCGCCAATTGTTGGATCATATAGTCCAACAGTTGTTCCGCCGCTAAATTCCCCATCGTAACACCATGATCGTTTTCCATATGCTCCTGCAAGTCATTGATCAATATATCTTTCTCTTCCTTCGGTAATTTCAACGGTTTCATCTTGAAGCTCCTTATTCGTATACAGTTAAATCAATTTCTTGAAAACGGCTGACTTCATTTACCCAACGCTCTGCAACATATTTCGTATGTACGGGATGAACATTATACGCGTCGTAAGCCGCTTGATCCGCAAAAACCATGGAAAATCCGAAATCATAATCCGTTTTGGCACTCACCTGACGAAATACTTCAAATTGCTCGACCCCAGGTATGGCCGCAAGCTCTTGCGCGCTTCCTCTGAGAAACTGCTCAGCTTCAGGAGTGTCCTTGCCAACTTGCAAATTAAAAACAACCATATGTTTAATACGCTTTGAATTCATCGTCTCATGTCTCCTTTTTTATCCAACTTCATTTATTATAGCGGATTTTGCTGGTGTGAACTACACAACCTCAAGATCAGCCTTCATGCACAGCTCTAAAGAGATTTTTCGCTTCCCTTCCTTATTATGGAGAATAAAATAGTCCCCAAGTGTACACGTTAAGGCTGAACGTTAATCTGACGCAGAAAGGATGGCCAACGATGGAAAACAAAAAACATACAGGCAACTACAAAGGAACAACGAATATGAATGCCAAAAATCAAGACATGGAGTTCGTGAATGACACGTTAGAAAATGCACCTAGTATCACCCCCGTCAATTTAGCTAAAGACGATATTAGCGAAAGCGATGAGGGCCATCAATTAAATCAGAAATAATTCAGGCAACGTAGATGAAGGGCAGATTGCTTTCCGAAACTTAATCGGGTTGCTCTCTGCTCTATTTTTGCTTGCCAAACTTGGCATCCTCTTCAGCTTACGCTACTATAGGATGAGGGAAATGCTAAGAGGAGGTTGTCATACTTTGGAACAGGTTATCGTCGTAGGGGCAGGGCCTTGCGGATTGTCCGCCGCTGTCGCTTTGCAGCGTGAAGGGCTTTCCCCCTTATTGATAGAAAAAAGCTGCATTGTGAACGCAATTTATTTGTATCCTACGTATTTACAGTTTTTCAGCACACCGGAGCTGCTCGAGATTGGCGGCTACCCTTTCTCCACCCCTCATGAAAAGCCATATCGCCAAGAAGCACTGGTTTACTATAGAGAGGTCGCCAGAAGAGAGCAGCTTCGCATTAATTCCTATGAGGAAGTTGTTTCTATTGAACCAATAGAGACAGGATTTTGCGTCCATACCGCCGATCAATTTGGCAAAAAGAAAGTCTATACAGCTAAGAAAGTTATTGTAGCTACCGGTTATTTTGATCATCCGAATATGCTTGGAATCCCTGGAGAGGATCTGCCGAAAACGACGCACTATTATAAGGAGGCTCATCCTTATTCCGGCGCCAAGGTAGCCATCATTGGGGGGAACAACTCCGCTGTCGATGCCGCTATGGATTTGCTCCGCGTAGGCGCTGAAGTCACGGTTATTTATCGAGGGAGCCATTTCTCAGCCAGTATTAAACCATGGGTACGCCCTCTTTTTGAAAGCAGTGTGAACAAAGGCCGAATCCAGATGTGGTTTGACTCCCAGGTTGAACAGATTGATGAACATTCCATCTTGGTGCGAAAAGAAAGCGAACGAGTCACCTTGGATAATGACTTCGTGTTGGCCCTAACCGGCTTCCGACCTGATCGCGAACTGCTGATTTCGCTCGGCGTCGGTTTTCATGAAGAGACGAATGCTCCGATTGTTAATCCCGAAACGATGGAGACGAGCATCCCGGGGTTGTATGTGGCGGGTGTCGTGGCTTCCTCCAAATATGATGCGAACGAAATTTTCATTGAATCAGGCCGGCTGCATGGTTTAGCGATTACCAAACATATCATGTCCACAATTACCCTTCAATCTAGCTGATTGAAGGGTTTTTTCTATGAAAATATTTCCTGTTTTTCATAGATCCCTCTTCCAATACGAACATTTGTTTGATATAATAAAAACAAGAACAAATGTTCCATTTAGATGAGGAGGTAGTTACATGATGAACGCCAGTCACAATTTCCGGTTTATTGAGAGAGATTATTGGTACAATAAGGCATTGTGTGACACTGACCATCTTCTCCCTGGACAGATTGACGCCATGCTGGATGAAGCACACACACACTATGCCGATTATACGTTCAAGTTCTATGACGACGGCTCCGTGATTATCATAGACAACGACACGAATAACCGAATCAAGCCAAGAGAATTAACTGGCGCAGTTTACGATTTTTACATTCGTAAGCGGATCTATTTAATCAAATATAATTTGATGGAGAAGCAACTCCAATATGCCTGAGTGAAAGCACACAAAAGGCCATCTGCTAGGGACATTCATCCTTAACCGATGGCCTTCACTTTTTTAATTCACGCCGTGATAACGGAAGCACTTTTGGTTATGATCGTTCACCATGCCAACGGCTTGCATATACGCGTAGCAAATCGTTGAACCTACGAACTTGAAACCACGTTTTTTCAAATCCTTGCTCATGGCATCTGAAATCTCCGATGTCGCCGGCACATGACTCATATCCGTCCAGTGATTCATGATCGGTTGACCGCCAACAAATCCCCATATATATCGGTCGAAAGACCCGAATTCTTGCTGCACTTTCAGATAAGCTTTGGCATTCTGGACGACAGCTGCGATTTTCAATCGATTGCGTACGATCCCGGGATGCAGCAGAAGCTCTGCCAGTTTCTTATCGTCATACTGCGTGATGATTTCCGGATCAAATCCATCAAATGCTTCGCGATAACCTTCCCGCTTTTTCAATATGGTATACCAGCTTAATCCAGCTTGTGCTCCTTCCAGATTCAGCATCTCAAATAATTTGCGATCATCATGGACTGGAACTCCCCATTCATGATCATGGTAATTGACATATAACGGATCCTCATTGACCCAAGAGCATCTGACCGTCATTTTATACACTCACCTCATCTAGATATCGAACATTTGTTCCCTTTTATTATAGAACCAATGCGAACAGATGTCCAGTTTCAATTAACCAAGGGTAAACAGGTTATAAAATAGTTTCGTATTGTGCAGAATCTTCTCTGCAACGATGTCTGACTCCACAGCATGCAGAAGCGAAATTTGCTCAATGACTTTGTGAATCATTCGAGGATGTGTCATCTGCCCCGCGAAGATTCCTTCGAACGGCCATGGTCCGTCTGTTTCGACCATAAGCAGCTCAAGCGGATAATTTCGAACGAGCTCACGAATTTCTTCTTCATAGAGAACATCCGGCGTGATGGAAATATAATATCCGGCTTGAATCATACGTTGAACGGTCTGAGGCGACCCTTTAAACCAATGAAAATGCGCCTTTGAGATCCCATGCTTCTCAAGAAGATCGCACACGATATCGGCATCTTCATAGACCGCATGCAGGACGACAGGTTTTTCTAACTTTGCTGCCAGCTCCAAGAATCGCTCAAACAGTTGAACATAAGGGGTATAATCAAGTTGTTCCCCCCTCTCTTCCGCTTCGAGCCTCCGATAGTACGGCAAGCCGATCTCTCCCACTGCGACCATAGCACTTGCACGCTCACTTATCCATTTTAACAACTCCTGGAGATCAGCTTCATGTGGGATCTCTTGCTCGGGATGAAAACCATACGCCGCATAAACCTGGTTTGGTGCTTGCAGGCTCAGCCGCTCCGTTGCCAAACAAGATGCCAAATGTCTGGAAACGGCAATCAGCGCCTCGACTTGCGATTGATCCAGCTCTGACACGATCTTCTGAGCTTCTGTTTCTGAATACATATCAAGATGTATATGTGCATCAATGGCATTGTTATTATTCATGATAAGATCTCCTGACGCAGTAGGCCTTGAATCTGTTGGCGGAGCTCGTGAAATTTCGGGTCCATCATTACTTTTTCATGTCGTGGCCGTTCAAATGGCACAACAAATTGTTCGAGTACTTGTGCAGGTTTGCTCGAGAGAACATAAATGCGATCCGAGAGGAATATCGCCTCTTCAATGCTATGTGTCACAAACAGAATGGACCGTTTGTTTTGCTCCCATATGTTTAGCAGCCAAGACTGCATCGCTTGCCGTGTTAGTGCGTCCAAGGAGCCGAACGGCTCATCGAGGCACATGACCTCTTGGGGGCTCAAAAGTGCCCGCAGGAATGAAACGCGCTGCTGCATACCACCTGACAACACATGCGGCAGCTCGTGCTCATAGCCCCCTAATCCAACCTTAGGCAGCCATTCTCTTGCTTTGTCCAAGGCATCAGCACGCGATACCCCTGCAACCTCCTGCGCGAGCGCAACATTCGCTTCAATTGAGCGCCATGGGAATAACGCCGACTGCTGCGGCATATAGCTGATAAGCCCCTTGCTTCCAGTCACGTTGGAGCCATCCAGCCAAACCTCTCCTGAGGAAGGAGCAATGAGCCCGCCAATGATGTGGAACAGCGTGCTTTTCCCGCTTCCGGATGGCCCGATGATGGAAACGAACTCTCCCTCTTTGACATGCAGTGAGATATCAGATAGCACGGGGACCTGCTGTTTTTTGCCAGTGAACGTGTGATGGATCCCTTTCAGTTCTAATTTGCTCAAGTTCCTTTCTCCCCTTCCTTAAGACGACCGTTTCACGTTCCACCGAATAAAGAGCTTTTCAAGCCCGGCAATCAGCCAAAAGAACAACAAACTAATCACAACAATGATTAATATGGCGACAAATTCACGATCTGCACGAAAGCCTGATTTCTGCAAAATCATATAATAGCCCAGACCGACACCGCCGCCTAGCCATTCTGCAATGACAGCTCCCATTACGCTGTAGGTAGCGGATATTTTCAGCCCGGTAAACAGAAACGGAAGGGCATGCGGCAGCTCTAATTTATAAAAAATCTGCCGTCTGCTGGCGCCAATCATTTGCATATAGTTGTACATGTTTCGGTCCGTTTGCATAAATCCGTCCAGCGTTGACATGGTGACAGGAAAGAAACAAACTAGTGCGATTAAAATAATTTTAGGTAAGATGCCAAAACCAAATAAAATAATGAGCAGCGGTCCCAGCGCGATAATCGGGACATTTTGGGACAAAATCAGGAGCGGATAAAACCCTGCCTTCAGAAAAGGCACTCGATGCAAACAGCTTGCTACGATAACGCCTCCTGTTACACCAACAATAAACCCTATTAACATTAAACGTACTGTAGCAAATGTGTGCATCCATACCCGTGGCATGTCCGTAGTACCGTCCTGCCAGATCTTAAGCGGACTTGGAAGCAGCCAGCTTGCCGTTCCTCCCCAAGTCACCGCAAGCTGCCAAATAAGCAAGAGAAGGATGACCACAACAATCGGTGGCCACCCTGCTTTCAATCCGTTCTTCAGTTTCATTATCTGTATTTCTCCGTCAGCTTGTCCATCGATGCGCCAGACGGGTTAAAATAGATTTTCACTTGCGAGATAACGTTAGGGCTGCCCATCTCAATCATCGCTGCATTCATATCTTGAATGATCAGCATAAGTTGATCCAGCTCCCCTTCCATCGTCGTCTCGAGTGGGGAAACGAAATATTTCACGCCTGACTTGGCGATGACTTCAATCGCTCGATCTACATAAGGGATAACATCTTCACCGTTTTTTGTTTTAGGAATAATTTGAATACTTACAAGTGCGTTAGCCATCGTAAATGCCCCTTCCGAGTCATAAAATTATTTCGTGCCAGCAGGTAAGAAATTGTTCGTAAACGCTGCGTCTACATCTAGATTTTTCTCCAAGAGCTTATGCTCCAACATCCAGTTCGCATAATTTTCCCATACTTGACGTTTTTGTTCGCCCCAACGCGGCGCATCATCCTGATAACGAGGGCTTAACCATTTTTGGCTGGCCATCACGAGTTTGGCATCCAAATCAGGCACAGCTTTGATCAAAATATTAGCGGCATCCTCAGGCTTGCTGATTGCAAATTGATAGCCCTTGGCTGCTGCCGCCGTGAACGCTTTAACGAGCTCTGGCTTCTCTTTAATCAGTTTTTCGCTTGTTGCTAATACAGGAGTATAGTAGTCCAGTTTATCCGAATATTTGTTCAAATAAATCATGTTCAGCGGCTCTCCGCGAAGCTCGGCGTCCACACCTGTCCAAGCATAGTAAATCCAGGCGAAATCAATATCTCTTTTGACCGCTGTGAAATAATCGGCATCACCGATATTTACGTTTTTCACTTTGCTTGGATCAGCTTTCTCGGATTGCATGAGCGAGTCGATCATTGCGCTTTCCGCCGGGGCTCCCCAACCACCGTATGTTTTTCCTTCAAAATCCTTAGGCGTTTTAATGTTTTTAGCTACCGGTGAAGCAAAGCCCGATGTATTATGCTGAATAACAGCTGCAATGGAAACGAGGGGTACACCTTGGATACGTCCCTGCGTGATGCTTTCTTGATAGGAGACCCCGAATTCAGCCGCTCCTGAAGCAATCATCGCATCCGCTCCGGCTTCGCCAGGCGCAATGATTTGAACATTCAGTCCTTCTTGCTCAAAAAATCCTTGGTCTTTCGCCACATACAGACCCGTGTGGTTGGTGTTCGGCGTCCAGTCCAGGACAACCTTTACATCCGTAAGCGGTTTTGCCGAAGCGGCTGGGCTGGCTGAAGCAGCCGGGCTAGCAGGATTGGCTGGTTTCGCCTCTTGTTTCCCGCAACCTGCTGCAAGGACAGTCAAGCTCACCAGCATGAGTGGTGCAATTTTTTTCCAGTTCATTTCTTGTTTCCCTCTCCCTTATATCTATATAACCACAAGAAAAAGCTCCCGTTATCCGGGAGCGCCATTGGTAGAAAGATGATAAACCCATACAAAATTAAGAAATAGACAAACATTTTGTGTGAATTCTCTACGCTGGCATTACCCAGATCAGATTAACGGTTAGTGACATTTCGGTCACAATCTCAGCCTGACGACTCAAGCTCCCGTGGGTTCTTATTGGTTTGATATTACCATACCGCATGTTCGCTATGAATGCAAACAAAAACCACCATTCCTTTTCACAGAAATCGTGGTTCATATGAACATTCGGTTACTTTTTCCCTTATCCATTGATTAATTAACAAGCCAGTCTTTCAATTGAGACCCCATCCGCTTCGCATCCTGATAACCCAACTCATGTAAAACTTCGAGTTTCCTAGGATTTTTCTCCATTCGGCCTACCAGCACTTTGGACGATGGACGAATGACGATCGCGCTGCCATCCGCTTCCATTTGCCTAACGAGCTCTAAAGTGCCATTATAAATTTCACTGCGATTAACTAACACATCCACTAAGCCATCATATTTCGGGTAAAAGCTTTTAGCTAACCACCGCTGTTTAAAAGGGGTCTTGCGATAACCCATCTCTTTGGTTAAGACAATGATATGTTTTCTGTTCCCGTCTGCAACTGATTTCCTCACAGGGATTGGGTCTACCAAGCCGCCATCAAACAAAATACGGCCATCATAGAGGATGGGCTGCGCAACAAACGGCAGCGAGCTTGAGGCTTGAACGATCGGCATCGTTTGCTGGTCGAGTTGATGCTTCGTATAATAGACCGGCTCTCCTGTATGCGCATCAGTAGTACCGATAGCGAATTGCTGAGGGGAACGATAGAATGCATCGTAATCAAACGGGACTAATTTATTAGGCAGTTCATTAAAGATGAAATCCATTCCAAATATGCTCTTATGACGCAATAAATTGCGATAACTTAAATACCGATGATCTCCAATATAGTCAATGGTCACTTTCTTATTGCGACCAGGTTGTTTCGAAATATAGGATACCGCGTTGCAGGCTCCCGCTGATACACCAACTACATACGGAAAATACCAATCTTGTTCCATAAAGTATTCCAAGACTCCCGCGGTGTATACGCCTCGCATACCTCCGCCTTCCAGTACGAGTCCAATTCCTTCCATCGTGACACCTTCTTTCTGTCTATCTCTAGCCCTTTATTAGCATACAGGAAATGTCAATTAAAATAAATGCTCCTCCGTCTCCGTAAGAATGACAAAGAAGCAGGTTCAAGCCCTTTTTTTATATGGATTCGGGAATTACCACATATAATCCGCGTTTTTGACCAAATTCCGTAAGCCTATAAGAAAAGGCTGCTCGCAGGTCTTTCGTGACCTTGTGAACAGCCTTACCGCTTTAACTATGAATTCGTTTTGTTAATGTTGTTTAAGCTAGGTGGATATTCAGCAGCATTTTGCTTCTTTAACGTCTGAGCTTCTTCCATCAAGGAAGCGTCATTCTGCTGATTATTCTTCTTATCAGGACGATTCACTTTGGTCATTGCCTTCACCTCCATCATCTCCCACCTAGTATGAGAAGGCTGCCGGCTTATTATGCTTTTTCGATCCTTAATGCCGTTAACGTTGTTCCCTGTAAAGCTCCTTGATCACC
Source organism: Paenibacillus anseongensis (assembly GCF_009757995.1). Taxonomy (NCBI): domain Bacteria; kingdom Bacillati; phylum Bacillota; class Bacilli; order Caryophanales; family Paenibacillaceae; genus Paenibacillus; species Paenibacillus anseongensis. The sequence continues at coordinate 571,201 of NZ_WSEM01000039.1, forward strand.
AGAAATTCATCCAAGTGCTCCAGAAAAAGATCCACAACCACGGGGTCAAAATGACGTCCGCGTTCTGTTTTTAATAAATCCAGCACCCTATCCAGCTCCCATGCTTTCTTGTAGACACGATCACTGCACAGTGCGTCAAACACATCGGCTAACGCCGTAATACGCCCATAGACGTGAATATCCTCGCCGCGAAGTCCATGGGGATACCCCGAACCATCGAACCGCTCATGATGCTGCTGGGCAATGATAGCCGCTGCGTTCAACACTTGCTTGTTCGAATGCTTCAGCATTTCATAACCCAAGTTCGAGTGAGTTTTCATAATTTCAAATTCTTCCTGTGTCAATGGGCCTGGCTTATTCAAGATCGCATCCGGAATCCCGACTTTCCCCACATCGTGCATCGGCGAGGCTAGACGAATAACCTCTGCTTCTTGCTCTGACAATCCGTATTTTATCGCCAGCAAGCGCGAATATTCCGCTACTCGCTTCACATGATGCCCCGTTTCCCGGGATCTTGTTTCCGTGATTTCACCCATCGTATAGATGATTTCTTGCTGCGTGCTTTCCAACTCTTCATTCAAGTATATATTCTCAAAAGCAACGGAAACGTTCGTGCAGTAGATATCAATTAAATATCGCTCCCACTCGCTCAGTTCTTTGAAGCCATTCATATAAATGACATTCTCCATCCCCATCTTGCTTTGAAAATAAATCACAAAACGGTCGGAAGCGAACGAGCTTTTTTTCGTTAAAAAAGCGAGCTCAATTTCACCGAGAACGTGCTCGGGAACGACATCACGCGCTCTTTCATCCTGATTGGACGCATAGTCGCCGCTCGCAGCCAAGATATAAATATCCTCGACACCCTTCGTTACGGCAAAGCTGCAATGAATGGCATTCTTATGCAAGTTAACAATGGAGGTCATTTGAGTTAAAACGCCTGAGGCAAACTTCTTCATAGATTGCAGTTCAAACAGCGTTGCCGAAGATTTAATGATTTCCTCCAGCCCTGATCTGCTTTTCTCGATTGTCTTCAAATCCCGATAGGAGCGCAGCGCGGTAACGACGGTCGTGAACAGCTTTTGCGTCGTTAGCTCGGTTTTCTCTTTATAATCATTAATGTCATAATCCATAATGACTGTACGCTCAGGAGCTTGACCAGGCTGACCTGTACGCAAAATAATGCGTATCGCTGTATTTTTTAATTCCTCGCGTATATATCTTACAGTTTGAAGCCCTGCATCTTCCTGTTCCATCACAACATCGAGCAAAACCAATGCTGCATTAGGCTGCTGTTGCAAGACTTGTTTAGCTTCTGCAGCGGAAAAAGCACTGTGAAACTCCAACTTTCTGCCATCAAACTCGAAATCCTGCAAAACCATCTTCGTCACTTGATGAATCTGTTTTTCATCATCGACAATTAAGACAACCCAAGGATCCTGTTCCACCACCACATTATTTGTGGGAACGTTCTCTTCCTCATCAGCAAAAAGTAGTTCATCCAGGTCCATTAACCCATCCTGTCTCGTCATAGCTCTGACTCCTCCTCTAACGGAATCGTGATCATAAACAAACTGCCTTGTCCCAGCGTACTCAAGCACTGGATGCTGCCATTCAGCGATTGCGTGACAAGGTTATAAACGATATTCATGCCTAAGCCGGTACCGCCTTTGCCGCGGCTGGTCGTAAAGAACGGATCAAAGATATGATCCAGCACCTCCTGCGTCATTCCCTTCCCATCATCGGAATATACAATCCGAATATGATCTTGGTGTTCAGTGACACGAATGCTTAAGCTGCCTTCATCTTCTGGCCCATAGGCATGATTCAATGAATTCATAACTAAATTCGTAACAATTTGCGATAACGCTCCGGGATATGTATACAGATTAAGGCCATCATCACAATAGATGTCTACACGAAGTCTCGTTTTCTTCAGTGATGGCTTTAAGCTGGCAACGATTCCTTCTAGATACTCCTTCAAAAGAAACGTACGTTTCACTTCCACGCTTTGATCGACGGAAATTTGCTTAAAGCTGCGTACCAGTGAAGAGGCGCGTTCCAAATTCGTCTGGACCATGGCGTTCGTTTCGCCGATGATGGAAAGAAACTGTTCCAAATCAGATTTTTTCATTTTACCTGTTTCGTACAAGCTTCGGAAATCCTTCGTCTTCTGATCCAAATAGGTGATCGCGGTAACTCCGATGCCTATTGGTGTATTTATCTCATGGGAGACACCCGCAACGAGGTTGCCTAAGGCTCCCATCTTCTCGGATTGAACCAATTGATCCTGGGTAATTTGCAGCGTGTTGAGCACCTGCTGGAGCTCCTTATAACGTTCATCCAGATTTTTTACCATATCATTAAAAGCCTCGGATACTTCCGAAATTTCGGGAGAAGCCTGGAATTGCAGCAGCGGAAGCTCTCCTCCCTGCTTGACAATCACAGCAGCTTCGCGAAGCTTGCTTAAAGGTCGAATGACAATTGTGCGTAAGATAAGCCATAGCAAAATGGATAAGATGATAGCAATGCTAATACCTACAGCTAAAATAAGCTTCGTGCGCTTCTTAAGCAGCACAGACTCCTCGGAAGAGTCGAAAATGACTTCCACGGCTCCAACAACCATGCCATCTTCCTGCAGCGGCGCGATGAGCCTTACAACCGGCTTCTCGCTTTTCGCCATTGGCAGCCGGTCTACGATCGTTTTGTCCTGCTTTGGAATAATCACGTTGGATGGATCCAGACGCTTACCGACCTGTTCGCGATCAGAAGCAGCCAGAATAGCTCCGTCTTTGCTGTAGAGCTTCATTTCGAGAACCCGCGTGTTTTTATATTGAATATAATCAAAAATTTGCTGCACATCCGAAATCGAGCGGGATTCCTCGTAACGCCCATTGATGGCGATGGTCATGCCGCTAATTTGGCTCACATAAGCTTCTTTGATGGATTGATTTAAACTCTTCGTATCGAACACCATCATCGTCGAAATCATAATGACCGTCACCGATGTAATCAGAAATACGATTCGTTTCTGTAAACTGAGCTTCTTTCGAAGTATAGGCATATGCAAGAGGCTCCTATTTCACGTCGAACGTTATCGTTTTGCTAACGTCGTAAGGCGTATGATCGTTGTTATGTAAGGATACTTTGACTTCATGCGGCCCCTTGCTCAAATGATCCAGCACTTTCTGCTTGTCCGTCACGACAATTTTCTCACCTTTATCCAGGGAAATGTGGATGTGCCCTTCCCCTTCAACCCGTTGATGATCATAATGCTCCTTCGAAATCTTCAGATCCGTCGTCATCTGCAGCGTTACGGCATCGCCATTGACCGCCGCACTGACTTCTAATGTTGGCGTATACGTATTTGTCGGCGCTGTACTTGTTTTCGCTGACCCGCATCCGGAAATGAAGATGGCCATTGCAGCTGCCAAACAAATACTTTTACAAATTCTCATCTTTTCATCCCCTATTTAGTCGTTAATTGTCTATTCATGAAAGGATTTCTACTCAAAAAAAGCTATCCTCTTTAGCTTATGAATATTCATAAAGTTTGTCCACTTATATTTTGGAAACAAAACCCTTTGTTTGAACACTATTCTATGTATTCTTAATTTTCAGACTTTTCTTGTCGAATCGTCATGAGAACGCTCACATTTTGCGCTTACCCAGGAAATAATTTCATTTCCCGAATGAAGAATGATTTCCCCAGCTTTGGAGCAATGTAGTAAAGTCACTGTTCATTTTAAAATAACTCGATTCTTAGGAGGCTCTCCCCTATGTCCGACACCCGTGATTTTTCGATGCAGGTCCAACACGCCATTGACGCAGCAGATCAAGCCATACGATTGGCTTCAGACGCTGAGTATAAACTGCAAAGAGCCGTCATGCAGGCTCACCCTCATGATATACAATCTGCACAAGCTGCTCTGACGCAAGCCAAGCACAAAGTCAGAGATGCACAGGCCCAGCTTGAAACGTACAATAATGAGCAGTATGGGCAGCAAATTCAGCAAACGTTGGAGCAGTTGAACCAAGCTTCTCAGGACGTCGATGCCAATCAAGTGAAATTTCACACCCCTAAGCAAATTCGGTAAACGTCGGTTCTATGTAAAAGGTGATCGAAATTCGATCGCTTTTTTCTTTTTATATGAACAATATGTTAAACTACTGGGGAAGGTTTTCAAGTTATTTGGGGAGGCACTACATTTCATGCTCGTTATCGGAATTGCCGGAGGTACCGGTTCAGGAAAAACTACAGTAGCCAGATCGATTATTAATAAACTGGGATCCACGAACGTGACATTAATTTCACAAGATAATTACTATCTTCATCATAGTGGTCTTACTTTTGAAGAGCGGGAGCGCATCAACTACGATCACCCGCGCGCGTTTGAGAACGAGCTGCTGCTTAAGCATCTGAATGAATTGAAGAACGGAAACGCAGTCAATATCCCCGTTTATGATTTCTCGAAGCATGCTCGCTCGCAAGAAACGATCCGAGTTGAAGTTAAGCCTATTGTGTTGCTAGAAGGCATCCATGTATTAACCGATGAAGATCTTCGCAGCGCTTTGAATATCAAGGTGTTTGTTGATACGGACCCGGATGTGCGTATCCTTCGCCGACTTTCCCGGGATATTAACGAACGGGGGCGCACGCTGCAATCTGTCTTCGATCAGTATTTGACGACGGTGAAGCCGATGCATGATGCTTTCATCGAGCCTTCCAAGAAATATGCGGATATTATTATTCCTGAAGGCGGAGAAAACCAAATCGGGATCTCCATGCTGACGATTCTGACGGAACGTTATATGACGGATCAGGCAGCCGATTATGAAATAGGCTAAAACAAGCAAAAGACACTCTCGCCATTCTTGGAAAGAGTGTCTTTCTTTATGCCGTCGGTTCACGGCGAAACATAAGCCCTGATAGTGCAAATAAGACGTAAATAAGGCTGAGCACATAAAAAATGCTGGCCGCACTGGAATAGCGAATTGCCATTCCTCCGATTAAAGGCCCCGCAATGCTCCCTACACTATACTGAATAGACGCCAATACGTTGGCCGTGGGAAGCAGATGTCTAGGTAAAATGTCTGCCGCGTAGGCTAGTCCAAGCGAAAAAAACGAGCCTACCATGCCTCCGGCTATGGCAAATAATAAGCCAATCAGCCATAATTTCGTGCCTGCAAACGGGATACATAGAAAGGCTAGCGCGCCAATAAGTCCGGATGAAATGAGGATTTTCTTCCTCCCGATGCGATCACTCCATATGCCCAGCGGCAGCTGCATGATAAGGCCGCCTACCCCCATGACAGGCAAAAGAACTCCAATATTAGCCTCTGACAGGCCTATGCGTAAACCGTAGAGCGGAAAGTTACTGTTCATAGAGGCTTCCATATAGCCATATAATAGCGAAGTAATAAGCGGGAACCAGGCTATGGCCGCCACTTTTGATGCACGCTTATGTACAGCTTCCACGCGTTCGCCTCTTTCAGGACGCTCATTTTTCAGCCTTGTCATCAGCAGCAAAATGACAATAAAAAAGCTGCTTGTGGTCAGAAACGGCCCCCAAATCCCCACTTTTAAAAGTGTAATCCCAACTGGCCCTAAGCTGAATCCGATGCCGTAGGCCATTCCGTACAACGTGATATTGCGTCCCCTATGCTCTTTGGGGCTGGACGTTACAATCCATAGCTGTGTGGCATAATGAAGAGCGCTATCCCCTATTCCTACCATTAAGCGAAGCACAAACCAGAATCCAATATGCTGCCAGGCAGGAAACAAGCAGTTCGCCGCAATAACCAGTCCCATCCCAACCATAATAACCGGCTTATAACCAAACCGCCTGACCGGCTTTTCGATGAAGAACATCGTCGAGAAGATGCCGATATACAGGGCAGCAGCATTCAGGCCATTGGCATCGGTAGATACACCCGATCGATCCAGCAAAATCGTAAGCAGCGGCAGAAGCATGCCTTGGCTCATGCCCGCTACGATAATGACCATAATTAATATGGTTAATTTTCTGGGGGCTAGCCCCTCTTTAAGAGCCATTTCCAAAACGAACAGTTTCCCATCTTTGTGCGTAATCGTGCAGCTTGCCATGGAGCGGGACATGGAACTGCTCATGAATGTATAATCTTAGATTCTTAATCCATTCCTTGAAGGACGGATAAGTAACGAACAAGTTGGCATAGCGATCACTTAGGCATAAAAAATAAGGACCTGATGATTTCTCCGTTAAAAAATGCAAGGAAGTATCCAGAGGGGTATATTTCTTACGTTTTCCCTCCCATGTGTCTACATCCACTTGAACCGAAGTGTTCACTTGTTTCACAAGGCTTTCCAAATGCTTCACTCTGGCATAATAGGGCATACTGGTCGTAATAGCCATTCTACGAAGCGTTTCTTCATGCTGCGGGTAAAAGATGGCTCTGACGAATTTCTTCTCCTCCGCCCATGCCGTAAAAGCCTGCATATCGGATTCCGTCCAATCTTCGAATGTTTCGAATACAAACACCGTGCCTTTGTGCGTTTGGGCAGGGGGTTCATACCCGAAAGGTACTTTAATCTGCTCTCTTGCCATGCATGTCCTCCTCTTGATGTTTGATGTGCTTAAGCAAGTCTAGTTCTTCACAATTCTCTATTGTAGCATACCCTTTAAAGTTCTATGAAATGAGGGCTCAATTGGCTTTAAGGCTCCCATTGCGATATACTTTCTAAGTACTAATTTTCAATTAAGGGAGACCTATAGAATGAGAGATCCGCGACTTCAAACATTTGCCCGCAATATTATCCGCTACTCGGTTAGCCTTCAACCTGGTGAGAACATTCTGATTGAGATGATTGGCGTCAAAGATCCCGAACTCGCCAAATGCTTCATCGAAGAAGTATATGCCGTAGGCGGCAAGCCATTCATTGAACTGCGTGATCCTATGGTCATGAGAAGCTTGCAAATGAAAGGGACTCAAGAACAATTTAGTGAATGGTCTGATTTCGAGCTTGCCCGCATGAAGAAGATGGATGCTTATGTAGCCGTTCGCAGCGGAGATAACATTACGGAATCTTCCGATGTGCCAGATGAGCAAATGCGCCTGTACTTGAAATATTTCCAACGTCCGCTCTTTGACGAGCGCATTAACAATACCAAATGGTGTGTCATGCGCTACCCGAACCCTTCCATGGCTCAGCTTGCTGGCAAAAGCACCGAGGAATTCGAAAATTTCTACTTTGATGTTTGCAACCTCGATTACAGCAAAATGGCGACAGCCATGGAATCGCTGGTAGACCTGATGAAACGAACAGATAAAGTTCGTCTTGTTGCCAAAGGCACGGACATCTCCTTCTCCATTAAAAATATTGGCGCAGTTCCTTGCTCCGGGCTGAGAAATATTCCGGATGGCGAGGTGTACACTGCACCGGTGAAAGACTCTGTGAACGGTGTAATCAGCTACAATACGCCAACGATCTACTCCGGCACTTCCTTCGAGAACATCGTGCTTCGTTTCGAAAACGGGCGCATTGTGGAAGCGACCAGCAATGACACCAAGAAATTAAACGATATTCTGGATACGGATGACGGAGCGCGTTATATCGGTGAATTCGCTATCGGGGTGAATCCTTATATTCAGCATCCGATGAAAGACATTCTTTTCGATGAGAAAATTGACGGCAGCATCCACTTCACACCAGGCCAAGCCTATGAAACCGCGGATAACACGAACCGTTCCTCCGTTCACTGGGATATGGTTCTGATCCAGCGTCCGGAATACGGCGGCGGAGAAATTTACTTTGACGATGTGCTTATTCGCAAAGATGGTCGATTCGTCCTACCGGAGCTTGAGAAGTTGAATCCGGAAAACTTAATGTAATCAAATAAGCAGTTGAGGCATCCCGTAACGACTGGATAGCTTCAGCTGCTTTTTTATGTAATGGCATTAAATTATGCATAATCACTTATCCAAGCCAATGGAACATGACTTCTTCCGGCGACTCATCTAAAGTCGGCCGCGTGGCTGGAATAAGCAGATTGATGTCCTTCAGCTGTTCATGGCTTGCCCCGGCCCATGTTGAGGCCTGGATTTGCACTTCTGCGCCCTTAGGTACAAATGGAAAGAGCTGCTGCACGTCCCCGTTTGTCAATCTCACACACCCCAGCGATTTGTCCGAACCGATGGAGCTCTCATCGTAAGTGCCGTGAAGCGCAATTGCCCCCAGCCCCAAACCGGCTTCCCCGTAACTTTGCGTGCGGCTTCCCTGAGGGTTTTGCACGCGGTCCTTCACGAGGAATTGACCTTGCGGTGTACGATCATTTGCGCCAAGGCCGATTTCTTTATCCCATAAAATATAATCTCCGCTTACGAGTTTAAGTTGATGTTCCTTTTTATTGATTTCAATATGAACAGGTTCGTACTGGATTTCCTGCACATCAGCGGAATTCGCATAGAACATTTGTGAAGGGTTTGCCGCATCCGGTGAGTACACCCAGCCCCCGTCCCCCGTGAAAGCCTCAGAAATGCTATTAGAACCCGTTGTCGCTTCCAAAGGGATAAAGCTAATATAGTTGTTCGGATAATCCTGCAGCAGCGCATCCAGACGGGCTGGCGGGCTGCCGTGATCTTTGGTGTACGCCTCCAGTGCCGTGCGAACTAAATTAGCACCAAACGCACTAAGCGGTTGGTGCTTTCCAAATTCGGTATTCAAGAAACGAATTTTTACGGCTTCATCTGTCGCAGGATGGTACTGTGCAACAACCACAGCACTCTTCGTCAGCTCCTCATCTCGGAGCAGCATGGTTTTCCCCTGAGCCATGTTATCCTGGGAAATAACGCCGTAAATCAGGATGTTCGTCTTCGGCATTTCCTTCGCCAGCTCCAGCGCTTGTTTGTGCAAGGCGGTTTCAATCGCTTGGCTCTCGGTCTCAGGTGCGATGTACATCACGAAAGGCGCGTCAACCGTTTCATAGGTAATGTCGCTCCCAGCGCCCCAGACCTTCATCGTAGAAATGGTTTTGTAGAGTGGATTACTCCCCGCAAACAAAACGATTAACAAAAGATTAAGGACGAGTAGAACGATGAGCAGCGTTTTCATAAAAGGAGGCAAAATCCCCTTCGCTTTCTCCGGGAAAGCTTGCTGCAAGTTCATCGCATGTGCGGCCTTCTCCTCTTCAATGTCGCGAATCGCTCGATTCGCGGCGGAATAGAACGGCGACGGGTAGGTGCGAAGAACTTCCTTGTAATGAAAAATAGCTCGCTTGAAATTCCCTCTTTTTTGAAACTTTTGCCCGATCTTATAATGAGCTTCCGGTGAGGTAGCATCCAGATAACGGATCACCTTCTCATAGTACATCGGGTCGGATGGAGAAATGAACAAGTTCTTGCGCAAATGAATGAGATTGTCATCGAGATGGTTACGAAATCGCTGGTTACGGCGTATCATTCGGCTCCTCTCCGTTCAATAGATTAGCTTGTCCATTACGGATGACTGATACGTTTAGTATCTCTGATACATAATGTATCATGTTACCAACATGAAAACAACCCCTTTCTTGCTTCCTGAAAGCACCAGCATGAACCTTGTCTATTTAGCAAAAGCTGAATCTCGGAGGTGATAGAGATGAGTGGGAGAAACAGCAAACCGAAAAACAACGGACCATCCGGCAGCCCTTCTCGCCTGGATCAATTTGGAGACAAAGCCGCCCAGCAAGATAAACGAGAAATGAAAGAACGCAATAACAAGTCATCATGCTAAGCTCCTAATAGGAAAAAGACGCCCCTTCCCGCGTATGATCGCGGTTTAGAGCGTCTTTTCCTTTTAACCTTTGTATTAATGCGCCACTTGGTTGTAAGTCATGATCCAAATGGAGCCGCCAACGATGGTCACGAGAATAATGAGACCAAAAATCAGCGTCATAATATTCCAACGCGCATTCTCGCCTTCCTTCACATGCATGAAGAAGAACAATTGCACCGCAAACTGCAGAATAGCCATGATGAGAATTAAAACCAGTGTTCCAGTCTTACTCATCATGTGGTTCATAACAACAACCAGTGGAATGATGGTTAAGATGATGGAGAGCGCGAAGCCGATGATATAAGATTTTAACGACCCGTGCGCATGGTTATCGTGAGTTCCTGTATGGTGTTGGTGTCCGCTCATCTTACATCACCCCCATCAAATAAACGATTGTGAAGACAAAGATCCAAACGACGTCAAGGAAATGCCAGTACAAAGAAATAATTTCCACTTTGCGCTTGGTCACAGCAGTAATGCCTCTGCGTCTAAGCTGCAGGATTAACCCGATCATCCAGATCAATCCCACTGAAACGTGAAGCCCGTGCGTCCCTACGAGTGCAAAGAAACCGGACAAGAAAGCACTTGTACTAATGGATGCTCCCTCGTGATTCACCATGGTAACGAATTCCGATACCTCAAGCCCAACGAAAGAAGCCCCTAGAATGACGGTAACAATTAGCCAGCCGATTAACTGCTTCATGTTCCCTTTGTTCATGCCTAACACCGCTAAACCGCTCGTGAAAGAGCTCGTAAGCAAAATAAATGTCTCAGCGATGATACCCGGCATTTTGAAAAGCTCTTCCGGTGTAGGTCCCCCATTCGTATTCTGATGGAGAACCATATATGTGGCGAATAAAGATCCGAATAAAATGACATCCGTGATTAGAAAAATCCAGAATCCGAAGGTCTTGAGCGATTCGTGATCATGTTCATGGTCGTGTGCATGAGCGTCGTGCCCACCGTTCGCGGCTGCATGTGCCATTAGACTTTCGCTCCTTTCAATGCGGCTTCTGTCCGTTTAATTTCGTCAACCGGAATGTAGTAGTCCGTGTCATAAGTAAATGAACGAGCTATCATACAAATTCCGACACCGATCAGCGCTGGAATCGTGAGCCACATCCAATCCCATACGAAACCAAATCCTGCGAAGAACCAAAATGCGGATTTCAGGAATGGAATAGCCGAATTTTTAGGCATATGAATCGGTTCATAGACGACTGGTGCCGCCGCTGCTGCTTTAGCTTGGGTACCTTGCTTCTGCTTCGTCTCCCACCATGCATCGATCGTAGACACTTGTGGAAGCACAGCAAAGTTGTAAATTGGCGCCGGTGAAGGAATCGACCACTCGAGCGTACGGCCATCCCACGGATCTCCGGTCACATCCGGCTCTCTGAACTTAATGGAGTGAGCAATTTGCCATACTTGGAATAGGAACCCGATCCCCATCAAGAAACCGCCGATGGTGGATACCAAGTTGAGCGGTCCCCAGCCCATATCGAAATCGTACGTATACGTACGGCGAGTCATACCGTCTAAGCCTAAGAAATATTGCGGCATGAAACAAACATAGAAACCGATGTTCCACAGCCAGAAAGCCCATTTGCCTAAGTGCTCGTTGAGCTTGAAGCCGAACATTTTTGGCCACCAGTAGTACAAACCTGCAAAGTATCCGAAAGCTACACCGCCAATTAAAACTTGATGGAAATGCGCGATCAGGAAGTAACTGTTATGGAATTGGAAGTCAGCAGGTGCAACAGACAGCAAGACCCCTGTCATTCCCCCTACGACGAAACACGGTATGAATGCAATCGTCCACATCATCGGCGTTGAGAAACGAATTTTCCCTCTGAACATGGTGAATAACCAGTTAAAGACTTTGACACCGGTAGGAATAGCAATCAGCATCGTCGTAAGTGCGAAGAACGCGTTGACATCCGCGCCTGAACCCATCGTGAAGAAGTGATGCGCCCATGTGAAGAAGGACAACAAGCTGATGATGAACATCGCGAAAACCATGGATTTGTAACCAAACAATTTCTTCTTGGAGAACGTTGCAACGATTTCCGAGAAAATCCCGAATGCCGGAAGGACAACGATGTAAACCTCAGGATGTCCCCACATCCAAATCAAGTTGATGTACATCATCGGATTTCCGCCACCATCCAAGGTGAAGAAATGCGCACCGAAGAAGCGATCCAGGAACAATAACGCTAGAGTAACCGTTAGAATAGGGAATGCAAAGATAATCGTGACGCAGCTGGAAAATACAGACCAAGTAAACATCGGCATTTTCATCAAAGTCATGCCTGGAGCACGCATTTTGATAATCGTGACTATAAAGTTAATCCCTGTCGCCAAACTACCGATACCTGAGATTTGAATCCCCCAAATATAGAAGTTCTGTCCGACGCCCGGACTATGGGAAAGCTCGGAAAGCGGCGGATAGCTCAGCCATCCTGCATCCGGCGATCCGCCGATGACGAACGACACGTTGAACAGCATCGCTCCCCAGAAGAATAACCAGAAGCTGAGTGAGTTCAAGAACGGATAGGCAACGTCCCTCGCTCCAATTTGTAGAGGAACAACGATATTAAACAAACCGAACATGAGCGGCATCGCCATGAACAAAATCATAATAACGCCATGAGTTGTGAAAATTGCGTTATAGTGATCGGCTTGTAGAAACTGCATATTTGGTACGGCGAGCTGTACACGCATCAAAAGTGCGTCGACACCGCCGCGGAAAAGCATCAGGATGGAACAAATGATGTACATGATTCCGATCCGTTTATGGTCAACGCTTGTTAACCACTCCCGCCAGAGCCAGCCCCATTTTCTGAAATAAGTCAGTACGAAAACCATAGCAACCATCGAGAGCCCGATACTTACCTGTGCGCCCAGAATAAGCGGGTCGCCCGTTACGAAAAACTCTGATGCGAACTCTTTAATACGATCCAACATGAGCATGACTTCCTTTCGTAAAAACTTCGTTCTATCATTTTGACATATTCATTTGGCTATGATCCATTTGTTTAGAATCTTTCGCTTCACTTTTTTCTGACGCCGATGAGGTTTTCATCGCATCATGATTGGTTTCAGAAGAAGCCCCATGACCGCTGTGAGCGGATTGACCATTCGTATATTTCGTTACCACCTTCTGGAATAGTCCGTCTGGAATGGTGGAGAAATACTGAACCTCTTTTAATTGACCAGGCTTCGCCAGTTGTTCATAACTTTCCATCGTAAGTTTGGTTGGCGATTGTTTGGTTTTTGCAACAAAGGCATCAAAGTCCGCTTGGGACGTCGCATTCACGTCGAATGTCATATCGGCGAAATGGGATCCGCTGAAATTAGCTCCCGTTCCGAAATAATGACCAATCTCATCCGCCTGCAAATACAAGGTCATGGCCATTCCTGACATCGTATAAATCTGTCCGCCTAACTGTGGAACCCAGAATGAATTCATCGGAGCGTCGGAAGTCAGTTCAAACTTAATCGGTGTATCCGCTGGAATTTGCACATAGTTAAGTGTGCCAATGCCTAACTCCGGATAAGTGAACAGCCATTTCCAATCCAGTGATGTCACTTGGATCGTAATCGGAGCTTTCTCCGACTTAATCGGTTTGGATGGCTCCAAAGCATACGTATATTTAACCGTGATTACAGCGAGTGCCGCAATCATAATAATCGGTATTGACCACCATACAGCTTCTAGTGTTGTGTTGTGTGCCCAGTTCGGTTTATAAGAAGCTTTACTTCCTTCTCGATCCCGATACCGCCATACAATCCATGCCGTTAGTGCCAAAACCGGAACAAGAATGACCAAACACATAACCGTGGAGATGTACATCAAATCTTTTTGCGTTTCAGCAATCGGTCCTTTCGGATCCAATACCATTGCTTGACCGCTGCAGCCTGCCAATAACACGACGATGGCAATCATCATCAAGGGCAGCAATGCTTTTACGAGTTTTCTCTTCTTCATCCAACTAACCTCCTAATCCACAATCTACAAAGTGCTGTTTCTAAGTATTTATTAACATGCGCTTTTTTATCTAATACTAAGATAACAAATTGCATTTAAAAGTACACAGGCACTAGCAGGACTTAACAAATACGTCAAAGGATCGACGTTTTACTGTAAAACAAATGTCACACAACGTTTGTTGACTATTATGTAAAAGTATGAAAATCCATGAAAATCAAAAAGCCCTTCAAGTTATTCACCTGAAAGGCTAAATTTATTCATGAATTTTGTTCTCATTCGTCCTTCGATACGGCACGGGAATGAACCAGATGAATCGCTGTGCGAATCACATAAACGAAAACACTGCCTACCATGAATCCGATTCCAATCATTAACGTAGCATTGCGATCACTGAAGTGATCCAAACTCAACAAGCTTAATACTAACCCTATGCCAAGCAAAGCCCATGCCGCGATAGTCATTAACTTTACTAATGGCACCACATCACGTTCACTGCGTTCATTACTTACGGTTACTGTTTTAACAGCCATCATTATCACTCCAAACTCAGAAGTAAAAGTCTAATATAGTTATTATAACACAAAAAATAAAAAAAATGTTCATATTTTATTCACACGTTGATCAAATTTTGGACAAAAATAAAAATCGGAATTTCACAGAATCATCTATTGACATTTAATTATAATTGTGTTATAATTAAATATTTTATTGACTTATACACTCCTCTATAGGTATGATAGTTTCATTCTTTACTATCACTTTGGAGGGATTACGATGCAAATCGCAAACGGAATTCATATGTTGGAGCTGGAAGTTCTCATCATGGGACGTACAAACGTTATTTATCCTATCCTATTGAGCGATAGCGACGGTGCGGTATTAATCGATACTGGGTACCCTGGAAACTACCCTCTTATTTGTAAAGCATTCGAGCACGCCTCTGTCCTTCTTGAAGATTTAAAAACGATTGTGATCTCTCATCAGGACATTGACCATATCGGGAGCTTGCCTGCATTTTTAACAGAAATGCCAGGCAAACTAACTGTACTTGCCAGCCAGCTCGAGAAACCTTATATCGAAGGCGAGAAAATGTTGATCAAAGTCACGCCGGAGGCCATTGAGCGCGCTGTCGCAAGCTTGCCCGCGGATGTTTCGCCCGAATGGCGGAAAGCTTTTCGAACGAATTTAGAAAATCCTCCCAAAGGGAAAGTGCATGGCATCTTGGAAGATGGCCAGGTGCTTGCGATCGCCGGTGGCCTTCAAGTCATTTTGACGCCAGGTCATACACCGGGACATCTGAGCTTTTATCACATCCCAAGTAAAACGTTGATTGCCGCGGATGCACTGGTTGTTGCCGACGGACAGTTGATGGGTCCTATACCGGCTTATTGCTACGATTATGAGTTGGCGAAGCAGTCGGTTAAGAAGTTCACTGCTTATGACATCGAAAGAGTTATTTGTTATCACGGTGGGCTGTTTTATGATAAATCGAGCGCGCGGATTGCTGAGCTAGCAACAGAGCTTTGAGTGGCGAAATACGAGTCCATCTAAACGTCCCTAAAATTAAAAAGCAGGCTGCCCCCAAAGGCAACCTGCTTTCCATTATGTACGTCAAACTACTTTAATAGCGTGTATGCGCCGATTACCGGCAGCGGTTTGACTTGACCTTGAGCGGCTGCAACAATGCCCAGGATGGCGAAGATGAAAAGCGCCAGGTTGGCAAGCGGCAGCAGAATCCAACCGATAATCGGGATGATTCCCAGCACTACATTCAAGATCACGCAGCAGAGGAATAGTGTCAGCCCTTGATTCGCGTGGTACATAGCAAACTTCGAATCTTTAGCAGCAATCAGCGGAACGAAAAACAAGATATAAGCAATAATAGCCATTCCCTTATTACTTTGAATATCCGTGGAATCGTACATGGACAGCACCTCTTTTCTCAAAGTATACTATTCCATTATATTCGGACTTTTCCATCTATTCTATTGATTTTCACACAATTCAAAAAATATTTTTCGACCAGATCAGCAAGAGTTCCTCCTCACGGGCAGGGTCCATGCCGGCTGCACGCACCGCAGTCATAGAACGACTTTGATCCCATGCCAACGTATCTCGAACAATTTCAATCAATGGTCTTGTTGTCAAACCGTTCGCAAAAGCCTTCGCATTATCCAAGGAGAACATCCCGACTAGACTATCGCTTTGAATCCAAAGCGGCATCTCCATCCATTCTCCGACCTCATTTGCCACTAGGAACTCTTCCGGCACCCACGTACAGATAACTTCATGCTGAGTAGTTTGTGTACAAGCTTGAACAACCTCCTCCATTGTATAATCACTTCCGCTCGCATGCAGCGTGCCTACCATCTCTTGCTCCACTAAACGAATAATCCAAGCTGACAAGTCGCGCACATCAATAAATTGCAGTTTCCGTTCTTTCGGCAATGGCACCAACACTTCGCCCCCACGGTGAAAACGAGCAGGCCAATACGTAAAACGATCAGACACATCGTACGGTCCTACAATGAGACCGGGACGAATAACCAGTGTTTGGTTCGGGAATTCTTGCTGCACAGCTAGTTCGCAAAGGGCTTTCTTTGCCCCATATTTCTGACCAGGATCCATCTGATCTGTCAGTTTAGCAACAGGTGCTGCTTCATTAACATTCACTTTTTTCAGATCCTCGTAAACGGAAATCGTAGAGATGAACGTGTAGTGTTTCACTTGATTCTTAAGCTGCTCAGCGGCGGCTAAGACCGACTCAGGTTCATACCCGCTGGTATCAATCACCGCATCCCACTCGCGACCTTGCAGGAGGTCTAAATCGTTATTCCGATCGCCAATAATATGCCGAACGTTAGGAAAGGCATTGGCATCATGCAAGCCGCGATGAAACAAGGTAACGTCATGCCCCTGCGCTATTGCCGCTTCCGTTAGGGCTCGTCCAAGAAACTTTGTACCACCAAGAATGAGTATTTTCATTAGTACCCTCCATTGTTATATCTTCTAATCGTATCATTTCATCCACTCTTTACGATCCCAATCCGACATGCGATAGCCAAGCAACCAATGCAACTGCTTTATTTTGAATGAATCAGGAAATAAACTCAGCAATAAATTACGTAATTTTATGATCATCGGGTTTTTCATTTGTACCATTCGGGCCATGCGTCTTGACTGTCGTACAATGCGATTAGCTCGTGGGATGCGAATCGCTTCATACGTCTCGTACGCTTTTCTAATACTAGGTAGCGTTATATCGGCGGCTTCCTTCAAACACTTTGCAAGCACATAAGCATCCTCCATCGCTTGCGCTCCGCCTTGCCCCAAATTCGGCAGCATCGGGTGTGCCGCATCACCAAGCAGCACCACTCTGCCTTTGCTCCAGGAAGTAAGCGGCTCTCGATCATAAATATCATGCTTAAGAATCGCTTGTTCGTTTGTCGCCAACACTACCTCTTCAATTGGAGCATGCCAGCCGCTTAATTGCTGAAGAACATGCTCTTTCTTTCCCCGCACTTCTTGACCTTCAGGAGCATTGATCGCTACAAACCAATAGATTTGACCTTCGCCCAGCTGCGAAAATCCAAATCGCCGTCCACTGCCCCAAGCTTCAAAACCTCCGCCAACCTCTAGGGTGTAAGCTGGGTCTACATAAGCAGCTACGCCACGAAAAGCCGTAAATCCTGAATACGTCAGCGGACCTGCCCCAAACAAGAGCCTAGCCGTATCAGAATGCAGTCCGTCTGCACCAATCAGAATATCCGCGTGGTCTTCCGTTCCATCCTCAAACCGCACGCTGACACCATGCTCATTTTGTTCCATTGACATCATCTTTTTCCGATCATACAACTTCGTCTCATCTCTCAGAGACTCTGCCAAAATAGCCTGCAGCTTCGCACGATGAATAAGATAGCTGTACGTTTCGTAGCGAGCTGCTTGTTTGGCTACAGGAACGGATGTGATGGTGTTGCCATCCCAAGAGCGAATGTCTGCCATGCCGACTTTGGCACCTGCCTGCTTCACCTTATCGGCGACACCAAGATCCTTCAAGACTTCCAATGCGTTCGCGGCGATGACAATCCCTGCTCCAAATTCAGCACGCGCCTCCTTTTTCTCATAAATGACGGCTTCCCATCCGATTTTTTGTAAAAATAGGGCTGTCGTGAGGCCGCCAATACCTGCCCCAATAATAATCGCTTTCTTGCCAGGTGCAACAGACTCCATGCCATCCTCCCAAATCCAGTCATTTCCATCTACTTTATCATATTCCGGGAAAGACAAATACTCCTTAATCCAAAGACTAGGAGTATTACAAACATGCATATGAATTGTCATTAAACGATCAATTGGCAACTTTTTCTTGCTGCACTTCTATCAGTTCTAAGTTGGAGAAAAAAAGGCTTAGTTTTTGCATTTTTTCAGAAGCAGCCAATTTCGGCAGTGGAGGGCACATCGGTTTCCCGTTATAACATACGATAAATAACAAATTCATCACCATTCCTTTATGAATTTTTTGCACAGCCTTCTTTTATTTTCCGACAAATAAAGCGCGACACCGTCAATATTCGATATGTATATGCAACTGCACGGGGCAATATGCTATCTTTTTTAAATCATTTAACCTTGTATATAATTCGAAAGACCCCCTCTGGTTAGAGGGGGTCTTCATTATTAAACAATCGCTAATTCGGAAAGTTTAGCTCGTACTCGATTCACTAATTCTTGCGCATCTTGAGGACGGTTTACAACATCCACTTGATCCATATCTACGATCAACACTTCAGAAGCGTGATAATGATTCATCACCCAGTCATCATACCCTGACCAAAGCTGTCGATAGTAGTCAACCAAGGATTGATCCTGCTCGAAGCTGCGTCCTCTTAATCCGATACGATGCATCACGGTATCAAAGGAGGCTTTGAGATAGACCATCAAATCAGGCGCCTTCTTGGGAAGCTCTGCAAGTTCAGACATCATATTGTCTGCAAGCCCTTCGTACACATCGAATTCAAGTTGAGAGATTCGCCCAAGCTCCCTATTCACTTTTGCAAAGTACCAATCTTCGTAAATACTTCTATCAAGTACATTTCGATTATGTACCAATGCTTGTTTAATCGCCTTAAATCTTGTATTCAGGAAGTGCAGTTGAAGCAGAAACGGATAACGCTTCTTCTCAATCTCTTCCGGAGATGACGTGTAAAACAGCGGCAGAATCGGATTATCATCTACACTTTCATAGAAAACACTTGAATTCAGTTCTTTTCCAAGTAAAGTGGATACTGATGTTTTACCGAGACCGATCATTCCCCCAACCACAATCACAGCCATTGACCCCTTTCTCCTTCTACCCAATCATAATTTACCTACTGTCAATTTTCGCAAAGCTTTCCTATTATACAAGGAATTCAAAGTCCTGCAAACATTATTTTTTGGTTTATCCTGCGTCTCTTCCGAAAACGCCACAAAAAAATGTTCCAATGTTTTCGTGATTGTTTAATTGTTCGTACTGTCACTAATAATAAGTGCAAGTTCATAAAAAAATAAGACAGAGGTGTGTCGATGATTTACGGAACTAAACTACTGGATACAGATATAGAGATTTTTATTGCAGCTTTGACCAAAACACCTGTCTACGTTTGGTCGTTAGATCCTTTAGGCGTTTATTATCAAGTCAGCTCAGGGATTATTGTCAAATATACGCCTGATGAAGTACGAATCCACAATGAGCAAGACGCATCGATTTCAAAATGGTATTCCCGTGAATCCAATGAATTCAGCATCAGTTTCTAATTAACGAAAAAACCGCCCTTCTCCGTACATGGAAAGACGGTTTTTTCACGCGAGCTCAGTTCCATTCCATCATGTTTTGTCCACTTGTCAACGTAGGTAAACACACATCAATGACCGTTCCTTCTCCTAAATGGCTCTGGATGGTCATTGTCCCTTTATGAGCCTCGACAATTTTAAAACACATCATTAACCCAAGACCTGTCCCCTTTTCCTTCGTCGTGTAAAATGGTTCCCCTAATTGCTTTAATCGATCATCCGGAATGCCACAGCCGTTGTCTTCTGTCCGAACCCTTATCCAATCATCACCTTGCAGGGAAACCGTCAGTTTGATTTGCCCATCCTTCGCAATGGCTTCCATCGCATTTTTAACCAAATTAATAAATAATTGCTTCAAATGCATTTCCGAACAAACAAGCTGCGTGCTTTCCGTTTCAAATTCCAAGACAAGCTCCACATCGCATAACACGGCCTGCGTTTCGAGCAGTGCAGTAACCGATTGAAGAATATCCTTCAGATCGCTTTTTTTGTAATGAATCGCCTCCGGCTTGGCAATCACAAGGAATTCACTGACAATAAAATTGATTCGATCTAATTCAGAGAGCATGATGTCAAAATAGTGCTGTTTCCCCTTTACGTCATTTTGCAGCAGCTGCAAGAAGCCGCGAAGTGATGTGAGGGGGTTTCTGATTTCGTGCGCTAACCCTGCGGCTAATTGTCCTGCGACAGATAGCTTATCCGATTTACGTAACAGTTCCTCCGTTCGATTCCGTTCTGTTATGTCTCTTGAGATGCCGGCGAAGCCAATAATTTCGCCTTTTTCATTTTTGATCGGCGTTTTCGTTACGCTCACATGTACAAGCTGTCCATCCTTCCGCAATCTGACGGTCTCAAGCCCTGAAATCTGCTGGCCAGCCTTCAGCATGTCATAGATTTCTTTGCGCTGTTCCTCCAAGAAATCAGGATAAATCGGCAGCGGCTTATTCAACAATTCATCTTGGTGCCAACCAAATATTTGCTCGTACGCCCCATTGACCAAAGTAACTCTTGCACGTAAATCAAGTACGCAAATGGCATCTGTCGTATTGCTGATGAATGATTCAAGAAGATCCTTGGTCTCTCTAAGCTCCGTTTCCATGCGTTTTCGTTCCGTAATATCCACACAGGATCCGATAACTTCAACAACGCGGCCATTTTCAAAAATCGGTCGTAAGGAAGTTAAGTATGTAATGCCACGAAAGGTCGCTTCATACATGACATTTTCCTCACCATTCCACGCCCTGCGGTAAAACGAATCCATATTAACAGCCATAGAATACGGCCAAATTTCATAGAGATGATTGCCGAGGATATTCGATGGCTGAAATCCCAATCGATAGAGAAGCTCGCCGTCGCATAGCGTGTGAATGAATTTTCCTTGCATTTGCCTGAACTTCATCGTCATGCCTTGCTGTCTACGTACCGTATCGTGTAGATCCTGTTGAGCAACCCGCAGGGATTCGCGATCTTTGTTATGCTGGGTGATGTCTCTGGCAATCACATAAATCCCTTCATTCATGCCATCAACGATGATGGGCACGTTCTTCAAGCCTAACTCAATCTGCTCACCGTTTTTATGCTTAACTCGGAGCATGTAATTATCGCTCTTAGAAACGATGCTATCGATCCAATTATTTACATGATGTTCCTGCTTCCATAGGTGATTAATGGATTGACCTACCATTTCTCGCTCCGTATACCCCAAAATCCTTTCCATGGCAGGATTCACACTTCTAATCATCCCTTTAAGATCACAGGTGAGAATTCCGGCAGGATTATGCTCGATTAATGATTTATATCTCTGCTCACTCTCTGCAAGCTTCCGTTCCATTTCCGTTTTCTGTGAAAGATAATTAATTTGAGACATATAATAAAACGGTTCATCCTGTGAATCTCTCATTAAAGAGATCCTGAATTCCACCCAGGCGATGCTCCCATCTTTGCGAATCAATTTTTTCTCAAGTTGATAGAAGCTTGTATCTCCAGAGAGCATTTGCTCGAAATAAGCTTCTAGTTCCTCGGCTTCATCCTGTGAAAATATCGCATGCAGCTCCCTATTGACTAACTCTTCTTCCGCATAGCCGGTTAAGGTGCATAAACTCGTATTTACTCTCATCCATAACCCGTTCAGCGAAATAATGGCGATACCCATGGTGGTGAATTCGAAAACTGCGGCAAAAGACGGTTCTGTGCTCGAAAGCAAACCCTGAATATTGTCGGGATCTGCACGGTTTGAACGATCCTGCGGATTATTGACCCTATTCATACGTTATCTCCTATCATGGATATGCATTGGATGGCTTTCAGTACCGATCGTTTTTTGAATTCGACAACTTGCATATTATTCCTTCTTTAGAAGTGGTTGGAACATAAATAGTTCGCGATATGTGACCTTGAGCGTAATTGTTATGTTAGAATGTAAGTGGTCGCACTATAATTTAACGGTTTGTACGAAGGAGGAACTACAGCTTGCCAAACATCTGGACTCATCTCATATTCGGCCAAGAATTGATGGCGCAACTGGGTCATGACCAAATGCTTAATGACAGACAAATGAGACAAGTTTTCTCCCTTGGCTGTCAAGGGCCGGACTTCTTGTTCTATCATAATTTCTTGCCTTGGAAAAAGGATAAAACACTAAATCAATTAGGAAGTCTCATGCATGCAAAAAATTGCGGTCCATTCCTGGAGGATTTACTACGACAGGTGCAAGGCCGCGGTCTGTATAATCCGGCTGTTGTTTATGTGCTTGGATTCATCACGCATCATATTTTAGACCGTAACATGCATCCTTATGTTTTCTATAAATCAGGTTTCAAGAAATGGGATCATCAACGATTTGAAATCATTATGGACACCCTGATCGTCAAACGCAAACGTGGAATTCAGACATGGAAAACACCGGTTTGGAAAGAAATTTATGTGGGTGAAAAGCTGCCGCTTGGCGTTGTACCTGCTCTAAACCAAGCAACGGCAAACAACTACCCGGACATAGCTACGAACATTACGGAGAAAGATTGGAACGACGCTTACTATGATCTGATTAAAGCGCAGCGTCTTTTTCACGATCCTAAAGGAATCAAGAGGGTATTAACCTTCGGTAAAATATCACCGCTGGTTTATAAAAAGCGTGTGGCTCCGCTTGATTATTTAAACGAAGCCCACACGGTTTGGAACTGTCCGACTTCACTTGAAGAGACCTATACGCATAGCATCTGGGATCTGTGGAACATGGCTATGGCCGATGGTGAAATCGTCCTCCAAGCGGCAATTCAAGTTTTACTAAGAGGTTCGTCTGTCGACCTACAAGCCTTTACTGCCGTTCTAGGTAATCGCTCTTACGAAACCGGAAAAGATTGTGACAGCGGCCTCGAGATCACGCATGTGAAGCCCATGCTCTAAAGGTTAGAGTCGTCGACTTGATTGAGCCAAGTCTCGATTTGGCCGATCACAGAAGCTACGCAACCATCATGGAAAGGCGAGATCAAGTTCGCTACTTGAACAAGTTCCGTGAAGCTTTGGCTTCCTCCTTGCTGGCATAATCTTAAATAATCTTCCCAGGCTTGCTCCGGGTTTTCATTTGCCCGTTTCCAGAACTGAAATGCACATACCTGCGCGAGCGTGTAGTCGATGTAGTAGAACGGGCTTTTGTAAATGTGCGGCTGCTGCTGCCAGAAGCCTCCTCTTTCCAAAAAGTCGTTATCCTCATAAACACGATGTGGTAAATATTTCCGCTCAATCTCGCGCCAAACAAGTTTGCGTTCCACTGGCGTCAGTTCCGGCTGCTCATAGATGCGGTGTTGGAATTCATCAACCGCTACGCCATAAGGAATAAACAACAGAGATTCGCTCAAATGTTTAAATTTATATTTATCCGTTTCTTCTTCGAAAAATAGTGACATCCAAGGCCAAGCCAGGAACTCCATGCTCATAGAATGGATTTCACAAGCCTCCAAGGTTGGAAAAACATATTCAGGCACTTGAAACTCTCTGGAACTATAACCTTGGAAGGCATGGCCAACTTCATGCGTTAAGACATCAATGTCTCCTGATGTACCGTTAAAATTCGAGAAAATAAATGGTGCTTGGTATGTACTAATATAAGAGCAGTAGCCCCCAACTCGTTTCCCCTTCTTAGCCACTAAATCCATCAAACCATTTTCGATCATAAATGTGAAAAATTCATCCGTTTCCGGCGACAACTCCGCATACATCTCCCGTGCTTGCTCGACAATCCAATCGGCATTCCCTTTTGGTGTGGCATTTCCGGACGGGAAGCCGAATTTATCATCGTAGTAATGAAGAGCGTCTACGCCGATTCTAGCTTTCTGCCGTTCCTTCAATTTCGTAGCCGCGGGTACAATATGTTCCAATACTTGATTGCGGAACGCTTCCACGTCCTTGGCATTATAATCGGAGCGGTTCATGCGCGCATAGGCCAGTTCTACAAAATTGCTGTATCCAAGCTTCTTAGCAATAGCCGTACGAACCTTGACCAGCTGATCATAGAGGTCGTCCAATTTCGCTTCATTTTCGATAAAAAAGTTATATTTTACATCATTCGATTCTTTGCGAACATTTCGGTCTGTTGATAATTGAAAAGGGATCAGCTGTGATAAATTTCGTTCTTCCCCTGCATAAACCAGCTTTGCCGAAGCAAGTAGCTTGGAATATTCGCTGGCCAGTTTATTTTCTTGGACGAGATCTTCAACAATTTCCGGTGAGAAGGTTTTGAGCGATAAAGCAGCAATTCTGAACAATTGTTTGCCCCATTTGGCTTCCAGTTCAGCACGATAGGCCGAACCGATCAACGCTTTGTAGAATTCAGTGATGGAGCCTTGATATAAAGGTTCAATTTCATCTAAATATTCTTGTTCCGCTTTATAAAATTCATCCGTCGTATCCACGGTGTGCCGAATTCGTGCAATAGATTCCATAGACTCATGCTCACTCCGAAGCTTTACAATAGCTTCCATCGCTTGGTCCTGCTCCTCAAAAGAAGCTGCTTGCTTAAACTGTTCTAAAAGCTCTTTAAACGCCGCTTCAAATGTGCTAAATTCGGGTCTTAAATAGGTAAAGTCTTGAAATTTCATTGACTTCTCTCCCTCGCATTTTATTCAATGTAACGGCTGCCTCTTCATTATCCCTCATAAATTGGGGATTTGCCAATTAATTTCCTGACTGCCTAGCTCATTAAGGAGCTTATTAACCTGCGAAAATGGCTTACTGCCAAAGAATCCGCGATAAGAAGAAAGCGGACTAGGATGAACAGATTTTAGAATAAAGTGCCGGTTTGTATGAATGAGTCGCTCCTTGGTTTGGGCATGGCTTCCCCACAAGACAAAAATAACAGGCTGCTCCCGTGAATTCAATGCCTCAATCACTTTGTCCGTAAAACGCTCCCATCCCTTCCCTTTATGGGAATTAGGTGTGTCCTCTCGAACAGTCAACACCGTATTTAGGAGAAGTACGCCTTGCTCGGCCCATTTCACTAAATAGCCATTATTGGGAATAAAGCAGCCCAGATCGGACTGCAATTCTTTGTACATATTTTGTAAGGACGGCGGCGCTGTGATGCCAGGTTTAACGGAAAAACTGAGGCCATGCGCTTGGCCTTTTCCGTGATAAGGATCTTGTCCCAGTATGACAACTTTCGTTGCTTCGTAGGAGGTTAAATGCAAAGCATTCAGAACTTCATTTTGTTCGGGATAGATGGTTGTAACTCGGTATTCTTCATTAAGAAAATCACATAATGCTTGAAAATAAGGCTCTTCAAACTCGGAGCCAACAACTTCAGCCCAATCGTTTGTTAAATCAAACACGTTTGGTGTCCCCCATTACTCTGTTTCCGTGCCAAGCTCTCCTGTATCAATGTTTTTCAATACAATACGTCCGTCTGCTGCTGTTCCATCTGGAAGCACGAGCTTTAGTTTCGTCGTTTTCCCTTTTTGAACAAGTGCCTGCACCTGTGTATCGGTCAAATTCCGGCCAAAACTTTCCTTCCAGATGACAAACTTGCAGCCTTCCTTGTAATGAGAGCACCCGTAGCCTTTACGCCCCATAAAAAGGGAGCCGCCGCAGCCCGGTCGTGGACAAGCTGCCAGGAATGCGTTGGCACCATCCGAAGGGTTGCTGCTGGCATCCGGCGATTTCTTGGATGCTGTTTTAGCCTTGGTGCTGCCCGAAGGAGCAGATGACTTCGCACGTGCCGTGGATCCTCTCTTCGTTCCCGCAGGAGCAGGCGTTTCACCTTCGAAGGCTGTTTTGGCAGCTCTGGGCTGCACGCGGACTTTATCGACGATTAATGTCGCAAACCTTTTGACATTGTGCATAAACTGCTCGTCCGACGCCGTGCCGCGGGAGATCTCGTTCAACCTGCGCTCCCATTGACCCGTCATCTCCGGAGAAGTAAGCAGCTCGATGCCGGCTCCGCGAATGAGTTCCACGGCCATTCTGCCCTTCTGGGTAAGGACAATCTTTTTGCCCTGCATGTCAATATAGCCTACCTTCTTCAAACGTTCAATGGTTGCTGCGCGTGTCGCTGGTGTCCCGAGACCGGAATCCTTCATCGCATCGCGAAGCTCCTCGTCCTCAATCTGCTTGCCTGCGCTTTCCATCGCTTTAAGCAGCGTGCCTTCGTTGAAATGCTTTGGCGGCTGAGTATCTTTCTCTTTGACAACAGCATCGCTGCAAACAACTTGACCTTGTGCATCGATGGAGAAGGGTTCGCTGACTTCAACCTCTTCGTCTTCTTCCTCTTCCTTCTCTTTGCCCTTGGAGCTTTTGGGCTTTTCTTTTTTCTGATCGGCATAAATGACCTTCCAGCCCAAATGGAGAAGTTCTTTCACCGTCGTCTTGAACATCTCCTGCTCGACCTCGGTCATCACCGTGTGAACCTTATATTCGGCAGGTGGATAAAATTGCGATAAGAAACGTCTCACAATCAAATCGTACAATTTCTGTTCATCCGGCGTGAGTCCAGATGCTTTACGATTCGTCGGCAGAATCGCATGATGATCTTCCACCTTTGACGGGTTGCAAATATTTTTATTATTTTTGTGTACCAGATTGCGGTTAGCTCCCTGTACAAGGTCATGATACGCGGTGCCCTGCAAAGCGGATAGCGACTTGTGCATTTCCGGAATATTTTGCTCCGTGACATAGTTGGAATTCGTTCTTGGATACGAAATGACCTTGTGTTTCTCATAAAGCGACTGAGCGGTATCAAGCGTTTTTTTGGCTGAAAAAGCATATTTCCCGTTCGCCTCACGCTGCAGCAGCGTTAAATCATACAATTTAAAGGGGTATTCCTTCGTTTCCTTTACTTCATATGAAATAATGCGTGCCGGTTTCCCCTTCACCTTGGCCGCTAATGCTTCCACTTTCAGTTGGTCTGTTAAGCGTTCGCCCTGCCACATGCCTCTATACGTAGTATCACCTTGTGTGAAGTAGCCTTCCAGCTCGTAAAACTTGAGTGAGGAAAAGGCTTCTATTTGTTTCTGACGATCGTAAATGAGCGCAAGGACCGGCGTTTGAACGCGACCTACAGAAAGCAGGACATTATGCTTTGTTGTAAAAGCACGAGAGCCATTCATGCCGATCAACCAATCGGCTTCACTTCGGGATCGTGCGGCCCGGGTCAGATTCTCATATTCGGATCCGTCTTTCAACGTTGCAAAGCCATTGCGAATCGTTTCCGACGTTAAGTCCGAAATCCAAAGCCGCTTCACCGGCTGCTTTAGTCCTAAATGCCGCTGAATCAAAGAGAAAATATGTTGACCCTCCCGCCCCGCATCACAGGCATTGACGAGTTGATCACACTTTTTCGCAAGTTCAGCAATTACTTTCAGTTGATCATACGTCCGCGGATTCGGAATCAGCTTGAACTGTTCAGGAATGATCGGAAGATGGCTTATGTTCCATTTTTTATATTTCTCATCATATTGATCTGGTTCAGCCAACTCGATTAAGTGTCCGATCGCCCAGGTGATAATGTACTGCTCACCCTCCAGATAGGACCTAAGATTTTTGGCTTTAGGTTCTATTGCGGCGGCTATATTTCGCCCCATGTCCGGTTTTTCCGCAATAATAAGTGTCTTCAAAAGAGTATCGCTCCTTACTCATTCTTTCTAAATGGATCTCATCTATCGACTCAGTGTATCCCACTTTATAAGCGTCTGCAATATGGCAAAGGTTCAATTTATGATTTTTACAGTCGAGTAAGATGTCCTTTTTTCTCATAATCAGCTAAGTCGAATGATATTAATGGTTGCTCCCGGAGGCGATAATACTACCGTCGCAACCAACCCGAACATTTGGAGAATAATGGTTGATCCTGCAGTAACTGTAGTGATAAAATCTGCTAAATATGCTGTCGTGGCAACTGCAGGTGATGTTACTGACGCTGGAATGGCTACGCCGTTTAGCATAACGCGTGTTTGTGCGAGCACGCCCGCTGTGGCGCTTAATTTATAGGAAATGTAATATCGACCCGCATTCGCAAGCGTAAAAGTCGTATTAGCACCATTAATCGTTATTCCCGGGCCAATATCTTGGTTATTCGGCAGAGGAATATTAAGTCCGCCCAATACAACCAATAACGTGCCTGACGTGTTTGATGCAAACGCTGAATTCGCGGTCAGACTGGTTCCCGTATCACCTGTTGCTCCAGTAGCGCCTGTTGCACCCGTTGCTCCTGAGCCTGTTGCTCCTGTTGCACCCGTCGCACCTGTAGCCCCTGTCGCTCCCGTTGCTCCCGTTGCACCCGTCGTTCCCGTTGATCCTGTCGCACCTGTCGCACCCGTTGCACCTGTCGCTCCCGCTACTCCCGTTGATCCTGTAGCTCCCGTTGCACCCGTCGCACCCGTCGGCCCCGTCGCACCCGCTACTCCCGTTGCACCCGTCGCCCCCGTCGGCCCCGTCGCACCCGCTACTCCCGTTGCTCCCGTTGCTCCCGTTGCCCCCGTCGCTCCCACTACTCCCGCCGCTCCCGTTGCCCCTGTCGCACCCGTTGCACCCGTCGCTCCCGCTACTCCCGTTGCACCTGTCGCCCCTGTTGCTCCCGTTGCTCCCGTCGCTCCCGCTACTCCCGTCGCCCCCGTTGCTCCCGTCGCACCCGTTGCACCTGTCGCTCCCGCTACTCCCGTTGCCCCCGTCGCACCTGTCGCACCCGTTACCCCTGTCGCTCCCGTTTCGCCCGTTGCTCCCGCAACCCCAGTTGCTCCAGTTTCACCCGTCGCACCCGTCATCCCAGTTGGTCCTGATGGACCGCCAAGCGGACCCGTCGGTCCAGTTGGTCCTGTAGGACCTGGCAGCGTTTGAGCAGCTAGCACATCTGCTAATTTAGCTTGCAGAATGGCTTCCTCCAGACTCACCGCTGCAATCGTATTCTTAATGCTTTCATTGACAAGCAGGATGTCGCTAATGGTTGCCGGGATCGGTGTTACACCGGGAAGTGTTCCTAAAACATACTGCAGCTTCTCACCTTCAGCGTTCAAAATATGACTTAATCCAAGTTCCTGCAACGCGATTGAAGCGAGAAGCAGATTGATGGCCTCTTCTCTTGTAATAGAAATGTTCGGTGTAAGATTAGGAAAGTCACTTAAAGACATGATGAAGTCCCCCGCTCTCGTCTAAGGAGTCATTAAAATACGAAAAGAGTTGACTTTTGGTCGAAGTCAACCCCTTTTTCGCTGTATTTTAAAATTTTAAATTAAACCATAGAAACCCCGGCACTAGCGTAACCAATAATTGTATTCACCAAAGAAAGACCCGTAGCTGTAGAGGAAAACACGAGTAAAAGTCTTGTTTGTGCCGTAACAGGTATTGTCAAGCCAGTCGTGATTCCGTTGGCAATCGTGCCGATCGGCAGAATGCCTGTAAGTCCCGGTGTCAAGGTTACTACAGCACCTGGAATAGCCGTAAATGAATTGTTTGGCGTCGTCGAGCTCCACAATTGAGCCGTAATTGTCACGGTCGAACCCGTTAGCAACAAGGCAGCCGTTGTGCTAAAGTAAGCCGAGATCGCCGTAATTGTTCCTGCCCTTGGCATTGAGAAGGAGAAGTTAAGCAGTGTTCCACCCGCACCGGTTAAATCGATAACTCCACCCAAAACAGAAACGCCTGTCGCTGTGTTTCCAAAACCTACCAAGCTCACTGTGCCCACTAGACCACCGGCAATGGTCGTCAAGGTCGTCGGCAATCCCGACGCGTAAGGAATAATAGGTCCAGACCCATCAAGTCCTGTTGTCCCTGTTGGTCCAGCTACACCTGTTGCTCCCGTTGCCCCTGCTCCAGTCGGACCCGTTACCCCGATGGATCCCGTTGCCCCTGTCGGACCAGCAACCCCAGTCGCACCTGTTGCTCCCGCTCCTGTAGGTCCTGTCACCCCAATTGAACCTGTTGCACCAGTTGGACCTATGTCTCCAGTCGCGCCTGTTGCACCAGCCCCTGTTGCACCGGTTAGTCCGGTCGCTCCCGTTGCCCCTGCAACACCCTGTGCCCCCGTTGCTCCCGTCGGACCAACAGCCGGCCCACCAGTAGGACCTGTAGGACCTACAGGACCCGTTGGTCCTACGGAGATAGGCGTTTCAAGAATGCTTTCCAACTTGGACTGCAAAAGGAATTCTTTTCTAGCTACCGTATTAATGGTACTTTTCATACTGTCATTAATAAGCAAAATATCGCTGATTGTCGCCGGTGGTCCCGTTAACCCCGGCAATGTGCCCAGTACGTACTGAAGCTTTTCACCCTCCGCATTGAGAATATGACTTAACCCAAGCTCTTCCATGGCAATCGACGAAAGCAATAAATTTATCGCTTGATCGCGCGTTACAGTAATATTGGGTGATATATTAGGTATATTTGCCTGTGACATGTATCCCAACCTCCATTCGATAGTTACAGAATATTCTCCTATTTCCAGAATGGTGATCGCGCACATACCTAATTTTGGGAATTTATTCGAAGGCATGATCCAACCAAAAAGGGCCGTCCCACCAGTCATTTCCTTGACTGAGGGACAACCCTTGAAATTACTTACTATCGCCTTTTAGAGCTGGTTTTTCGTTCCCGTTGAGTGAACATAAGCGGCGGCGGTGACGCCGACATTTGGGTTTGGCTGCTCGTAATTACCTCCACGTGCTGAATGCTTTCAATTTGGAATTGTTCGGATACAACTGCATGAGTTTCTATTTCCGTCCGTTCAGCTTCAGGTTGAATTGGGTCGCTCTGATAATAGTCCTTAAACTCATCTAATCGCTCCATGCATTCTGAGTTTGAGACAAGATCTGTCTGCTGGAGTAACGTATATAGCTCAGCAATCTTCTCACGCACTTCAGGCGATGAAAATAGCTGACGGTCGTTCTTTTCAATCCATGAATGGCTTTTATTTTTACGTTGATGAGCTGTATGAACATCCAATAAGGACGTAAGCAAGACACAAATTTGAAAAGAGAGAACAGTCTTGTCCTCATCCACTTGACTCTCTATCCGATGCAATATCGCTTCTATAAGCTGGAAAACGGATAAACTTAACTGCGAGATGGCTGCTGCACATTTGTTTACGGTTTGATCAGTAGTCGAAATGCTCATACTCCAAATTTTCCAATTCCATAATATTGTCTGCCTCCCCTTCTTTAAGCAATGCAGGCGATCTTGTTTGAAGGAACTGCATATGTGAGATAGCGTGCAGCTTCTTAAGCATTAACCATTGGGTCATCACCATGGAATCCAGGAATTGAATGACACTGTGATTATAAACGAGAATTTCCTGTGTAGTTGGCGCAGTAGGGAAATCGAGATCTCTTCCAACGAAGGATGATGTTTTATCCGCTTCCGTCCGCATCAGCTTAGCCAGGGATTCCTCTTCAGAAGCAAGAGACTGCAGTAATTGAGTGATCGCAGCCGAATAGGAAGGAGGTACTTGCTCATATGGGAACTTTGCATGGACACTCAATGATTACTCCCCTTTCGCCTGAAATCAACATCTATTCTTCACACTCATCTATGACATACTCCGAGAGCTCTTCCTTTTCTTCGAGTTTCATGATATCCGATAATTTAAAGGTTAAGAGCATTTGATTGCTAATGATATTTCGCATCATGCGATCCACGCTCGAATTAATGAGCAATGCTTCGTTTATGGTCAAACAGCGGTCTTTCAGAACATGCTGCAATTTCTCCGCTTCTGCGTTAATAATGTGTGAAAGTCCAATTTCTTCAAGAGCAATCGAGGTTAATAATAAATTAATGACTTCTTTTCGTTTCAGAATAATCTCTGGTTTAATGTCAGGAATATTAGGCATGGACATGTCTTTCAACTCCTGTATATGTAAGATAGGAACATTTCGGCATTTATCCGCACCTTCAATTTAGTATATGATGGTTGTCTCCATTCATGATTTTTTTATCCTCTATTTGGAAAATAAAAACAAAAAAGCCCTTTCGGGCTCTTTTTACAAAACAATCTACGTCACTTCATTTGGGAAATGATCCAAAATATTTTCCATCTTAAATTGCAGCAGCATTTCTTTCTTTATCACGTCTTGTAACGTTTTCCTAACACTCTCATTAATCAACAACAAATTCGAGATGTTAGTCGTTGGTGGCGTAACCGCTGGAAATAATGTGCCAACCACATATTGGATCTTCTCTGCTTCCGCATTGACGATATGCGCTAAAGCAAGTTCCTCCAACGCAATGGAAGCTAATAATAAATTCACAGTCCCCCCTAATGTCAGTGATATTATGGGGGTAATATTAGGTATATTGGCTTGTGACATTCCCTTCCCTCCTATCGTGTCAAGTTGCTTCGTTTGCTAATATATATGCTACAGAACTTGTTTTATCGAACTATTTTTTCATCTCTATTTAACTCCAATTTGCTCAAAATAACGTTGATTATGAATGACGGATGGATGTTTGGGATTGTACGAATAAGAAATATCATGATGAAATTTCGCCTTATCCAGCTTGCCGATCCGGTCGTAACACAGACAAAGCTGAACATGCGGCAGCCACGTCCAGGACGAGTGGTCCATAAAGCCCATCGATTCCTTCGGTTTGGAAAACTGCGCAGCGGACTCATACCAATAAATCGCATGCAAATAATCTTGTTCCTCCAGAAAAATAGACCCGATTCTGCAGCAGCAATCTGCGCGAGGCGTATCGAATTCGAAGGATCTGAACAAAGCCATTAGCTGTTCATCTCTCTTACCTAAATGGCTGTAACAGGTTGCCAAATGAAGGGAAGCAGCAATTTTATCCTCTAACCAACCGTCTGGCGATTGAAGGAAATCTTCATAATACGTCACGGCTTCCTCATAATGACCATGTTCTCTGCATTCGTTAGCATAATAAAATTGATCACGTAAACTTAACGTCTCTCCTCCGGTAAGTTTCTTCCGATAGATTTGTAAATTGCGATCCGTATGCAGCTTATCTTTCCGGTGTGTGACCGCAATTTCACTGTGGAGCACGGATCCGCTTGCCGCTAAATATTCATGCACTGCGCCAATCCATTGAAACTGGCAATCTCGGCGAACTAGCCGGTTTCTGCGCAGACTATACGTCACATTCTGATTCTCATCAAAGCTGAGGTTATAATTCATCGAAACGCGATCCACAAGCGGCTCCAGCGTCTGAATTAATTCGAGAAATAACAGCCGATCTTTCTCTGTCAGCGTATCATCAGCGTCCAACCATAGAATGTACTGCTTCGTCGCTTTTGAAAAAGCAAAGTTTCTGGCTGCAGCAAAATCATCCACCCAAGTAAAATCATAAATTCGGTCGGTATACCTGGCGGCAACTTCCTTTGTCCTGTCCGTAGAGCCCGTATCAACAATTATGATTTCATCTGCAATACCACGTACGGAATGGAGACATATCGGCAGCGCGTTTTCTTCATTTTTGACAATGAGACATAAACTGATTGTGATCTTGCGTTCATCGGCCTTCACCCCAATGCTGCCTTGCCTATAGGCTTCAACACCGGCCAATTCTGACTTGCGATAAATATGATAGGCGGGAAAATGTGTGTCCACGTAGAGTGAGAAGCCTATTGCTCGTGCGCGAATGCAAAAGTGCCGATCTTCACCCCAGAATGATAAATTAGGAATTTCTGCAAAACGTACACCGGCTTGAATGGCTTTGCGGCTGATCAAGGTGCACGCTCCAAGCCCGCCAACTTCATAAATACCCGGGATTCTCAGTTGAGCGAAGAACTCCCAGGTCCGTCTAGCCGACTCCTCGTCGGATAAGGATTCCTGTCTGCCTTTGTGGTACAGCGTATACTGGTCGCTCAGCCAAACCTGGGGCATTTCCATCGTTTCCGGCTGCCATTTCGTCCAAAAAATGTTCGCGATAATCGCTTTGTTCGCTGATACAAGCTGCTCAAGCGTGTGCGGGTGTAAAACGAGATCGGAGTCAATCAGAAAGACATAATCGTATTTCTTTTCCAAGGCATAAGAAAGGATAGCGTCCTTCATTCTGGCTACTTTCCAAATCGTATCCTCGGGCCAATAGTGAGTGAATTCATCTTTCTCATAGGTTTGGGCATGTTTCTCTTCATTGTGAATGACTGTCCGGCCATATTTCGCTTGAAAATCAAGCAATAATTGCTGTGAAGCTTCTACCTCGTTATCGTCGACGAATAAATAACTCACCGTAAAGTTTTTGCGCTCAAGTTCAGCAAGTGAAGTGAGAAATGGAGCAAGAATTTCAGGTATTTGGCGAATGGGGCTTCCAATCAGGACACGCTTTTTAGGACTCAAAGTGCCTTCTCCTCTCGGCGGAGATTAGCAAAATAAGCTTTATTATGCAAAATGCTTGGATGAGTCGGGTTGTAGACGTAGGCGATCTCATTATGCAGCTCCGCTTTCTGCTTCTGCCCCATTCGGTCATAGCACAAGCAGAGGTGTAAGTGTGGCATCCAAGTCCAGGCCGCATGATCAATCACACCTGCATAGTCGGTTGGCTCTCCTAACGATGTTGCTTTCTGAAACCAATAGATCGCAAGCTCCAGCTTGTTGTCTTCGTAGAAAAAGTTCCCTACCCGACAGATCATCTCCGCTCTTGGCTTCCCGTAAAGTAAGGTTCTAAACCAAGTTCTCAGCTGCATCTGCCGATTCATTAAATTGCCGTAACAATACCCCATCTTCAGACAAGCGGCAAAACAATCCTCACGCCATCCCTGTTTGGTAGCAAGAAATCGCTCGTAATACGTAACTGCTTTTTCATGAAGACCATGATCTTTAAGCTCATTAGCAAAGTAGTACAGATCTCGTGGGGAAAAGGATTCATTCTCTGACTCGCGTTTTTGATATATCCGCAAATTCCGGTCGGTATACGCTTTATCCTTCTTATGGGTAACGGCAATATCCGACTGAATCACATTCCCACTGACGATCAGTACTTCATGAACGGGTCCTTCCCAACGAAACCCGGCTGCCCGCCTGACTAAACGGTTGCGTTTAAGACTCGTTGTTACGTTATGATCGGCATCAAAAGCTAAGTGATACGGCATCATCACGCTGTCAACAGAAGGATCCAAGGAATCTTTAAGCGCTTTGAATTTCAGCCGGTCTGCTTCTTCAAACTCGTCATCCGCATCCAGCCATAAGAGATAGTCCTTAGTCGCTTTAGAAAAAGCAAAGTTCCTGGCCTCCGCGAAATGATCATTCCATGTCAAATCATAGATAAATTCGGTAAAAGAGGAAGCTATCTCCTTGGTCTTATCCGTAGAACCTGTGTCTACGATAATAATTTCATCTGCTACTTCTCTTACAGAGTGAAGACAGCGATGTAGGGACTGCTCCTCATTTTTGACAATCATACATAAACTAATCGTTATCAATTGGCTATTCCTCCCAAGGCACAAGGTTGGGATGTTCATCCAGAATGGAATCATACTGCTCTTTCCAGCCATATTGGGCGTTCGGATCAAGCCGCATATACCGCTCATATTTCTCGATCCTGTCTTCCGGTTTCGCCCATCCATAGTGCTTGATTCTGGCCGGGTGGCATAAATAGGAAAATTGGTTGATCGTGACCGGGAATCGGCCGCAGTGCTGAGGCGTCTCTTTCCAGAGATATGGAAAATCCGGTTTATATCTGATCAGGAAAGGACGGTAATAATGATGGGCACTCCAGTAAGCATCATCCCGATAGCTGGTTTCGCTCCACATATCGTACAACCGAAAATAGATGGCATCCTGTTCACAGTGGATCAGCAAGTCACGCACTTGATTGGCAAATTGATCCTCCAGGAGCTCATCGCCATCCAGATTCAGGATCCATTCCGGATTGGATTGCACTGTCGCTTCCCATTGCTGCTTCCTTAGCTGCACCTCATTGGCAAAACGCGATTCAGGATTGCGAATTAACTGCAAAGGGATGCCGGACAAAAGCTCTTCGCAAATCTCTGAAGTATCATCTGTACTTCCGTCATCAATGATGACTGCCTCATCAATCCAGTCGCGATGCTGGAGTAGTGCCTTGCGCAAATAGCGGTGGCTTTCGTTTTTTACAACCATGGAAAGTGTCAATTTACTCATGGCGCAGCCCCGCAACGCAAAAGATTTCATGCGCGACCTCATAAGTATGAAAAATTATGCTTTCAGTTGCTTGGCAAAGCGGACATGGCTGCATGTGATCATCCCTTCTTTCATGTAATTGAAGGTGTGCGCATATCTATGGCCATAAGTGATTAAACCGGAGGTGCCTTTGGATGAGCCGCCCAACAGTTTCGCTGTGCATGATTGTGAGAGACGAAGAACGCCTGATTGAAGCCTGTTTACGAAGTGTCCAAGTTTGGATTGATGAAATGATCGTCGTGGACACGGGTTCATTGGATAACACTGCGCAGATTGCCCTTTCCATGGGGGCTTCTGTCCTTACCTACGAATGGAATAACCACTTTGCAGATGCCAGGAATTATGGGCTGGAGCATGCCAAGTCGGATTGGATCCTATATTTGGATGCCGATGAAGAGCTGTCGCCACTAGGTAATTTCGACTTGCACAAGGCGCTTCAGGAGACACAAGCTTCCATTTTATCCCTCCATTTAGTCAATTATATTGGCGAAACGCCAAATGAAGACGAAGCATTTCATATTGCTCATCCACGTTTTTTTCGCAATCACATCGGGTTAAAGTTTAAATATGCCATCCATGAAACACTGAATATCGACGATATTTTCCTTGACCGTGACACGACGGACCTTTTGGAAATGATCCCTCTCAAATTATTTCACCGCGGGTATATGGAGCCAATTACGATTCAAAAAAACAAGTTTGCCCGCAATATGACCCTGCTGCAGCAGGAAGCAAGCGCTCCAGCGGCAACTTCGAATCCATGGATTGAATACCACATAGCCAGCGAGTACTATCGCGTGCATCAATATGACAAAGCATTTGAGTATGTGAATCTATCCATAGTCCGCTTCATTCAATCGGGTAAAATGCCCCCTTCTATGCTGTATAAACTGAAATATGCCATCCTCTTTAACACAGGGAGCATTGATGGCGCCTGGCCCGGTATCGAGAAAGCTATTGCCTTGTATCCCGATTATGTCGATCTTCATTTCTATAAAGGTGTGATTTGCTATTTGAAGGGGTGGTACACTGCGGCAATTGACGTTTTTCGGCATTGTATTGAATCGGGGGAAATGACAGGGCAACATCTGACCTTACGAGGTACAGGCAGCTTTCATGCGTATTATTATTTAGGTTTATGCTGGGAAAAATTAGGAAATGACCAAGAGGCAATAAACGCCTATGAAAAGGCCTACGAGCTGTCACCAACCTATACGATTGCAGGCGATGCGCTTAACAGGCTGAATGAAATAGAAACCTAATATTTCAGAAAACGGATGCAGCCAGCACGAAAAACACTCACGGCCTCCCGAGAATGTCATTTCGTGCTGTCGTTATTTCAACAAAAATTTCGCATACTTTAGCGGAGTTTCATACGTTTTATAAAAAGTTGTATGCATTTTCGCTTTTCTGAAGGAATAACGCTGATCTCTTCCGTTCACTTCAATGAACTTGATGCCTCCGCTTTGATCAACACCTACATCAAGCCCAAGATCAGCTATGTGAGGCAGACTACTGCCTAGATGCCTAGCTATGGCTAACGATGCTTGATGTATTTCCTCCGAAATATGTGCGGCATTAAATCCGCTCGACTTAAAAAGCTCCTCGCAGCGCTTCACTTGGCCCCCTTTGGCTACATTGGTCACATGACGGCCTCTAGCCGCGACTTTGCCCACCATGCCTGTGATCTGCCATTGTCCGTTCTCGCTTCTCTGCACAGATACCCTGATGTCATAAGGCCTGCCTTTGTATGTCGCTAAAGGTATGGCTTCTTGAATCATATACCTTTGATTGCGAACTTTTTTGTTTATTAAAAGGATGGCCTGCTTCCGGGATACAAGCTTAGGTGTTCTGAAAACACCATGTAGTTTCCAAGCTCCGTTTGCTTGCTTTGAAGCTTTCACGATGCCGTTCCCTACACTGCTGTTCGTTGGTTTAATAAAGAGCGAGGTATACTTGGACATGGCCGACTCCAGCTGTTTGCGCGTGTATTTTGTAGATTCCGGCAAATACTTGCGGAGATGCGCATTCTGATGGATAAGATGATGAATGAGATGCTTATCATAGCGATTTTGCCTATTAAATACGTAGCTATAGCGCGATAGCTGGCTTAATTTTTTTTTCAAATATGGCGTTAAGGTTATGGCGCGGTTATGTGTGACACGAGGAATGCTCCTCCGGACAAGCTTATATTTATGATTGGTGTTAAAATAACCCAAAGCTGATTTCCTGTTCACATACCTTAAACACATATAGAAAGGCTTGAGTCCGCACTTGTTGCCTGCTCGTTCATACAACGCTATACGTTCGTTCCCGGTTCTTCCCTTTGCAATCCCTTTATAAGTTTTTAAATCAAGTAAGACACCTACCGTCGTTCGCACCTAAACACCACCACCATTCGTAAATAAGAACATTGTCAGTGTATGTCTCTCCGTTAGCGAGTAACACGGTAAATACCTAAGCGCGAACGAAAAGTATGAAGGAATTATTTAACATTCGTCGAATGTAGACGAAGTGGAAGCAAGACGTGAGCACGCTAATCGGGGACTAAGCTTTGCTCTCATAGAAATAATGCTGCGCCAGAATACGATCACTCAATTCGATAATGCCATATGAATATTGAGGCTGTCTTCTTTTATCCGTTGGCGAGCCCGGATTGAACATCAGGATCCCGTCAACAGTTTGATGATAAGGAACATGAGAATGCCCGAAAATGATGATGTCCGGCTGCTCTTCCCGGAATGCTTCCCGGGCTCTTTCCTCTGTCGTCTTACGAAAGCCGTCACCGTGAATAAGTCCGATTCGATACTTCCCGGCGGTCACAATTTTTTTCAAACCAAACCGCTCTATAATGTCATGACCGTCGTTATTCCCAGCCACAGCCTCGCATGGAGCAATTTGCTCAACGAGATCAACGACATGCTCACTCACCCAATCTCCTGCGTGCAGAATCAGGTCAACACCTTTTAATCCTGCTACTAGCGTATCCGGCAGCTTAAGTACTCTCGCGGATAGATGCGTATCGGAAATGACACCAATTCGCATAAAATCACTCCTTTTTCCACATATGCTCCTATTTTCTCATTCGCCGGAAGGAACTGCAAATACAAGGCAGAATAAAGAGCAGACTAAGGTATCTGACTCATGAAGAGACAGATCTCCTGAAAATTCGATGTTTGAAGATCAGTTTGATACAATATTGCTGAAGTCTACGCCAAGGGGGACACCGATGATGAAAGATCCCATCGTCATACAGAACAAATTAAGAGAAGCTATGGGGCATCTCGAGAAAAGGTTCATGGAGCGTGAAGAACTCATCCGAGTCTTGCTCCTTGCGATCATGAGCGGTGAACACGTCCTATTGGTCGGACCTCCCGGTTCGGCGAAATCGCAGCTGGCCCGAGCTGCAGCAGAATTATTCGGCAATGAGCCCTATTACGACTATTTATTGACTCGCTTTACGACACCAGACGAGCTATTCGGCCCAGTCTCTTTGCAAAAATTAAAACAAGATGAGTACAGTCGCCTCACGGAAGGATATCTGCCTAGCGCGCGTTTCGCCTTCCTGGATGAAATATTCAAAGCAAACAGTGCGATTCTTAACTCACTCTTATCGATATTAAATGAGCGCGTTTTCTTCAATGGACGTCTCAAACAGCCGTCGCCTCTGTTATTTTTAATGGCAGCCTCCAACGAATTGCCTGAAGATAACGAGCAGCTGGCTGCACTTTACGATAGGTTTTTGTTCCGATTTGAAGTCGAGTATGTCAAACAAATTTCGAGCTTCGAACTGATGTTTCAAGCGCCGAAAACGCCTCTTCCTACACTGCTTACAACAGAGCTAATTAACCAATTGAGATCACAAGCGATGGACGTGCAATTGCCGGATGCTTTGATTTACATGCTCTTCCAGTTGAAAACGGCCCTTCAAGAGAAAGAATATGTGCTCTCTGATCGCCGTTGGAATAAAATAGGACACACTTGGAAGATCTCTGCCGCTATCCACGGACGAAGTGCCGTTGGCGTCTGGGACACTGTCCTCACTCCGCACATGCTTTGGGATTTTCCAGAGGATTTGCCTGAAATTAAAGCGGTTTTTGATACGTTATTTCAGGATATGCTCAAACGCGAGATGGAACAGGAGCTTCCTCTGCAGCAGTACAATATGACGGTTAAAAAATGGCTGGACAAGGAAGATGAGCTCCATGCCTTCCAATTTAAAAAAGAAATCGGCGGTTCTTTATCCAAAGACGCCGCTGAGCGCCTGAAGGGCAGCTTGGAAGAATGCCGCACGGAGCTTGAGGATACTGCACGCAGTTTGCGAGGCAGACTTGTCTCTTGGCAGGAAAAAGAAAAAAAATTGCCCGAATGGATTGCTTCACAATCCATTTTCCTGCAGCATCCCGAGCAATATGCCGTCAAATTTACGCACCTTCGCATCCAGGGTGAACGCATTTTACAATCCATTCAAGGTTTATATCGCACATTGTTTGACCGTGAAATTCCGGGAATCGTGTACGACTATACCCTATAAGAGGTTACGTTATGATCATTCGCTGCACACGGGTCGATCGGTATGTGTTTGAAGGTTATGTTCATTCTTCCCGCGTCGCCCAGGAATGGATGCGGGAAGCGGTGCGGCAAGCTCCCTGGTTTTCGCTTGAACTGTTTGCCGATTTCTTCATGTGCTTTTATTTAACGAAACCTGAGATCGATGCCGCTTCCGAGGAAACACCTTTCCACCGTTGGATGGTGTTGACTTTGACCAAACAATACTTCTATGTCTCCATTCATCCGCGCACAATTGGACAAGTGAACGCTTCCTTCAAGACGGCGCTCAAAGCGCTAATGTGGCTGACGGAGTCATACGAGAAAGAAGTAAAAAAACGGCAAAAGGAGCAACAGCAGATCGGCATCGGTTTGGAGAAAAAACAGCAAATGAGCGGTCAAGAGGACAAAAGCGTCAGCGAGCGGCTCACTGATAAGCAAATTGAGAAGCTGAGGCTTGTTGGATATACCCTGCAGCAGGGAAAACGAGCTGTAGAGGACAAGCAAGAGGCCTCTGACTCACGGCCGCTGGTTGTAGACGAGATTCGCGCGTTGAAACAGCGCATCTTGGAACTGCAAGGCGAGCTGCGTACGGAGTTCATGAAACGCGACAAGCTGAAAGCCAAGCTGCGCAAGGCGGAAGAGGAACTCGAGCGCCGGAAGCGGCAGCTGGAACGCATGAGCGCCCGCGACCTCGCCGCGATGCAGGAGCTTGAGTCCGAGCTGGGCGACTGGCTCGGGCGATCTTTGAAGGAGACGCTGTCCCTCGAAGAGATGGACAGCTTTAATGTGCACGAGCTCGTGCAGGCGAGTCAGCGGCTCGCGAACCGGCGCTGGGGCAGCGAGCTGGGGAAGCTGCGGAGGCAGACGTTCGAGCACTACGTGCAGTGGATTGAAAAGCTGAAGCGCAGCAAGGATTTGGTCGCTTTCTTGCAGGAGGTGGGCCGCAACATCCATCATCTGCGGGTTCAGCGGAAAAAGCAGCGCTCGCCGTATGTCCCTGAATCCTACGATGATCTGCGGCATTCCGGAGACATCGCGCATTTGCTGCCCAGCGAAGCCAGTTTGCTCGCGGATGAAGATTTTGAGCCTTATTTTCTCGTCAAATGGATGGAAAATAAGCTCATGACTTACAACTACAGCGGGTCTTCTCCAGAACCGCAAAAAGGTCCCGTAATCTGTATGCTCGACACGTCGCATTCGATGCGCGGCAGCAAGCTCCGGCTTGCCCAGCTGTTCACGGCGACCTTCGCCTCCTTCGCGCTTCTCGAGCGGCGGGACTTCGTCCTGCTGCTGTTCGGCGCCAAAGGTGAGCTGGTCGAGCACATCTTGTCTTACAAGCGTCCCGACTGGGACCGCTTCTATGGCCTTGCGCAGCTTGCCTTCGGCGGCGGCACCAACTTCGATGCCCCGCTGGGCAGGGGCATGGACATCGTTCAGCATCAGCCGCAGTTTCGCGATGCCGATTTCGTGATGGTCACCGATGGCGTTGGCCAGATCTCCAAATCTACGCAGCAGCAGCTTGCGCTGCTAGGCCAAAAAAAGCAGCTGCGGCTGCATTCCCTGATTATCGGCTCCGCCCGCCAGCATCTCGTGCAAAAATACGAGATTATGGGCGTTTCGCATCAGGTACGATTTGCAACAGCTTGGGATATGCAGGATCCCATTAAGGATGAGCTGCTGCTGGATGTGTTTGCAAAGCGATGACCACAGCAAAAAATCCCCTGATTGCCTTGTCTCGATTCGCTGGCACCGGGGGATTTTTTTCGTTTAACCGCATTTTGCCGTCAGACGACGTCATTACACTGTATTAAGTGCAATGTAAGCCTTCGACTTTGCTGCTAAGCCGTACCTTCGTCACCCCACTCCGTCACACCTTTTATCACTTATAAACAGGTTACGACTGGAGCACCATTCTATGTTGTATATTGTGCAACCATTTGGCTGTAATTAGGCCTCAGCACGCCTCTATACTGTACTTTATGCAACGAATCACACACTAAAACGCTTACATCTCACCTTTTCACTATAAATGGTTGTATATTGTGCAATCAAAGACCGCATTCGTGGTCAGACGAGCCCATTACGTTGTATATAATGCAACGTAAGCCTTTTACTCATCACCCTTTACCCTTCCCCATCACCATTCCCTTGAATTTTAACGGGAAAAAGTGCAGCTTAGTCTGATCATTTCCACCACTTGCGATCCATTATATGGAATTTATCCTTCTATTTCCTCAAGTTTCCTCAAAAATGATTCAAATCGACTGAATTACCTCCACCAACTCCAGTTATTTCATCGAAATGCCACTCCGCGCCATTTTTAACAGTAGAAATTCCAGTTACTGCGCCAGTGAATACAAGGATAAACGGCTTTGTTGGTTGTGTTGGTTGTGTTGGGTTTGTTGGGTTTGTTGGGTTTGTTGGGTTTGTCGGGTTTGTCGGGTTTGTCGGGTTGTCGGGTTGTCGGGTTGTCGGGTTGTCGGGTTGTCGGGTTGTCGGGTTGTCGGGGTTGTCGTACTTTTAGGAAGGGTGTACCCAAAACATACGAAATAAGGACCCCTCTCGGAGTCCTCATTGACGGTGAATAGATTTATGGTACTATGCTATGAACCTTAACTCAGCTTGGTCTCTACCTCATCACACTATTGCAGTACTTGACCACATTAATGATTTCTGCGGCACATCTCCTCGCTTCTATACGGATTCAACAACAACTTCCCTTGGTGTAAATTGTCTTTGACACGACACCTCTCTGCTTTCACCGTCAAAGATAGTATGTCCGCTTATTTTCGTTTTATGTATGTAAAAAAGCAAGTCACGATTTTCTTTTTCACTCATTCCTGTATCAACTCTTTGATCGTCTTGAGCGATACGCCCGTCTCATGGTACACATCAATCAGTGTGGCACCCGGATGGCTGCGAACAAAATCTTTGACCTTATGCGACTCGACCAGTAGCAGCTGCGCACAGGGTTTACAGCGTTTTTCAAATTGTGTTATGAAAACTTTTCCGCATGCCTCACAGTTGCTTAATGTCATTTCTCTACACCTTCCAGAGCCAACTTTTACCAGGCTATTTCCAATCAAAAATAGCTTTCGCAACGGCGTTCTGTTTTCAGGGGGTAGGTAGGTGAATTTCGATATGATCCCCTGGTTTAATCTCACCTGGGCGTTCCACATAAGCGACAATTCCCCTGCTTTTCTGCGCTTGAATGATAAAATGTTTCGTTAAACTTTTGTTGTCATACTGTTCCGCGATCACTCTGCCCGGTCCGGCACAGGGCTCATTTTCACCCTCGCAGACTAACCCGCCGCCACTAGAAAGCATCATACGAATGCCAATGGGAAGCTTGGTTAAGTCCGGCGCGCCGCTCACCAGAATGTTCGCTCCCAACCACTCGGGCCGAATTGTTTCGACACCTAACCGGTCTGCGATTCCTTGAAGCTCCTCAACAGACACGAGGCTAAGTTGACGACGATTAAAGATCTCCGTCCCTCTCTTATACATGGGCTGTCTGGAGTCAGCTTTGGCAAATAGACCAAAATGCCTATCTCCTTCTATACCACCAAATTTCAACTCGGCTCCGTCAATTTCTCTTGTAATAAATGTGTCAGGGTTATCTGCAATAAGCACAGCTTCAACTTTTATCAACATGGTCATCTATAGCCTACCCGCCTTGTCCAAAATTTCGCAACTTACTTATCCATATGCACGAACGGCATTTGTTGTTAATGACGTTGTGACGCTTCTCAGCTTACCGGCTTACCGCCATCTCCGGCCACATAACTCCGTCTTCCCATCCCAGTACAAAAGCTTCCCATCTGCGCGCCTCTGGAAAAACCTCCAAATCGCCAAAATATTTCGCGATAGCCACATGCTGGGTCGCATGAGCTTTCAGGGCAGCTGCTTTGACTGACCATCCCAGCTCCGTATCCACAACAATTGAAGGCTGCAGCCCCCGCTCCCGTAAAATTCCTGACGCCGCATAGTACAGCTT
This sequence comes from Paenibacillus anseongensis, assembly GCF_009757995.1. NCBI lineage: Bacteria > Bacillati > Bacillota > Bacilli > Caryophanales > Paenibacillaceae > Paenibacillus > Paenibacillus anseongensis. The sequence continues at coordinate 615,957 of NZ_WSEM01000039.1, forward strand.
GCGAACGCTTGGGCATTTCCCGCTTAAAACAGCAGCAGTCGCAGCTTTGGAAATGGTCACATGATCCGGGTGCCCATTCCCACCATCTTCTGCGAAGCTGAATACGTTTTCCACCTCATAACGCTGAAGAAAGGAAATAACGCCTGCGACCAGATCATCGAAATCAATATTCGCCAACTGACCGTCCGGGAAGCCCAAATGTTCCACAATGGAAATCCCCAACACTTCAGCGGCAACATTCATTTCTTCTTCTCTCACCCTGGCAAGCTCCGACTTATCAGTCGCTCTCTCCAACCCATGCCGGCCTGCGTCCCCCCGCGTCGCTAGCAGCAGCGCAGGCGCGTTGCCTTCATCCGCATATTTGCGAATTAAACATCCACTGAGAAAGGTCTCATCATCCGGATGCGCATAAACAAATCCATTTTGAATTCCCATCTTCATCTTCACTCCGTTTTCTTTTATGTAAAATTGGCGGGCGGATACACGTTCTCAATCACGAAAATCGCTTGATCCCAAGGCATCGTCATCTCCGTGTTTTCTTGCAAATCCATCAAGCTGACTTCATTCCCCGCCTTCGAGTTATCACTTATGGAGATGACGAAGCGCATGCCAAGCCCTTCCGCTATATGTTTCCCTGAATCCGAAGCCAGACATTCCATTCTTACCCCTATGCCAACGAGTTGCAATTCACTCGTTAGTTCACGTATCCGTGCATTCACTTGCAAGGAAGCTTTAGGCGCTAACAGGATAACTTTGGCTTGTTCGAGGTGATTCATGAACCGACTCTCTTCTTCCGGACTCTCATACCTTTGATTGCTGTTTCCCATACCTTCACCTAGTCCCTTCTCCCGAGATAAAAAAACGCGCCGGACCTATGGTCCTGCGCGAATTACTATCTCGCAGGGAGGCCAACGCGAAATGCGTTAGCCCACCCTGATAAGTTCAGGTATGTGCTAACGCCTATAAAAATAATGAAATTGTACGAACCAAGCTGTGTTCTTCATATTGATTCGACTCCTTCACTGTCATGATTATTTCTGATTATAGCGGGGGGTTGTCAGCAATGCAACAACTTTTTTCTGAATTCTTAGGCTAGAACCGCTTCAATATCTGCTGCAATATCGGAAGGTTCCGTTCTCGCGCTGTACTGCTTGACTACGCTGCCGTTTGCATCAACAAGGAATTTCACGAAATTCCATTCAATATCGCCAGTGCGGTAAGGTTCTGGAGTGTGGCTTAGCAAATAAGTGTATAAAGGGTGAGCGTGTTCACCTTTCACATCGATCTTTGCAAACATCGGGAAAGTGACATTGTAATTAAGCTCACAGAAACTTTGAATTTCTTCATTGGTCCCCGGCTCTTGACCGGCAAATTGATTACAAGGGAATCCTAGAACAACAAGGCCCTTTTCTTGATATTGCTCGTATAAACTCTGCAAACCTTTGTAATGAGGCGTAAGTCCACAAGCGCTTGCTGTATTGACAATAAGTAATGCTTTGCCTTTGTAATCGGAAAGTGACTTCGTTTCTCCCGTAATGGTCTGAACTTCAATATCATAAATGGACACCGTGATCTACTCCTTCAATGATAAAATAACTACTTGTCCATTATAGCATTGTTTGCCAACACCCCCAAATATCTTCATGTTAAAACGTTTTAGCTTCCCATATCCTGACAGGTGTGTTATATTGTTTACCTGTTTATTCGCATAATAGACATATCATCTGATCTTAGGAGGTAACTGATCTTGGACACAAAGACTCAAAGTGCCTATCAAGAAGAGCTACAGCGACTTGAAGAAACGAATATCGAAATTGACAAACAACTGGCTAGGCTTAGAGCCACGCCTGTCTATTACGGCCCCGATTTAACGGAACAAGCTTTAGAAGTTGCACGTGAAAATGGGCGGAACAACTTAGCCAAAGCGGTTGAAGAACCCTATTTTGGCCGTTTGGATTTTCAAGAGTCAGGCACCGCTTCGTCCCAGCCGCTCTATATCGGCAAATCAGGCGTAGAAGACGAACGTACCGGCCAATTGCTCGTTATTGACTGGCGCGCACCGGTGGCCAGCTTGTTCTACTCGTTCACCGGAGGACTAGATGCTGCTTCCTACGACTCACCGGACGGTCTCATTGAGGGCCTCGTCTATTTAAAGCGAAACCTCGTGGTCCGCAAGCAAATCCTTCAGCGCGTCGTGGACACTTATGACCGCAACGAAGATTCTTTGGCTGTAGGCGACGAATTTTTGCTCTATCGATTAGGGGAAAATAAAGACAACAAGCTTCGCGATATCGTCTCCACCATTCAAGCGGAGCAAGACCGCATCATCCGTGCCGCCAAAAATACCGCGCTCATTATCCAAGGAGTCGCAGGTAGTGGTAAAACGACGGTTGCCCTGCATCGTCTCGCCTTTTTACTCTATCAATACCGTGAACAGGTTCGTGCTGAGCGAATGATTATTTTTGCACCGAACTCGATGTTCCTCGACTACATATCAGGCGTTCTGCCTGAACTGGGTGTCGGCAATATTCAGCAGAGTACTTTTACCGACTGGGCGCTCGATGTACTCGAGCAAGAAGTGAAGTTAGCGGATCAAGCGCTCACCCTCCAAACCTGGTTCTCACTTGGCAGCAAAAGACCACCGCTGGATGATAATGCCCCAGGCAGGTTTAAGGGTTCGATTGCATTCAAACAATATTTGGATGATTGTTTGACTAAATTCGAGTCCTCCTACGTCCCAACAGCCGATTTCATTCCTTGGGAAGGCGTTAAGCTGCCGCTTGCGAACATTCGCGAATGGTTTTTCGTCGAGAATAAGCATTATCCTCTCGTCAAACGCCGCGAACGCGTCGTAGCCCGCATCAAACGTTGGATGGAAATGCAGCTCGACAAAATCTGGGAGCAAACCCGGAAAAAAGAGTTGAAAAAGAAATCGGCGCAGCGCTTGCGGACGTATTTGACCAGTTGGTCGGAGCATTCGGCATTCAGCTTCTACAAAATGCTGTTCGCTGAAAACAATCGCCCGGAAAGCCTGCCTGTGGAGCTTCTGCATAAGCTTCCTGAGCCCATTGTTAGCGCGTCACTTAAGCTATTCAAGAAAAAAGAAGTGCAGCTTGAAGATCTCGCTCCACTCCTTCATATCCATACACGTCTATATGGCATATCATCGGACCGATTGTTCGACCATGTCGTCATAGACGAAGCCCAAGACTTTTCACCTTTCCAGGTGGCTGTTCTTGATAGTTACACACGCAATAGTTCCTTTACGATTCTCGGTGATTTGTCGCAAGGAATTCATGCCTATCAAGGCATCAAAGATTGGAAGGAATTTTCCAGTTTATTTCAGGAAGAGCAAGGCGGCTACTTCGAGCTCGAGCGCAGTTACCGGTCAACGATGGAAATCATCCAGTTCGCCAATCTGGTGCTGCAGCGGGGTGTTGAGAACCCGCTCCTTGCCGTGCCCGTGTTCCGCAGCGGGAACAAAGTCCGGGTCTTGCAGACTGACCTCAAACAAAGAATCCCTCTGCTGCTGCAGGCTATCGCGACATTACAACAAGGAACGTCCAGCACGATTGCCGTTGTTGCTCGTACGGAGAAGCAGGCTGAGGACTTGCACGACGTCCTGACCAAAGCCGGCATAGAAACAAATCTCATCACATCCAAACAACGTGTGTATCGCGGAGGAATTTCGGTTGTACCGGTTTACTTAACCAAAGGACTGGAATTTGACGCCGTTCTGCTGATGGATGTAACGGCCGCACATTACGAAGCCACGCTTATGGATGCCAAATTGCTTTATGTAGGCTGCACGCGCGCGCTTCATGAATTATGGCTGATGGCTCCTGGCGACTTATCTCCTCTTGTCTCGACAGACGATGCGGACATTGTCACAACGGATTCACCATAAAATAAAAGACACCTGATTTTTCTTAGGCCAAATGCCCTAGAAATCGATCAGGTGTCTCTTTTTAATATGCGATCAGTACGCCGCCTTCACCAGCATACGTGCCAATGACGGTGCCCATGTTTGCGAATAGCACATTGCGGAACGGATGCTTTTGGAGGAGTTGGTTCAACACCTCGCGAGCTCTCTCCTCACAGTTGCTGTGGGCGACGGCAATCACATCTTGATCGTAGTCGTGAACAGCCTCGCCCACTTTGGCGATCATTCGCTTCAACGCTTGCTGCGTGCCGCGGATTTTATCCATGACTTCAATCGAGCCTTCTTCACTGGCTTTCATGACAAGTTTAATATTCAAAACAGAAGCGACAGCCCCTCTGACCCGATCAAGTCGTCCACCTTTAATGACATTTTCTAATGTATCCAAGAAAAACAGCGTCCCCGAAGAAGTAACCGAACATCGTATCGTCTCAACAATTTGCTCAAAAGGAACATGATTCTCAGCCATCTTGGCTGCTTTAAAGGCCAGTACACCAAGTCCTAATGAAGCCGTTTTCGAATCGATAACTTCAATACGTCCTTGATAACCTTCCTCCAGAAGCATCTCTTTGGCCATAAGGGCATGATTGTACGTACTGCTTAGCGCAGAAGAAAGACAAATCACAAGAATATCTTGATTGACCTCAGCTTTTTTCTGAAAATCCGTGAGAAAATGCAGCGGCGAGGGACTAGACGTCTTAGGCAGTACACTCTCCGTTTTCATTCTCGCATAAAATTCACAAAGCTCCATGTGAGGAGGCATGCACTCCTCTCCAAAATGTACGGACAAAGGTACAATGGTAATCCCTAGCTCGTCCACAATCAATTTGGGGAGGTCGCAGCTGCTGTCAGTGATAATCTTGATTCTCGTCATGTTGTGTACACTCATTTCTTATTTTTTGGCGAAAACGATTCCAAGCGTGCGAGGACCGCAGTGACTGGATACCACACACCCGGTTTCGGTCATATAGACTTGCTTTATATTGGTTCGCTGCTCAATCTGCTCTTTGACATACGCAGCTTCATCGGCTGCCATCGCATGAGTGACGAACAGGAACTCCGTATCCATTTCATCTTTTAAAGCAAGTGCATTATCCAATAGTTGTTGAAGCGCTTTCTCCCTTTTCCCTCTTACTTTGTCCGTTAATGTCATAGCCCCGTCAATCACTTTCACAACAGGTCTAATCTTCAATAAACTTCCGAGGAAATGCTGGACGCTCGAACATCTTCCGCCTTTATGCAAGTACTCCAGCGTATCAATAATAAACTCTACTTCAATATGGGATCGAAACGACTCAATCATGGATTTGATTTCCGAACTGCTTTTACCCTCCTGAGCCGAATGAGCAGCCTTCAACACTAGCAAACCAATCCCTGTTGATAGAGTTCTAGAATCGATTACGGTAACTTTACCATCAGGAAAATTTGCAGCCGCTATGGAAGCATTTTGAATTGTCGAAGATAGTTCCGACGAAAGTCCGATATAAACGACAGCATCACCAGCCTGCACAGCCCCTTCAAACGCCCTCTCAAAATCGATCGGAGAAGGCGCCGCTGTTTTGGGCAGTTTGCCGGTTTCATCTACAAGCTCAAAAAGTCGGTCTGGCTTGATGGAAACGCCATCTTTTAACGATAATTCGTCAAAAATAACATAAAGAGGGACAACTTCAATCTGGTATCGATGAATGAGCTCCTCACTTAAATCACACGTACTGTCAGTAAAAATACGCACCCGGGACATTACGGTCAACCACCTTATCTTTCTATCTATCCGTCTATAAACTGAAAACCACATGAATTCTATGGATTGTTGTGTGTTCAGTATATCGGATATGAGATGAAAGCTCAATCATACAAAAGAAGTAACTATAAATTAGAAACCATAGATCGTCATGCCGCCGTCAACGAATAATGTCTGACCCGTCACATAGTTCGCAGCATCCGAAGCAAAGAAAACAGCAGGTCCTACCAGCTCTTGGAGCTCCCCAACACGCTGCAGAGGTGTACGCGCAATAACATCAGCCAGAAAATCAGGGTTAGCCAATATTTTCTCCGTAAGCGTTGTTTTAAAGTACCAAGGCCCGATGCTGTTCACGTTAATTCCGAATTTGCCCCACTCCAGCGCCAGCACCTTTGTCATTTGAATCATGGCTGCTTTTGTAGCCGCGTATACAACTCCGGTCCGTAGGGCAACCTGTCCGGCAACAGAGGCGATATTGATGATCCGGCCATACTTCTGCTCTTTCATATGATGGCCAACAATTTGGGCGCACAGAAAGGCGGATTTGAGATTCGTCTGCATAATGGTATCCCACTCTTCATCAGTTACGGCCAGCGCTTGGCTTCGTATGTTCATCCCGGCATTGTTGATCAGAATATCCAATCTACCTGCCTTTTCGATGATTTGTTCCACAGCTGCTTCAATTTGTTCTCTACTTGTGACATCCACTTGGAACGGATAAGCTTGTCTGCCCAAAGCACGAATTTCAGCTGCAACTTCTTCGATATCACTTGACGTACGCGCAAAAAGGGCGACATCAGCGCCGGCCTCGGCAAGTCCGATCGCCAGTGCTCTACCGATCCCTCTTCCTGCTCCTGTAACTAAGGCAATTTTATTTCCCAGTCGAAATGAAGGTAATAACATATTCTCATCGTCCAATCTATTAGGTATTTTTTTTGCAGCTAAAAAAAGAAAGTAGGTTATTCACATGGAATATTCCGTTCAAGAAGAGAAAGCAAACGCCATCAGCCATGGGGTTGGCGTCCTTTTAAGCTGCGCAGCGCTTATCCTGCTCGTTGTTCAAGCTTGTCTACATGGCGATGCGTGGCATATTGTAAGTTTCAGCGTGTTCGGTGTGGCGCTCGTTACGTTGTATACCTGCTCCACCCTGCTGCATAGCGTCAGGCACCCCCGGCTGAAGGACATTTTTGAGGTGCTCGATCATGCCGCTATTTACGTTTTAATTGCCGGAACCTATACCCCCTATTTGCTGGTGACCCTACGCGGGCCTTTGGGGTGGACTTTCTTTGGTGTGATATGGGGGCTTGCCTTAACAGGTATTGTGCTCAAAATATTTTATGTGAAGCGATTTGTCCTTATCTCCACGCTCTGTTACATACTCATGGGCTGGCTTATTGTTATTGCTTTTAAGCCGCTTTACATGAACCTTCCCTTCGGAGGCATCGTATGGCTGGTAGTTGGCGGACTGCTGTACACGTTCGGTTCCATCTTTTATGTATGGAGGCGCATCCCTTATCACCATGCCATTTGGCATATTTTCGTGCTCGCTGGTAGCGCCTGTCATTTCGTTTCCATCTTCGGGTATGTCATCATGTCCTAGTCAAGGAATCAGCCGCTGCAGCTGCGGAAGGGAGACGACGCTCTCAACTTGGCGTGCCAGCTCATCATAACCATCCTCATTCGGATGAATGGCATCGTCAGAAAGGTAGCGAGTGTCCTGCCCCACAAAAGCATCATACACCTGAACGATGTGAATATGCGGCTGCTCTAATTTACGCAAAAATATATTAAAACGCTGCACCCAATAAGCCGATTCAGGCACCTGCGGTAAAGGATTATATAATCCAATCAAGGCAATTAAATAGGGGCTATTGATACCTTGCCGCAGCGTTTCTATTTGTACCATGATTTCTTTGTAATTCGATTCGTAGGTTTGAAGAGCTGTTTTTAAAAAAGCGGGGTCATTTTGATAAAAGAAAGGAATCGCACCTTGGATTAAATCATTACCGCCAGCTGTAATCGTGATGATATCCGCCGTTTGGATATCCTTCTGAATTTGCGGATCGGACTGCAGCGTTTGGAGCAATTCGTTAGTCGTAGCACCGTTCGTGCCCGCTTGGATCAATTGAACTGGAACGTTAAGCCACTGCTCTACTTTCTGCTTAAAGCTGTACACGAATCCACGACCATCCGGCGCACCAAAACCAACGGTAAGTGAATCACCAAATGCCAAATAATTAATCGTCTTATCCATGCTATCCTCTCCCTAAAGCTGACGTAGGATAGTATATGCGTCAGCGCCCAGTTTGGGAAGGGACACTCTCACCAGTTGTGCGGCAAGTTTTTTTATACGTTTACATGCTCTTGAACAAAATTTTCGATTTGCGCTTTTTCCGCGTAGGTAAATTGAAACTCGCAGTCGCAGCCCTCGTCATGAAGCACAATTTGCACAATGTCCCCCTCCAAATTGCAAATCACAAGAATAGAAGGATCGATGAGATCTTCCGGAAAGCTCTCGCCATCCTCTAGCTGAATGCTTAAATACAGATCACGCCATTGTCCGCGCACCTCAGATTCAACAAAAGATAAAGTAAATTTGTGTTCAACGTGCTCTGCGCCATATTTCATCATCTGACAGTTCCCCCGCAACATTATTTTCTAAAAAGCTGATTATGTCTATTTGAACCTCGTTCATTTATTGTAACTCAGAGCTCCTGAAAGTGGTAGTTTGCGTTCCTTTATACTACAATAAAAGCAAGTAATTAGATAAAGGAGCCTTCTCACTTATGACATCGAAATCCACCATTACGCAAACCATTGACAACAACGCCAATAGATTCAAAGCGATTTCCAGCTTTATCGGTGCAAATCCGGAGCTCGGACATGAAGAGTTTCAGGCTGCCGCTCGCCTGACGGAAGAGCTGGAATATCATGGTTTCCAAGTTGAACGTGGCGTACTGGATATTCCAACTGCTTTTATAGCCACCTATGATTCCGGGAAAACAGGACCTGTCGTCGGCTTCTTAGCGGAGTATGACGCCTTGCCGGATCTGGGTCATGCCTGCGGCCACCACTTAATCTGTATGATGAGCATAGGCGCAGCCATCGGCCTTAAGTCTGTTCTTGCCGAAACAGGCGGCAGCATTCGTGTGTATGGGACTCCCGCCGAAGAAACCAAAGGTGCGAAAGTGCCCATGGCCGAAGCAGGACTTTTCCGCGATGTGGATATCGCCTTGATGGCTCATCCTTATTACACCTATGAAAAATCGGGTGAATCCCTGGCCATGGATGCGATTCAGTATGAATTTTTCGGCCGTCCCGCGCATGCCGCTGCGCAGCCTTATGAAGGTGTGAACGCGCTGGACGCCGTTCTCCAGCTTTTCAATTCCATCAACGCGCTGCGCCAACAAATGAAATCCGACGCGCGTGTTCACGGCATTATTAGCGAAGGCGGTAAAGCCCCTAACATTATCCCAGACTATGCTGTCGCTCAGTTCTATGTTCGATCAGCGTCTCGTACCTATACGGATGAGCTCGTCCAGAAAGTGCTCCACTGCGCAGAAGGCGCTGCGTTACAAACCGGATGTACGCTCAAAACGTCCTTCTACGAATATTCGTATGACGAGCTGCGTACCAACGAAACGTTGTCCCAAGTATTCTCGGATCAACTAAGCGAGATGGGAATCAACCCGAAAGACGTTGAAGTCGGCAAGGATCACGGCTCGCTTGATCTGGGTAACGTATCGATCCAATGTCCGACGATTCATCCTTTCGTCAAGGTCGTTGGCGAGAAGCATATGCTGCATACCAAGGAGTTCCGTGATTTGGCGCTGCAAGAGCCCGCCCTTGACGCGATGATTTTCACAGCCAAAGCGCTGGCTAACACAGCGTACGAAGTTCTCAGCAGCCCTGATCTGCTGCAAAGAATCAAAGATGAGTTTGCGGCAGCTACGAAATAAGATGAAAAAGGGGTTGTCACTACAGGACATGAAAGTCCTGAGGGACAGCCCCTTTTTTCAGAGCGATTAGCTTGGCTCGCCTCAGCTGAAATAAATGGCTCAAGCCGTAACGCCAGAAGTCGTAGCTGCAGCAGTTGCCATTGCCTCCCTGTGATTCTTTTCCGCCTTATCTTTTCGCTCTTCAAGCTGAGCCAAGATCGCGTAAAACATCCCCATGCCAAGGACTCCGCTAATCCCAATGAGCGTTGCCATCATCCAAGACGAAATCCAGCCGCCAAGGATCACGCCAACACCGCCAAGCAGTGTTGCTCCTTTGTATACCATCCCATAAAGAGCCATATACGAGCTTCTTGCATGGTCGGGAGCAATATTACCCAAATACGCTTGCTTAATCGGCACATACATCAATTCGCCAACCGTTGCAATGAACATCGATAACATCAACAGCCAAGGCTGATTGCTATAAGCTAAATAACTATAGCCCAGAATATAACAGGTGTAGCCGATAAACAACACTCTGCTATCTGAGAAACGCCGCATCAAAACGCCCATAAGAACGGAAAGCACAACGACGAGCACGGTATTTTCGGTGCGGATAAATCCTAACATTTTGAGACCGTCAATGGTCCAGGATGACTCCATCCAAGGGATAAGCGGAGCGGATGCCATCTCTTTTTCCAATCGCACACCGACATAATTACCTAGATGAAACTCTACAGAGACCAACAATAAAGAAGCTATTGTGAAGATCATGAATGTTTTATCGTACAGCACCAGCTTGTAATTGGACCACATGGACGTCTTCCCTTGAAAGCTATCCCCCACTCCTCCACGATCGGATAAGGGTTTCGGTTGGTATGCCTCATGAATAAAGAAGTAGGTGATGATTAGCGATATCAAGCCGATAACCGATAAGCCAATAAACAACTCAAACAAGTACGATTTGAATAAAAATGCGCCTGCAATACCAGCAATTGCAAAAGATAAATTGTTCATCCAGTACATAATGGCGTACATGTATTTGCGAATATCAGGAGCTGTAACATCGAGCAGCATCGCATCGTTGGCGGGTCCATGAACACCCCAGAACATGCTCACGAAAATCATCAGTACAAACGTCATCCACGGAGACGATAACCACGGCGAATTAGACAAAGCCATCCCCATAAAACAGATCATCCAACCGATTTCTGCGGTAAGCATCAGCTTTTTACGACCTATTCGATCTGCGTAATAGCCCCCTACAATTCCTGCGATGACCCCCGCCAGAATGCCGAGAATGACAACAAGCCCAGCGCTCGTATCACCTAATTTTCCAGAAAAATAAATGGACATGAAGGGAAGCACCATATTGTTCGCGGTACCGGAAATAAAAGAAAGGCCGATTCTTAATTTAACATTACGATGAAAATCGCGAAATCTCACGTGATCCCTCCAAGTGGAAAAACATATCTGCCGAGCCTCGTATTTCACCTTCGTTCAATTAATACGTTGAAAAATTACTTTTTCTCGTTACTGCGCAGAAACAAGCCTACGCCAACTAACAATAGGCACCCCGCCAGAAGCTGAATGGCAGTAATCTTTTCCCCGAGCAAAAAATAAGCCAATATCGTCGCGCCAAGCGGTTCGCCCAGAACGGTCATCGATACGGAGGATGCCTTCATATACTTGAGCAGCCAATTGAATACATAGTGGCCGAAGACCGTTGGAATGATGGCAAGCAGCAAGAAAACGCCCCACTCTTTCGCTGGATAAGCTGTGAATGAGGTTCCAGTCATCACATTCGTGACGGCAAGTACGAGTCCAGCGAACAGGAAAACAAAGAAACTGTACACGAAAGCGGAAATCCGCTCTCGCAGGCTTTTGCCCCAAAGCATATGCAGGGCAACTGCAACGGTGCCGATGAGCGATAGAAAGTCACCTTTCAATGCCGCACCTGAAAATTGGAAATCACCCCAACCAATACAAATAGCGCCTACGATCGCCACACACATCGCCAAAACGGCCGCGCGATTGGTTCTTTGCCCATAAAGCAGAAACGCACCGACAAGCACAAAGATCGGCTCTAACGTGAGAATCGCAGTCGAGCTGGCAACCGTCGTAAATCGCAGAGAATCCATCCAGAATAGAAAATGCAAACCAAGAGCAATTCCGGACGCCGCCGTTCGCAGCCAGTCTCTCAAACGAATTCTAGTAATCTCTGACCGATAACTCCATAGAAAAGGAAGCATAAGCACATTCGTCATCAACAAACGATACATAGCCGTGACTGCGGCAGGTGCATCGGACCATCTCACAAAAATAGCCGAAAATGAGATTGCGATAATACCGATTAACAAAAAAACAGGAATTGGAACTTTCGTTTTATTCATTGCATTCATCTTGCAAAACTCCTTGCTGCATAGTTACCTTGTTGTTGCCAAATACCAAATTATTATATAGGAGGATGCCTCTATTGCCAATCTTTTTTAGACATTGTTCAATTATTGTCCCATAAGAAAAAAAGCCCTGTGGCGATCCGCCTAATACGAATAGGCAGCTTCCACGGGCTTTGTAATTAAATCCTGCGCATTATTTAGTCTAAAACAGCCGTAATATGCTTGGTTGTAACAGACCAGTGCGATGTATTCCAGATGGATTCTTTATTTTTAAAATAAAGAATTTGCGGCGATGCGTGCTTGATGCCAAGATCCTCCGCGATTTGGTTAGAAACCGGGCGAGATTCAATGACCTTAACCAAGTAATAATCTACATCTTCATTCGGCTTCCCTGACAAATATTGTTCGTATTCATCAAGCGCGCTTGCGCTTACCGGACAAGTTGTGCTGTGTTTCAGAACGACCGCCGGTTTATCGGAGGAACGGTCCCATACTTCCTGCCACTGATCAACCGTTGTGAGCTCTTTCCATGCTGACATTCCAATCTCTCCCTTCGCATTACATTGAAATTATTATAAATTAACCAAGCTGCTTATGCAACTTGCCAGACATAGACAGACCAAGACAGACCGAGTCAAACCTAGCCAAACCTCACAAGATTCGCAAACAGAGCAAGCTTATTGCTATAATCAAGATATAAAATGAGCTTTGGAACTAGGAGGAACATAATGGAACCAACACCCCCAGTGTCAAGACGAACATTTCTAAAAAAAGGCGTTCTGCTTGCAGGTTCTTTACTGGCTTCCGGAGGTCTTGTTGGCAGTTATTCCAGCTTTATTGAAACAAAATGGTACGATATTACGAGAATCACTTTATCATTTGAACGGCTCCCCAATGCCTTCCATGGACTTAAGCTTTTACAGTTCAGCGATTTACATATAGGTCATCATTTTAATTTAAAGGATTTAGAACGTGTCGTTACCCTTATTAATAAAGAAAAAGCAGATCTTCTAACTTTCACAGGAGATTTATTCGATGCCCGGATTACAGAAGACGAGACGTTAACAAGCAATCTGCTCGCCAGCCTTGAAGCACCACTCGGCAAATGGGCCGTACTTGGCAACCATGATAAATGGATCGATAAAAACTATACGCTGCCCATCCTCCAAAACGGCGGGTTTCAAACGTTACTTAATGCCTGTAAGAAGATTACCTACAAAAGACAATCCATTCAGATCGCAGGTGTTGAAGATCGACTTACCGGCTCCCCCGATATCGTCAAAACCCTCCAAGGCACCAATGCTCAAATGTTCACGCTTCTGCTCTCGCATTGTCCCGACTTCGCTAATCAAGTCATCGGACAACCCGTCGATTTGCAGCTATCCGGCCACTCGCATGGAGGACAGGTTCGCTTGCCTATCGTAGGTGCGCTCTTCACACCGCTTCAAGGTAAGCAGTACGTGATGGGGCTCTACGAAGTACCTGATTCCAAGCTGCTTGTCTATACGAATCGGGGGATCGGCACAACGTTTCTCCCCTTCCGCTTCCTTTGCAGACCTGAAATTACCGTGATCACGTTAGAAAAACGAAAACCCTGAGCGCTTACACAGCGTCACAGGGTTCAGAATTTATTGTCTGACATGTAAAAATTGACGGAATAAGAAGACAGCTTTCAGCTTCAATAGATCATTCACTTTCTTGAAATCCACCTGCAAAAGATCACTGATCTTCTCTAACCGATAGGTAACGGTATTTCTATGAATGAATAATTGCTTGGCCGCTTCGCTAACTTGACCGTCATTACGAATGAAGACCTCCAAAGTTCGGATCATTTCTTGCGAATATTCGGCATCCTTCTCCAAGAGCGGGCGCAAAACTTTGGCACAGTAGTCTTCCATCATATTGACCGACACATGTTGGAACAGATGAGCGAACTCTATCGTTTCGTAGTGAACCACGCGATCCGACAACTCGAGCTTATTGGCCATTCGTTGTGTCTCCATACATTCCATATAAGCTTCTCTTAATGCTGTTGGCTTGCTTTTCATAGCACTTGTATAGAACACCATCTCGCCGGCTTCCTCCCGGCAGCCTGAATCGCCTGCATATTTGATCAGAAGCTGTGCTAACTCATCTTCCGGGAAGCCCTCCGCTTGAGTCGAGGAATAAATGGAAAACATGAGATCTTTGAGTATAAAATGATTTGCTCGCAAGAGATTCGATTTGGGATGCAGCTCCATATACTCTTTCAGCCGCTTCATTCTTCCCTGGCGTTGTTCATCTAACTGCCCATCCGGCTTACTTTTGCTTATCACACATTGGTAAGCACCCGTAAAGAGCGTTAGCCCTCTACCCTCTGCCTGCTCCAGAAACTCTTCAAGCGACGTCCCTTTCTCCAAATAGCGGTACAAGGAGTTTTGCAAATCACGCTCCGCTGATGCCTCCACATGTGACCGAAACGTATAGTTCATATGAAAAGTTAAGATGTCTGCCGCTTGCTGGAATAAACCTTCCTCGACATTGGCAAGAAGCACAGCATCCGGCATGATCAGCAAATGGCCTAGGAGCTCATCATCCTGATGGTAGAGCCCTACCCGGTACGCGCGGTCTTTGTTCGAGTATACCCAGCCGCACTTTCTTTTCGGCCAGTTCTGAGCTAATTGCTCTTGCTTCCACGCGCTTGTATTATATAGAATTTGCCCTCTGGCCCCAACGACAGCCATGGGATATCCAAGAATATTACTGAGTAATTGGAACATTGACGCCATATTGTCCTGCTTCAAACCGAACTGCATCAACCTCGTCTGTTTCTCCAGCACGGATTGCAGCAGCTTCGTGTTGCGGCGGTATTCCGCGTTGAACAAGGCATTCATTTGGTCAGAAAAAGTAAACTGGAAGGGCATCTCAATAATCGGAAAATGCAGCCGGTCCGCTTCCTCGACAACAACCTGTGGCAGCTCCGTCCAAAAACGGCCAAGCTTGATCCCTAGCCCGGCAGCCCCGCGATCATTTAATTTACGAAGTAAATTAACGGTCTCCTGCGGACTATCTTTCATGGCGAAAGCGGTGGTGAAGAGCATCTCGCCGGATTTCGTCCAATCCGCAATATCTGGCGCGTCCATAACATTGACAGACTTAACGATGCGGGATTCCCCTTGCTTGCCAGCTACAAGCTTCGCTTCCGTTAATGGATAAATGGATAATGCTTCACGAATGGTAAGATGCATCGTGCTTCCCCCCTTATGCCTTTTTACAGATTATAGGATGACATGACCAAACAGTCAATGGATTTATGTTAGATTATATGACATTGGTTAAATTTTTTTGAACAATTTATGTCTATATCGCTTAACGATGTTATTTAATGTAACATAAATACGCAAAAAACGAGAGACATGCTTGCACATGCCCCTCGTCCTAAAGCCTTTACCCACTAAATCACTCGAAACGTTCCCGTGCCCATGGTTCCTAAATTTCCTTCGCGATCCATCACTCGCCCTTGTGTTGTAATCATTTTGCGCGATTGATGAACAAGCTCAGCCGTTACAGTCAGCCGCCCCTCATACAGCGGAGCGACGAAATGAACATTCAAATTCGTTGTAACAACCTTATCCTCCGGCCTTGCCGTCATAACGACAATCCCCATCGCATTATCCAGCAAAGAGGACAGAACACCGCCATGGACAATGCCAATCGGATTCAAATGATGAGGTTTTGCCTCCAAAGCAATCGTAATGATCCCGTCTTTCAGATCAACAAATTCACAACCAAGAAACCCCCAAAACGTAGGTTCCGCCGCTGCGGCCAGCTGCTGCAGTCGTCTATTCACTCGCTCATGAGCGTTATCCATAGGATTCCCCTCCACTTTCCTTGTAAAGGGCTACCCCTTTTTCTCTTCTTCCAGTAATTTCCTTCGCAATACTTTTCCAATCATCGTCTTGGGCAAAGAATCGCGGAATTCGACTTTCCGTGGAACTTTAAAAGCCGCTAACCGTTCACGGCACCACAGTTCAAGCTCTTTCTCTGTTAACGTCATTCCGGGTTTCAGCACAACAAAGGCTTTCACCGTTTCCCCCCGGTATTCATCCGGCACCCCGACAATCGTCGCCTCCAAAATAGCCGGATGCTCAAAAAGCACTTCCTCAATTTCACGGGGATAAATATTGAAGCCTCCAGCAATAATGAGATCCTTCTTACGGTCGACAATGGAGAAAAAGCCGTCCTCATCCATGCGTCCCATATCTCCTGTGTAAAGCCAACCATCGCGAATGGTCATCGCCGTTTCAAGCTCTCGCTGCCAATACCCTTTCATCACCTGCGGGCCCTTGATCAACAACTCACCAATTTCCCCGATCGGCAATTCTTCGCCGGTATTCACATCAACAACCTTCGCTGAAGTATCGGGTAAAGGAACACCAATCGAGCCGATTTTACGATAACCCCAAATGGGATTGGCATGCGTAACCGGGGAGGTCTCCGTTAACCCGTACCCTTCAATGAGCTTACCTCCAGTCAAAGCCTCAAAACGTTCCTGAACTTCTAATGGAAGTGGTGCCGAACCGCTTACACAGACATTAATGGACGAAATATCAACCTCTTTGACCCGTTTATGATTAATAATTGCAATGTACATGGTAGGTGCTCCAGGAAAAATCGTGGGTTTCATCTTATTAATCGTTTCTAAAATAAGGTCGATATCAAATTTGGGGATCAGAATCAGCATACCTGCCTGCAGCATGGATTGATTTAGCAGAACCGTTAAACCAAACACATGGAAGCAGGGAATCGCTCCCAGGAACCGCTCTCCGCCCACTTGAATGTTATAGCACCATTTTGTCGTCTGATACGTGTTGGCGATCAAGTTCGTGTGAGTCAGCATAACACCCTTCGAAACCCCTGTTGTACCTCCAGTGTATTGAAGCAAGGCAATATCCGTATCCGCATCCGCCTCAACGCAAATCGGTCGCGCTGAAGCGGCACGCAGCAATTTTTTGAAAGCGTACACGCCTTCGCCATAAGCAACGTCCAGCTTTGCGCCTTCTTTTTTCATTTTAATCGGATATAAGACATTTTTCGGAAAAGGCAGGTAATCCTTAATCGATGTCACAATGATATGTCGAATCAACGTCTGCGCTTTAGCCTTCTGCACACGATTAAATAATAAATCCAGTGTAATAATGATCTCTGCCCCAGAGTCGGAGAGCTGGTGGACCAGCTCTCTCTCCATATAAAGCGGATTCGTCATAACGACGATCCCGCCCATCATAAGCGTTCCGAAGTAGGCGATAATGGCGGACGGACAATTGGGCAGCATGATCGATACACGATCTCCTTGGCACACACCGAGTTCCTTCAGAACATTTGCAAAGCGATAAGACGCATCAAGCACCTCATGATAACGCATTGTTTTACCAAGGAAGTGCAAGGCTGGTCGGTCGGGGTACTTATGCGCGGAATCTACCAACAAACGTGCAAGGTTAATCTTAGGGTACTCGTACGTCGGCGCCACTTCCTCTGGATAATGACGCAGCCAAGGCTTTGCCTCACTCATACAAACCATCCCCTTCAGGTTCTTCCCACGGATGACTAGACGATGAATTTCTCACCCTGAATAACACGTGCGGCGATGTCGCGCTTCAGCTGGGTTGTATTGACAGCACTGCGTCTTGACAGTTTTTTCAAAATCGATAATTGCGTCCGAAGAACATCTCCTTCTTCCATCGTACTGAGCGCTTCCTTCGCGTATGCCTCAATTTTGTCAAAAGCTTCATGCACGAAAACGGTTGTGACTTGAATCGCATTTTTCGCTTTCTCTTCACCGCTCTTGGCAATCAGCTTTTGCGTACGTAGAAGTCCGCTCTCTCCAGCAAAAATCTGAATCATGATATCAGCTAAATTGCTTAAGACCTCCTGATTTTTCTCCAAGGCCATGCCATACTTCTGAACGGCAAGTCCGCCAACCATCAAGAAAATCTTCTTCGCCATCGAGATCAAATGCACCTCTTCGGCAAGTGTGCCTTCAAACGTCTGGCCCGGGACGATCGAAAGCAATTCTCCTTGCAGCGCTTGCGCTTTTTGCATCAAAGGCAGCTCGCCTTTCATCGCTTTCTTCACTAATGTACCCGGTATAAGCAGACGGTTAATTTCATTCGTTCCCTCGAAAATGCGATTAATCCGCGAATCGCGATAAATACGCTCTACTTTATATTCCTGAATGTAGCCGTATCCGCCATGAATTTGCACGCCTTCATCGGCAACAAAATCCAAAACTTCCGATGCAAACACCTTATTGATCGAGCACTCCAACGCGTATTCAGAAATGCCCTTCGCCGAGTGTTTGCCGGCATCGAGACTTGTATGGTCAATGTCTTTCAGGATGTGATCCATCAGTCCCGTCGTTCTATAAACCATGCTCTCCAGCATAAAGGTTTGAATATTCATTTCAGCCAGCTTTTTCCCGATCAATGGGAATTTGGAAATCGGCGTATTGAACTGTTGGCGCGTATTCGCATATTTGGCCGACAATTCGATCGTTTCCTTGGATGCGCCCAAACACCCTGTAGCCAATTTGTAACGGCCGATATTCAAAATGTTAAAAGCAATCAGGTGACCCTTCCCTATCTCACCCAGCAAATTCTCCACCGGAACTTTGACATCTTCAAAATAGAGCGGTCTGGTCGACGAGCCTTTAATCCCCATCTTTTTCTCTTCCGGTCCCATCGTAAAACCCGGGTCGCCTTTTTCCACAATAAACGCCGTGAAATCCGTTCCATTAATTTTGGCATACACGATGAAAATGTCAGCAAAGCCCGCGTTCGTAATATACAGTTTGGAGCCATTTAACAGGTAATGTTTGCCATCACTAGCAAGGCGCGCAGTCGTTCTTGCACCCAATGCATCCGAGCCGGATGTTGGCTCGGTTAAGCAGTAAGCTGCAATCTTGGCGCCTGTTGCGAGATCCGGCAAATATTTTTTCTTCTGCTCAGGAGTTCCAAAAAATACAATGGGAAGCGTTCCGATTCCAACATGTGCTCCTATCGATAAAGCAAAGGCAGACGCTTGTGCCAGATTTTCACTAATAATCGTGGAACTAACCTTATCCAAACCAAGACCGCCATAAATCTCTGGCACGTCAGCCCCGAGTAAACCAAGCTCGCCGGCGCTGCGCATCAGTTTGACCGTCAAATCGTAATTGAGCTTCTCGATATGCTCATCATTCGGCAGCACTTCGCCCGCAACAAAATCGCGCGTCGTCTCTGCGATCATGCGATGCTCCTCCGTAAAATCCTCCGGTGTCACGATATTGTGGAAATCGAGATCTGAAATGACAAAACTGCCGCCTACAACTTTATCTGACATGGTTCATCTCTCCTCAGATTGAATTGGACAAGGGTTAATAAATGATGAAAGAGTTGGAACAGGTGCAAGAGCTGAAAGTGTCTGCCAACGACGCTTAACTGGAAATACAGCTTAATACGCGGGTCAAGCGTGGACCTGAAAAACTCCAGCAGCGCCCATCCCACCGCCGATACACATCGATACTACGCCATAACCGCCACCGCGCCGCTGCAACTCATGAATCAATGAGGTCGTCAGCTTCGCGCCGGTACATCCAAGCGGATGCCCGAGGGCAATCGCGCCGCCGTTCACATTCACCAGTTCCTCGTTCAATCCGAGCTCGCGAATAATATGCAAGCATTGCGAAGCGAATGCTTCGTTGATTTCGAATAGATCCACCTGATCTTGGGTGATCCCCGCCATCTGCAGCGCCTTCGGAATCGCCTTCACCGGGCCAACCCCCATAATTTCCGGCTCCACACCGGAAAGTGCAAAAGACTTGAACGTCGCGAGCGGCTTCAACCCGAGCGCCTCCGCGCGCTCGCGGCTCATCAGCACGGCCGCCGCTGCGCCGTCCGACGTCTGTGACGCGTTGCCCGCCGTCACCGTGCCGTTCAAGCTGAACGCAGGCTTCAGCTTGGCAAGCACTTCCACGGATGTATCGGGGCGAACGCCCTCATCCGCAGCAAAAACAAACGAACGCTCAAACGCTTTGCCGCGTTCGTCAAGGCCCTTCACGCTCGTAGCCACCGGCACGATCTCATCCACGAACTTGCCGGCTGCAATCGCGGCAGCCGCCAGACGATGGCTTCGCGCCGCGAAGCCATCCTGCGCTTCGCGCGAGATGCCGAAGCGCTGCGCCACAGCTTCGGCCGTATGCCCCATGCCCATGAACACCTCAGGCATGGTCTCAACAAGCTGCGGATGCGGCGAGAACTTGAAGCCCGTCATCGGGACGTGGCTCATGCTCTCTACGCCTCCGGCAATGATCACCTCCGCGTGGCCCAGCATGATGCGCTCCGCCGCATAAGCGATGGCCTGCAGCCCGGAGGAGCAAAAGCGATTGACCGTGATCGCCGGCACGGTCACCGGAAAGCCTGCATATAGCGACATCGTGCGGGCGAAGTTAAGCCCTTGCTCGCCCTCTGGCATCGCGCAGCCGATGATGATATCGTCAACGTCGCCTTTTTCGAGGCCAGGAGCCCTCCGCACAGCCTCCTCCAAGACGGCTTTGCCCAGATCTTCCGCTCTCGTTTGAGCGAAGCTGCCTTTCTTCGCGCGTCCGACGGCGGTGCGCGTAATTGATACAATGACTGCTTCCTTCATCGTTTCTCACCTCAATTAGAGTAGTAACGCATGCTCTTTATAAATTTCCGTTTGAATTTTTGTTCCTATTTACATTTCCATTCATCTCTCCCTACGCTTACACCACTTAGTTGCGCAGCGGTTTTCCCTTGGAAAGCATATACTGCATACGTTGTTGTGTTTTCGACTCCCCGCACAGGCTGAGGAAAGCTTCTCTTTCCAGATCAAGCAAATATTGCTCGGTAACCAGCGTACCGGCCGGCACATTGCCTCCTGCAAGCACATGCGCTAACTTGTTCGCGATAAGTACATCATGGTCACTGATATAGCCGCCTTGCTTCATGGAGTACGCGCCAACTTGCATGACTGCTTTGCCATTTTCGCCGACAACGCGGATCTTTTCTCGCACAGGTGGGGTATAACCCGCCGCATCCATGCGCAGAACGGCTTGTTTGGCTTCATAAATCCGATGATCCGGATTGATCACAACCGTATCTTGAGGCCGCATATACCCGATCCGTTTCGTATCATGCCCGCTTGTCGACACCTTGGCCATCGCCACAGTCTCAAAGCTAGCATTGATCCACGGTTGTAAATCCACTTCAGGATCGCGCACCTGCGAGCTCGCCCTGAGCGCCAATTCTTTACAGCCGCCACCGGCAGGAATCAAGCCTACACCAACTTCAACGAGCCCATAATACGTCTCCGATGAAAAAATGATTTGATCGGCCGGCATACAAGCTTCAACGCCGCCGCCGAGCGTCATTTTATGAGGCGCTGCCACTACCGGTTTATCCAAGCCTTTGAGCTTCATCATGGCATTTTGAAATAAGCGGATAATACCGTCCACTTCATCCCATTCGCCGTCTTGCGCTTCCATAAGCAGCAGCATTAAGTTGGCGCCGACACAGAAGTTTTTCCCTTCGTTTGCGACGACAAGCCCGCGGTAATTGCTGCGAACTTCGTCTACGCTCATCTGAATCATCGTGAGAATATCTCCGCCTACGGCGTTGTTTGGAGATTGAAACTCCAGGCAGGCAACTCCGTCGCCAATATCGATTAAATTCGCGCCGCTATTCGAACGAATGACTTTCTTTTGCTGCTTTAAAGCTGCCAGAGAAATCAATTCGGGCCTTGATTCAACGCCTGTATACTCATTTTTTAAATAGTAGAAGCTTTGCCCTTCTTTACTTGTATAAAAGCTGTCGTTGCCTGCAGCAATCCACGCTTTAACCCAGTCCGGCACCTCGCTGCCTTCCGCTTCCATACGCTCAACAGAACGCTTAAGTCCAATAGCATCCCATGTTTCAAAAGGCCCCAAATCCCAGTTAAATCCCCATTTGAGCGCATTATCGATTTCTACGATGGAGTCTGCGATCTCATCCAATTTTGCAGCCGAGTACAGCAGCACCGGTTTCAAAATGTTCCACGCCAGCTCCGAGTATCGGTCTTTGCCGCCTAGCAGCGCCTTCAGCTTTCCGCTTGCGCCTTTGGCCTGCTTAGCTCCTTCAAGGGAGACTGAACTGATTTTCCGGCCTGCTGCATACGTCATGCTGTTTAAATCTAGCGACTGGATTTCTTTACCAGTTTCACTTTTCACTTTTTTATAAAAGCCTTGACCTGTTTTTTCGCCGATCCAGCCCTTTTCCACCATAGTCTGTAAAATAGCCGGTGTGTCGAAAACGGCTTTCTCGCTCGGTTCCGTCACAAGACCAAACACGTTATTCGCGACATGTACAAAAGTATCCAGCCCAACCAAGTCCAGCGTTCTGAATGTCGCGCTTTTCGGTCGGCCCATAGCAGGACCTGTCACGGCATCGACTTCTTCGACGGAATATCCGTTGGCGATCATTTCACGCAGTGTAACTAAAAGTCCGTAAGTGCCAATCCGATTCGCAATAAAATTCGGCGTATCTTTTGCTTGCACGACGCCCTTTCCTAATTTTTTCTCGCAAAACTCCGTCATGAAAGAAATAATCGCCGGATCCGTGTGTTGACTTGGAATGACTTCCAGAAGCTTCATATAACGAGGAGGATTAAAGAAATGAGTGCCTAAGAAATGTTTTTTAAATTCATCGCCTACGTTCTGGGTCATCGCATGAATCGAAATACCGGAGGTGTTAGACGAAACGATCGTCCCGGGCTTCCATACCGTTTCAATACGGCTTAATAACTGCTGCTTCGCCTGCAAATTTTCCACGATGACTTCAATGATCCAATCTACTTGGCCAAGCTTTGCTAAATCATCTTCCAAGTTGCCTGGTGTAAGTCGATCAATGAAAGCCTCACTGTATAAGGGGGCCGGGTTCGTCTTTTTGAGCTTATCCATCGCGCTAACCGCAAGACGGTTCCGTACTTTTGGATGCTCCAGCGTTAATCCTGCGGCTTCTTCTTGCGGCAGTAGTTGGGCCGGCACCATATCGAGCAATAAGACGGGAATGCCTGCATTTGCCAAATGGGCAGCTATGCCGGAGCCCATCACACCGGAGCCGATAACGGCAGCAGTACGAATCTTTGTCATATGGAATTTTCCTCCTACATGAAATTTCAGACTGTCTTACGCAGTTCCAAATACAGACAAGGCTAGAATTTCAGCGATATCTCGCGCTTTAACCTGCTCCTCAACCTCCTTCAGCTTCGTGCCATCCTCAACCATCGTTAAACAATAGGGACAGGCTGAAGTGATCACCGTTGGCTTCACACTCAACAGTTGTTCCGTGCGCGCTACATTAACGCGTGTGCCGGCTGTTTCTTCCATCCACATCATGCCGCCACCGGCACCACAGCACATACTGTTTTCACGAGAACGCGGTTGCTCCACGAGTACGGCCCCTGGAATCGCACGCAAAATGCTGCGTGGTTCCTCATACACCTCGTTATAACGGCCCAAGTAACAAGAATCGTGATACGTGATGCGTTCATGCACCTCGTATTGCGGCTTCAAACGGCCTTCTTTCACCCATACATCAAGCAGTTCAGTGTGATGAAAAACGTCGGCCTCCAAGCCAAATTCGGGATATTCATTTTTGAAAATATGATACGTGTGCGGGCAGGTCGTTACGATTTTCCTAACGTTATATTTTTGAAAAGTCGCAATATTGTCAGCACACAGCTGTTGAAAAAGAAATTCATTCCCCATACGTCGGGGGGTATCCCCGGAATTTTTCTCCTCATTCCCCAATATCGCAAAGGAGATGCCGGCTTCGTTCATCAGCTTCACAAAAGCATGCGTAATTTTACGGCTGCGGTTATCATAAGACCCCATTGAGCCTAGGAAGAACAGATACTCAAAATCGGGATTCTCCTTCACCGTACGAACGTTCAGTTCGTTGCCCGGATCTACTTCCTTCACCCATTTCACGCGATCATTCCGGGAGATTCCCCATGGATTCCCTTGACGCTCAATGTTTTGCAGAGCACGCTGGCCGTCATGCGGCATACTGCCTTGGGTCAGTACCAGATGTCTGCGCAGATCTACAATTTTATCGACATGCTCATTGCCGACTGGACATTGATCTTCGCAATTGCGGCAGGTCGTGCAAGCCCAGAGCTCTTCCTCGGTGATGACACCGCCGATCAATTCCACCTCTAGCGGGTTATTCCCGCTATATGCAGCGAATGCTGCCGCCGGAACCCACGGCGATTTCGACGTAATAGCAGCCCCCTTTTCCGTCAAATGATCACGAAGCTTCGTAATCAGATGCATGGGGGAAAGCAGCTTGCCGGTCGTATTGGCCGGGCATACATTCGTACAGCGCCCGCACTCCACACAAGAGTAGAAATCAAGCATCTGCTTTTGCGTAAAATCCTCTACTTTGCCGACACCAAACGTTTCCGCCTCTTCATCCTCCAAGTCAAGCGAAGCCAGTTTGCCGGTAGGCTCTGTGCGCCGTAGCAAGATGTTAATAGGTGCGGTAATGATATGAAAATGTTTGGATTGCGGAACATAGATCAGAAAAGACAGCAAAATCAGCAAATGCATCCACCAGCTGACATAAAATCCTATGGTCGCCCCAATGTGCGAAAGACCACTAAACATCCCGGCAAAAACGGATGAAATAGGCGCATAACCGGAAGCTCCCAGCCCCTCTCGCACCCGTTCAAAACCTCCGCTGACCACAACGGATAACATGAGGAAAAAGATGAAAAACACGACAATGCTGGGCTTCCAGCCCCGTTTTAGACGCTTAAGCTTTTCAATATAACGGCGATAAGTCGCATACCCCATAGCCAGCAGAATCAGCGCAACCGTCACTTCTTGGATAAAAGTAAAATATTCATACCCGGGTATTGGCAGCCCACGGCCGATTAATCCTTTTAGAATCAGATCAAGCGCTCCTAACTGTAAAATAAGAAAACCATAAAAAATAACGATGTGCATGATCCCGCTTTTCTTATCCTTTAACAGTTTCGTCTGGCCAAACACTTGAATGGCAAACTCCTTCAAACGGGCTTTTGCTTCTTTTCTCAAATTCACTGATTTACCTAGCTGGATGTACAAATATCGGTGGTACACAATTCGGCCAAATAAGAACAACGCATAACCGGTAACCGCTAGAAACAATACAAACTGAATGAGCGAACCAATCATAGAGGACCTCCTCACCTAAAAAGATAGCGCTTACATGGAAACATCGTAAAAAAGCAAGTTCCATATGCCCCTATTTCCAGAGTTGAAAAATGCTTGATCGTTCGTGTAAGCCGGCTAACTTTCTTACTTGCTTCTTAAGCTGAATAAGTCGTTGACAAGGCGTACTACGTATTTTATGATGAAATTATAAAAATGAATGAGTATTCATTCACCGATAATTGTATCTTAACACCGAGGTGATCTCCTTGACAAGTAGCAAAAAACCAGACAAGTATTACGCCATTCTCGAAGGCGCTCTGAAAGTATTTGCAGAGAACGGCTTTCACAAATCACAAGTATCCCGAATTGCCAAGGAAGCCGGTGTGGCTGACGGAACTATCTACTTATATTTCAAAAAGAAGGAGGATATCTTGACCAGTCTGTTCCAAGAGAAATTAGGCGAGCTTGTAGAGAAGTTCAACAGTGGCGTCAACGAACAGATGACAGCGAAAGAAGCCCTTTATAAAGTTTGTGAAATTCATTTCAGCGAGCTTGAAGGGAATGTCAATCTTGCCTTTCTCACGCAAATCGAATTGCGACAAAGCGATTTGGAGCTGCGCAAAGAGATTGGCCTTGCACTCAAGAGATATATTATCCTCATTGAAAATATATTAGAAAGAGGCAAACAAGACGGAAGCTTCCGCGCCGATTTTGATGCAAAACTCGTAAGGCTTCTCATCTTTGGAGGCATGGATGAAGTTGTGACCTCCTGGCTCATCTCCGGGCAAAAGTATTCCTTAACCGCTCAAGTCGGCCCTACCGTTAACTTTTTCATGAAAGGCATCGAGGCTTAAGGGTCTGTATAACATGTATATTCAGGAAGGAGCTTGGCTATGGACATTTTTGTATTATTGAAGCAAACCTTTGATACAGAGGAGAAAATTGTTCTGCAAGCAGGCAGCGTTCAAGAGGATGGCGCCAAATTCGTCATTAATCCTTATGATGAATACGCTGTGGAGCAAGCCATTCAGCTGCGAGATGAATTCGGAGGCAAAGTCACCCTCCTCTCCGTAGGTCCCGACAGGACGGCTGAAGCCCTTCGTACCGCACTGGCTATGGGGGCAGACGAGGCTGTTCTTATCACCGATGAGCGCATTCAAGGCGATGAATACGAGGTTGCTGAAATTTTAGCACAATACCTGCGCAGTCAGTCTTTCGACCTCTTGCTAGGCGGTAACTTCTCTGTAGACAATGGTGCTGGGCAAGTGGCCATTCGGTTAGCCTCTCTTCTTGATTTACCGCATGTTGGATCCATTACAAAACTTGAAATCTCGGGTGGCGGTGCCGTTGTCCACCGTGATGCGGAAGGGGACATTGAAGTCGTTGAGGTTCCGCTCCCTGCTCTTTTCACTGCACAGCAAGGTTTGAATGAGCCTCGTTACCCTTCCCTGCCGGGCATCATGAAAGCGAAGAAAAAGCCGTTTCAACACTTAACCCTTGATGACATTGAAGGCGCTGACTCAACTTCCTCCAAGACGACAAGACTTGAATTAACACTGCCGCCTGAACGCCAAGCCGGCCGCATTCTCAAAGGCGAAATCGCGCAGCAGGTGACGGAGCTTGTCCAAGCGTTACGCAACGAATCCAAAGTGATTTAACGAAGGGGAGGCTACGATCATGGCTAAAACATTTCTCGTTGTCGCCGAAGCTCGCGGAGGCAAGCTGCGCCAAGTATCCTTTGAAGCCTTACGTGCTGCGCAGTTGTCTGCTGCAGAAGGCGATGCGATTCACGCTGCACTCATTGGCGGGAGCGGCACCAAAGCTCTAGCAGGAGAACTTGCTGCATATGGCGTGGAATCCATCTATGTTGTTGAAGATGCTGCTCTTGATAACTACAACTCGGAAGCTTATGCGAGCGCACTACTAGCCGTAACTGGCATTATGAAGCCAGCTGCCTTATATTTCGGCCACACGGCTGTCGGCCGAGATCTGGCACCGCTGGCCGCAGCGAAGCTTGGCGCCGGCCAGCTGTCGGACGTGACGGCGATCTCGCGCAGCGGCGATCGCGTCGAGTTCACCCGGCCGCTCTACGCTGGCAAAGCCGTAGAGAAGAAAGCGTTTACCGACCCGGATGGCCCATGGGTCGTCACGATCAGACCGAACAACATCGCGCCGCAAGCGCCAGACGCCACGCGTCAGGCTTCGGTCATCGATGTTGCCTACCCGGCCCCCTCCCTGCGCAGCATCATTCGGGAGGTGGTGAAAAAAACGTCCGGCGCCATCGACTTGGCAGAAGCCAAGATCGTTGTCTCCGGCGGACGGGGCGTGCGCAGCGCCGAAGGTTTCCAGCCGCTCGAAGAGCTGGCTGCCGTCTTGGGCGGCGCTGTCGGGGCATCCCGCGGAGCCTGCGACGCGGGCTACTGCGAATACGCGATGCAAATCGGCCAGACCGGCAAGGTGGTAACGCCGGAGATCTACATCGCGTGCGGCATTAGCGGCGCCATCCAGCACCTTGCGGGGATGAGCTCTTCGCGCGTCATCATCGCGATTAACAAGGATGCCGAGGCGCCGATCTTTAAAGTAGCCGACTATGGCATTGTCGGCGATCTGTTCGAGGTCGTGCCGCTGCTGACCGAGGAGTTCAGGCAGCTGCTGAAGTAGCTGCTCCGCTACTAGCTGCTTAAACAGCCAAACTGGCGATCTCGGTCAGACCCCCTAATTCCGGAGAGTTGTTAGCGAAAGTAACGTTGCTCTTAGAAAT